>DATHKR010000135.1:0-23378 GCA_035489015.1 Kofleriaceae bacterium | reverse complement strand
GACGCTACTCGTGACGCGATGACTGGTCAAGTTCAACTAGACAGTTACGCCGACGCCGGTGTTCTGGTGGCGGTGGGCCTGGTGAACGTGCTCGCGGTGGGGCGGGGGCGTGGCAGATCGGCGGCCGGGAGCGGGATCGTGCCCGCCCTCGCCGAGGTGCTCGCGGTGGATCCGCCGTCGGTGGCCCAGCTCGGCGTCGGCGACGTGCCCGGCTTCGGTGCGCTGGCGCGCCGGCTGCGCGACGTGTTCGACGACCTGGCCGGCGGCGACGTCGACGCGGCGGCGTCGCGGCTGAACCGCCTCCTCGCCCGCCACCCGGCCCACCCGCACCTGGCCAGAGAGGACGGACAGTGGCGGTTGCACCACCACCCGGTCGATGCCGCCCTGGTCCCGATGTGGACCGCGGTCTGCGCCGAGGGCCTGGCTCGCCTGATCGGCGCCGGGCACGCCTCCCGCCTCGGCACCTGCGAGGACGCCGACTGCGACCGCGTGTTCGTCGATGTGTCCAGGAACGGCAGTCGTCGCTTCTGCTCGACCACCTGTCAGAACCGGGTCAAGGCGGCCGCGTTCCGGCACCGGCAGCGGTAGCTTAGGCCGGACCGACGCGCCGGTCCCCGACCTGCCGGGGCGGGTGGAAGGTGAACGCACGGTGGCACGGTCCATGCTGGACCACCGATCGGCGATGGAAGCCAGGACACCCATGGCCGGCGCCGGGCGGACCGTCGCGGCGGGGAGCTCGTCGGTGAATGCCAGAGCGATCCGCCCCGATGAGCCCGCCGCCATCCCGACCACGACGACCGATGCGCCGGATCCGCCCGCCGGGCTGAGCGCGGCAGAGGCCGCGCGTCGGCTCGCCGCCGACGGACCGAACGAGCTCGATCGAGGCGGGCCGACCCCGCGCTGGCGCATCTTCGTCCAGCAGTTCAGCGGCGCGATGGTGTGGCTGCTGCTCGGCGCCTGTGTCGTCTCGGCGCTGCTCGGTGAGGTCGCTGACGCCATCGCGATCGCCGCCATCCTGGTCCTGAACGGCATCATCGGGTTCATCCAGGAGGCGCGGGCCGAGCGGGCGGTGCTGTCGCTGCGCTCGATGACCGCGCCGCGGGCGCGGGTCCGCCGCGACGGCGTCGCCCTGGTGGTCCCGGCCGCGGAGGTGGTGCGCGGCGACCTCCTCCTGCTCGAGGGGGGAGACATCGTCGCGGCCGACGCGCGCGTCGTCGAGGTGCATTCGCTGCGGGTCAACGAGGCGCCGCTCACCGGCGAGAGCGCCGCGGTCGACAAGCGGGTCGGCGCGCTGCCGGACGGCACGCCGCTGGCCGAGCGGACCGACTCCGTCTTCCTCGGCACCTCGATCGCGGTCGGCACCGCGCTGGCCGAGGTCACCGCGACCGGCATGGCCACCGAGCTCGGCCGCATCGCCCACCTGCTCGGCACCGCCGAGGAGCCGCGCACCCCGCTGCAGGATCGCCTCGAGCAGGTGGCGCGCCTGCTGCTGGTTCTCTGTCTCGGCGTGGTCGCGGCGGTCTTCGCGCTCGGCGCGCTGCGCGGGCAGCCGTGGCTGGAGCTGCTGCTGTCGTCGGTCTCCCTGGCGGTGGCTGCCGTACCCGAGGGGCTGGCGGCGGTGGTCACCATCGCGCTCGCGGTAGGGGTCCAGCGCATGGCGGCCCGCCACGTGCTGGTTCGCCGGCTGCCGGCGGTCGAGACGCTCGGCTGCGCGACGGTCATCTGTACCGACAAGACCGGCACCCTCACCTCCGGGGTGATGACCGTGCGCGAGGTGTGGGGCGACGACCACGACGCGGTGCTCGCGGCCGCCGCCGCCTGCTGCGACGCCGAGCTCGGTCCGGACGGGCGATCCGGCACCGGCGATCCGACCGAGATCGCGCTCCTGGTCGCCGCCGCGGCGCGCGGCGTGCGGCGCGCCGACATCGAGCGGGACCGGCCGCGCGTGGAGGTGAGCCCGTTCGACTCCGACCGCCGGCGCATGTCGATCCTGCGCGCGGACGGGGTCCTCTACCTGAAGGGCGCGGTCGAGGTCGTCCTCGAGCGCTGCGGCGAGGGACTGGCCGGCGCGGTCGAGGCGAACGCCGCCATGGCGCGGCGCGGGCTGCGAGTGCTGGCGATCGCGACCGGGACCGGACCCGAGGAGCGGCAGCTGCGCCTGCGCGGGCTGGTCGGCCTGGCCGATCCGCCGCGCAGCGAGGCGATCGAGGCGATCGCTCGCGCGCGCGGGGCCGGCATCCAGACGGTCATGATCACCGGCGACCACCCGGTCACCGCGCACGCCATCGGCCAGGAGCTCGGCCTCATCGGCCACGGCGACGATCCCGCCGGCATCATCCACGCCCGCGCCACCGCCGAGGACAAGCTCCACATCGTCCGCGAGCTGAAGGGGCGAGGCGAGGTGGTGGCGATGACCGGCGACGGGGTCAACGACGCGCCCGCCCTGCGCGAGGCTCACATCGGCGTGGCGATGGGCCGGACCGGGACCGAGGTCACCCGCGAGGCGGCCGACATGGTGCTGACCGACGACAACTACGCCAGCATCGTCGCCGCGGTCGAGGAGGGGCGCGGGATCTACCAGAACGTGCGCAAGACCCTGGTCTATCTCCTGGCCGGAAACGCCGCCGAGCTCCTGGTCATGCTCGGCGCCGCGCTGATCGGCTGGCCGCTGCCGCTGCTGCCGCTGCACCTCCTGTGGATCAACCTGGCCACCGACGGCTTCCCGGCGCTGGCCCTGGTCATGGATCCGGCGCCGCGCGACGCGCTGGCCCACCCGCCTCGCCGGCGCGACGAGCCGATCCTCGGGCGACCCGAGTGGACCCGGATCGCGGCGATCGGGCTCCTGGAGGGGGCGGTGGTCCTGGCCACGTTCGGCTGGGTGCTGCGCGACCAGGGGCTGGCCGCGGCCCGCACGGTCGCCTTCACCACGCTGGTGTTCAGCGAGGTCCTCCGCGCGCTGGCCGCGCGCAGCCCGACCCGTCTGTTCTGGGAGGTCGGCCCGTTCACCAACATCAAGCTGCTCGTCGTGGTGGCCGGATCGATCCTGCTCCAGATCGCGCTTCTCCAGGTGCCGGCCACCCGCGAGCTGTTCGGCCTGGCCGACGCCACGCCGGCCACCTGGGGCGTGGCCCTGGCGCTGGGCATGATCCCGGTCAGCGTCGCCGAGCTGTCCAAGCTGGTGTGGCGCCTGGTGCGCATCAACCGGCCGGCGGGAAATCGAACGCGAAGGGGTGATCCGTGAAAGCAAACGTCTTCCGAAGCACCGACAAGTTTGGAATCGAGGAGGTCGAGCGTCCGCGCGCCGGGGCCGGTGACGCGATCGTCCGCATCACCCTCACCACCATCTGCGGCACCGATCTCCACATCGTCAGGGGTGAGTACCCGGTCGAGCCGGGTCGCGTGATCGGACACGAGCCGGTCGGCGTCATCGAGGAGCTCGGGCCCGGCGTCACCGGCTACTCGGTCGGCGATCGAGTGCTGGTCGGCGCGATCACGCCCTGCGGTCAGTGCCGCGCCTGTCTGTCCGGCCACCCGTCGCAGTGCGGCCACGGCGACGGCTACGAGGCGATCGGCGGCTGGCGGCTCGGCAACACCATCCAGGGCACCCAGGCCGAGTACGTGCGCATCCCCAGCGCGCAGGCCAACCTCGCGCCGATCCCGCCCGAGCTCACCGACGAGCAGGTCGTCCTCCTGTCCGACATCGCGTCGACCGGCATCTCCGGGGCGGAGTCGGGCGGGGTCCGCATCGGCGACGCGGTGGTGGTGTTCGCCCAGGGTCCGATCGGGCTGTGCGCCACCGCGGGGGCCAGGCTCATGGGAGCCGCCCTCATCATCGGGGTGGACGGCGACGAGACCCGGCGCCGGTTCTCCCGCCAGATGGGCGCCGACGTGGTGCTCGATCACCAGCAGCAGGACGTCCCCGCCGAGGTGAAGCGGCTGACCGGCGGCGGTGCCGACGTCGCGATCGAGGCGCTCGGCACCCCGCAGACCTTCGAGAGCGCCCTCCGCTGCCTGCGCCCGGGCGGCACCCTGTCCAGCCTCGGCGTCTACTCCGGCAAGCTCCAGGTCCCCTACGACGCCTTTGCGGCCGGCCTGGGCGACTACCGGATCGTGACGACCCTGTGCCCGGGCGGCAAGGAGCGCATGCGCCGGCTCATGGAGATGGTCCGGAGCAAGAAGCTCGATCTCACCCCGCTCCTGACCCACTCCTTTTCCCTGGCCGACATCGGCGAGGCCTACGCCCTCTTCGGCGACCGGCGCGAGGGCGTCATCAAGGTCGCCATCCGACCGTGAGAGTACAGTTCGTGGTATGCGCACCTCTCCGGTTCGAGCCCTGGTGGTCGATGACGAGGCCGGCGCGCGGACCGCGCTGAGAGAGCTGCTGCGGGCCCACGGCTACGAGGTCGACCTCGCCGCCGACGGCGCCGCGGCCCTCGATCGCCTCGCCGAGCTGCCGCCCGACGTCGTCATCACCGATCTCGACATGCCGATCATGGGCGGCATGGAGCTCATCGCGAGCCTGCACGAGAGCCACCGCCACCTCCCGGTCATCGTGGTGACCTCCACCGCCGAGCTTCGATCGGCGGTCGACGCCATGCGGGCCGGCGCCACCGACTACGTCACCAAGCCGATCGACCTCGAAGAGCTGCTGCTCGCGATCTCCCGGGCGGTCGAGCAGCGCGACGTTCGCCTCGAGAACGAGAACCTCCGCCGGCAGCTGCGCGAGCGCCAGGGCGAGGGGGTGCAGGGCCTGCTCGGCGCCAGCCCGGTCATGCAGCGGGTGTATCGCGTGGCCCGCCAGGTCGCCCCGTCGCGCGCGACCGTGCTCATCACCGGCGAGAGCGGGACCGGCAAGGGCGAGCTGGCCCGCGCCATCCACGCGCTCGGCCCGCGCGCGGACCGGCCGTTCGTCGAGGTGCACTGCGCCGCGCTGGCCGAGACGCTGCTCGAGAGCGAGCTGTTCGGTCACGAGAAGGGGTCCTTCACCGGCGCCGAGCGCAGGCGGGTCGGTCGCTTCGAGCAGGCCAGCGAGGGGACCATCTTCCTCGACGAGATCGGCGAGATCCCGGCCGCGACCCAGGTGAAGCTGCTCACCGTCCTTCAGGAGAGGCGGTTCGAGCGGGTCGGCGGCAACGAGTCGGTCAAGGTGGACGTGCGGATCGTCGCCGCGACCAACCGCGACCTCGCCGCCGACGTGGCGGCGGGCCGGTTCCGCGAGGACCTGTACTACCGGCTCCACGTGGTCGGCATCGAGATGCCGCCGCTGCGCCTGCGCGGAGGCGACGTCCTCACCCTGGCCGAGCACTTCCTGCGCCGCTTCGCGCTCGAGAACCACAAGTCGATCGACGGCTTCACCGACCGGGCCCGGACCAAGATCCGCAGCTACCGCTGGCCCGGAAACGTCCGCGAGCTGGAGAACGCGGTCGAGCGGGCGGTCGTCCTCTGCGAGTCCGACTCGATCGACGAGGAGGAGCTCCCGGGCTCCGCGGCGTCGTGGACCGCGCTGGACGGGATCGCGATGCCCGGCGCGACAATGGCCGAGCTGGAGCGCTTCGCCATCCTGAAGACGCTGGAGGCGGTCGATGGGTCGACGGTGCGGGCCGCCGAGCTGCTCGACATCAGCGTCCGCACGATCCAGTACCGGCTCCACGAGTACGGGCTCGCCAGGGACCGCCCGCCACGCGACGGGTCATGACCCCGGGGGGCCGGCCGGGGCGCCGCGCCGGAGGTGCAGGGCGTGCGCGCCTGACGCCGCTGGTGCAGGTCCTGCGCCGGGATGGTGCGAGAGGCGGTCGTCTCGAGGCACCTCCGCTGGCCGGGGAAATGCACGGGGCTGGATCGAGCAGCCCATGACAGATCCAGATCTCCACCACTACCGGCGCGAGGCCATCCTGCGCGACGGCGAGTCCATCGTGGTTCGCGCCATCGAGCCGTCGGACAAGCCGCAGCTGGTCGAGCTGTTTCGCCGCCTGAGCCCGCGCTCGGTCCACCAGCGGTTCATGGCGGCCAAGCGCGGGCTGAGCGCGCCGGAGCTGGCCTACATGACCGAGGTCGACTTTGCCCACCACGTGGCCCTGGTCGCGGTGCGCCAGCAGCACGGCCGCGACGACATGGTCGGGGTCGGGCGATACATCCTCACCGACGCGAGCGGGCGCGAGCCGGCCGAGGTCGCGTTCGCGGTGGTCGATCAGGAGCAGGGGCGCGGCATCGGCACGGCCCTCCTCGAGCACCTGGCCCGCATCGGGCAGGACCTGGGCGTCACTCGCTTCTCGGCCGAGGTCCTGGCCGAGAACTCCCAGATGTTGCGCGTCTTCGCCGACAGCGGCTTCGAGCTGAAGCAGGCGCTCGACGACGACGTCTACCACGTGGTGTTTCCGGTCGACGAGACCGACCGCTTCGCCGGCGCGAGCCTGGAGCGCGAGCGCCAGGCCGCCGGACACAGCGTCCGGGTGTTCTTCGCCCCGAGCTCGGTCGCGGTGGTCGGGGCGTCGCGGACCGTGGGCACGATCGGCCGCGCGCTGCTCGACAACCTGGTCGCCTGCGGGTTCACCGGCCGCATCCACCCGGTCCACCCGATCGCGACCGAGATCGCCGGGATCCCGTGCGTGTCGCGGGTCAGCGAGATCGAGGGCGGCGTCGATCTCGCGGTCATCGCGGTCCCGGCCGCGGCGGTGCCGGCCGTGCTCGAGGACTGCGCGCGCGCCGGCGTGCGTGGCGCGGTGGTCATCAGCTCGGGGTTCGCGGAGGCGACCCCCGAGGGCCGCGCGGCCGAGCATCGCCTGCGCGAGATCGCGCGCGGCGCCGGCATGCGCATGGTCGGCCCCAACTGCATGGGCGTCCTGACCACCGACCCGGCCGTGCGGCTGAACGCGACCTTCAGCCCGGTGTTCCCGCCGGCCGGCAACGTGTCGATGCTGACCCAGAGCGGCGCGCTCGGCCTGGCGATGCTCGACTACGCCGAGAAGCTGCGCATCGGGATCGCCGACTTCGTCTCGGTCGGCAACAAGGCCGACGTGTCCGGCAACGACCTTCTGTCCTACTGGCAGGACGATCCTCGCACCAAGGTGGTGGTGCTCTACCTCGAGTCGCTCGGCAACCCGCGCAAGTTCGCCCGGCTGGCCCCGGCGGTGGCGCGGGTGAAGCCGATCGTGGCGGTCAAGTCCGGCCGGTCGGCGGCCGGCACCCGGGCCGCCTCGAGCCACTCGGCCGCGCTGGCCAGCCTCGACGTCGGCGTCGACGCGCTGTTCGCCCAGGCCGGTGTCATCCGCACCAGCACGCTCGAGGAGATGTTCGACGTGGTCGCGCTGCTGTCGAGCCAGCCGGTGCCGAAGGGGCCGCGCATCGGCGTGGTCACCAACGCGGGCGGGCCGGGCATCCTCCTGGCCGACGCGTGCGAGGCGCAGGGGCTGTCGCTGCCGCCGATGTCGGAGGAGACGCTGGACCGGCTGCGCGCGATCCTGCCGGCCCAGGCCGGCCTGTCCAACCCGATCGACATGATCGCCTCGGCCTCGGCGGCCACCTACGAGCAGGTGATCGGGCTGGTCGGCGCCGACGACGCGGTGGACGCGGTCGTCTCCATCTACGTGCCGCCGCTGGTCACGCGCCCCGAGGAGATCGCGGCCGCGATCGCGCGCGCGGCCGGCGCGCTGCCCGCCCACAAGCCGATCGCCACGGTCTACATGTCGTCGCGCGGGATCCCGGCCGAGCTGTCGCGCGGCCCGCGCGGGGCGATCCCGTCCTACAGCTTCCCGGAGAACGCCGCGATCGCGCTGGCCGCCGCGGTGCGCTACGGGCGCTGGCGGGCCCGGCCGGTGTCCCCGCGGGCCACGCTCGACCCCGATCAAGAGCAGGCGGTGCGGCTCATCGTCGATCGCCTGCGCCGCGACATGCCGGGCGGCGGCTGGATCGCGTCGACCGACCTCTTCGCGCTGCTCGCCGCGGTCGGCGTGGCGATGGCGCCGTTCCGGTCGACCGGGATCGATCTGGACGAGGTCCTGGTCGCCGGCGAGGAGATCGGCTATCCGGTCGCGCTGAAGGCGGTCGCGCCCGGGCTGCTCCACAAGAGCGACGCCGGCGGGGTCGCGCTCTCGCTCGAGTCGCCGGCCGCGCTGCGCCGGGCGGCGGAGGAGATGGCGCGGCGGCTTCGCGCGGCCGGCTTCGCGCCGGGCGGCTACCTGGTCCAGAAGCAGATCGCGCGCGGCGTGGAGGCGCTGGTCGGCGTCACCACCGATCCGTCGCTCGGGCCGCTCCTGGTGGCCGGGTTCGGCGGCGTCGAGGTCGAGCTGTTCCGCGACGTGGCCTTTCGCCTGACGCCGATCTCCCGGCTCGACGCGCGCGAGATGCTGGACGAGCTGAAGGGGCGCGCCCTCCTCGACGGCTACCGCGGCTCCCCGCCCGCCGATCGGGACGCCCTCATCGAGACCATCCTGCGCATCGGCGCGCTGGTCGAGGCGATGCCGGAGCTGGCCGAGCTCGACCTCAACCCGGTCGTGGTCCACCAGCCGGGGCAGGGCGCCATCGCGGTGGACGGCCGCCTGCGCCTGGCGCCCGCGCCTTCCGGCTGACCCGCTTCGGCTCCTACTGGAGGAACAACGGGTAGGTGGCGTCGGTGTAGGCGAGCCCGCCGACGCGGATCGCCCTGACCGCCGGCGTGAGCTGGTCCTCGGCCACGTAGCCGATCGCCCCGGGCAGCCTGGCGACCAGCTTGACCACGTAGGCGGCGGGCAGGGAGCGGGGAGCCCCGCTCTGGCCGCGGATCTTGCGATCCATCCAGAACCGGCCGACCTCGGCCGGCGACATGCCGAGCATGGTTCCGTCGAAGCTCGTCCGCTCGCGCGAAGCGGGCGGGAAGTTGAACGGGACCAGCCGGAGCTTGGCGACGTACACGACCGAGCCGGTGAACATGCGGTTGAGCTCGATCCGGCTCAGATCGGTCACCGGCGAGTCCCGGCCCACGATGACGACGAGCCGCTTCTTGGTCGCCGGCTCCGCCTCGGCCGCCCGCGGGCCGATTGGCTCGACCGCGACGGCGATCGACAGGAGGAGCCCGACGAGGAGCGGGCCGATGCGGATGGGTCGACGCATGGCTAGAAGATGCACGCGACCTGGAAGACCATCGTCCGGAGGTGGACATCGGCGAGCAGGTCGGGGGCGCCCGGAAACCAGCCCTCGCCGTACATCGCCTTCAGCACCACGCTGGGCAGCGGCCTGAAGTTCAGGCCGGCAGCCACCGTGGCGATGGTGTCGAGGTACTGGCTCGCGATCGGCCGGTAGTAGTCGACCATGATGAACGGGGTGATGTTCCAGTAGCGCTCGAAGCGGTACGCGCCCAGGCCATAGGTGCCGTAGGTGAACGAATCGGGCGCGAAGCCCTCGCCGAACCCGGAGACGCCGCGGGCGCCGTTCCGGTAGGCGATGTGCCGGGTGATGATCTCCGTCTGCAGATGGAACCTGCCATGGGTCCACAGGGCGTCGGCGGCGAAGGCCCGCTCGTCGTAGCTGACCCCCTTCGGGGTGGTGTTGACCAGCTTGCCGTCCTCGATGACGGAGATGTCGGAGTCGCGATCGGTGAATCGCCCGCCGTAGGCCGACGCGCCCAGCTTCAAGGTCCCCGCCCACGGCGCTTCGAGGGTCAAGCGACCGCCGACCGCCTTGTTCTGGTCCAGGTCGCGGAACGTCTCGTACGGTCCGCGGCCGTTGGACAGGGTGGCGTGATAGCCGACCGTGTACTCGCCGACATTCAGGGTGCCGTACGCGTGCAGCCCCGTCTGGCGCTCGGGGAACAGCGCCTCGCCGATGGCGTACGGACGCGAGGTCCCGATGATCGCCGGCGAGCCGTGGTCGACGTTCCAGATGCCGTAGGGGGTGAGGAAGCTGCCGACCTGGATCGTGACCCGCGGGTGGACGTCGTACTCGATGTAGACCCGCTCGATCTCGATGCCACCCCAGTTGAGCGGCCGATCGAAGTCGGCCGGGTCGTTCGTGCTCGTCTGATCGATGGTGCCGTCGTCGTGGGTCGCCCCGTTGGGGGCATACAGGAAGCGGACCTCGGCCAGGAGGCGCCAGCTGTCCGACAGCGCCCTCCTGGCGTAGAGGTTGAGGTTGCCGACCGCGAAGCGATTCTCCTTGGGGAAGAGCGCCGCGGCGGCGGCGTCGTCGTGCAGGAAGTACATCATGTAGGTCACGTCCGCGAAGCCGTAGATCGTGAGCGCCTCGTCCTCGGCGGGCAGCGCCTGTTCGAGGCCGAGGTCGCCGAGGCCATCGAGGCCATCATCGGCGGCGACCGGCGGCGGCGGTGAAGGTGACGGCGCGACGGCGGGCTGCGGCAGCGGCGCCGGCGGCTGGGCGGCGGCGGTGCCGGCGAGCAGCGACGCCAGCAGCGCCTCGAGCCCGATGAGGGCGAGCGGCGGCGAACGGGTCATGTCGGGCAATCCTCGGGCGACGAGCACAGCGTCCCGAGGCCGTAGCTGGACAGATCGCAGCAAATGTTGTCCCGCGGGCACTCGTCGATGCCGACCGTGCAGGTGGCGATCTGGCAGGTGTGGCTCTGGAGGGTCTCGCAGAACCCGGCGTCGTTGCCGGCGCAGTCGTCGCTCGATTCACAGGCCTGGCCGACGCCGGTGAAGGTCCGGCAGTAGGGCTCGTCCTCCCAGACCGCGCAGGTGTACGCGGCCTCGCACCCGCTATCGTCGACGCAGCTGCTCGTGCAGTACCCGGTGGTCGCGTCCACCGCCACGGCGCAGCGGTTGAAGAGCGGATCGTCGCACGTCAGATCGTCGCCGTTGCACGGGTCGCCCAGGCCGGCCACCTCGCGGCAGATCCCGCCGCCGTCGCGAGTCTGACCGGCGGGGCACACGCACGCCTGGTTCATCTCGTCGACCACGTCGCCGGGGGCGCACGGCTCGCATCCGCCGGTCACCTCGACCGCGTTCTCGACGCAGGTGCAGACCTGGCTGTCCGAGAACTCCATGTGGGGGCCGCACTTGTCGGCGTCGTCGAGGGCGCACCCGCCCTGTGCGCCCGCCACGAAGGCCCCCAGCAGGCCCGCCAGGATCTTCTCGGTCATCGTCTCCCCCTCTCGGTCACCCGGCAGCGTCCGGGCGCGGCGAGGAGGAGCGCTGCCTGTCTCCCGACAGGGGTTCGGCGCATCTGGCCCGCGGCTTGAGTCCCCCGGGCGGGTCGCGCGCGCGGACGCCGGGCTCAGCGAGCGGTGCGGATGCGGCCCGAGCCCTCGGCGGTCGCGGCGACCGCCCCGGACGGGCTCGCCTCGTCCGACGAGGCGCTCTCGTCGAGCGGGGCGGCGGCCTCGTCCTCGTCCTCGCGCACGGTCTTGACGTCGGCGGGCGAGGAGCGGGGCGGCGAGATGGCGGCGGCCACCGCCTCGTCGAGCGGGATCCGGGCGCGGAGGTCGGCCAGGGTGGCCTCGTCGGTGAGGTCGAGGCGGAGCGGGGTCAGCGAGATCCAGCCCTGCTCGACCGCCCAGCGGTCGGTGCCCTCCTCGGCTCCCTCGATCGGCTTCACCGTGAACCAGTACAGCTCGCGCCCGAGCGGGTCCTTGGTCGGCACGATGCGGCCGTCGTACAGGCGGACCGAGGTCTTGGTCCAGACCACGCCGCGCGGCTGACGGGGGAAGTTGACGTTGGCGAGCCTCATGGACGTGTCGGCCAGGAGGATCTTCAGCACCTTCCGGATCCACGGCTTGTAGGGCTGATAATCTGGCTCCATGCCGCTCGGCGCGCTCATGGCGAAGCCGCGCAGGCCGAGCAGGGCGGCCTGCTTGGCCGCGGCGAGGGTGCCGGAGTGCCAGGTCGAGTTGCCCAGGTTGAGGCCGATGTTGAGACCGGACAGGACGACGTCGACCTTGTCCCAGAGGTGCGCGCCCAGCGCCACGCAGTCGGCGGGCGTTCCGTTGACCCGGTACGCGGTCAGGTCCTTCACGCCCTGGAGGCCGGGCAGGTTGGTCTGTCGGTACGAGAGCGGCCGCGAGGCGGTGATCGAGTGACCCGCGGAGGAGCGCTCGACGTCAGGAGCCACGACGCGCACGGTGCCGAACTCGGAGGCCACCTCGGCCAGGATCGCGATGCCAGGGCTGTAGATGCCGTCGTCGTTCGACACGAGAATGCGCATGGCAGACATTCCTGCAACACGCTGGCCAGATCGGCCGGGCGGACGGTCCGCTCGCGGTCAAGATCGGCCTGACTCTTGAATTGGGCAGGGTCCGATGAACCACAGGTGCTCGACGTGAAGCTCTCTCTCCTCTACAGCGCCGATGCGGGCGACGGCGTCTCGGTCGCGCACCTGCGAGGGGTGTTCGAGAAGGCGGGCCACCAGCTGGTCCATATCTTCGAGAATGAAAAGGACTTCGAGCACGTGCTGGAGGACCAGCTGGACCTGGTCGTCGCCGCCGGCGGCGACGGGACGGTGTGGCGGGTGGTCAAATCGGTCCTCGGCCAGAGCATCCCGTTCGCGGTGCTGCCGCTCGGGACCGCCAACAACATCGCGAGCTGTCTCGGTGTGGTCGGCTCCGTCGACGAGGTCGTCGAGGGGTGGAGCGGCTCGCGCCTGCGCCCGTTCGACCTCGGCGTGGCGCGAGGGGAGTGGGGGACCAGCCGGTTCATCGAGGGAATCGGCAGCGGGCTCATCACCAGCGGGATCCTGTCGATGGACCGCGATCCGCCCCATGACGAGACCACCGAGGCGGATTCGAAGCTCGCGCTCGCTGTGCGCCGCTACCGTGACGTTCTTTCACGCCTGAAGCCGCGTCGCTGGAAGCTGTCGGTCGACGGGGAGCCGCTCGACGACGAGTACCTCCTCCTCGAGGTGCTCAACATCTGCTCGGTGGGCGCCAACATGGTGCTGGCGCCGGCCGCCGACCCGTCGGACGGCATGTTCGACGTGGTCACCGCGACCGAGGACCACCGCGACGAGATCCTCGCCTACCTCGATCGCCGCATCGCCGGCGAGGAGGCCGCCCTGTCGCTGCCGGTGCGGCGCGCTCGCCGGATCCAGATCAGCGGCTGGGACCAGATGCACGTGGACGACGTGGTGGTCGCCGGCGATCCGATCGGCACCGTCGACGTTCACTGCGAGGCCGGCGCGCTCGAGATTCTCGGCCGCTGAGCGCGCCGCCGCGCGTCACAGGAGCGAGCGAATCCACCCGCCGTCGACCGGGATCGACGTGCCGGTGATGTAGCTGGCCCGCTCGGATGCGAGGAACGCGACCATCGCGCCCAGCTCGGCCGGCTCGCCCAGCCGCCCGGCCGGCACCTGCGAGGTCCAGCCCTCCACCACCTCCGAGGGCGCGCACCCGCGCGCCGCGGCCAGGTTCTCCGCCAGGGTCTCCACCCGCCGGGTGCGGGTGTAACCGGGCAGGACCGTGTTGACCGTGATCCCGTGCGCGGCCACCTCGTTGGCCAGGGTGCGGGCGAACCCGGTCACCGCCGCGCGCGACGCGTTCGACAGGATGAGCCCGTCCACCGGCTGCTTGGCCGCGATCGAGGTGATCGCGATGATCCGCCCCCAGCCGCGCTGCTTCATCCCGGGCAGCGCCGCGCGCACCAGCTCGACCGCGCTCTCGAAGTTCGAGGCCAGCGCGGCCCGCCACGCGCCCCGGTCGTGGGCCTCGAACGGCCCGGCGGGCGGGCCGCCCGAGTTGAGGACCAGCACGTCGATCCGCCCGAGCGACTCGAGCGCGGCGCGCACCACCTCGCCCGGGCCCGCCTCGGTCGACAGATCGCCGGCGATCGCGACCACCCGCCCGCCGGTCGACGCGACCATCTCGTCGCGCGCCCGATCGAGGTCGGCGGCGGTGCGCGCGGAGATCGCCACGTCGACGCCCTCGGCCAGGAGCGCCTCGGCGACGGCGCGGCCCAGCCCCCGGCTCGCGCCGGTCACCAGCGCGGCCTTGCCCCGGATTCCCAGGTCCATCGCTCGTCTACTTGCGCCGGAAGTAGTCGTCGGTGCCGTCCAGCCAGTCCTGGCGGGGCGGGCTGAACACGTCGACGTCGAGGGTGTCCTCGAGCGCCTCGGCCTCGTGCGGCACGTTGGACGGGATGTGCAGCACCTCGCCGGCGCGGACCACGATCTCCTGGGCGCCGTCCTCGCCGATGGTGAAGCGAAGCGCACCCTCGAGGATGTACGTGATCTGCTCGTTCTCGTGCGAGTGGCGCGGGACCACGCTGCCCCTGGCCAGGTACACGTGGGCCAGCATGATCCGCTGCCCGGTGACCAGGCGTCGGTCGATGCTGTCGGTGACGCGCTCCTTGGGCATCTCTTCCCAGCGGTAATGCGTGACGTCGGTGCTCGATCTCATGGCGCCTCCTCGGAGCGAGAGTGCCGGGTGGGCCCCGTCGAGGTCAACCGGCCGCGGCCCCCCGGCTTGTGCCGCCCAGGGCGCTCGGGTAGAGTGGCCGGAAGCAACTGCTCTCTGGGGGAGACGGTGACGCTGAAGCGAGAGCAGTGGCTCGACCTCGCTCGCAAGCTGGACTGGGAGTACTCCTACGTCGGTGAGCGAGAAGTGTTTCCAGAGGTGACCAGCGGCGAGCCGTGGCTGCCGCACGCCGCCTGGGCCGCGTGGGACGAGCCGTATCGAACCTCGTACAGCGAGTACGTGGCCGGCCAGCACACCAAGGAGACGTCGGTGCGCGCGATCCGCGAGGCGGTCGGCCGACCCGAGGACTACGCGAAGCTGGATCCGTCGTGGCTGAACGTGCTCAAGCTGCATGGCGCCACCCTGCCGCTGGCCGAGTTCGCCGCGGTCATCGGCAACCTCCGCGCCGCCCGGTTCGGCCGCGACAGCGCGTGGCGGACCATGGCCACCTTCGGCGCGCTCGACGAGCTCCGCCACACCCAGCTGCCGCTGCTGGTGTTCCACGACCTGGTCGCCTGGGACGAGCAGTTCGACTGGACCCACCGGTTCTTCCACACCAACGACTGGATCGCGATCGCCGCCCGCCACATGGTCGACGAGCTCCTGATCGCGGCCAACCCGATCGAGTTCGCGATCGGCACCAACTTCGTGTTCGAGACCGGCTTCACCAACCTGCAGTTCATCGGTCTCACCACGATGGCGCGCAGGGTCGGCGACCGCATGTTCGAGCGGATGCTCCGCAGCATCCAGACCGACGAGGCCCGCCACTCGCAGATCGGCCCGGCGGTGCTGTCGATCCTGGTCCAGCACGACCGCGAGTACGCCCAGGCGCTGCTCGACAAGTGGTTCTGGCGCAGCTGGCGGTTCTTCGCGGTGGTGACCGGCTTCGCGATGGACTACCTGACCCCGGTCGCCCACCGCAGCCAGTCGTTCAAGCAGTTCATCGACGAGTGGGTGATCGACCAGTTCCAGCGGATGGTCGACGAGCTCGGCCTCCGCCGGCCCTGGTACTGGGACCTGTTCCTGGCCGAGACCGAGACCTACCACCACATGGTCTACGCCAGCGCCTACACCTACCGCGCGACCGCCTGGTTCGACTTCGCCCTGCCCGGGCCGGAGGATCGGGCCTGGCTGGCCGATCACTACCCGAGCACCTGGCCGGCGCTCGATCCGGTGTGGCAGCGCATCACCGAGCGCTGGGCTCGCTCGGGCCCGGGCGTGGAGTGGTACAGCCACGGCGCGACCCCGGTCGGCTTCTGCAACCTCTGCCAGCTGGTGCTGTGCGGCGGGACGCCCGAGGCGAACACCGCGCGGACCGCCGTGCGCGACGGGCGCAAGTACGTCTTCTGCTCCGAGCCGTGCGCGCGCATCTTCGACGCCGAGCCGGACCGCTACGCCGGGCACAAGGACGTGGTGGCGCGCATCCTGACCGGTGAGGCGCCGGGCAACCTCATCGAGCTGCTCCACTACTTCGGGCTGAACGAGGAGAGCTGGGGCAAGGACGTGGCCGGCGGGCGCTACCCATGGCTGTCGCCGGCGCGGCGCCCGGCGGAGGACTGACCTTGTTGATGCCGCTCTTCGGTTTCCTGCGCGGCGACACGATCGGGCTCGTGGTGCTGGTCCACGACCATCAGGCGGTCTCCGACATCGCCGAGAGCCTGCAGGAGGCGGCGTGCATGCGGGTCGCGCCCAGCGCCCGGGCGGGCGTCTACTTCAACGGACTGCGGCTCGATCCGGACCTCACGATCGCCGCCGCCGGGCTCGGCCCGCTCGACCGGGTCGACGTCATCGCCGAGGAAGACGAGTAGTCGTGGCGTTCGAGCCGGCCGGCGCGGTGGACGAGCTCTGGGACGGCGAGATGGCGTCCTGCACCGTGGGCGGGCGCAAGGTCCTCCTGGTCCGGATCGGCGAGGCGATCTGCGCCTACGAGGACCGCTGCGCGCACCTCGGGGTGGCGCTGAGCGAGGGCCAGCTCGATGATCGGGTCATCACCTGCGCCGCGCATCAATATCAGTACGACGCCCTGACCGGGCGCGGCATCAACCCGCGGGCGGTCTGCCTGGTGCGGTTCCCGGTCCGGATCGACGCCGGGACGATCTCGGTCGACGTCGCCGCCGGGTTCCGCGACCTGGACCGCGCCGCCAGCCTGGGAGGCCGCGATGAAGGACAGGGATGAAGGACAGGGATGAAGGACAGGGATGACCGACAGGAGTGAGCACGCCGAGTGGGTCGGCCCGGTGCTCGAGGCCGGCGAGCTGGCCGACGCGATCATCGAGTCGATCCGCGACACCCATCCGACGGTGGTGGTGGAGGACCGCGAGTCGTACCTGCGCGTGCTGGTCAGGTCGCCCTGCGTGCTCCGCCGGGCCGAGGTCGAGCGCAGGACCGGGCGGCCATTCACGCTGCCGGTCGATCTCGAGCAGATCATGCCCTCGTTCAAGGGTCGCCTGGCGATCGGCGCCGACGAGGTGGTGTGGGCCATGGGCCCGCCCGGGGGGCGGCGGTGAAGGGGCAAAAGACCTACTGGCACCTGCTCGGGGCGCGGCGCAAGCCGTCCGAGTACGAGATCGGATCCAGCCGCCTCCTCTACTACCCGGAGCGCGGCGGCTTCGAGACCAACGTGCCGCTGTCCGCCTGGTACGCGACTCACCAGCAGGGCTCGCCGCTCCGCTCGGACGACTGGGACGGGTTCCGCGACCCACGCGAGACCACCTACGCCCGCTACGTCGAGCTGCAGTCGCGCAAGGAGACGTTCGTGGCCGGGCTGCTCGACGCGCTCGACATCACCGGCTACGACCGCGACCTGTCGCCGGCGTGGGTGGCGGTGCTCGAGCGGGTGATCGCGCCGCTGCGCTACCCGGCCCACGGGCTGCAGATGCTGGCCGCGTACGTGGCCCACATGGCGCCGAGCGGGCGCATCACCATCGCGGCGGCGCTGCAGACCGCCGACGAGATGCGGCGAGTCCACCTCCTGGCCTATCGCCTGCGCCAGCTGCAGGAGACCCATCCCGAGCTCGGCAAGCACGCCCGGGAGGTGTGGCAGGAGGACCCGCTGTGGCAGCCGCTGCGCCAGCTCATCGAGCACCTGCTGGTCACCTACGACTGGGGTGAGGCGTTCACCGCGCTCAACCTGGTGGCCAAGCCGGCCATCGACGAGCTGTTCGTCACCCACTTCGCCCGGCTCGCCGCCAGCCAGGGTGACGAGATCCTGTGCAAGCTGTGCATGTCCCTGGCCGAGGACTGCACCTGGCACCGCGCGTGGAGCGCGGCTCTGGTCGATCACGCGGTGGCCGGCGATCCGCGCAACCGCGCCTGCGTGGACGCCTGGGTCGACCGCTGGCAGCCGGCGACCGCGCGGGCGGTCGACGCGTTCGCGCCGGTGTGGGACGACCTGGCCGGGCACTCGCCGCGGCCGAGCTTCGCCGAGGTGCGCGCGGCGATCGAGGCGAACGGGTGGCATCGGCGCGCCGCCGCCCGGCCAGAGGCGCAATGAAGAACCCGCTGTCGCCGCCGAGCCCGTCGGACGTGGCGCTCGACCTGGTCTCGGTCCCGCTGGTCACGGTCGGCCTGGGCGGCGGCGGGCACGTCGAGCTGCTCGACGCCAACCGGGCCGCGCTCGACCTGGTGCGGGCCGAGAGCGCCGACCAGCTGCGCGGGCAGATCGACCGGGTGCTCCTGCCCGACGCGGTGCGCGAGCTCTGCCGCCTGCTGTCGATCCTGTCCAGCGGCGGCGGCGCGGCGGCCGGCGAGCTCGAGGTCGGCACCCTGGCCGACGAGCGGATCCCGGTCGCGGCCACCTGCCGCGCCGATCTGGACGGGTCGCCGCCGGTGGCGGTGGTGACCCTGGTCGACCTGCGCCACAGCCGTCGGCTCGAGCGTGAGCTCGGCGAGCACGCGGTCCGCCAGCGCGCGCTGCTCGACGGCATCCCGGACGTGGTGCTCGAGATCGACGCCGACGGGGTCTACTGCGGCTTCGCCGGGCCGCGCTCGGCCTGCTCGACCTCGCCGGCGCTGTTCCTCGGCAAGCGCACCGACGAGATCGCCCTGCGCGAGATCGCGCCGCCCGCGCTCGAGGCGATCGCGCGGGTGTGCCGCACCGGCCGGGCCGAGACGGTCGAGTACAGCCTGCCGTTCGAGGGCGCGATGCGCGCGCTCGAGGTCAGGGTCGCGCCGATCTCGGGTGGGGGCGCGGTGGTGGTGGTGCGCGACGCGACCGAGCGGCGACGCACCGAGGAGCGCCTGCAGGAGAGCGAGGCCCGCTTCCGCATCATGGCCGACTACGCGCCGGTGCTGCTGTGGATGGCGGCCACCAACGGCCTGTGCACCTTCTTCAACCGGAGGTGGCTCGAGTTCCGCGGGCGCACCCAGGAGGAGGAGTACGGGACCGCCTGGGCCGGCGGCGTGCACCCGGAGGACTTCCAGCGCTGCATGCACGTGTACATGGAGGCGTTCGTGAGCCGGCAGCCGTTCCGCATGGAGTACCGGCTGCGCCGCGCCGACGGCGAGTACCGCTGGATCCTGGACACCGGCATGCCGCGCCACGCCACCGACGGCTCGTTCGCCGGGTTCATCGGGTCGTGCATCGACATCACCGAGCTGCGCGAGCTGCGCAACGACCTCGACCTGCGCGTGCGCGAGCGCACCGACGAGCTGGCCGCGACGGTGCAGGAGCTCGAGGCGTTCTGCTACTCGGTGTCGCACGACCTGCGCGCGCCGCTGCGCGCCATCGACGGGTTCTCCCAGGCGCTGCTCGAGGAGTACGGCGACGTGATCGACCAGCAGGGACAGGACTACCTGCGCCGGGCCCGCTCGGGGGCCTCTCGCATGGGCGAGCTCATCGACGCGCTGCTCAAGCTGTCGCGCATCGGCCGGGCCGCGCTGCGCCAGGTCGACATCGATCTGTCAGGACTGGCCCGGCAGGTGGCCTCCGATCTCGAGCGGGCGTACCCGGACCGGCGCGTGCAGTTCACCATCCAGGACGGGCTGGTCGCGCGCGGCGACCCGCTGCTCCGCACCGTGCTGGAGAACCTGCTCGACAACGCGGTCAAGTTCACGACCCGCAGCACCGACCCGGTCGTCGAGTTCGGCGCGACCCGGGTGGGCGGCCAGCTGGCCTACTTCGTGCGCGACAACGGGGTCGGCTTCGACATGGCGTACAGCAAGCGCCTGTTCGGCGCGTTCCAGCGCCTGCACTCGGCCGCCGACTTCCCCGGCACCGGGGTCGGGCTGGCCAGCGTGCAGCGGGTCATCCACCGCCACGGCGGCCGGGTGTGGGTCGAGGCGACCGAGGGGACCGGCGCCACCTTCTACTGGACGCTGCCGGAGATGGCGATCGCCTGAGTCGGCCAGCGGCGGCGCTGCTCAGCCGTCGGTGGTGATCACGACCGACGCGGCCGAGCGGCGGTGCGGACCGTGGTGGACCGCCTCGATGTTGTTGCCGTCCGGATCGAGCAGGAAGGCGCCGTAGTAGCCGGGGTGATAGGGGCGCTCGCCGGGCGCGCCGTTGTCGCGCCCGCCGGCGGCCAGCCCGGCCCGGTGGAAGCGCTGGACCGCGTCGCGGTCGGCGGCCTGGAAGGCGAGGTGGATCCGGTGGGGCCCGGTATTGTCGCCACCGACGGACCCGGTGTCGGACACGAACAGCTCGTCGCTCGAAAAGGCGTGCTCGCTGTCCATGTAGAGCTGGCGGCCCAGTGAGTCCAGCACCGCGACGTAGAAGCGGCGGCTGGCGGCCAGATCCGCGACCACGATGTGCACGTGATCGATGAGTCGTCCGATGTGGAGCTCCATGCCAGGAGCATAGCCGACTGGCCTCATCGATCCGCGCCGCTCTGGCCCCCTGCCCGGGACGGACCGGGTGCTACTGCTGCAGCATGGAGAACTGCTGTCCAGTCGTCGAGCTGCGCGACTACCACATGCGCCCGGGGCGGCGCGACGAGCTCGTCGCCCTGTTCGAGGAGCACTTCGTCGAGGGGCAGGAGCGGTGCGGGATGCGCATCCTCGGCCAGTTCCGCAACCGCCGCGATCCGGACCGGTTCGTGTGGATGCGCGGATTCCCGGACATGGAGGCGCGGCTCCGCGCACTGGAGGAGTTCTACGGTGGACCGACCTGGGCCGCGCACCGGGACGCGGCCAACCAGACGATGATCGACTCGTCCGACGTGCTGCTGCTGCGCCCGGGCGACGGGCGGGGGCTGTCGCTGGTCGGGGAGCGGCCCGGGCCGGACGCCCCGGAGACACAAGGCGGGCTGCTCGGCGCGGTGATCCACCCGCTGCGCGCCGAGGTCGACGTCGATCAAGCCCGCTCGCTCGCGCGCGCCCTGGCCGAGGCGGCCGCCCCGGCGCTCGGCGACGGCGTGTTCATCGGCGCGCTGGTCACCGAGCGGAGCGCGAACACGTTTCCGCGCCTGCCGGTGCGCGAGGGCGAGAACTTGCTGGTGTGGCTGGCCTCGTTCCCCGACCTCGAGGCGTACCAGGCCGCGCGCGGACGTGTGCGTTCCGCATGGACCGCGCGGCTGGCCCCGGCGCTGCGGCCGCACCTGGCCGGGGTCGAGCGCGTCCTCGAGCTGATTCCGACCCGGCGCTCGCTCCTGCGCCACGTCGCGCGCGCCCAGGACGCGGCCCCGGCGATGAGGACGGCGCGGTAGAGGACGGCGCGGTAGAGGACGGAGCGGTAGAGGACGGAGCCCCGCTGCGTGGGACTGCCCCCCTCACGCTCGCGGTGATCCGGGCGATCGCGATCCGGCGCGCGATTGCATAGAGTGGAGGGGATGGTCGGCAGAACCGCCGCGGTGATCGCGCTGGTCCTCGCGATCGGCGCGCCCGCCACCGCGCGCGCGGAGCGGCTGCTGGCCGTGGTGCTGGTCTCCGCCGACGCCGACGCGGAGCTGGCCGGACGCGTCGAGGGGCAGACCTCGGACCTCGACGTCGCGCTGGTGATCGAGCGGCGCCCGGCCGGGGCGACCGGATCTCCCGCGCTGGGCGAGGCGACCGCGGCGGCCCGCCGGCGCGGCGCCCGCGTGGTGGTGTGGTTCGAGCGCGACGCCGCGTCGTGGCTGGTGCACGTGGCCGAGCCGGACGAGGAGCGCGAGTTCGTGCGCCGGGTGGCGGCGCGAGGTGACCTGGCCAGCTCGGCCACCGCCGAGGGCGTCGCCCTGGTCGTGCGCGGGGCGCTGCGCGCGCTGGCCGCCGGCGGGACGATCGGGGTGGCGGAGCCGTCGCCGTCGGTGGACGAGGTGCGGCGCGGGTTCGCCGGGCTCGGCTGGCGCGCGGTGTCGGCCGGCGGACCGCTGCTCCACCACGGGGTGTCGGCGCGCGCCGGGGTCAGAGCCGGGCGCTGGCACGGCGTCCTCACCACCAGCTACTCCCCGGCGGTGTCGATCGAGCAGGCCGGCGCGACGATCGAGCTGGAGCGGTGGTCGTTCGCGGGCGGGGTCGGCGTCGAGCTCGGCACCGCGCCGACCTCCGGCGAGACTCGCTGGCGGCTCGGCTTCGCCGTCGACGGCGGGGCCACCCGCTTCGAGCGGGTGACCACCAGCGCGTCCGGCACGTTGAACGCCACGCCACCCGGGTCGATCTGGTCCCCGACGGTGTCGGGCCGGGCCCAGCTGGCCCGCCGGCTCGGCGGGCGGGTCTGGCTCGAGCTCGCCGTCGGCGCGGAAGTGCTCCTGCGCGCGCCGGAGTTCGGGGTAGCCTCGGGGAGCACCTTCTCCGTCCACACCCGGCTTCGCCCGATCGAGCCCCTCGGGGCGCTGGGGCTGGTGATCGACCTGGGCTGACCATGGCAACCCCCCGAAAAGCCATCACCCGTCACGTCCATGACCCGTTCTCGCGGCCCCGCTCCTCTTTCCGGGGTGGATGCCCGTGTTCCGCCCGGAGGGAGGTCTGCCCGTGAGCGCGCTCGACGCCAGCGTCGCCGCCGCCATCGCCGGGGATCGCCGGGCGCTCGAGGTGGTGGTGACTCGCCTCCTGCCCCGGCTGCGCAACCTGGTCCGCTACCTGGTCCGCGGCGACTCCGACGCCGACGACATCGCGCAGGAGGCGATGGTCGCGGTGGTGCGCGGGCTGCCCGGCTTCCGCGGCGAGGGCGCGCTGGAATCGTGGGCCGACCGGGTGGTGGTGCGCGAGACGTTCGCCTGCCTGCGGCGGGCGCGGCGAGCGCGCGACCGGATCGACCGCGGCGCCGACCTCAGCATGGTGCCGCACCCCGAGGGCGGGCCGGACACGTACGCGGAGCGGCGGCGGGTGGCGCGGCTGCTGGATGACTTGCCCGACGATCAGCGCCACGCGCTGGTCCTCCACCACGTGCTGGGGCTGTCGGTGCCGGAGATCGCCGCCGAGGTGAGCGCGCCGGTCGAGACGGTGCGGAGCCGGCTGCGGCTCGGCATGGGGCGGCTGCGCGCGCTGCACGCGGCCGGCGACGGAGGCGCGCGATGAGCGAGCGCGGGGGAGGGCCGCCGGGCGACGAGCGCGACCGGTCGCGGGGCTGGCTCGACGACGATGACGACGACATGGACGCCATGGGCGCCGAGCGGCTCCTGCCGCGGCTCGACGGAGTGCCCGGGCCGGCCCAGCGCATCTCCTCCGCGCGCACCGCGGGGATGGTGGCGTCGATCCTCGACGCGGCGTCGGTCGCGGCGGCCGGGACGGGCCCGGGTGCCGGTTCGATCCCGGGGAGCGACCTTCGGCCCGGGGCCGGGTCGACCTGGATGCGCGGCGCGACCTCGGGCGCCATCTCGGACGCGATCTCGGGCGCGGCGCCGACCGGGCGAGCGGGCTCGATCGCCGACGCGGGCCCGCCGCCGCTGTCTCCGTTCGACGTCACCCGGACGATCGTCTTCGACCCGCCGGTGACGCGGAGGCATCGCCGGTTCAGCGGGACCGGCGTGGCGGTGGTGGCGGTCCTCGCGGTCGCGTCGATCGCCTCGGGCGCGGCGGGAGTGTGGATCGCGCTGGCGGGGCGCCCGGACGCGGAGTCGGCGAGCCGGGCGGCGGCCGCGCCGGCGGCCAGTCC
>DATHKR010000134.1:0-20976 GCA_035489015.1 Kofleriaceae bacterium | reverse complement strand
CTGGTTCCGACCGACGAGGCGCCCCGATGGCAAGGCGCGAGGAGTGGAGTTGGGTGGCCCCCCAATGACCGACGAGCAACGCCGCCAGCGGGGATGGATCGGCGGTCCGAACCGTCATCTCCTCTGCGGCGAGGTACTAGGTGCTCACCGCGGGCGCGCACGTGTACGGGGTCGCGACCGACGACGCGCATCACTACGACGACGCCGAGGAGGTCAGGCGGGGCGGCTCCCCCGCGTTCGTCGGGAATCTCGGCTGGGTCAGGGTCCGCGCCGAGAAGGACGCGCGCTCGATCCGGGAGGCGCTGCGCCGGGGTGCCTTCTACAGCTCGACCGGCGTCGAGCTCTCGCGCGCCGGCGAGGTCGATGGTCGCCTGGTGGTCGAGGTCGTCGGCGGGCCCGGGCCGCACGAGATCACCTTCATCGGCACCGGCGGGCGGCGGCTGGCCACCACGGTCGGCGCGCGGACGTCCTTTGCGCTGCGCGACGCGCCGGTCGGCTACCTTCGCGCCGTGGTCCAGGACGGTCGCGGTCGGCGCGCGTGGGTGCAGCCGGTCTGGATCGCGCCGCGTGACGCCGCGGGCCCGGCGCGGTAGGCCGGCGTCTCGTCGGAGCGTCGGGCACGGTCGGTCCGGTTCGCCGGACGCGCGCCCGTGGGTTTTTTTGGGGTGTCCGATCGCGGCGTCCTACGCCTCGGTGCGGGGCGACCGGGCGCGCGCGCGGGCGCCGCGCGTCGTGGCGTAGGGCGCCGCGCGCGGACACCCAAAAAAGAGAACGGTACCCCCGCTCGGATCGTGTCCATGAAGCGCGGGCCTGCCTTGGCGTTCGCCGGGGACGTCGGCGCAGGGGCGAGGTCAGCGGGTGTCGGTGGCGATCCAGTTCACCTCCCAGGTCGCGCCGACCTGCTACGCCGGGAAGGCGCCCCGGCGCGGCCTCTTGCTCGGCTTCGGCGGCTCGACCGAGCGCCGCCTGCTCGACACGACGCGACGCGCGTGCTCGGCGAGGTGCTGCGCGCCGAAGCGGGCTGATCGGCGACCAGGGCTCGCCGGGTCAGACCACGATGTTGACGATCTTGCCCGGGACGACGATCACCTTGCGGACCGTCTTCCCCTGGAGGAGCACCGCCACGTGCGGCTCGGCCAGCGCCATCGCCTCGAGCGCCTCGCGCGACGCGTCGACCGCCGCCTCGATCGTCCCGCGCAGCTTGCCGTTGACCTGCACCGCGAGGGTCACCGCGTCGCGCTCCAGCGCGGCGGCGTCGGGGCGCGGGAAGGGGACGTCCTCCAGCAGGGTCTCGGCGTGGCCGAGCCGCTGCCGCAGCGCGTGGCTGGCGTGCGGGGTGATCGGGTTCAGGAGGAGGACGATCGCCTCGAGCGCCTCCTGGCGCAGGGCGCGTCCGTTCGGGCTGGCGTCGTCCGACTTCGAGACGTGGTTGAGGAGCTCCATCAGCGCGGCGATCGCGGTGTTGAAGCTGTGGCGGCGGCCGTAGTCGTCGCCCACCTTCTGGATGGTCTCGTGCAGCTGGCGCCGCAGGGTCTTCTGCCCGGCCGTCAGCGACGCGACGTCCAGCGCGGGCGCGGCGGCCCCGGCCATGTGGCGCTCGACCTGGGCCCACAGCCGGCGCAGGAAGCGCGCCATGCCCTCGACGCCGGCCTCGCTCCACTCCAGCGACTGCTCCGGCGGCGCGGCGAACATCGAGAACAGCCGCACGGTGTCGGCGCCGTACTTGTCGACCATCGACTGGGGATCGACGCCGTTGTTCTTCGACTTCGCCATCTTCTCGATGCCGCCGACGCTCACCCGCCCACCGTCGGACCGGGCGCTGGCGCGAAGGATACGGCCGCGCTCGTCGCGCTCGATGTCGACGTCGGCCGGGTTGATCCACTCCCTCTCGCCGCTCGCGTCCTCGCGGTAGAACGTCTCCGCGACCACCATGCCCTGCGTGAGCAGGTTCGTGGCCGGCTCGTCGCCCTTCACCACGCCCATGTCGCGCAGCAGCTTGTGGTAGAAGCGGAAGTAGAGCAGGTGGAGGATCGCGTGCTCGATCCCGCCGATGTACTGGTCGACCGGCAGCCAGTGGTCGACCCGGGCATCGACCATGTCGCTCGCGCCGGGCGAGGTGTAGCGCGCGTAGTACCAGCTCGACTCCATGAAGGTGTCGAACGTGTCGGTCTCGCGCTCGGCGGGGCCGCCGCAGCGCGGGCACAGCGTCCTTCGCCAGTCCGGGTCGGCCTTGATCGGCGACTGCACGCCGAGGAAGGCCACGTCCTCGGGCAGCACCACCGGCAGCTGGTCCTCCGGCACCGGCACCGCGCCGCAGGCCGCGCAGTGGATCACCGGGATGGGGCAGCCCCAGTAGCGCTGGCGGCTGACCCCCCAGTCGCGCAGGCGATAGTTGACGCGGCGGGCGCCGCGCCCCTCCGCCTCGAAGCGGGTCGCCAGCGCGTCCAGCGCCTGCTGGAAGTCCATGCCGTCGTACTGGCCCGAGCTCACCAGCCAGCCGCGCTCGGTGAAGGCGCCCTCCTCGGTGACGCGCCGGCGGAGCTTCTCGACCGCATCCGGCGGCGCGTGGCGCAGCTCGTCAGGCACGATGACCAGCCGGATCGGCAGGTCCTTGGCCTTGGCGAGCTCCCAGTCGCGCTGGTCATGGCCGGGCACCGCCATCACCGCGCCGGTGCCGTAGCTCATCAGCACGAAGCTGGCCACGTAGATCGGCAGCGCCTCGCCGGTGATCGGGTGGATGGCGCGAAGGCCGGTGTCGCGGCCGCGCTTGACCTGGGTCTCCAGCTCCGCCTCCGACACGCCTCCGCGCTTGAGGTCGGCGAGGAAGGCGGCGAGGTCGGGGTCGGCGGCGGCGGCGCGCAGCGCCAGCGGGTGCTCGCCGGCGATCGACAGGAAGGTCGCGCCCATCAGCGTGTCCGGCCGGGTGGTGAAGACGCTCAGCCGATCGTCCGTGCCCTCGACGTCGAACGCGAGCTCCAGCCCCTCGCTGCGCCCGATCCAGTTGCGCTGCATCGTCTTGACCGGCTCCGGCCAGCCCGGCAGCGCGTCGAGCCCGTCGAGCAGCTCCTGCGCGTAGTCGGTGATCTTGAGGAACCACTGCGGGATCTCCCGCTTCTCGACCAGGGCGCCGCTGCGCCAGCCGCGACCGTCGACCACCTGCTCGTTGGCGAGCACGGTCTGGTCGACCGGGTCCCAGTTGACGACCGAGCTCTTGCGGTAGGCCATGCCCTTGGCCAGCAACCGCACGAACACCCGCTGCTCGTGCACATAGTAGTCGGGGTCGCAGGTGGCGAGCTCGCGCGTCCAGTCGATCGCGTAGCCCATCATCTGCAGCTGGACTCGCATGTGTTCGATGTTGGCGCGGGTCCACTTCCCCGGCGCGGTCTTGTTCTTGATTGCGGCGTTCTCGGCCGGCAGGCCGAACGCGTCCCACCCCATCGGCTGCACCACGTTCTTGCCGGTCATGCGCTGGTAGCGGCTGATCACGTCGCCGATGGTGTAGTTGCGCACGTGCCCCATGTGCAGCGCCCCCGACGGGTAGGGCAGCATCGACAGGCAGTAGAACTTCGGCCGGGACGGATCCTCCACGACCTCGAAGGCGCCGATCTCCGACCAGTAGCGCCGGGCGGCGGCCTCGACCGCGGCGGGCTGGTAACCGGCCGGCTCGGGTGCGGCCGGCTCTCTCGATGACCCTGACGGGGCGGGTGTGTCGGACACTGGTGGCTGCTCCTCGTGAACCGGGAACGCTATCGCAGCGGCCGAGGCGCGGCTACCGGACGATCGCATCGACTGGAGCGCGGCCTCCGGCCGGCCGGCGGTGAGCGCGCACGACCCGTGCTGCTCGTGCGATCGAGCGTCGCTCCCTTCCGCGTGAGAGTCGTGCGCGCGATTCGCGCGCGCATCCTGGCCGCTCACCCTTCGGCCGCTGCAGTCACTCCGCGAGGATGCAAATGGCACGGCGCCTGCTCTGACCGTCCTCCAGTGCTTGCGAAAAGGATCAGATCGATGCCCTGCCGAATCTACGGTTTCCTGACCCCGCTGATCGCGCTGGTCGCGCTGGCCGGCTGCATTCCTGCCTTCGACGAGGTCGAGGACATGGAACCGGAGGAGGTCGGGACTGCCGAGCTCCCGATCCTCGACGCCCATCCGGCCGCGCCGGGCGAGCTTCTGGGCCTCGTCCAGGTCGCGACCTCGATCGGAAACTGCAGCGGTACGGTCATCGCCGCCGACACGGTGCTCTCGGCAGCCCACTGCTTCTGCTCGCAGGACCTGATCGGCGCCAACGACTGCTCGTTCGGTGCGCTGGTCACGTATCGCCCCAATCCAGCCCTTCCGGGCGTCCCGCGCGTGATGCTGAGCGGGACCGCGATCATCCACCCGGACTACAACCCGTCATGGACCGAGGGGCAGTACGAACATGACCTCGCCATCATCAAGGTGAACGGGGTCGCCCCGCCGCACGTCCCGGCGGTCGTCGTCCCGGACGCGTACCTCCCGGCCGGGACGATCGTCCGGCTAGCGGGGTTCGGGCGCACCGGCGCCGACTGCAGCGGTCCGTCGGGCATCCTGAACTTCGACACGGACGACATCGAGGGTTACGAGGACGGCCACGACATCATGACATTCGACGACTTCGTCTGGTGCGCGGGTGATTCCGGCGGCGCCATCCTCGACTCGTCCGGACTGCTGTACGGGGTCATCTCCATGGAGACGCCGTGGACGCAGAAGGCGATCGCCACGGGTTCCGAGACCGAGTGGATCGCCGAGTGGATCGAGGAGCCTCCCCCGCCGCCGCCGGTCAGCACGCATCCCACGTCGGATCTCCTGTGGCACAACGTCGCGACCGGGGAGTGGTCGGAGTGGTTGATGGCGAACGGGAACGTCGGAGCCGTGATCCCGCTGTACACCGAGCCGCTGGAGTGGCAGGTCCCCGGCATCGGCGATTTCAACGGCGACGGCACCAGCGACCTCCTGTGGCACAACGTCAACACCGGGGAGTGGTCGGAGTGGTTGATGGCGAACGGGAACGTCGCGGCCTCGATCCCGCTGTACACCGAGCCGCTGGAGTGGCAGGTCCCCGGCGTCGGCGATTTCAACGGCGATGGCACCAGCGACCTCCTGTGGCACAACGTCAACACGGGGGAATGGGCGGAGTGGTTGATGGCGAACGGGAACGTCGGAGCCGTGATCCCGCTGTACACCGAGCCGCTGGAGTTGCAGGTCCCCGGCATCGGCGATTTCAACGGCGACGGCACCAGCGACCTCCTGTGGCACAACGTCAACACGGGGGAGTGGTCGGAGTGGTTGATGGCGAACGGGAACGTCGGAGCCGTGGTCCCGCTGTACACCGAGCCGCTGGAGTTGCAGGTCCCCGGCATCGGTGATTTCAACGGCCAGTAGCAGCTCCATCCGCGCACACGTGCCAGCGATCATCGACACCCGGCCCATCGCTCGAGCATGGCGAGCTGTTCGCGCACCACCTCGCGAGGTAGCGAGCCGGCAGCGCCGTTTCGACCGCGGCGCCGCTGACATCCCGCTCGACGCGATAGGCGCGAGCGTCGGGGCGCGAGCTGACGACCGCGACGAGCCTCCCGTCTTCCCACACGAGCGCGGCGCCGACTACATCATGCGCTTCGCGCATGATCCCTCCTGTCGGCGGCCAGTATCACGGGCCAGCGCGGAGGCGTGAAAGCGGCATCGCCTGACAATTACCTGCGAGGGAATTGAGACGAGACCGGTCCGGGCGCTACTGACATCTCCGCGGCACCACTCACGTCCACCAGAGGAGAGAACATGTCCCACTACCGGATCCACAGCATCGAGTCCGCGCCCGAGAAGTCCAGGCCCGCCCTCGAGTCGTTGAAGAGCGCCTTCGGGATCATCCCCAACCTCGCCGCGTCGATGGCGGAGTCGCCCGTCCTCCTGGGCGGCTTCGTCGGAGCGTTCGCGAACTTTCACGGCGGGACGTTCACCGGCGGGCAGAAGCAGGTGCTCCTCTTGACCAACGCGGTCACGAACACCTGCGGGTGGGCGGTCGCGTTCCACTCGACGATGGCGCGGAAGGAGGGCGTCTCCGCCGAGGACGTCCGCGCGATCCGCGAGCGGCGGCTGCCGGGTGACCCCGGCCTGGCCGCCCTGTCTGCGTTCACCCGCGCCCTCATCGAGAAACGCGGGCACGTCGGCGACCAGGCGGTCGCGACCTTCGTCGAGGCGGGCTTCGGCCACGACCAGGTCCTCGAGGTGATCGCCGGGCTCGCCGTCTCGACGATGGCGAACTACGCGGGGAACATCACGCGGCCGGCCGTGGAGGATCCCTTCCGGGCTCAGGCCTGGGAGGAGTAGGGCCACAGCCGGGCGGCCTCCTCCGCGTCGCCGGCCGCCACGCGAGCCGCTGACCGGCGTCGCCTGCTACCTTCCTCACCCGGTCCGCGGATCCATACCCCCGCGAGCGGCCCATGCAGCGGATCCCGATCCACCCGCTCGAGACCTTGCTTCGAGGCGCCGGCGTCGCGCTGGTGCGCCCGTTCCTGCCCCGGGAATGGCTCGCCGCGCAGCCCGCCGGCACCCTGGAGCGTCTCTGGAGCGAGAGCTCCGACGCCCGGGCCCTGGTCGGGCTGTCGGGACCATCGACCGATCCGCGCGCGCTGCTCGCGCTCGCATGCGTCGCGGCGCGAACCGTCGCCGCCTCGATCCAGGCCGACGGGCTCGCCGCGCTCGAGGCCGCCGAGGACTGGACGCGCGGGGCTGGGAGCGTCGAGCGACTCGAGGAGCGACGGGACGCGCTGCGCTCGCGTCACGACCTCGCGGGCTCCTGGGAGCTCGGCGTCCAGGACGGAGGACCGTCCCCCTGGCCGGCGCACAGGCAGGAAGCCGCCTGGCTGGCCACGAACGCCGCCAGCTTCGCGCTCGAGGCGGCGCTGTGGGGGAGTCGCCCGGTGGTCGAACCGGTGACCTCACTCGTCACGCAGGTCCAGGAGGCGGTCCACTGGTCGCAGCGCGCCGCCGAGGCGACCGCGGTCGCGGCACAGCTGGCAGCAGACTCGACCCTCCAGGGCCGATCGAGACGATCGGCGCGCCAGCGAACCGACAAGGTCGCCGCTCGGGTCCATGCCACCACCGCACCTCGGTTCGCGGACCTCGTCCGCGCCCATCTGGCGTGCACCGCGGCCGCGGTGCTGTCGCGATGACGGGCCGACTGGCGCGCCACTTCCGCCGGGCGAAGAGGTGAGCGGGACCTACGCGTCGGGGAACAGCCACAGCACCGTCACCTCGCTCCGAGAGATCGCCTCCTGCCCGGCCATCCCCTCTGGACGGGGGCTGGGCCGCCCTTCAGCGGCGGCGTCGCGGTGACGCCGCGGCCCAGCGGAAGCGGCGCTCGTGGGGCAACGTATCTCTGCGGGCGATGCGGTCGATCGCCTCGCCGGCGAGGCGATCGGCGTGCTCGTTGCCGAGGTCGCCTGCGTGCCCGCGCACCCACTCCCAGCGCACGCGGCGGCGCGACTGCAGCTCGTCGAGGCGCTGCAGCAGGTCGATGTTGAGAAGCGGACCCGCCTTGCGCCGCCAGCCGAGCTCCTTCCAGCCGGCCAGCCACAGGCTGCAGGACTTGAGGAGGTAGAGGCTGTCGGTGCGCACGACCACCGGTCGACGGGCGTCCTCGATCGCGGAGAGCGCCTCGATCGCCGCCTGCATCTCCATGCGGTTGTTGGTCGTGTGGTCGGAGCCACCCGCCCGCTCGAGCGCGTCGTAGGTGCGCGGGTCGATGAGGACGAAGCCCCAGCCGCCGATGCCCGGATTGCCCCGGCACCCGCCGTCGGTATACGCGACGAGCTCTGCCATGGCGCCACTGGAGGATGAGGCGGGCGCCTTCCCGAAATCAACCCAGGTCTGGACTCGCTGGCCCCAGAGAACGACTCGGGCCTGGCCGGCGCGTCACCGCGCGTGAGGTCACGCCGGCGTCGACCTCCGGCGATTCCTGGTTGGTGCGAGGCGATGGCGGCGAGCCAGGCCCCGTCAGCAGCCCTCCATGCCGTCGGCCAGCTCGCGCTCGACGACCGCGGGGTCCTCGACCGACCCGTCCGGGGCGGCAGCCCGGGCTCCATCGCCAGCTCGGCGCCCTCGGCTCCCGGCGAGCGCGATCGAGTCCACACCTTCCTCGCCCGCTTCGAGCCGGCGCCGACTCCTTGCCGTGTGCGCCGGACGCGTACGTGTGGCGAGTGGCCCTGCCGCGACGACCCTGTCTGCTCTTCGTGCCGCGGGCGACGCGCGCGCTTCTCACGCCCCGATGACGGAGACGTGCGCGCCATACACGCGGCGGTACAGGACCGCGAGCGCCGCGCGCAGCAGCGCCTCGATGTCGGTCGGACCGGTCCGTGCAGCCGCGGCGACCGCCGCGCGTGCGTCGCCGGCCGCGACGCCGAGGCGGCGCAGGGCTCCGAACGCATCGGCCTCGAGGCCGCCCATCCCGGCCGCGGCGGATCGCGGCGCGCCGGTTCGCGGCCACGGATGGGTGCCGGCCTCGAGCCCATAGGCAGCGCCGTCGGCGCGCTGGAACACGAGGTGGTCCGGCGCGGTTCCGGACATGCGAAGTGCGCCAGTGTGGACCCGGGCGCGGTGGGCGGAGCAGAGGACCACAAGGTTGCCGGGCTCATGCCGTCCTCCAAGCGCACGCGGCAAGATGTGATGGACCTCGAGAAACTTGGCGGCCCGGCAGCCGGGAACCTGGCAACGGCCATGGTCGCGCCGCCAGACCTCTCGCCGGATGCGCGGCGGGATCGACTGCGACGCGGCCGGCGCGGTGCGACCCACGTGGGTCGACCGGATGGGCTCGGGCGCCTCGCGGCGAGACTCCATGACTCGGGCCGTGTCCACGCCTTGCTCGGCCCCGCCGCGACCCACGTGGGTCACCGCTCTCGCGAGCACCTGCGCATCGCAGCGGGCCGCCTCCACCTCGTGCGCCTCGACCGCGAAGGCGCGCCCGGCGCCGTCGCGGGTCCCGTGGCCGCACTGCTCGCATACGGTCATCGCGACCTGGTAGGCGGCACGGCCGGGTTCGCTCGGCCCGCCGAGGGCGTGGTGGGCGAGCATGCGGACCAGCTCGTCGTCGTCGAGGGTGTGGCCGACGTCGAGCTCGATCCGCTGGCGGGCGTCGCGGAAGGCGGCCAGGGCATCTCCCGAGACTTCGAGGCGAAGAATGTGTCGCCTCGCGGCCGGGTCGGCGGGGTCGGTCGGGCGGCTGCCGGGACGGCGCCCGGAGACCATCTCCTCGACCTCGCGCACCGACCTTCCTCGCGCCGCCGCGATCCACTCGTCGCAGGTGTCCGGCGCGGCCACCCGCGAGATCTCGCGGACCGCCGACCATGACAGCACCCCGGTCGCGAGCGCCTCGCCGAGCGCGGGCAGCGCGGCCATGGCCTCGGCCACGCGCAGCTTCTCTCGCGCCAGCCGCGGCCCGTAGCCGAAGAGCCGTTCCAGATACTCGAGGAGCGAGCCGAAGCCGAGCTCGTGAACCCGGATGCGCTTGCCGGCGATCCGCCAGCGCGCCTCCTCGACATCATGCTGGCCCTGCGCGGCGGCGAGCCGGGTCAGCTCGTCGTGCACTTTCCTCCACGACTCCCCATCCATGCTTCGTCCATAGCACGGAGATTTTCGGCTCCACCTGACCCACCAGGCGCCGCGAACTCCCTCCTCGACACCGACGAAAATGCCCCGCCGCGAGATCGTCGACCAGCGCGGCCCTCGCCGCGTCTCACGCAACATCTGCTCGACCATCGCGGCGGCCGACGAGCTCTGCCATCGAACCCGTCAAGATCGGAATGACGCTCTGTCGCGGCTGGCGTCGGCGAGGAGCACGAACCCGCGCTCGAGATCGACGGTCGGCCGCGACGGCGCCATCGCGCAACCAGAGCCCGTCCTCGGGACCGGTGCCCCGGAACGAGGCGAAGTGCCCGACCTCGATCGGACTGGCTGGATCGGACATGTCGAGAGGCGGAGGCCGTCCTGCTGGTGGGTGACCACGGCGAGGTCACCGGCGACGGCGAGCCCGCGGATCGGGACCTGCGGGCGAAGGCATGAGCGCCGAGCACGAGATCGAGATCTTCGACCCACCGAAACGGATCCGTCATCCGTCTGGCAAGAACCGCGAGACGATGGCGCCGCTCTATGCCGAGTGGTCGATCGAAGCCCGCGGGGGCGGCAAGACCACGCTCTGCCTCGTTCACTCTGGTTTCAGCGTGGGCGCCGACTGGGACGACGAGTTCGAGGCGCACGCGCGCGGCTGGAAGCTGATGCTCCAGAACCTCCGCCATTACTTCGAGCGACATGCGCACGAACCGGCGGCGCACCTCCCCTTCATGTCGAACGTCGAATCCCCGCGCGGGTCGATCTGGAAGGCGCTTCTCGCCAAGCTCGGCTCTTCGGCGCAGCCGAAGGTCGGCGACCGGTTCCTTCACGACGGCGAAGGGCGACGTCCTCACCGGCGTGGTCGATTTCGTGTCGGAAGCCCACGACCTCGCGCTCGTCGTGCGCGAGGTCGACGACGCGCTGCTCCTCTTCACCCTGATGGGTAAGGCGGATGGGCCATCCACGTTTCTTTATGGCTACGTCATCGTGTACGGCGCCGAACGCGAGCGCGGGCCTACGAGATCGAGGTCGCGGGAGGGCACGGACGCGGAGTTTCCGCCCGTGAGCTGGCCGGGCAGGCTCACCGTGGAGGTCGTCGCCATCCTCGATGTCGAGGAGCAGATGTGCTCCGGCGGCGAGTGCTGGTACGGCAACGCGGACGTTCTGGTGGACGGCGGGCGACCGGACGCCGCCATCATCCGGCTGGACGGTGACGCGGCCGAGCTGGGGCTGGTCATCGAGCCGTACCCTCTGTTCCTCGAGGACAGGAGCGACTGCACGCTGTTTGCCGCGCATGCGAGCGGCCTCGACCGACTCGAAGCGGGGCGGGCCGAGGGCACCGGCGAGCTGGTGACCCGGCCGTCAGAGGTCGTTGACTCGATAGACGACTCCGGTCACCGACACGACGTACGCGGTGTTCCCGACGAACTCCACCGACACGGGGCGGTCCAGCACGAGCTCCTGGCCGTCGCAGTCCATGACGGGCGTCAGGTCACCGTGACGTCCCACGACGACCAACCGGCCGGTGTTCGGCTCGGCCCGGGAGCCCTCCTCGACACCGTCCCACTGACCTTGTGAGAGTCCGTAGAGCTTGCCCCGCGGTCCCCGCTCGACGTCGATGAGCATGCTCGCCCCGCTGGCCACCTCGTGCGGCTCCCGTCCAGCGCCCAAGGTGAAGACCTTGCCGTCCTCCGGATGATGGGGGATCGGGCCCAGCTGGGTGACGAAGACGTGGCCGGCGGTCACCTCGATTCCCGTCGGCACCACGTTCCCGAACGTGGCGAGCTCGTGGATCGACCCGTGCCGGCCGACCCACAGCACCCGGTTGTGGTGCCCGTCGGTCACCAGGAACCCACCCCAGTAGGGCTCCATCGCGAACTGCAAGCCGGTGTTGATGAAGAAGGCCGGCTGCGGCGGGTTGTCGATCGACCACTGACCGAGGTCGGCCACGAGCGTGTGGGTGCCGTCGGGTTCGATGCGGTAGAGGCCATTCTTCGCCTGCGGGTCGCCGAACGGCTCGCCGAAGTACTCACCGCTCACGAGCGAGACCAGCACGTAGGCCGTTCGACCCATGAACGCGACATCGACCGGTCCGCCGATGCTGCCCTCCTGGAACGCCTTTGGCGGGAACCCGGTCGCATACGTGCTCACACGGCCGTCACGGCGATCGATGCGCAGCACCTCGCCGGCCCTCCCGTCCGTCACGTAGAGCGCCCCGTCGGGACCGATCGTGCTCCCGGTGACGAAGTCGTCGGTACCGAATTCGGCCAGTCGCGTCACCACCGGACATCTCCGGCCATGGGCGCTGACCGACCGCGCGACGGCCGCGACGCGATCATCGCCAAGGCCGGCCTCGGCCACGTCGAGCGAGCCCTCCGGTTCGAACGTCTCGCAGGCCCCTGCGAGCAGCAGCGCAATGACCCCGCCGATCTCGACGGTGCGTCGCACCGCGGAGTCGTTGACCCTCACGTCGTCCTTCAGTGTGTCCATGATTCACCTCTCCTGAAGACTGAGATCCCGCTCGAGCGGCTTGTGACCGTCCTTTTCGGGGTCAGTGCGCGCGGCCGAAGCGGCGCTCGCAGGATTCCCAGGCGGCGCGGGCTTTCCTGCGCGATTCGTCGAGGTAGGTCACGCGTTGGTCCGGGGTGAGGCAGGCGGTCGTCGCAGCGCGGAGGGCATGGACGAGCTCACCCCAGTCGATGAGCCGGAGGCGAGCGGTCGCATCCGAGGAGGCGGTGGCCAGGCGGCGACCATCGGGCGTGAAGGCGACAGCGCTCACGAGGGCCTGATGGCCGCGGAGGACGACGGTCTCGCCGCTTTGGTCGAGCCGGGAGATGCGCGCGGAGCCGTCCTTGAGCCCACTGGCGATGAGCTCGCCGTCCGGGCTCCACGCCACCACCCCGCCGCCTGGCCTCCGCAGGTCTATCAGCTCGCGGCCATCCAGCGAAAAGAGCATCACCTGGTTGGTGGACCAGCTGCCGGCCAGGATCATCGAGCCCCGCGGATGGAAGACGGGCTGATAGATCAACGCACTCGAGAGTTGGAGGACCACAGGCTGTGCCGCCCAATCATCCGTGCGCCAGACCCGGACCCGCTCTTCCGCGCCACCGGCGACCAGATGCGTGCCGTCGGGGCTGAACGACACGTACACGCCCCCTCCCTCGAGCGTGATGGGCTCACCAGAGCCGTCGGAGCGGGCCACGATGGTCTGCAGGGGCGGATGTATCCGGGCGGCTGCGAGCCAGGCGCCGTCGGGGCTGAAGGCGACGTCGTTGGTGAAACCATCGAGACCATCGACGGGGAGGGCGAGCGGCTCCCCGCCGCCGATGGGCCAGACACGAACGCCGTCGCCCCCTGCCGTCGCCACGCGACTCCCGTCGGGGCTGAAGGCGGCCTGGAAGAACGGGGGTCCGCCCATCTTCCCCAGGACGACCGGCGGGCCCCCGCCCAGGGGCCAGAGGCGCGCCGTGCCGTCCTGGGACGCGGTGGCAAGAAGCCTTCCATCCGGGCTCACGCGTATGCTCTCGATTCGCTCGCTGTGCCCGCGGAAGAAGCGAACGCCCGGCGGATCGCCCACCGCCCAGACGCGCGCCGTGCCGTCGTCGCTGGTCGTGAGAACCCGCGTTCCGTCGTGGCTGAAGTAGCCACCTGTCACCGAGCCCTGCACGGGCAAGACGATCGGGTCCCCGGTCCCGTCGGCCCACCACAGATGGGCGCCGTCGCCTTGATCGCCGCCGGCAAGCGTCAGCACGCGCGAACCGTCGGGGCTGAAGGCGATTTGCGAATAGACACCCACAGCAGCGCCGGACAGCTCCATCACGGTTCCCGTCCCGTCGGCTGAAACCATGGCGAGGCCGCGGCCCCTTTGGTAGACAACGCGCCGTCCATCCGGGCTGAACTGGGCCCCACCACGCGGCCCGGGGAGATCCACCGGCGCTGTCAGGTCGGCGCGCCATATCCGCCGTCCCCCTTGGTGCATGGTGAGCATGCGAGAACCATCGGGGCTGAACCGGGCGTCCAGGGCCTCTCCGGGCCGGAAAAGGATGGGGGTTCCGTCGGCGGCCCGCCAGAGACCAACGCCATCCGCTCCGGTGGCGACCACCCGGCTTCCGTCGGGGCTGATGTCCCATCCCCATGACTCGACCGTACCGCCGTGCCGGAACACCACCGGCTCCCCGCGCCCATCGGCCTGCCAGATGCGCAAAAAGACGCCGCCCTCACGCGAGAGCTTGCTGCCGGCCACGTGGGCGCCGTCCGGGGTGAATCGTGCCCAATCGGCGTGGGGAAAAACGATGGGCCCGCCGGTGCCATCGGCGCGCCAGATGCGCGCCGTGTTGTCTTCCGACGCGGTCAGGACGCGCCCCCCGTCCGGGCTGAACTCCACCGAACGGATCGTGTCCTCGTGTCCCCCAAGGACGATCGGGCTTCCCGTGCCGTCGGCGCGCCACACGTGCACCTGGCCATCCGACCCTCCTGTCGCCACCCACTTGCCGTCGCGGCTGAACGCGCCCGCCGTCACCGAGGCTTCGTGGCCGGAGTACACCGAAAGCGGGATGGGCTGGGCCGCCACCTGCACCGCCGCGGCCACGCCTCCGGGGGGCTCGGGCTGGCCCAAGAATTCGGCGAGGATCAGCGCGCCGAGCAGAGGATCGTCGGCGGCTCCCGCTGTTCTCACGATCTCGCGGAGGCGCGCCGTTTGGGCGGCGGCGCGGTAGGCCCGCACCGTGAACAGAGAGCTCAGGGTGACCGCGACGGCGACGGCGGCGCCCCCGATGAGCAGGCGGCGGCGCACCCGCCGCGCGTGATGGGCCCGCACCTCGGCGCGCGACAGAAATGCCTGCTCCGCCTGACTGACCGACCCCCGGTACCGCCGGCGCCACCGCAGGGCCTCGTCGAGCGTCTCGCCGCGCCACAGGAGCTCCCGTGGCTTTTGTCGCTCCTGCCACAGCGTCGCGGCGGCGAGCAATCGCTCGCGGAACTGGCGGTCGGTCCGGTCCTCGTCGAGCCACCCCTCCAGCAGCGTCCAGCCGGCGATCAACGACTCGTGGGCGAGCTCGACCCACTCGCCCCGTTCCACGCGGTAGGACGTGACCAGGCGTCCGGACACCAGGCGCTCGAGGACGCGCGCCGCTGCGCCGGGATCCTCGAAGCGGGCCAGGACCTCCTCCAGTCCAACCCGACGCCGCGTCCCCTCGTCGGTCACCAGCTCGCAGAGGATCCGGCGCGCGATGGTGACCTCGTCCCGGCCCGCGAGCCCGTCGAGGACCTGGTTGGCGTGCGCGGCGAGGATCCCCGCCACGCCCCCCGCCGCCGCCAGCCCCGCGCGGGACAGACGCCGGCGGGTCTCGTCGCGCCGCTCCCACAGCCGGCTCGCGGCGAGCTGGAGCAGCGGTAGCGGGGCGGCCTCGTCGGCCACTGCAGCCACCATCTCATCGACCAGGCCTGGCTCGAACTCGTAGCCGAGGAGCGCGGCAGGGCCTCGCAGCGTCTCGGCCAGCCCGGCGGCGTCGGGCGGGCCGAGGAGGACCATGTTCTTGGCCAGCGCCTCGGAGAGCTCGGCGTTCCGCGTCAGCTTGCCGAGAAAGTCGCCGCGCACCGTCGCCACGACCCGGATGGGCGCGGCGGCATCATCGGCCAGTGACAGGATCGCCTCGGCGAACGCCCGCCTGACGGCGGCGGTGTGGACTTGCGTCACCAGCTCCTCGAGCTGATCGACGACAAGGAGGATGGGCGTGCCGGTCGCGCGTGCGTGGGCGCGAAGCAGGCGTCCGGCGCGCCCGGGCGCCTCGACCAGGGCGTCCGCGTCGGGAAGGAGACGCACGACCCGCTCCTCGGTGCACACCTCCACGAGACGCTCGTGCAGGTGCTGGAGCGGCACGCCGCCGGGCCGCATGACGACGACCGTCCAGGTCCGCTCGCGACGAAGGCGCGGCACCAGCCCGGCGTGCACGAGGGAGCTCTTTCCTGCCCCCGAGGAGCCCACCAGCGCCACGAACGGCCGCGCCGCGAGCATCTGCGACAGCCGCGCGACCTCGCGCTCACGACCAAAGAAACATGGGGCGTCCGCCTCGGTGAACTGCTCGAGGTACCGATACGGCTGCTGGGGCAGGGCGGCGCCGCTGCGCTGCGCCACCTGGAGGAGCGCCTCGCCCAGCTCCTGCGCGCTCGGGTAGCGGTCCACGGGATCGACCGCGAGCGACCGCTCCGCGATCGCGACCAGGTCCGCGGGGATGCCGACCATCTGTTCGCGCTCGGTCGCTTCGGAGGGCAAGTGGCCGCACAGCATCTCGAACAGAATGACCCCGCACGCGAAGAGGTCGGTCCGCTCGTCCTCGTGCTCGCCGCGTCGCTGCTCGGGCGCCATGTAACCGGGGGTCCCGCCGGCGAGCGCTTGCCGCCCCGCGCCGGCCGTGAGCGCCTCGGCCACGTGCGCGAGCCCGAAGTCGAGAATCTTCACGTGGCCATCCTCGCGCAGGAACACGTTTCCCGGCTTGAGGTCGCGGTGGATCACGCCGGCGGCGTGGGCGTGCTGAAGGCCGCGGCAGATCTGGGCCAGAATGGCCATCGCCTCCGAGCGGAGGATGGAGGCCCGCTGTAGGCGACGGGCGAGCGTCTCCCCCACGAGAAGCTCGAGCACGAGGTAGGGAACGCCCTGGTGCGTGCCGTAGTCGTGAATGGTGATGATGTTGGGGTGGTTGAGCTTGGCGGCGGCCTCGGCCTCGCGATGAAACACGTCGAGCAGCCAGGTTCGGTTGGCCGGTGCCTGTTCCTCGAGCCTGTCGGGTCGCACGAGCTTGACCGCGACGTGGCGACCGAGCTCGGTGTCGCGGGCCTGGTAGACGACGCCGAAGCCGCCGCGACCGAGGAGATGCATGATCTCGAACCGGCCCACGAACGAGACGCCCGGAGCTACGTTCGCGCCGAGGTCCGTCTCGTCCGGGGTGCGTGCCAGCTGCACGAGCAAGTCGTCGAACGTGTTCGGCGACTCCGGCAACCCCGTCTCGGCGTGGACCTCGATGGGGCTATCCGGCTGCTGCGGCACGATGTCGACCTCCTTCGCCCTGCACCCGCCCGGCAAGGATGTTACGCCGATGTCCTGGAGTGCCTGTATCAGCTTCTGGGCCCGAGGAAGCCCTCCTCGGTTGCCAGCTTGCGCAGCTTGGTCTTGATGCGCTCGAACCGCTTCCGCAGCGCCGCCTCGTCGACGGGCTCGCCTTCGGTAGTGAAGACCTGCACCACGTCCTTCCAGGAGAGATTTCGGTCCACCCGCAGGATGAGCAGCGTCTGTTCGTCAGCGGCCAGGCTTTCGCGCAGCCGCGCCACGGCGTCCTTGACGTTGGTCTTGCGGTACGGGCTGGTGCTTGTGCGAACCTCGGCGGCGAGCTGCGACAGCTGAGAGGTGTCCAGGCGACGGGCCTTCCGTCGGAACGGGTCGCGCCTGAGGCGGCGAACCGCGCCCCACGCGACGCCATACGACCACGTGAGGACGGACGATTGTCCGCGAAGCTTGCCGATCCCTTTCCATACGCCCTCTCCGAACTGCGAGAAGCCCTCGGCCGCGGCGTCCTTGTCGCGCAAGACGGCGCGGAGATAGGCGAGGATCTGCGGTCCGTAGCTGCGCATGACTTTGGTGGCGGCTCCCTCGAGGTCACCCCGCTCGAGGAGCTCGCCGATCTCCTGCTCGGCCGCCTCCTTGTCCTTCGCCTGCATGGTCCGAGGTGGTCACACTATAGACCCACTCGCGCGCTACCCCGCGGTCACCGCGCGAGCCCGCGTGGGCGGGACGGTCCCGGACGTCGTTGGCGCGAGGAAAAAGACAGCGCTTGCAGAACGTCCCGCGCTGTCCTTTGCGCTGCATGCGCAAAATACCGCTGAAGGCGCGTTTTGCGATTGGAGCCTCGAGGCATGCGCCCCTGCCGGGAGCCACACCGGGATCGAGGAAACCCATGACCGCCCCGAGCGTCGCGACCGCGGCGGCGCCGCTGGTGCGCATGGCCGGCATCCGCAAGGCCTTCGGCCGGGTCACCTCCACGGTGTCGACCTCGACGCCGTCTCGGGCGACGTCCCCGTGCTGGCGGGCGAAAACGGCGCCGGCAAGAGCACGCTCATCAACATCCTCTCCGGCGTGCACTCCGACTACCTGGGCTCGGTGACGCTCTCTGGTCGCGCCGTGCGCCCGGCCTCGCCGCAGGAGGCCAACGCCCTCGGCATCGTGGCCATCTACCAGGAGCTGTCGCTGGTCCCGAGCATGACCGTGGCCGACAGCATCTTCGTCGGCCGCGCGCACACCGTCGCCGGGATGATCGACGATCGCAAGCAGCGCGAGCACGCCCGCAAGGTGGCGTCCGATCTCGGGCTGGACGTGGACGTCGAGCAGCGCGTGAAGACGCTGTCCATCGGCACGCAGCAGATGCTGGAGATCGCCAAGACTCTGAGCCTCGAGGCCAAGGTGAGAGTACAGGACGAACAAACCGCCGATTCCGAGGGTCGGCGGTGCCTGCGGTGCTCAGGACGGACCGCGAACGGAAGGCTCGCGCCCTCCATCTCCTACGAGTAGCGACGCGACTCGAGCTGGCCGCCGGGTCGCGGTCAATGACCCGCCGATCCCGGCGCGGCCAGCACGTCGACGATCACCGCGCCCACCGGGACCAGATGCTGGACGGCGTAGCGCTGGAACACCAGGGCAGACGCCTGCTCGCGCGCGATCGAGCCATCGGCCGCGTCGGGGCCGATGTGCTCCTTCACCAGCGCCCTGCACGCGTCGAGCGAGAACACCCGGCCCATCGCCTCGAGCATGGCGAGCTGTTCGCGCACCACCTCGCGCGGCATCGCCGCGACCGCCACCTCGAGGGCGCGGCGGAACCCGGCGGAAGGATCACCACCCGCGCGCCGGGCCTCCGCCCACACGCGGATCGTGAGTCCGGTCATGAGCTTCGCCGCCGGCTCGTCCTCGAGCGCCATCACCTCTCGCACGCGCCGGTCGGCGCTCTCCCAGTCGCCGTCGAGGGCGTCGAGCACCGCCAGATCGAACAGGTCGGCCTTGCGCGCATCGCGCGGGAAGTCGCGCCGGGCCAGCCGCCTCTCGAGGTCACCGCGCAGGACCCGCGCGAACCGAGCGAAGCCGGCGTCGTCGTCCAGGAGCCGCTCCACGTCAGGGGGCACCGGATAGCCCGGCGCCGCCGCGGGCACGGTGGGCTGGGGCCTCGTGGCCGGCGATGGTGAGCAACCCGGAGCCGCGAGGATTGCGAGGAGGACCGCGAGGGCAGCCTCGCTGCATGTCGATATGGATCGTGGCACGGCGACGCGCGGCCTCACCCGAGGTAACGAGCCGGCAGCGCGGTTTCGACCGCGGCGCCGCTGACATCCCGCTCGACGCGATAGGCGCGAGCGTCGGGGCGCGAGCTGACGACCGCGACGAGCTTCCCGTCTTCCCACACGAGCGCGGCGCCGTCGTCGGCCGCGTGGACGGTTCCGAGGCGCCCTTCGGCCACCAGGCGATGGGTCACGGGCCGCCGCAGCGGGTCGCCGTCGTAGTGCGGACAGAAGCCGCCCGGCAGCCAGCCCAGAGCGTCGAGGGCATCGAGATGCGGACCGAACGAGTCGGTCACGCCGGCCTCGTACCAGCACAGGGCGCCCGCCGACACGCCTGCCAGGATGACGCCGGCGTCGGCCGCCGCGGCCAGCGCATCGACGACTCCGTGGACCCGCCACACCGCGAGCATGTTGGCCGTGTTCCCCCCGCCGACGAAGATCAGGTCGTGTCCACGGACGAACGCGCCGATGTCCCGGATCGCGCGATTGAACAGCGTCAGGTGCGAAGCCTCCGTCTTGCGCGCGAGCGCCTGATAGAAGCGCATGATGTAGTTGTCGCTGTCACCGCCTGCGGTCGGCACGAAGCAGACCCGCGGCCGCGCCACACCTGTCAGCCCGAGCAGAAAGTCATCGAGGAGCGGATTCTCCGGCTCCATCGAGAACCCGCCCCCTCCCAGCGTCACGAAGCGTCGCATCCAGCGATGGTATGTCACCTCGGCCCTGATGCCACCGGGCCGAACGGCCGCAGACCTTCAACCTGACCACCGAGGGAGGGCGTGGTGGTCGGCGCCCGGCTGGTCGACCAGATCATGGCCTTCGCCCAGTGGGGACCAGGTCGCCGGCCGTGTAGGGTTCCCGCCGGCCGACCATCGCCGACGGTGACGCGCCGCGAGGTCGGTTGTTTGGCTCGCCCCCGGATGCATTTTTCGCTGCAACCGTTTGGCGCTGTCTGCATCCAGGGATGACACACGCATCCGTGTGCCTCCAGCGACAGGAATCACATGCACTCCCTCCTCTCGGGATTCCGCTGCGCTCTTTCTCTCGCGACGATCGCCCTTCTACTCGCGTCCCCCGCCTGTGGCGGCTCGTCGGATGCCGACGACGACGGCGACGAAGTCGGGGACGGAGACGGGGACAGCGGTGGGGACGAAGGTGGTGCCACGAGCTGTGCGTCGATCTGCGCCGACCGGATCGACGAGTGCGGAGCGCCCCCGGGCGGCGAGGATCCGTGCCCGACGCTGTGCGAGTCGCTGACGACCGCGGGCGAGGCCTCGTGCCTCGAGTCGAGCAGCTGCGGCGAGCTGGCCGAGGAGTTCGAACGCGGTGAGATCCCGTGCGACGGCGCGGGTGAGTCGGAAGACTGCGACCCGAGCGACCCGCCCCGCTGCGAAGGGAACGACGTCGTCACCTGCGAGGTGATCGCCGGCATGCCGAGCGTCTCCACCGAGACGTGCGCGTCGGACGAGACATGCGAGGACGGCGTCTGCGTCTCCAGCGCGGAGTGCCTCCCGCTCGACACCCGCGATTGCAACGACGGAGAGTGCTGCGAGGGCGCCGTCTGCTTCGGCGAGATCTCCCCCAGCGGCGAGTCATACACGCGCTGCTGCGCGTCCCTCATGTCGGAGGACGCGTGCGAGGAAGACGCCGACTGCTGCGGCTACGATCCGGGCGCCGACTACACCTCGCGCTGCATTGGCGGCCTGTGCGAGCAATCGTTCTGAGCAGCCGCACACTGACCTGTCCGATCCCGGGTCGCCCGCCAGGGATGCCGACGAGCACGGCCCAACCCCGCGCCTGCTCGGGGACGCTACGGGCCGCCGACGTACGGCCGAGCCAGGAAGGGATCGACCTCCCAGGGTCGCCTGCTCACCGTTCTCCGCCTCCGGCGTGACGCCGCTGACCCGGTCGCTGACCCGGACCGGCTCGATCAGGGGGTGGATGGCCCGGACGTCACTCGCAGGCCGCGATCGGGCTGACGTTCGAGTCGTTCGCGAGCACCGCGCCGCCGGTGGCCGGGTCGTCGAGGCCGGCGCACGTCGGCAGGGC
>DATHKR010000133.1:0-5741 GCA_035489015.1 Kofleriaceae bacterium | reverse complement strand
CGCCGTGTCCGCGGTCATGACGACCATGAGGTCGAGGGCGGGGACGAGGTAGATGAACTGACCGCCGAAGCCCCAGGCGATGGCGACGTCCTGACCGCCGCCGCTGGTCAGCCACCAGTAGTAGCCGTAGTCGTAGCCGTCCTCGGCGGGGAGCTGGGGTCGGATCGACTGCTGGACCCACTCGGCGGGCACCAGCTGGCGGCCGTCCCAGTCGCCGTCGCGGAGGTAGAGGAGGCCGAACCTCGCCAGCTCGCGCGGGGTCATGTACAGGTTGTAGCCGCCGGAGAAGACGCCGCTGGGATCGCGTCCCCAGTGCTCGGCCGTGATTCCGAGCGGCGCGAGCAGCTTCTCGTGCGCGTAGGCGCAGGTGCTCGAGCCGGTCGCGCGGGTCAGCACCGCCGACAGCACGTGCGACATCCCGCTGCTGTAGTTGAACTCGGCGCCCGGCGTTCCGGTCAGCGGCTGCCCGAGAATGGCCCCGACCCAGTCGTCGCTCGGCTCGATCACCGAGTACTCGGAGTCGTCTTCGGTCCAGTCGAGCCCGCTGGACATGGTGACCACGTGGCGCAGCGTGATGGCGGCCCTGGGCGAGCCAGGCGCGATGTACTCCGGCAGGTAGTCGGCCAGCGATGTGTCGAGGCTGTCGATCGCGCCGTCGGCCAGGGCGATCCCGAGCAGGGCGGACAGGATGCTCTTCGACGCGGAGTGGACGTTGTTGCTGTGGCTGGCGTCGCTGCCGTGATAATAGCGCTCGAACACGAGAGACTCGCCGCGGACGACGAGCAAGCTGAGCAGCGCCGGCGACCGCGCCAGCTCGGCTGCCCCGGCCTCGAGAGCAGCGTCGTCGATGCCGACGTCGGCTGGGGTGGATAGCCTCCACTCTGGAGGCTCGCGCTCCTCGATGTAGGTCGGATTGTCTTCGTAGAACGTCCCGCCGCTCCCCGGGCCGTCGACGATCGCCTCGCAGTCCACCTGGATCGGTGGCAAGTCCATCCCGCCGTCGGTGGTCGGGTTCGGCTCCGACCCCTGATCGCCGGGCGCGGTCCCTGCGCACCCGGCCGCGGACACGAGTAGAAGCCAGAGTCTCCACACAGAAGTCATGGCGCGTCGCCTCCTCGCATGGCCATCGCCGCACTCCGGCACTCGTCGAGGAGCTGGTCCGGGTCGGTGCCGGTCGCTTGCACGCTGCGGCCCGATCCGTCCACTCCGACGGCGCGGTACACGCCGGCCGACACCTCGTCGACGTCGAAGGTCCAGCCCGGCAGGTCCGGAAACGTGATCGCGGCGGGCTCGCTCACGGGACGATCTCGCGCAGGAATCCGCGCTTGATGAGGATCTCCAGCCGCACCGGGGTTAGGAACTGAGTTCCCCCGCCCGGCTGGCCAAAGGCGGGGGCGACCGTGCCGGCCTCGACCTCGAGCGGCTTCAGGACCTCGAACGTCCTCAGCGGCTGGCCCGCGGTTCCAGGCGGCAGGGCCCGCGATGACGGCGGCGTCCCCTGGGGTGAGAAGAAGCGAGAGAAGCCGCTTCCGCCGAGGCGGTCGATCCTCTGCCCCGGTTGCAGGAACTCACGCCTGGTCTGCCCGAGGAATCCGCGGTTCGGCGGAAAGAACGGCTCGAGCTCCCTCGAGGGCTTTCTGGCGGAGTCGGCCCGCTCCTTGATCCGTCTGGCGGCCCGGAGCCGATCGACCGCCCTGCGGATCTTGTTCAGGCTGCTGGCGAGCTTGACCACCCTGAGCGGCGTGAAGTTGGCGACGGTGATCGCGCAGGCGACGACGTCGACCTCGGTCAGACACTTGATCGCGTCCTTGACGCCGATGACGTCGGTGAGGAGGTCGACGAGCTCGTCCTGCGCGGTGGTCGGGTCTACCGTCTCCGGGCCTACTTCCGTCGCCGACTCCTCCGTTCGGGTCGATGCGAGCACGAACCCGGCCGGTTCCGGGCGCGGCAGCGCGAAGCGGCCGCCACCGATCGACCGGCTCCGCGGCGCCGGCTGCTCGCTGACCGACGCGAAGATCGGTGCATTGTTCCCGTCGCCTGCGCCTCCGCCGCCACAGGGGGAGACGAGCGACAGCGTCTGGATCTGCTCGCCCGCGCATTCAGTGCGCTGCGCAAGCGACCCGACCACGACCTTGACCCCGGCCGTTGCGGCCAGCGCGAGGGCGCCGACCAGGATGAGCATCTGCACCGATGTGCTGGCGCCGCGGCGGTCGGCGAGAAAGGAGTGCCGACCCGGGGAAGCCGGAGCCTCAGCTGGTGGAAGATCGGGAACCGGTCGTGTGCTCGCCCGCATGACTGACGCTGTCCTTTCTGGTCGCTCGATGGATCTCGAGCCCTCTCGAGGCCGGTCGCGATCGGTAAATCCCGCGATGCACGCGCCCCGGAGCTCCGGCATCCCTGCCGCTCCGCATTCCCCGCCGGACTGCTCGTCTGCTGTCGGCTTCCGGTCCCGGTGCACACGCCATTCCAGGCGGTCATCGGGGGCATCTCGAGCGAAGGCCATCGCGCGACTGGCCTCTGCCGAGGCACGCCTGGGTGGACCGCCCCCGGTTGCTGTCGATCTATTTCAGCAGCAGCCGACGCTTCGATGTCGTCGCTCGTCGTGGCGGCATGCACGCGAGCCGACCATCACTGGTGGGATGGGCCACCAATGTTGCAGGCGTCGTCGATTCTTGTTGGCGCTGATTGAAATCCTTCCGGGTTAGGATCGAGCCGATGGGCGCGGGAGGGGAGCGGACGACCCGGGCCAACCCACTCGATCGGGCGCGGGCGCTGCTGCGCGCGCAGGTCCGCGCGACCCCGAGCGCGGACGACACCGAGGTCGAGGCCACCGAGGCCGATCCGCCGGAGCCGTCGGCGCACGAGCCCGCTCCGCCGCGTCCGCGCCGCCTGCGCGCGTCCGGGCGCCTGCTCGGCCGCTACGTCATCCGCCGCAAGCTCGGCTCGGGCGGGATGGCTCTGGTCTACCTGGCCGACGACCCGGCGCTCCAGCGCAAGCTCGCGATCAAGGTCATCCGCCCGCGCCTGCGCGGCGACGCCGGGCGCGACCGCCTCCTGCGCGAGGCCAAGGCGATGGCGCTGCTCGAGCACCCGAACGTGGTGCCGGTGTTCGACGTCGGCACCACCGGCGACGACGTCTACCTGGTCATGCCGTACATGGCCGGCGGCACCCTGGGGCACTGGCTCGCGGCCGGTCCGCGGTCGTGGCGCGCGGTGCTGTCGGTCTTCGTCGCGGCCGGACGCGGCCTCGCCGCGGCTCACGCGAAGGGCCTCGTCCACCGCGACTTCAAGCCGGACAACGTGCTCCTCGGCGCGGACGGCGAGGTGCGGGTCGCCGACTTCGGCCTGGCCCACCTGGCCCACATGGACGTCGAGACCTCCCCGAGCCGGATCGAGGACGACCCGACCAGGCCGGTCCACCTGACCGCCACCGGCATGCTCGTCGGCACCCCGCTCTACATGTCGCCCGAGCAGCTCGCCGGCCAGCAGGCCACGCCGCGCAGCGATCAGTTCTCGTTCTGCGTGGCGCTGTGGGCGGCGCTGTACGGCGAGCGGCCGTTCCAGCCGGATCCGCGAGCCCACACCGCCGAGCTCGATCAGCTGCGCGAGGCGATCGCCACCGGTCAGCTCGCCCCGGCGGCGAACGGACGAGGTGTGCCGGGCTCGCTGCGCGCCATGGTCGCGCGCGGGCTGCGCGCCGATCCGGAGGCGCGCTGGCCCTCCCTCGACCACCTCGTCGACCAGATGGTCGCGCGCCTGCGCCGGCCGCGCCGCACCGCCGTGGCGCTCGGCGCGGTCGCGGTGGCCGCCGCCACCATCGGCGCGATCGCCGTGTCGGGGCACCAGGGCCCGTCGAGCGATCGGCGCGCGAGCGGAGCACCGGCGATCCGCGCGCCGGCGGGCAGCTTCCGGACCAGCCGCGTCACGGCGCGCGGCCGCGTCTCCGACGCCGCGCTCAGCCCCGACGGGGCGAGCCTGGCGTGGACGGTCCAGTCGGACGTGGTGATCCAGTCGAACGGCGCCGACCCGGCCGGCGCGCACCCGCGCGTGGTCCTGCGCGACGCCGACCGCGCCACGCTGGCGTTCTCACCGGACGGCGGCCGGCTGGCGGTCACCAATGCGCCCGGGCGGACTCGCGTGGTCGACGTGCGCACCGGGGCGGTCCTGATCGACGCCGAGGTCGGACTGCCGCTCCTGGCCTTCGCCGGGCCGGATGCGCTGGTCTACAGCGACCACGAGACCACCCTGACCCGGCGCCCGATCGCGTCGCCGAAGGAGAGCCGCGAGTGCGCTCTGCCCGGCTTCGTGCGCGAGGTGGTCGACCTGGCCGCGGCGCCCGACGGCGAGGTGGTCCTCCTGATCGACCAGACCGACGGCAAGCGCGCGCTCCTCCGCATCGGCGCCGGATGCGAGCACCCTCGGCTCCTGCGCGTCGATGCCTGGGTCTCCGCGGTCGCGGCCAGCACCGACGGCTTTCACGCCCTGCGCCGATCGGACGGAGAGGTGTCGCTGGTCCATCTCGACCGGGATGGCGGCGTGGTCGAGGTCCGCGCCCTCGACGGCGACGTGACCGACCTGGCCGGCGTCGCCCCCGACGGCCGGGCCTACTTCGTGCGCACCGAGTACGAGTGGCGGCTCCTCGAGCTGAGCAGGAACCGCGTCACCGAGCTGGCCAGCGGCGCGCAGCCGACCGAGCTCGCCGGCAGCCCGGACGGCGCCTCGATCGCCTGGGTCGAGGACGGCGACGACCGGCGCTCGCTGCGCATCGCGCCGACCGAGCGGATGGCCGACCGACCGCCGCCGATCGCGACCGGCGTCATGACCATCGCGTGGGCGCCGGACGGCCGCAAGCTGGCCGCGATCGTCGACGTCGGCGGCAGCCTCGAGCTGGTCGTGATGGACCTGGCCGGCTCGGTCGAGCGCCGCCTGCCGATCGGCGGCGTGGATGCAGACGACTGGCTCGCCTGGCTGGGCCGGGACTCGGTGGTCGCCACCTCGCTGGATCAGCGCAACTTGCTCCGCATCGATCTCGCCACCGGCGCGATCAGCCCGCTGCTCGAGGAGCGAGGCGACGTGGCGGATCCGCAGTCCAGGGCGGACGGTTCGCTGCTACTGGCCTGGGACCGCGACGAGCGGGGCGCGGAGGGGGTCTGGCTCCGCTCGCCCGACGGCAGGCTCGCCCAGATTCGCGAGGACGCCGACGTCAGCCTGCGCGCCGCCTGGGGTCCGGGCGGACGCGGGCTCATCCTCTACGACCGCGAGTCGGGGGAGGTCTGGCGGCTGGCGCGCCCCGGCGCCGATCCGATCAGAGCCGTGCCGGTGCCGGTGGCCGGCAACGAGTGTGTGCCCGCCCTGTGGGCGCGCGGGCCGGATCGAATGCTCGCCCACGTGGTCCGCCGGATCAGCGACCTCCACGTCAGCCGCCCGGAGTGACGCTGGTCAGGTCGACGCCTCGACCATGATCTCGACCTGATAATCACCTGCCAGCCGCGCCTCGACGGTCGCGCGCGCCGGCGTGTGCCCGGCCACGACCCAGGCGTCCCACACGCCGTTCATCTCCTCGAACCTGCGGATGTCGGTGAGCCAGATGTTCGCCTTGAGCAGCCGCGACTTGTCGGAGCCGGCCGCCGCGAGCAGCCGGTCGATCTTCGCCAGCACCTGGCGCGTCTGCTCGGCGACCGACGCCGCCGGGTCGTCGGCCACGATCCCCGCCGAGTACACAACTCCCCCGTGGACGACTG
>DATHKR010000132.1:0-56813 GCA_035489015.1 Kofleriaceae bacterium | reverse complement strand
CGCAGGGTCAGGCTCTCGAGCGGCAGCAGCATCGGGGCGCCGTCGAGGGAGCGCGGGAAGCCGCGCCGGTAGCGGCGCACCAGCGGCCTGGTCGCGAAGAAGCTGACCGAGGTCTCGCCGAGCAGGTGGTGAAAGGCGCGGATGTTGCTGCCGGGCGGGACCGGCGCGTCCGCGATGACGATGTCGAGGGCGTGAAGGGCGAGGTCGGCGAGCAGCTTGTCGTAGGTGCTCTCGCGGCAGACGATGCGGACCGGCTCGGGCAGGCCGAGGGCCGGCTGCAAGAGGCGCAAGACGACCAGCTTGGGCACCACGTCGGTCACGCCGACCTCGAGGCGGAGCGGCTGGCCGGTCGACCGGCCCTTGACCGTGTCCACCATCTCGCGGCCGAGCGAGAAGATCTCGTCGGCGTAGCGGAACACGACCCGGCCCATCTCGGTCAGGGCCAGCTTGCGGCCGACCTTGGCGAACAGCTTCTCGCCCAGGCGGTCCTCGAGCGCGTGGATCTGCGCGCTGATGGTCGGATGCGAGAGGTGGAGCACCTTGCCGGCCGCGACCAGCCCGCCCTCGCGCGCGACCACCCAGAAGTAGAGCAGGTGGTGGTAGTTGAGCCACTCCATGGCGGGACTATATGTCGGCTCAGACGACTCGATATGTCTTCATTTCGTACAGGTCTACATGACGGGGATCACCTAAAAGCATCGAGAGGAGCGAGCCGTGCCATTCGAGACCATCGGATCGCCCCTCCTGTGGGCGGGGTTCGTCGTGTTCGTCCTGGCCATGCTGGCCATCGACCTGGGCCTGTTTCACCGCACCGCGCACGCGGTCAGCCTGAAAGAGGCCGGCATCTGGAGCGCGGTGTGGATCGCGCTGGCCGCCGCATTCAACGTCGGCGTCTACCTCCTGTTCGGGCCCGAGCGCGCCCTCGAGTTCACCGCCGGCTACCTCCTCGAGAAGGCCCTGGCGGTCGACAACATCTTCGTCTTCGTGGTGGTGTTCGCCACCTTCGCGGTGCCGGCGGTCTACCAGCACCGGGTCCTCTACTGGGGCGTCCTGGGCGCGCTGGTCATGCGGGCGGCCTTCATCCTGGCCGGCGGCGCCTTCCTGCAGCGCTTCCACTGGGCCATGTACGTCTTCGGCGGGGTCCTGGCCCTGACCGGGCTGAAGCTGCTCTTCCAGCGCGAGCGGGAGGTCCACCCGGAGCGCAACCCGATCGTGAAGTGGCTGCGGCGGGTCGTCCCGGTGACCGACGACCTGGCCGGCGACCGGTTCTCGGTCGTGCGGGCCGGCCGCCGCCACGCGACGCCCCTCCTGCTCGCGCTGGTCGCGATCGAGATCGCCGACCTGGTCTTCGCGGTCGACTCGATCCCGGCCATCTTCGCGATCACCTCGGATCCGTTCATCGTCTTCACGTCCAACATCTTCGCCATCCTCGGCCTGCGCTCGCTCTACTTCCTCCTCGCCGGGGTCATCGCGAAGTTCGCCTACCTCGAGATCGGCCTGGCCCTGGTGCTGCTCTTCGTCGGCGCCAAGATGCTGCTCCTGGACGTCTACCCGATCCCGATCGCCGCCTCGCTCGGCGTCATCGCCGGCATCCTGGGCGTCTCGATCGCCGTGTCGCTGCTCCGTCCGCCCCGGGGGTAAGCTCTCCCGCGGTGGCTCGGCTCCTGCGCGCGGTCCGGACCGGGGAGCGACGCGACGTCGCGGCCGCGTTCGCCGCGCTGTTTGGCCTGGTCGGCAGCCACTCGGTGCTCGAGACCGCGCGCGACGCGCTGTTCCTCTCGTCGATCCCGGCCTCGCGCCTGCCGCTGGTCTACGTCGCCATCGCCGCGGTGTCGCTGGTGGCGGCCGAGCTGCACGGGCGGGTCAGCGGCTCGCTGCGCGCGCGCTCGGCGCTGAGCGCGTGGATCGCCATCGCCGCGCTCGGCACCGCCGGGTTCTGGGCGCTCCTGCCCCGGCTCGGTGCGTCCGGGCTGTACGCGCTCTACGTCTGGTCCGGGGTGGTCTCCACCCTGTCGCTGCTCCAGTTCTGGACCCTGCTCGGCGGCGCCTTCAGCATCACCCAGGCCCGGCGGCTGTTCGCGCCGATCGGGCTCGGCAGCGTGCTCGGCGCGACCGCCGGCAGCGCGGCGGCCGGCGCGCTGGCCGGGGTCACCGACGCCCGCCACCTGGTGCTGGTCGCAGCGGTCGGCTTCGCCGGGTCCGCGCTGGTGCCGCGCTGGCTGCGCGAGCCGGGCGCGCCGGCCCCGCTCCAGCCGGACCGCGGGCGCGGGTCGATCGGCGAGGCGGCCCGCGTCGCCATCCGCCTGCCCTACGCCCGCCGCCTGGTCGGGCTCGCGGTGGTCGCCGCGGCCGCCGCCGCGGTGGCCGACTACCTGTTCAAGAGCACCGCCGCCGCGTCGTTGCCGGCGGCCGAGCTGGCCCGCTTCTTCGCCCTCACCTACGCCGCGCTCAACGCGGTCTCGCTGGCGGTGCAGCTGGTCCTGGTCCGCCCGCTGCTCGCCCGGCTGAACCCGATCGGCGCGCTCGCGGTGCTGCCGGTCCTGCTCGCGCTGGGCGGGGCCGGCTTCGCCGCGGCGACCGGCCTCATCGCCGCGCTGGCGATCAAGGGCGCGGACGGCGCCCTCCGCCACACCCTGCACCGGACCGGGTCCGAGCTCCTGTTCGTGCCGCTGCCGCCGTGGGCGCGGGTGCGGGTCAAGGCGATGGCCGACGCGATCGGCCAGCGCGGCGGGCAGTGTGTCGCCTCGCTCGCCATCCTGGGCGCGCTCGCGCTGGGCGCGCCGCCTGCCGCCTTCGGGATCGGCCTGGCCGTGCTGGCGGCCGCCTGGCTGGTCGGGGTGGCCGACGCGCGGCGCCACTACCTCGATCTGTTCCGCCACCGCCTCGACGAGGATCGCATCTCCCACCTGGACGAGTTCCCCGAGCTCGACGTCGCCTCGCTCGAGGCGATGATCGCCACCCTCGACTCCGGCGACCACGCCCAGGTGATCGCCGCGATGGAGGTGCTGGAGCGCGAGGGCAAGGCCCACCTGGTCCCGGCCCTCATCCTCTATCACCCGTCGGAGCGAGTGGTCGAGCACGCGCTCGGCCTGCTGGTCAGGGCCGGCCGGCGCGGCGCGCTCCACGCCATCGACCGCCTGGTCGACCACCCGTCCCAGCGGGTCCGCCAGGCGATGGTGGCGGCCCGCTCGGTCCTGGCCGACGACGAGGACTGGCTGCGCATGCGGCTCAGCCTGGAGGAGTCGCCCGAGGTTCGCGCCGCCATCATGGTCAACCTCATCGCGGCCGGCGCCGTGGTCGGCGGCGACGCGCGCGACGCGCTCGACTCGCTGCTCGCCCATGCCTCGGCCGACACCCGCGCCGCGCTGGCCGAGGGGATCGCGCGCCGCAACGCGCGCGGCTTCGAGCGCGTCCTCCTCGCCCTGGCCGGGGCGCGCGAGCCGGCCGTGCGCGCCGCCGCCGCCCGGGCGATGGGCACCGCGCGCGCCGCCGAGCTCCTGCCCGCGCTCATCCGGCTGACCGCGGTCGAGGGCAGCCGGCAGGACGCCGGCGCCAGCCTGGTCGCGTACGGCCCCGACGGGCTGCGCGCGATCGCCACCGCGCTGGCCGACCCCGCCACGCCGGCCGCGGTCCGCTGGCAGCTCCCGCCGATCGCCGCCCGCTTCGACCCGCACGCGGCGGCGCCGATGCTGCTCGGCCAGCTCGGCGGCGAGTGGGACGGGATGGTCGGCTACCGGACGATCTGCGCGCTGGAGGGGATCGCGCGCAGCCGGCCGGACGTGCCCCTCGACCGCGCCGCGCTGGCCGCGGTCATCGACGCCACCGTGCGCCGCGCCTACCGCTACCTCGACGATCGGGTCGCCCTGACCCGCGGCGCCGAGCGCGACCCGCGCCGCGCCACCGACGGCCACGCGCTGCTCTGCCGGCTGCTGGCCGACAAGCTGGACCACGCGGTCGGGCGGCTGTTCCGTCTGCTGGGCCTGGGCCACCCGGCCGAGGACTTCGGCCGCATCTGGCGCGGCCTGCGGAGCCGGCGCGGCGATCTGCGCGACAGCGGGGTCGAGCTGACCGAGTCGGTCCTGCGCCCGCCCCTGCGCGGCGCGGTGCTCGGCCTCATCGACGACGCCGACGACGACGCGCGGCTGGCCGCGGCCGGTCCGTACCGCGAGCCGGGCCCGCCGGACTACGAGGCGCTGCTCGAGCGCCTGCTGGCCAGCCCGAGCGAGTCGATCCGACTCATCACCGTGCACCACGTCGGCGAGCTGGCGCTCGATCGGCTCCGCCCGCGCGTGGAGGCGCTCGCGCGCGCCGAGGACCCGCCCGGCGACGCCAGCCGCGCGCTGTCCCGCCTGAGCGAGGCCCGCCGTGCTGGATGAGCCGGGCGGCGAGACCCTGCGCGGCCGGCTCCTGCTCCTGCGCGCGCTCGACTCGATGCGCGCGGTCGGCGACGACTCGCTCTCGCTCCTGGCCGAGCACGCCCGGGTGCGCCGCTTCCGCCGCGGCGATTTCCTGCTCGACGAGGGCGGGCCGGTCGACACGGTCTACATCGTCGTGGCCGGCCAGGTGACCGTGACCCGGAGGGGCGAGCCGGTCGCGGTGGTGAAGCGCGGCTACGGCGCCGGCTTCGCCCCGCTCATCGCGCGCGACCCGAACGGCGTGCGCGCGGTCGCCGACGTCGACACCACCACCCTCGAGATCCCGGCCGACGCGCTGCTCGACACCTACGAGCGCGACTTCGCGTTCGTGCGCAACGTGCTGCGCCTGCAGGCGGTGCAGATCGCGAGCGCGCGCGGCGGCCTGCCGGTCGACCCGGACCGGCCGCCCCCGGTCGACCTCGGCACCTGGCGCGAGCGCCAGGTCACGCTGGTCGAGCGACTGCTCGCCACCCGCAAGGTCCCGCTGTTCGCCACCGCCAACCTGGACGCGGTGGTGGAGCTCCTGCGCAGCCAGGTCGAGGTGCGCTACCCGGCCGGCGAGGTCTTGTGGCGGATCGGCGAGCCGGCGACCTACTCGCTGCGCATCGACTGCGGGCGGGTCCGCTGCACCGCCGGGGACGGGCGCGCGGTCGACGTCGGCGCCCAGCAGTGGATCGGCGCGATGGACTGCTTCGCCGAGCTGCCGCGCCGCTTCGAGGCGCGCACCGAGACCCCGGTCATCGCGTACCGCGGCGACATCGAGACGCTGCTGGCCGTGCTCGAGGCCCACTTCGACATGGCGATGGATTTCGTCGGCAACCTGGCCCGCCAGAGCCTCGGCTCCTGATCGGCGCGGGCCGGGCCCGGTGCATACTCCGGCCATGCCGGACCCGCTCGAGCGCTTCAGCGCCGTCGCCGAGGCCTATCACCGCTACCGCCCCGGCTATCCGGCCGAGCTGGTCGACTGGATCGCGTCGGTGAGCGGGGTGCGGGCCGGGGCCCGGGTCGCCGACCTCGGCTGCGGCACGGGGATCTTCAGTCGCCTCCTGGCCAGCCGTGAGCTGGCGGTGACCGGGGTCGAGCCCAACGACGCCATGCTCGCCCACGCGCGCGCGACCGGCGGCGGCCCGGTCTACCTCACCGGCGACGCGGCCCACACCGGCCTGGCCGACGCGTCGGTCGACCTGGTCACCGCGGCCCAGGCCTTCCACTGGTTCCCGCTCGCGGCGGCCCTCGCGGAGATCGACCGGATCCTCGCCCCGGGCGGCTGGGCGTGCGCGGTGTGGAACGAGCGCCGGCCGAGCGGGTTCAACGACGAGTACGAGGCGCTCCTCCACCGCTGGTCGCGCGAGTACGCCGAGAACCCCAGCCTCGACGAGCTGCACAGCGAGCCGCGGCGGAGCCTGATCGACGCGGCCATCCCCGGCGCGGTCACCACCGACCTGCCGAGCGGCGACCAGATCGACTGGGAGACGGTGCTCGGCCGGGTGCGCTCCGCCTCCTACGTGCGTCACGGCATCGGCGACCTGCCCGGCTTCGAGCGCGACGTGCGCGAGGCGTTCGAGCGCCACGCCGGCCCCGACCAGCGCCTGTTCTGGCGGATGAGCGCGGTGGCGATCGCCTGGCCGCGCCGCCCCGGCTGACCCCGGATTCAGTCGCCGCGGTGGTCGTCGCGCAGGTGATCGGCCAGCAGATCGCTGCCGAAGTCCCGCTCGAGATCGCGGAACACGCTGTGGATGTGACCAGGTCGGCCGGGGCGACCGGCGAGAGCAGCGCGCGGCGGCGCTGGTCCGCGGACAGCGAGAGCAGGAGCGCGCGGCCGAGGTCCTCCTCGGCGCCTGGTGCACCGCCGCCGAAATGACGTCAACGAGGCGGTGTGGATCGTCGATCCGACCCCGCTGGCTGCGCTGCTCGTCGGTCATGGGGAGGCCACCCAGCTCCACTCGTCGCGCCTTGCCATCGGGCGCCTCGACGATCGGCCCCACCGCCTTCCCTGCGGCGGGTATTCGTCATCGTAGCAGACGACCTCTGCCGGAGGTATCGCGGGCCGCGCGCCCACATCGCCACCCAGCGGCGCCACCCAGCTTCCGGGCCGGTCTCCGGACCCTCGCGGGCGCCGTCACTTGGCCGGTGTCTTGCCCCGCGCCTTGCCCGCCCTGCCCGCGGCCGCGCTGCCCTTGGCGGCCCCGGCCGTCGCCGGCGCCTTGGCGGTCGACTTGCCGGTCGTCTTGCCCGCGGCCTTGCCCCGGCCTCGCGTGCCCGCCGCCCCCGGCTGGGTCGCTCGCTGGGCGCTGATCCGGCGGATGGCGCGCAGGCGCATCTCGCGGTCGAGCGCCGGGCGCGCCGAGCTCATACGCCCCGCCAGCGAGGCGTTGGGCGCCTGGCCATCGCCGGTGGCGAGCATCCGCGCCTCCATCTCGTCGGCGTCGAGCTGCAGCAGCGTGCCGCGGATCTTGGTCGGCGAGGTCGCCGCGCGCAGCCGCGTGACCACGTGCGCGTCGCGGGCCACGATGCGGGCCAGCCGCCCGAGGATCGGCAGGTGCAGCCGGTCGTACTTGAGCCCGAGCAGGAAGAACAGATAGGTCGGCTTGCCGTCGGGCGCGCCGAACTCGATCCCGTCGTACGAGCGACCCGCGATGATGAACGGCCGGCTGATCCGGTCCGCCTCGCGCGCGCGCGTGTGCAGGAACGCGACGCCGCCCTCCATCGCGGTCGACGCCAGCACCTCGCGCTCGACCACCGCACCGACGAACCACGGCTTGTCGTTGAGCCACTTCGCGCTGTACGCGCGCGCCGCCAGCTCCTCGATCGCGCCGAGCGGATCGCGCGCGCGCATGTCGTGGATGATCGCCGTCTCCGGCAGGAGGTCGCCGAGCGGGAGCATCATCCCGTCCGGCAGCGTCTCGAATCGCTGCGCCTCGTCCTCCGACTGCGACGCCAGCCAGGTGTCGATGCTCGCGCGCCGGAATCGCCACTCGCGGTCGATGAGCCGGCCGGGGATCGTCTTGGCCTCGGCCAGCCGGAGCACCGTCTTCTGCCCCATGTGCAGATAGTTGGCCAGCTCCGCCAGCGTGAGCAGTCGTTCCTCGTCAGCGGCGGGCATGATCTGCACTTTATGATCGCCGCGTTCCCCGAACAACCGCGCCCGCCGTAGTACCATTTGGCGATCACCGCGCGCAGCGTGGTCCGCGCGGGTCCCAGATGTGCCTCGCCTGACGAGCACGATGAGGCGGTCGGAGCACAAGTGAGCCGAGTTCGCACGGTTGTCGCGACCGAAGTGGTCCTGTTCCTCGGTCTGCTCGCCTTCGTCATCGCCGCCTTCCTGGTCGAGCGAGGCGCCGGCCTCGACGGACCCATCTCGCTCGGACCGCTGTCGCGCATCGCGCTGGCCGCGGCGCCGTCCGCGCTCTGGCTGGGCTACTTCCGCGCGCAGGATCACCACGAGCCCGACCCGATGCCGCTGGTCCTGGTCATGTACCTGGCCGGTGCGCTGGTCGCCGGGCCGATCGCGTCGTTCGCGGTCGACCAGGCGCTCCGCCCCGACGTCGCCGCCGGGCCCGACTTCGCCCGCTTCGGCGCCGAGCGCCTGGTCTCCGCGTTCCTGGTGATCGCGGTGGCCCAGGAGCTGTGCAAGTACGCCGTGGTCCGCTACACCGTGTACTCGCTGCCCGACCTGGGAAATCCGGTCGACGGGATGGTGTACATGACGGCGGTCGGGCTCGGCTTCGCCACCTTCCGCAGCCACGCTCTCCTGTCCGAGCTGCACGGCGAGGTGTTGCTGTCGCTCGCCGCGGCCAGGGTGGCGGTCACCACGCTGGCGCACGCGTGCTTCGCGGCGGTGCTCGGGCTGGCGATCGGCTGGGCCAAGTTCTCGTCGCGCACCCCGGGGCGGCGCAGCCTGGTGCTGGTCGCCGGCCTGGTCGCCGCCATCGCGCTGAACGGGCAGTTCGCGGTCGCCGACGCGGCGATCTCGGCGCCGGGCCTCGCCTTTGCGCCGTGGCGGTCGGTCGCGTTCGCGTTCGGCTTCGCCGCGGCGGTGCTCATCGCCTTCTCGTTCATCCTGCGCCGCGCCCTGCGCGCGATCGCGCGGGCCGCGGAGCCGGCGTGAGTCGCGGCGACGACGACCAACCGAAGGATCCGCCGGCGTCGGCGCCGGTGTCGAGGCGCGGCCTGCGCCGCAGCCGGCCGATCTCGGTCATCCCCGAGGCGTCGGACATCGGGCAGACCACCGAGCGCCGCCGGAGGTTCTTCACCCGCGCGACCTCGGGCGACAGCGGCGCGCAGTCGGCCTCGGCGGTGCGCCGTCGCTGGCGATGGTTCCGCCCGTCCAGCCGGCCCGAGCCTCGACCGCCGTCGGACATGACCGACACCGAGGCGCGCGCCGAGGCGGCCCGGTCGGCCGCGGCCGAGCTGCGCAGCCAGCTGAGCCGGAGCCCGGTCTCCCGGCCCCCGTCGGCATCGCGCCCGCCCGGTGCGCAGCCGCAGGATTCCGGCACCAGCAAGCGAAAGACCGGCGCCATGCCGCGAGCCGCCCGGGTGACCGGTCCGCTGGCCAGCGCGAGCGATCCATCCGCCCGACCGTCGAGCTCCCCGCCGCCCGCGTCGAGGCGACGAGCGACCAGCCCCGCCCAACCCGACCACGCCGCCGGACCCGAGCGCGACGACGCCGAGCGCGACGACGCCGAGCGCCACGACGCCGAGCGCGACGACGCCGGCGCGAACATCGAGTGGCGCGCGCAGGGCGACCAGGACCGCGCCGCGAGGCCGCGATCCGCGCCCGGAGCGCCCGACACCGACAACGAGGTCCAGGGCGATGGATCCGCGCCGGCCGTGCTCACGACCCGCGCACGGACCGACCGCCCGCGCACCGGCGACGAGTCGCCGCCGGAGGGTCCCTCGCCGCGGGCCCGAACCGGTCGCCCCCCGTCGCCCGCGCCGCACGCGGACCGCGATCTCGACGACGCCGACGACGCCGACCGCGCCTCTCCCGCCGACCGCGCCTCTCCCGCCGGCGACGCCTCTCCCGCCGCCCCGATCCTGCCATCGACCGCGACGGACCGGGCCCGCCAGCCGCGCACCTCGTCGCTGCGCCGCTGGCGCCGGCCGCTGACCGAGCTGCTTCGCCCGCCCGCCTGGCAGCGACACGACATCATCGTGGTCGTCTTCGCCGTGGCGCTGTTCGTCACCGGCGCCGTCGCCCAGCGCCGCATCGCGGCCCCCTCGCTGGAGCCGATGACCCAGCTCGGCCTCCACCTCAGCCGTCCATCCGGCTGGCTGCCGCCGCGCCGGGTCGGCCGTCCCACCGTCGGCCTGGCCGCGCGCGCCGACGTCGCCGCCTCCCCGGCGCCCCACCCCGACGGCGCCGATGAAGAGGCGGCCCCGGTCGCCTCCACCCCGCCCTATCACATCGTCATCCAGTCGGCCCGCGACCCGATCGCGCGCCTCGAGATCCGCATCGCAGAGCGCCCCACCACCGGCAACCTGCGCAGCGCCCTGGTCCTCGAGCGGGTCAGCCGCCACGGCGAGGCGCACTGGGCGGCCAACTCCACCGATCGCACCATCGGCGGCCGCGACTGGGTCCGCACCGAGTACCGCTACACCTACAAGGGCAGCAAGACCGACGCGCCGCGCATCGCGACCGGCATCGAGTACGCGATCATCAACGGTCGCCTGCTCTACACCGTGACGATCCACGGCGACGACGAGACCGCCGGCCAGCTCGACGCGCTCCTGGTGCCGACCCTGTCGATCGACGCCAACCACCCCGCCGCGGTCGGTCGCTGATGCCCCTACCGGCGGTCCGCGACCGCTCTCCGGGCGACGCGCTGGCGCCTGGCCAGACACCGCCGCGTGCGCCTCCTCTCGGGCCCTCGCGCCGCCGCGCCGCGCCGATCGCCCTCGCGGTCTGGCTGGTCGCCGTCGCCGCCGTCCTCACCCCGGCCCTGGTGCGCGCCCAGGACGACCGCCAGGAGGCGATCGCGCTCACCATCCCGTCGGTGGTCACCGTGCTCGCGGTCGACGTCGGGCGCGGCGAGCTCCGTCCGATGGCCGGCGGCTCCGGCACGATCGTCGACTCGAGCGGCTCGATCCTCACCAACCACCACGTCCTCCACGATCAGCAGCACGGCCGGCTGTACGACCTCTTCCTCATCGGTCGATTCCGCGCCCTCGACCGCGAGCCAGAGCTGGTCTGCGCCGGCCGGCCCGGCGCCGGCGTGCTCCGCCCCGACGTCGACCTCGCCCTCATCCGCTGCGACAGCGACCTGAACGGTCAGCCCTGGTGGCCCGAATTCTGGCCCGCGGTCCCGCTCGGCGACTCCACGCGCATCGTCCCGGGCGAGCAGGTGTGGGTGCTCGGCTACCCCGACGCTGGCGGCAGCGCCATCCGGGTCACCGCCGGCCTGGTGTCGGGCTGGACCGGCGAGCACGGCGGCGCCGACAGCCGCGCCTTCATGCGCACCGATGCCGCGATCAGCGCCGGCAACTCCGGCGGGACCGCGGCCGACCGCTACGGCCGCCTCATCGGCGTGCCGACCGCCTACCGCGCGATCACCGCCGAGCGCGGCAACATGGTCACCGCGATCGGCAAGGTCGGCCTCATCCGGCCGATCGAGCTGGCCCGCGACCTGCTCCTGGCCGGCCGGCGCGGCTGGCAGCCGGCGCCCGACCCGGCCGACCCGCCCGAGGCGGCCCGGTCGCTCCCGGTCGATCCACAGGGCCAGCGGGTCCTGGTCAGCGGCTCGGTGGCCGACGCGAACAGCCTCCGGCCGGTCCAGGGCGCGTTCGTGCTGGCCCTCCGCCCGGGCGCCGACGCCGATGCCCTCGAGAGCGCGGCGCTGGGTGACCTGGTGGTGGCCTGGAGCCAGACCGACTCGACCGGGCGGTTCGTGCTCGAGCCTCCGCTCGCGCGCGGCCAGCGCTACACCGTGGGGGTGACGGCGGCCGGCTACCTGCCCGTCTTCGGGACCTCCGCCCTGGAGGTGCCGACCGAGGGCATCCACCGGCTCTTGCCGTGGCGCACGATTGTCCTTCAGCGCAGCGGGTCGCTCTGACGAGTCGCTCATCGCGCCGGCCACTCTTGGCCCCAAAAAGGAAGCGCAGGAAACACAAGTAGCCTGGCCCACCTAATAAATTTCCAAAATCATTTCGTGGTTCTTGCTCGGAAAACAACTTGCAACCGACGCATGGAATCGTATGCTCACCCCAGCCGCACGCAACAGCGTCGCTGGCGGACCGCAGCAGGCCTTCCCCCCCCCGACGGTCGCTGCGGTCTTTTTTTTGTCCGGAGTTCGCCCGCTCCGGAGCCGAAACTGTGGCCGGATGGTGAGGGCGGCCGCGCTGCGGCTTGCCCTAGATCTCTAACTGTGCTAGTGGTTCCAACAAGATGCGCATCGCGCGGGAGCTGATTGACCCGGATGCAGACAAGGTAGTCCGGCGACTCGCGCGGCACGGGTTTCAGGCGTACCTCGTCGGCGGCTGTGTCCGCGACCTACTTCTGGCTCGCACGCCGAAGGATTTCGACGTTGCGACCAACGCCACTCCAAAGGAAATTCGTCAGTTATTCCGGAACTGCCGCATCATCGGACGCCGGTTCCGCCTCGCCCACATCTTCTTCGGGCCGAAGATCATCGAGACGTCCACCTTCCGCGCCAACCCGCGCGAAGGGGATGAGGTCGATGACAGCGACGAGATCCTGATCCGGCGCGACAACGTCTTCGGCACCGACACCGAGGATGCCCGCCGCCGGGACTTCACCATCAACGGGCTGTTCTACGACCTCGAGGCCGAGCGGGTCATCGACCACGTCGGCGGGCTCGAGGACCTCGAGCGCCGGGTGGTCAGCACGATCGGGGACCCCGACATCCGCTTCCGGGAGGACCCGGTCCGGATGCTGCGAGCGGTGAAGTTCGCGGCGCGGCTCGGTTTCGAGATCGAGCACGCGACGCTGGCCGCGCTCATCCGTCACCGCAGCGAGATCGCGAAGTGCCCGCAGCCGCGGGTGCTGGAGGAGCTGTACCGGCTGCTGCGCGGCGGCGCGGCGCGGCGGTCGCTGGCCCTGCTGATCGACACCGGGCTGGCCTCCATCCTGTCGCCTCATCTGGCCGCGATGTTCGGCCAGCCGCCTCCGATGCCGGAGCCGACCGAGACCGACCCGCCCACGCCGCGGTTCATCGCCCCGGCCGGGTCGCCGCTGCCCGCTCGCTCCGAGATCCGTGCGGGAGCGCAAGCGCGGCCGGGAGCGGTCGCCACCGCCCGCCCGCTGGTCGGCGACGAGGCGGCCTGGGCCGCCGTGTGGGAGGAAGAAGAGATCACCGCCGAGCGGCGGATCCCACCGCCCGGCGGAGACACGATCTGGGCCGGCGCGATCGCAGCCGATCCGGCCCTGGCGCACGACCACGAGATCGAGGACGTGCACGACGCGGCCGAGGAGGCGGATTTCCAGGCCGAGCTCCACGAGCTGGCCCAGCAGGCCGAGGACGGGCGGGCGCCGGACGCGCCGTCGGGTGAGCCGGGCCAGGACGCGTACGACGACGTCGCCGCTGGCGCGCCCCCGCATGACGACGCCGACGCCGAGGCGTACGGCGATGACGACGATGACGACGACGCCGACGACGCCGACGATGACGACGGCCCCGAGGCCGACGCCCCGCCCGCCGCGCTAGCCGACGACGGTGGCGCCGACTTCGACGACGAGCATCCCACTCACGAGATCGACGACGTGCTCGGCGACCGGCCCACTCGCGAGATCGAGGTCCAGCCCGGTGACCGCGCCGACGCCGACGCCGATGACGACGACGGACCGCTCGGGGCGCTCCCGGATGACCAGGACGACGACGACGACGACGCCGACTTCGACGACGAGCCGCCCACCCGCGAGCTCGATCAGCCGCTGGTCGCTCGCGGCACCGATACCGACGACGAGGTGGTCACCAACCCGGCGGCCCCCTTCGACGCCGCCGCCGCCGAGGACGACGAGCACGACGAGGAAGACTTCGACGACGAGGACGACGAGGACTTCGACGACGCTGGCGAGCCGCGTCGCGGCGACGACGCCGGCGCCGGCCACGGTTCGCAGCTGTTCCACGCCGCGGCGGCCGGGGTGATCAGCTTCGCGCCGTCGGCCGAGTCGATGGTCCATCGCCGGACCATGGCGTGGGGCATGCTCGACCAGCTGGACATCGCGTTCCGCCGCGGCGGCGAGCTGTCCAACTCGCTCCTGCTGGCGGCGCTGTGCACGCCGTTCGTGTTCGAGGAGCTGCTCGAAGGGGAGGTCCGCCCGCTCGAGGCCCACGACGTGGCGCTCGAGGTGCTCCTCCCGCTGGTGCAGCAGCTCCAGATCGCCCGGCGCGACGCCGAGCGCTGTCGCCAGATCATGCTGGCCCAGCGCCGCCTCGCCCCGGCCCGCCGCCGGCGCGGCAAGCCGATGTCGCTGGTGCGGCGCGAGTTCTTCCGCGACGCCCTGGTCGTCCATCAGATGATGGGCCACGTCAGCGGCTTCGACGTCTCCGACCTGTCGTACTGGAGCAAGCTCCACGCCCAGGGCGACGGCGCGCCCCCGGCCAGCAGCGCCGCGAGCGGCCCCGGCCGTCCAGCCGCGGCGGCGGCAGCGGCGGAAGGCGGCGACGACTCGAAGTCGTCGGGCGGCAAGAAGCGGCGCCGCCGGCGCGGTGGCCGTCGCCGCCGGCGCACCACCAACGGGCAGCCGGGCGGAGACTGGGAGCCGGTCGTCGGCGGCTGATCCGGCCGATGAGCGCGACCGCGACCCCGAAGACGGGCATGCGCGACGACCTGTGCGGGCCCGGCGCCAGCCGCTCGCTCAGGGACCCGGCCGACCCGGCCGACCTGCTCGACCGCGGCGTCCACGAGCACTACGAGGACGCCGATCTCTACGACTTCGAGTACCGGCGGCGCCGCCGCGACGTCAGCTTCTACCGGTCGATCGCGCGCGAGCTGCTCGGCGACGACGGCGGCCGCGTGCTCGAGCTCGCCTGCGGCAGCGGCCGGGTGACCACCGCGCTCCTGCGCGACGGCCACGGCGTGGTCGGCCTCGACCTGTCGCAGGCCATGCTCCGACGGGCCGCCGCCCGCATCGAACGGCTCGGCCAGAGCGCGCGCCGGCGCGCCATGCTGCTGCGCGGCGACGTGCGCCAGTTCGCCCTGGCCAGCCGCTTCCCGCTGGTCGTGATGGCCTTCAACGCGTTCGAGCACCTCTACACCCGCGTCGAGGTCGCCGCCTGCCTCGAGCGCGTGCGCGACCACCTCGAGCCGGGTGGTCGCTTCGTGTTCGACGTGCAGAACCCGAACCTGCGCTGGCTCTCGCGCGACCCGTCCCGTCGGTGGGCCCGCACCGTGTTCCGTCACCCTCGGACCGGCAAGCAGCTGGCCTACTCCACCAACCACGACTACGACCCGGTCAGCCAGATCGCCCTCATCCGCCTGTACTACACGCCCGTCGGTGGCGGGCGCGAGAAGGTCGTCCACCTCAGCCAGCGGAAGTTCTTCCCCGCCGAGCTCGAGGCGCTGGTGTCCCATGCCGGCTTCGCGGTCGACCGACGCCACGGCGACTTCGCCGGCCAGCCGCTCGACGGAGACGCCGAGAGCCAGGTCCTGGTCTGCCGGGTCCGCGCCGACGGTGACCGTCGACGCGACGATGTCAGACAGTCGATCTAGACTTTCGGCGACCAATCGCGGCCCAGAGCCGCGCCCCACCGGAGGAAGCCGACATGGCACAAAAAGTGGCGAAGCTGGGCATCCAGCGCGACAACAACTACCTCTATTACATCAAGGGGGGCGACGTGTGGCAGGTGCCGCGCAAGCGTCCCGGGATGAAGAAGCAGAAGTCCACGAAGCTGGCCCCGGGTGGCGTCACCATGGAGTCGGGCTTCATCTACTTCCTCGACAAGGCCGGCGACATTGCTCGCGTCAAGGCCGCCGTCGGTGGGCAGAAGCGAAAGAAGAAGACCACGCGCGCCCCCGCCCGCGCAGCCGCCAAGAAGAAGGTCGCCACCAAGACGACGCGGCGTCCGGCTGCCAAGCGCACCACCACCTCGCGCACCAAGGCGAAGAAGCGATAGCGCGCGGGAGCACATCGCAGAAAGAACCGATCGAGGCCGGCCCGTGCCGGCCTCTTGGTTTTTCGGCCGAGGCCGAGATAGAGTCTCGCGGCATGCCGGCTCGCTTCGCGTTGTTGGTGCGGCTCGTCCTGGCGTGGGCGAGCGGCTTCGCGCTGGTCACCGCCCCCGGCCTCCACGGTCTCAAGCAGGCCTGGAGCCAGGAGGACGACGACGGCGGCGACGAGGACGAGGAGGACGACGGCGCCGACAAGGACGACGGCGGGGTCACCGAGGACGACGAGGACGAGGAAGACGGCGGCGACGGCGAGGCCGACGAGGACCAGCCCGAGGTCACCGCCGGCGGCCTCTTCACCGCGAAGACCTACCCGGTCGGCGAGAACCTGCGCCCGCTCACCCTCAACAAGGGGATGTTCGAGCTGAAGGGCGGGTTCAACATGGACCTCAACGCGCTCCACGCGTTCGAGACCTGGCGCCTGCCGATCGAGGCTCGCTTCGGCCTGGCCGACCACGTCGAGCTGCAGGCCGGCGTCGACTTCATGCTGGTCAAGAACCAGGACGACAAGGACAGCTTCGAGGCGACCGGCCAGCCGCTCCTGCCCTCGTTCGACGACGTGGTGCTGAGCTTCGGCCTGGAGTCCGCGCTCTACTACAACGTGGTCGACTTCCGGATCTCGGTCGAGGTGCCGATCAACCCGAACGCCGAGGGTGGTGACCCGATCAACGACCCGATCACCGGCGACGGCCTCGACCCCCCCTCCGCGGTCGACGCCGCCATCGTGGTGGGTGTGCCGTTCCGGATCGTGCCCAAGAAGCAGCTCGCCATCGTCGCGCTCGACAAGATCTTCACCGTGCATACCCTCTCGGGGAGCAAGCCGGACCTGAACGCGGCCCTCGGGGTGGTCATCATGCCGGTGGACATCGTCTCCATCGCCCTCCGGGGTGAGTTCGTGGTTCCGGAGTTCAACACGAACTTCCTTCTGATCCCGGCCTCGGCGGCGGTCCAGTTCTCCCCCAGCAATGCCATCGACCTGGGTCTGGAGTTCACCTTCGCCAGCCTCAAGCTCACCAAGATCGACGAGGCGCTCAACGAGGACGACGACCCCGCCAACGACGTCGGCGTCTTCGATCGGCGCTTCCTGCAGCTGTACGTCCAGGCGCGATTCTGACTCTGGGCCCTTTACCGTCGACCGGCGTGATACGCTGTCCCTGAGATGCGGATCTGCCCGCGCTGTCGCTCCAAGTACCCCACATCGGAGCGCTTCTGCAGGCAGGACGCGTCGGTGCTGGTGGAGCCGGCCGACATGCTGCGGATCGGCACCACGGTCGGCAACTATCACCTGAGCGAGATCCTCGGCCGCGGCGGGATGGGGACCGTCTACAGCGGCGAGCACGTGTACATCGGCAAGCGCGTGGCGGTGAAGGTGTTGCACCCGCGCTTCGCCAAGTACGAGGACGCGGTCAAGCGCTTCCTGCGCGAGGCGCGCGCGGCCTCGTCGATCAACCACCCGAACATCGTGGACGTGACCGACTTCGGTCCGACTCCCGACGGCGGCGTGTACTTCGTCATGGAGTACCTCGAGGGGACCAGCCTCGAGGACCTGATCGAGAAGAAGGGCGCGCTGGCGCTGCACCGCGCGCTCAACGCCTCCAACCAGCTGGCGCTGGCCCTGGCCGCGGCACACGACAAGGGGATCATCCACCGCGACCTCAAGCCGGACAACATCATGCTCATCCGCAAACCCGGCCGACGCGACCTCGTGCGCATGATCCGGCCGGATCTGGGTGACGACATGCCGACCGCCCGGTTCGTCATCGAGAAGGAGCCCGAGTACGACTTCGTGAAGATCCTCGACTTCGGCATCGCCAAGGTGCTGCACCGCGAGGAGATGGCGCCGGGGGAGACGCTGGCCGGCGCAGTGTTCGGAACGCCCGAGTACATGTCGCCCGAGGCGGCGCGCGGCGAGGAGGTCGACCACCGCGCCGACATCTACTCGGCCGGGGTCATCCTGTTCGACATGCTGACCGGGCGCCCGCCGTTCGAGGCCTCGGCCGCGGCCGAGGTGCTCGCGATGCAGATCAACAAGATGCCGCCGTCGCCGCGCGAGATCGCGCCGCACCTCGAGATCACCGAGGCGGCCGAGCGGCTGATCCTCAAGGCGATGTCGAAGTCGCCCGATCGCCGCCACCAGTCGATGGACGAGTTCCGCGACGAGCTGCAGCGCTGCTACGGCAGCGTGGCGTACAAGCGGCACACCCAGCTGCCCGGGCTGCTGGCGCGCGGGGCGGAGGCGCGCCGCAAGCGGCTGACCGAGGAGCTGGACGACTGGCTGAACAGCGACGAGAGCCGGCTCACCATCGAGCAGGCCCGCGAGATCGCCATGCTCGAGCTGGCCGACCAGAGCGGCGGCTTCGAGCTGGTCGGCGACCCGACCGAGCCGCACATCAAGCCAGACGAGCTAGATGACTGAGCTGGATGACCGAGCTGGATGATTGAGCTGGACGGGTGAGCCGCGGCTCACCCGGGCGGGGGGAGCATGCGGAAGAGCAGGGCCAGCTCCTCCTTGGAGGCGGCCACCACGCAGGCGCGGAAGTCGCCGAGCGCCCGCGCGGCGGTCTCGGCGAGCAGCCGGCCGTCGTCGCGCCGGCGCGGCGCCTTGGGGTTGCCGTGCAGGAACTGGATGAACTGATCGTACTTGTCGAGCAGGCGCTTCGAGTCGAACTCGAGCAGCATCGACTTGAAGCGGCGCGGGTTCACGACCACCCAGTCGCCCCGCCCGACCTCGAGGTTCGAGCGATCCCGGTACGGCGTGCTCATGTCGTCGTTCGGGATCGCACCCATGAAGCCCTCGTCGTCGGCCGGGTACTTGTGCGGGATGACCTCGACGAACAGCGTGAACAGCTCGACCCCGCGGCGCAGCGCGGCCAGGTCGTCCTCGTCGAGCGGCGGGAACGTGTCGGGGATTCCGATGTGCATCGCCGGCATCACGTAGCGCTCGAGGATGTCCATGGCGATCGGCTGGGTGGTCCGGCGCAGCGAGACGATCTGCGCGACCGCCTCGAACAGGCCGCGATCGCCGGTCTGCCCCCCGACCGGCTGCTCCTGGTTGGCCTTGCCGATCGCCTCGACCACCTTCTCGATGATCGGCGCGTTGGCCTCGCCGAGCCGCTTGGCCGACTTGCGCACCTCCTTGATCAGGTCGCGCGCCGCCGCCCGGTTCCACAGGCGGTCCATGAGGGCCAGGTCCATCACCATCCACTGGCCGAGCGGCATGGTGTGCATGCGGTAGTAGTGCTGCGGCGTGAACCGGTCGATCTCGACGCCTTCGTCCTTGTCGACCTGCTCGCCGTGCAGCACGCGCAGGCGCTCGATCTCGGACACCAGCTTCTTGCTGACGCCGGTGCCGAGCCGCAGCAGCTGCTCGGCGAACTGGAACGGCACCACCTCGAGCATCACCTTGGAGAAGCCGAGCCGCCACGACTTGGGCTCGTCGCCCAGCATCAGCCAGTGCCCGCCATGGCGCAGGCGAAGCGCCTCGCCGATCCACGAGCCGAAGTTGAACCACAGCTCGCGGTGGTTGGGCAGGTCGAGGTCGAGCTGGTCCTCGTCGCCGATCTGGCCGAGCAACCAGGTCTCGAGCGTGATGAGGTCGAGCGGCATGGCCAGGGCCAGCGCACCCACATCCCCCTCGACGTCGGCCAGGGTGGCGATCGCCTCGCCGTCCGGATCGATGAGCTCCTCCAGGATCAACCCGGCCTGGCCGCGCACCTTGGACAGGAAGCGGTAGGAGCCCTCGCGGATCTGGGTCACCGCGGCCTCGTAGCGCTCGCGCGCGGCGCGCTCGGCCGCAGCCGCCGCCTTGCGCTTGTCCTCCTTGTCCTTCTCCTTGGGCGCCATGGGGTTGCCGCGCAGTATACTCACGAGGCGTGGCACGGGTGAGGCTGCGGGCCGCTCTCGCGGGCGAGGACGGTCCCGGTCGGCGGGCGCCGCCGGCGGGCGAGCTCCTTCACCCGGTGACGCTGGTCGCGCTCGCGGTCCTGGTGCTGAACGACTGGCTGGCCAAGCCGAGCGCCGCGATCCCGGGCTGGCTGAGCGGCAAGCTGAGCGACGTGGGCGGCCTGGTCGCCGCGCCGCTGTGCGCGACCGCCATCATCGACTGCGCGCTGTGGCTGCTGGCGCGGGCCGGGGCGGCACCGAGGGCCGACTTCAGCCTCGGGCGCGGGCGCCTCGTGGCCGCGGTGGTCGCGTGCGCGGCCGGGTTCGCCGCGGTGAAGCTGTCGCCGGCGGCGGCACGGGCGCTGGAGCAGGCGGTCGGGTGGATCGGCCTCGACTGGCGGGTGACCAGCGATCCGTCCGATCTGGTCGCGCTGCCGGCGCTGGGCGTCGCTCTCTGGCTCGGCTGGCGCGAGATCGCGCGCGTTCCGCTCGGGCGGCTGGAGGTGCTCGAGCGGCGCTGGCGGCGAGCGGGGCTCCCACCGGGGCCGGCCCTGGCTGACGTGGCGCGCTGCTCGGGCGACGGCGCGGAGGTCTCGCGGCTGGCCGCCGCGCTGGAGGCTCATTTCGCCGGCGGACCCGCCGCAGCCGTCCAGGCCTCGCTGGACCGCCTGCGTCGGCCCGGTTCGGCTGAATCTGGAGCTGCGTCACGCCCTTCGCCAAAAACTCCCGCATGATCTACACTGGTCCCGGGAGAGAGCCTTGGCATACCTGTACGGCGACTCAACCGAGTCACCCCTGGAGTTCAACTACATCGAGTTCCTGCGCGACGCGCTGGAGTTCTCGGTGGAGGTCCTGGTGTCCGATCACCGGGTGCAGTCGCTCCAGGAGAGCTGCGACGAGCACAAGCGGAGCGCGGAGGCGGAGCTGCAGCAGCTGCGCGCGCTGAACGAGCGGGTCAGCAAGCTGATGGCCGAGCCGTTCGGGGCGCCGCAGTCGGCCGCCCAGCGCTGCGCCGCGCAGATCCGGCAAGGCGCCGAGGACGCGATCCTGCGCATGGCCGGCCAGCTCAAGCAGAACCTGTCCGATCAGCTGGCCCAGGTCGCCGGGCAGGTCCAGCGCGAGCGCTCGAGCCCGCTCCGCGCGATCGAGACGCTGCTCCGCCACCGCGACCTGCCCGACAGCACCTCGCACGTCGAGGTGATGCTGGGCGCGAATCGCGCCGCCTATGGCGCGCAGGTGCGCGGGCGCTCCGACATCGGCCTCGAATGGGTGCAGGCGCTCGACATCCCCGCCGCGAACCTGTTCAGCCAGCTGGTCAAGGTCGATCGGCTGGCGCCCAACCTCGAGGTGCGGCTGCCCGAGAAGGGCGGCTGGCGGCGCAAGGGCGTCCGCGTGCGCGCCCACCGGATCGGCGGCCACTACATCACCGAGCTGGTGCATGCCGCGCACCAGACGACGATCAAGCTGCGCGCGACGCCGGAGGACGACGAGACCGGCTTCAACGTGCTCATCACCGCCAGCGAGCCGCGCGTGCGGCTGGTCCAGGTCCAGAAGGGCGGCGAACACTCGCCGCCGTTCGAGCCGATGGACGAGGACTCGCTCCGCTTCCTCGAGCTGGCCCACCTCTTGACCGACTCGGCCGACGAGCTGCAGCGCAGCCGCGGGTCGCTGCGCGAGGCGCGCATCGACGGCAAGTCGCTCGGCGAGTTCGACAACCCGTCGATCCTGGTGAAGCGGCTGGTCGCCAAGATGTCGCCCGTGGTCACCGAGATCGCGCGCCACTCGCTGGCGCCGGACGAGCTGGTGCTGAAGCGGGTGGTGACCGACGACCGGCGCGAGGAGATCTTCGCGGCCAAGGCCGACCTCATCGGCAAGCTGGACCCGGTGCCGCTGGCGCTGCGCGGCGTGTTCGCGCCGCTCGGCCTGGGCGACCTGGGCCGCATGGGCGGCGCGGGACCGGCCAGCCGGGCCTACGTCGCCAGCGAGGCGCGATCCGGGCCGCGCTCGGAGCGGATGGACACCAACGAGCCGACCGAGACCAAGGAAGTCCGCCCGTCGCCGCGAACCAGCGAGCTGCCGCCGATGTCCGCCCTGCCCGGCATGACCCCGATGCCGATGCCGCCGTCGGCGCCGGTCCGCCAGCTCGAGCGCCCGCCGCTGGCGTCGGGGAGCGCGGCGTCGCGCGCGGCGCCGATCAACTCGACGGTGCGCGGGATGAGCCCGCTGGCGCCGCCGTCGGCGCGCCCGTCCAACCCGAACGGCTACGCGCAGCAGGCCAGCGGGGCGGTGCCGCGCATGATCGAGCCGGCCGCCGGCAAGCGCGGCCCGGCCGACGACGACGACGTGACCATCGTGTCCGACCGCGACAAGTCCCGCCCGCAGGGGAAGCCGTCGAGCGAGGACAGCATCGACGTCGCGCTGAGCGAGCTCGAGCACGAGTCGTAGCGCCGGCTGGCCGGCGCGGGCTCAGCGCCCGGGTGGCGTCCAGTGGATGCGGTGGACGCGCTTGCCGGCGAGCAGGCCGCGCTGCCTGTCGGCCGGGACGTCGTCACCGGCGTAGCGGCGGTCGCTGACCGGGAAGATGAAGGCGAGGTTGCGCGCCCGCCGCGGCGAGCACAGCACCTCGCCGGCGCGCTCGTCGACCCCGCCGTTGCACTCGAGCGGGCCGGCCGCGCGCTGGAGGTCCTCGAAGCGGTCGCCGACCCGGGCGCCGAGCGCGGTGGTGACCTCGCCGCTCACGACCTCGACCGACGACACCGAGCCGTCGTCGGCCGGCGCGACGGTGAACAGCGCCGCGTCGCCGCGCGAGACCCGGAAGCGGCCCGCGGCCGGCTCGACCCGCAGCCCGGGGAAGGCGCGGGTCAGCGCGCCGCGCTCGGCGCGGCTGGTCCGGTCGAGCGGGCCGAATCGATCCGGGCCCAGGACCGGCGCCGCTCGATTGGGCGCGCTGGTCTGCGCCGCCACCTCGACGCCGTCGGCGCCATCCTCGCGGCGACGGTCGGGCCGCTCGCGACACCCGGCGGCGAGCGCCGCGGCGACCGCGAGCACGCCGGCGAGGGCGCCCGCGCCGCGACTCACGTCTTCTCCGGCTCCCACAGCGGCTCGGTCTCGCCCTCGACCAGCGCCGCCCACCGCCCGAACACGAACAGCGCGTCGGACAGCCGGTTGAGGTAGATGAGCGCCTGCTCGCCCAGGTCCTCGGCCTCGCCCACCGCCACCACCAGCCGCTCGGCCCGCCGGCACACGGTCCGGGCCAGGTGCAGGTAGGACGACGTCCAGCCGCCGCCGGGCAGGACGAAGCTGCGCAGCTCGGGCAGGTCCTCGTTGAGCTGATCGATCTCCTCCTCGAGGGCGGTCACGTGGCGCGCCTCGATGCGCGGCGAGGTCGCCCGCCGGGCCGGGTCCGGCGTGGCCAGCTCGGCGCCCAGGTTGAAGAGCTCGTTCTGCACTCGACCGACGATCGGCAGGAGCGTGCCGGCCGCGGCCGAGCCGACAAGCGCGGTGCGGACCAGGCCGAGCACGGCGTTCAGCTCGTCGACCGCGCCGTAGCACTCGACCCGCGGCGAGGCCTTGCTCACCCGCTCGCCCCCGACGAGCGACGTCTGCCCTCGATCGCCGCCCTTGGTGTAGACGCGGTTGATGCGGACCATGTGGAGCCTCCTCGGGCGGATCAGCTGCCAGGGCGGACCACCGGCAGCGAGGTGCGGACCGGCGCCGCCGAGCGCTGGGCCGGCAGGGCCGGCGCGACCCGGCCGCCCGCGTATTCGATCTCGAAGCCCATGTCGCGGATCATCTGGAGGTCCACGTCGGGCTGGTTTCCGCCGGTGGTGAGATAGCCGGAGGTGAAGATCGAGTTGGCCGGGTAGAGCGCCATCGCCTGGAGCGAGCGCAGGTTGACCTCGCGCCCGCCGGCCACGCGCAGGTCGGCGCGCGGGTGGATGAACCGGAACATGCACAGCACGGCGAGCGCGTAGGTCGGCTCGACCCGCCCGATCTCGCCGAGCGCCGTGCCCGGCCGCGGGTCGAGGAAGTTGACCGGCACCGAGTCGACCTCGAGCTCGCGAAGCGCGTAGGCGAGATCGACGACGTCCTCCTCGGCCTCGCCCAGCCCGACGATGCCGCCGCAGCAGGTCTCCATGCCGGCCGCGCGCGCGGTGCGCACCGTCTCGACCCGGTCCGCCCAGGTGTGGGTGGTGACCACCTGACCGAAGTAGCGCTCGCTGGTCTCGAGGTTGTGGTTGAAGCGATCGATCCCGGCCTCGGCCAGGCGGCGCGCCTTGTCCGGGTTGAGCAGGCCGAGCGAGGCGCACAGCTCGATGTCGACCTCGGCCTTGATCCGGCGGGCCGCCTCGCACACGACCTCGAGATCGCGCTGCGACGGGCCCCGGGTGGCGGTGACCATGCAGTAGCGGCGGGCGTGAGCGGCGGCGGCGGCGCGCGCCCCGGCCACCAGCTCGTCGGCGCTGACGAAGCCGCCGGTGCCGGACGGGCTGCCGGCGTGCGCGCTCTGCGAGCAGAAGCCGCAGTCCTCCGGGCACCCGCCCATCTTGGCGTTCTCGAGCACGTGCAGGTGGACGCGGCGGCCGTGGTGGGCGCGGCGCACCGCAAAGGCGGCGTCGAGCAGGGAGAGCAGCTGGTCGGGGTCGGCGCGCAGGACCGCGCGCGCGTCCTCGCGATCGATGAGCCGGCCAGCCAGCGCCTCGTCGGCCAGTCGGTGCCAGCGGCGGTCGGCCATCCAGGTGGTCGTCACCGCCGGAACCTAGCACTCCTGCGGCGGATCTTCCCGTCGCAGAACGGCGGATCCGCCGCGAAGCCCGGCCACCGGGACGGCGGCGCTACTCGGCGATCACCGCGGTCACGCGGACCGGCGACTGCCGATCGCTGCGGCCGAGCGCGCCCCGAACCTTGACCTTCCACGAGCGCTCGACGTGGTCCTCGAGCGCGAACAGCTTGCCCTCGAGCGTGTACGCCACCGAGCCGTCCCGCGACGCGCTGGTGTGGCGCACCGGCACCGGGATCTCCACCACCGCCGACTCGCCGGCGCCGACCTCGCGGGCCAGCTCCACCTGCCCGGCGCTCTCGAACCAGGACGTCGCGCGCACCCGGTACTCGAGGCGCGACAGGTGGAGGTCGCGCTGGGTCGGGTTGACCACCTCGACGAACACGAGCAGCGAGTGGCGGGCGGTGGCCGCCGTCGGCGCCTGCTCGACGCCGAGCACGGTCACGCGCGGGCTGGCGGTGGCGCAGGCGGTTGCGCCGGACGCGGCGGCCGCGAGGGCGAGGATCAGGGCGAGTCGTCGAGTGAAGCCAGGCATTGGAGCAGACGCTAGATAGTGCGAGACGCGTGCCGGTGCAAGCCGATGGCAAGCACAAGAAACTCTTGACTTACATAAAATCAGAGGCGGGTCCAGTAGTTGGCACTGTAACCAGTTTTTCACAGCTTCGGGACACACCGCCTCGCGCCACTTCCAGTACCGTGGAAATGGTGAAGATCGAGAAGGGTAGGCGAGTTCGGCTCAAGGTCCGGCTCCAGGTGGTGGGCGGCGACGTGCTCGAGCAGAGCGTCGTCGAGTACTTTCACGGGGCTGGCACCATGCTGGCGGGGCTGGAGAAGGCCATCGAAGGTCTTTCGCCAGGCGACAAGAAGGACGGCGTCATCCCGGCGAGCGACGCGTTCGGCAACCCGGACGCGCAGCCGCGCAAGACCGTGTCGCGCTCGGAGTTCCCGGCCGAGGCCAAGCTGGTCAAGGGCACCGAGTTCCAGGCCAAGGCGGAGCAGGGTCAGGACGTGCTGCTCCTGGTCGACGCGGTGCGCGACAAGGAGGTCGACGTCCGCATCGTCCACCCGCTGGCCACGAAGGACATCAGCTACGAGGTCGAGGTCATGGCGGTGACCGATCCGACGCCGCCTCCCCTGCCCGCCTCGGCGGTCGCCGAGGCCGACGAGTAGTCGCGGCGCCGCTGCGCCGCCGCGCGCGCCGCGATCAGGCGGCGCCGCCGTACCAGCGGACCGGGCGGCGCGGCTGGTACAGCCCGGATCGCTCGAGCGCGGCGCCGGCCCGCAGGGCGCGCAGCTCGTGCCAGGGCGGCGCGATCAGCTGCGCGCCGACCGGCAGGTCCTGCACCCGCCCGCACGGCACCGACACCGCCGGATAGCCGGTCAGGTTGGACGGAAAGGTGCACGCGACCGCGCGCGCGCTCACGTCCTCGTCGAGCTCACCGGTGGCGAGCGCGTCGGCGCGGATGATGCCCGCCGGGATCCCCGCGGCCGGCATCAGCACCAGGTCGACGTCGTCGAACAGGGCGCGCCAGGCCCGCCGGATGAGGCCGCGCACGCGCTGGGCCTTCAGGTAGTCGCGCGCCGACACGTGCTCGCCGCACAGGAGCAGCACCTGGAGGTCGGCGCCCAGCCTGGCCAGGTTGGTGAGCAGCAGATCCTCGAGGCCCGACGGGCCCTCGGCGCCGAGCAGGACCAGCCCGACCACCAGACAGGTGTCGAGATCCGGAACCTCGACGTCGGACAGGACGGCGCCGGCGTCGGCCAGGGTCGCGCCCGCGCGCGCCACGCAGGCCGCGACGTCCGGATCGACTCGAGGGTGGCGGAGGACGTGTCGCGCCACGCCGATGCGCAGCCCGGCGACCGGTCGCTCGATCTCGGCCAGCGCGTCTGCGTAGCCGGCCATGGGCGGCTGATCCCAGGTCTCGTCGTCGTCCGGATGCACCCCGGCCATCGCGCAGAGGGTCAGCGCCGCGTCGGCGCAGCGATGGGTGATTGGCCCGATCGTATCGAGCGTGTCGCACAGGATCGAGAGGCCCACGCGCGAGATGCGGCCGAAGGTCGGCTTGAGCCCGACCGCGCCGACGAACGCGGCCGGCGAGCGCACCGAGCCGCCCGCGTCGGTGCCGAGCGCCATCGGGACCAGCCCGGCCGCGACCGCGCTGGCGGTGCCGCTCGACGAGCCGCCGCACCAGCGGCTCGGGTCGTGCGGGTTGCGCGCGGTGCCGTGGTGCGGGTTGATGCCGGTGGTGCCGGCGCCGATCTCGTGGAGGTTGGCCTTGCCGACCACCACCGCGCCGGCCGCGGCCAGACGCTCGACCGCCCAGGCGTCGCGGCGCGGGAGCGGGAAGTCGAGCACGGTGCCGTTGGTGGTCGGCACGCCGGCCACGTCGGTGTTGTCCTTGACCACGTACGGCACCCCGTCGAGCGGCGACAGCGGCTGGCCGCGCCGCCACCTCTCGGTCGACGCGTCGGCGTCGCGGCGGGCGCGCTCGTCGGTGGCGCGGATGACCGCGCGGAGCGGCGGGGCGTCGCGGTCGGACGCGCGGATCGCGGCCAGCGCGGCGTCGCACACCTGGCCCGGCGTCACTCGACCGGCGCGGTAGTCGGCCTCGAGATCGGCGATGGTCGGCGGCCTGAATCCGGCCGCCGGCGGCTCACGCATCCGTGCCGTCCCCGCGGCCGGGGCGGCGCGGCTCGGGGCGGAACACCACGACCGGCCGCGCCTCGGCGTCGCTGAGGTCGCGCCGGCGCAGGCGGTCGAGCAGGATCTGGCGCATGAGGTAGTCGGCCAGGCGGCGACCGGCCACCGGGGTGGCGAGCAGCCGTGCCAGCGCCTGGAGCGGGCGCCCGGCCAGACGCGGGGACTTGACGGCCATCGCGGCGACACTAGCACCGCGGCGTCGGATCGTCCCGCCGCCCGACGGCCGATCCGCGGCGCATCGCGGCGCTGCTCGTCGGCCTCGTACGGGGCGTACGCGCCGTTCTCGCGGCTTTCCGCTGCACGCGTCTCGTCCGTCGGGCTCGGTCCCGATCCGACGCGGTGGTGCTGGCACGATCGTCGCCGGCCGATTCGATGGTGCTGGCCGCGCGCGCCCGGGCGAGCGAGAATGCGGCGTGGCCAAGGGCGGCAGGCGGTTTCCGCTTCGTCTGTACGGGCACCGCGGCGCGCCCGCCGAGTGCCCGGAGAACACGCTGGTCGGGTTCGCGCGCGCGCTCGAGCGAGGAGCCGATGCGCTCGAGACCGACGTGCACCTCACCGTCGACGGGCAGGTGGTGGTCTCGCACGATCCGACCGCGCGGCGCTGCTGCGGCGTGGCCCGCGAGCTGTCGGCGTCGCGGCTCGACGAGGTGCGCCAGTGGGACGCCGGCTCCGCCTTTCGCGCGCCCGACGGCGGGAAGCCGTTCGCCGGCCAGGGCGTGCGCATCCCGACGCTGGAGGAGCTCCTGGTCGAGTTCCGCGGGGTGCGGATCAACATCGACATCAAGCAGTCGGACCCGCCCATGATCGACCCGCTGCTCGAGCTCATCCGCCGGCACCAGGCCGAGCAGCACGTGACCCTGGCCAGCTTCCAGCTGCGCACACTCCTCAAGGTACGCATGGCCGGCTTCGCCGGCGAGACCGCGCTGCCCAAGGCCGAGGTGGCCACGATGCTGTACGCGCCGGCGCTCCTGTTCTCGGTCCTGCCGTGGCGCGGCCAGGCGGCCCAGCTGCCGCTGGCGGCCGGGCGGCAGCGCTTCGACACCGCCGACATGGTCGCGCGATGCCGGCGGCTGGGCCTGCGGCTCGACTTCTGGGTCGTCAACGACGCGCCGACCACCGAGCGCCTGCTCGGGCTCGGCGCCGACGGCATCATGTCGGACGACCCTGGCGCGGTCGCGCCGGTGATCGCGCGCTTCCGGGCGGAAGCGGACGAGGCGAGCGCGCCGGCGTAGCGCCGCTCGAGCGCCCGCCGCTCCGGCTCAGGCGGTCGCGCGCACCCGGCGGGGCGCCGTCTTCGCCTCGTGCGGCACCGATTCGCCGCGCAGCTCGGTGATGACCTCGCGCACGGCGACCAGGAACTCGTCGATCCGCTCCATCGGCAGGTCGCCCATGTTGGCCACCTGCATGAAGCGCTCGGCCAGGACGTCCTTGCACGCGTACACGATGTAGCCGCGTCGCTTCAGCCGCTCGTACAGGTCCTCGAACTTGATCCCGGCCGGGACGCAGCAGGTCAGGACCGAGTGCGACTCGCGGCCGGTGCGGGTGAACGCCGCCATCCCGAGCGCGGCCAGCGCGGTGCGCAGGCGCTGGTTGCGCTGGCGGTACATGGCCAGGCGATGAGCGTGGCCGTCGGCCAGGAACTCACTGCAGGCCTGGTCGAGCGCGAAGTAGTTCGACACCGCCGGCGTGAACGGCGTCTGGGCCAGCTCGTCCATGTACTTGCGGTAGCGCTTGAGGTCCAGGTAGTAGGTGCGCGGCTTGATCGACTCGATCTTGGCCCACACCCGCGGCGACACGCACAGGAAGCCGACCCCGCTGATCGCGTGCAGGCACTTGTTGGCGCTGCCCCAGCAGATGTCGATCTGGTCGCGGACCACGTCGATGTCCTCGGCCCCCAGCGACGACACCGCGTCGACCAGGAACAGCGCGTCGTAGCGGCGGCAGATGGCGCCGACCGCGCCGATCGGGTTGAGGAGGCCGACCGAGGTCTCGTGGTGGGTCATCGCCACGACTGCGATGTCCGGGTGCTCCTCGAACGCGCGCTCGACGTCGGCCGGCGAGACCTGGTCGCCCCACGCGTAGCGCAGGTGGACCGCGTCCATCTCGTGCAGCCGGGCGATCTCGTGCAGGCGCTCGCCGAACGCGCCGTTGTCGATGACGAGGATCTTGCGGTCGCGCGGCACCGCCGACGACAGCGCGCACTCCATCGCCGCGGTGCCACTGCCGGTGATGAGGCAGACCGTGTGATCGGGCGAGCCGCGGAAGATGCGGCGCAGCTTGCCGGTCAGCGAGACCATGAGCTCGCTGAAGTTGGAGTCGCGGTGGCAGACGTCGTGGTGGACCAGCGCGCTCTTCACGCTCGCCGTGGTGTTGACCGGCCCCGGGTTGAGCAGGGTGTAGGCCGGGTGCGACTTGGAATCGAGCAGCGCGGCGACCTTGTCGCCCAGCTCGGGGCCACCGGCCAGCTGCGCGGCCTGCCACGGCCACGCGATGCGACCCGGGCGAGCGCGAACGCGGCCGGCCGCGGCCAGGACGGCCAGCGCGTCCTCCAGGCTCGGGTTGCTCCACCGCTCCAGCACGTCGGCGATCTCGCCGGTGAGGAGGGCGTGGCCGGTGAAGACGGCGTCGTAGCGCTCGAAGTCGAGCCCTATCGCGGTGACCGAGCCGGACCGGCCCGGCTCGAGGCGGACCTTGATCTCGGCGTGGAGCTGCGCGCGCGCGTCGATCGGCGGCTCGGCGATCGCCACGGCCGCCGCGAAGCCGCCGAGGTCGGTCGCGGCCAGCTCGGCCAGCGCCTCCGGATCGAGCGGGCGATCGCCGCGCAGGACCAGGCACGGGCCGGGCGAGCGGGTCAGGAAGTCACGCGCCACCAGGAGCGCGGAGCCGCTGGCCCGCCGCCAGGTGCGGTTGGCAAGGACCTGGACCCGCATCTCGCTGTTCTCGAACTTGCGACCGCCTCCGACCAGGCGATCCTGCAGGAGCTCGGCATGCTCCCCGTCGACCACACAGCAATCGATGACGCCGATCTGTGAGAGGGAGGAGAGAGTCCGGCGGAGTAGAGCGATGCGAGCGGAGCTGAGCTCACTGCCGCCCTCGAGGACGAGGTGCTGAGCGAGCACGATGGCGCGGTTGACCATGGGGGGGACGATCTCCTGGACGAGGACCTGAGACCGCGGTCGAGGCAATCGACGTGCCGCTCACCGTCCGCTGCACTTGACCGGCCTGGTGGTGAAGACCTGACACTTCACGTGGTGAACCGTCACCGACCCGCCACGCGATCGATCCGGTCCTGTCACACATCGGACACTCGCGGGGCTACTACTCCTGAACATCCTTGCGGGAAGCTCGAGTAGCCGTCGCTGAACGGGTGGCGCGTGCGGCTCGCGGCGAGGCCCGCGCTCCGTCACCCTGCGGGCCAGTGCTCCGACCGGGAAATAATGAGCTCGTCAGGCGAGGCACATCGCGCTCCGAACAAGGCGCGAGAAGGGAGCTGGGTGGCCCCCCAGTGACCGACGAGCAACGCCGTTCGGGGCGTGAGGGGCCCGCCCGCGAGATCAGTATTTTCCGGTCGGAGCACTAGTTGCCGCCCGCGACTCGCTCCAGCATCTCGGCCGCGTGCGCGAGCATCTCCGGCGTGTCCACGTCCTGCCACCAGCGACCGCCGATGTCGAACGGGAGGAAGCGGCCGCGCTGCCCGAGGATCTGCATTCCCTGCGAGAGCGAGCAATCGCCGCCGTTCTCGGCCCGCGCCTGCTCGAGCGCCTCGAAGATGGCCGGCGTGCACAGGAACAGGCCGCAGTCGACGGCGTTGTAGCGCTCGAGCTGCTTGCCGATGGCCGCGATGCGGCCGTCCTCGACGACCACCTTGGTCGCGTCGTCGAGATCGAACACCGAGTCGATGGCGCGGTCGACCGCGAGGGTGACCGAGCCCTCCGGGGCCTGCTGGGCGGACAGATCGGCCAGGATGGTCGGGTCGAACAGGTGATCCGACATCATGAGCAGGAACGGCGCGTCCAGCCGATCGCGGCAGGCGTGGAGCGACAGGCCGTTGGCGCGCCGCCAGTCCGGGTTGTGGACGACCTCGAGATCGCCGCGATCGATGCGGGCGACCTCGGCGTCGACCAGCTCGGCGCGGAACCCGGTCACGATCAGGATGCGCTCGGCGCCGGCGGCGCGGCAGCAGCCGACCGTGCGCTCGAGCAGGCTCTGCCCGCCGACCATCATGAGCGGCTTGGAGTACTGCTCGTGCCCGCCCTCGGGGGCGAGCCTGCTGCCGAGGCCGGCGGCGAGGATGACGGCGCTTCTGGTCACGGTCACCTCGCGTCACTAACTTCCGGGCGGCGCGTTGTCAAACCCTTCATCCCGGCGCGGTGGCCAGACGCGCGCCGAGCGCAGCGGGCAGCTCGTCGATGGCGCGGACCGTCACCGCGCGCGGATCGCGCCGGCGGAAGTCGTCCTCGCCGAAGGTGCCGATCCGGCCGATGAAGGCGACCCCGCTCTCGTCGGCGAGATCGCCGTCCTTGAGCGAGTCGCCGACCAGGACCAGCTGATCGCGGGCAATGCCGAGGACGGCGAGCGCGTGATCGACGTGCGGGCGCCCCTTGCGCAGCCCGCGGGCCGGGTCGAAGCCGAGCACGAGATCGAAGCGGAACGCCTCGCGGCGGGCGAACTCGTCCACCACCGCCTGGCCGGTGTTCGACGACACGATCAGGCGCAGGCCGAGCGCGCGCAGCGCCTCCAGGCCGGCCACGGTGCGCGCGTCCATCGGCATCGCGTCGCACACGGCGAGCTTGCGCCGCTCGAACTCGTCGGACGCGGCGCGGTTGGCGGCGTGGCCGGGGCAGATGATCTCGAGCTGGTCGACGAACGGCAGGCCGGAGGTCTCGAGGTAGCGGGCGCGGGCCAGGATCCGATCGACCCCGTGGCGGGCGGCCATCACCTCGGCGGCGAGATCGGCGAACGCCGGCATGGTGTCGACCAGCGTGCCGTCCAGGTCGAACAGCACCGCGGCCAGCGAGCGAGGGGGCGGGCGGTGTCGGTCGCGCTCCATGGTCAGAGGATGACGCGGACATGGTATGAGTGCGCGCGAGTTCTGGCATGAGCGCCGAGACCGCCACGTGGGTCGTCGAGTGCCCACCCGGGTCGTCGGTCCCGGGCACGCGCCTGTGCGGCATGTCGCTGGTCGAGCGGCACGTGCGCGAGGCGCGCCGGGCCGGAGCCGCGCGAGTGCTGGTCCGGGCCGGCGACGAGCAGGTGGCCGGGCTCGACCCGGCCGGGCTCGGCTTCGAGCGCCTGGCGGCGGGAGCGCCGCTGCCCGACGGGGCGCGCGTGGTGCGCGGCGACGAGCTCGCCGGCGTGCGCATCACCGACGCGGCCTCGCGCCGCCGCGCCGAGCGCGCGCTCATGGAGACGTGCCGGCGCCCGTACGACGGCATCGCCGATCGCTACCTGTGGCGGGCCCTGTCGCTGCGGATCACGCGGCTGGTCGCGGCCACCGAGCTCACACCCAACCAGGTCACCGTGGTGGCCGCGCTGCTCGGCATGCTCGCCTGCGTCCTGGTCTGGCACGGCGGCACCGCGTGGGTGATGGCGGGCGGCGCGAGCCTGCTCGTCGGGCTGGTGCTCGACTCGGTGGACGGCGAGCTGGCCCGCGTGCGGCTCAAGTTCAGCCGGCTCGGCATGGTGCTCGACAACGTGTCCGACGACATCGTCGACACGCTGTTCCTGGCCGCGGCCGGCGCGGCGGCGGGAGGGACGTGGTGGTGGATCGGCGTGGGCGCGGCGGCGGCGCGCGCGGTGGTGGCGCTGGTGATCTACGACGGGGCCTCGCGCGCGGGTGAGCCCGGCGACGTGATGGCGTTCCGCTGGTGGTTCGAGCGCGGACAGGCGACGACCGCGGTGTACGGCAACCCACTGGCCCCCCTCACCCTGGTGCGGTCGATCGGGCGACACGACGCCTACGTGACGCTGTACGGGGCGTTCTGTCTGGCCGGCTGGCCGGTCGGAGTGGTGCTGCTCGGCGGGGCCATCACCGCCGGTTACTTCGCGCTCACCTGCATGCATCTGGTCGCGCTCGCTCGCCGATAGCGGCGGTGATGGGCAACCGCGGGCAACGCGCAGCCACGGCCGGCACGCCGGAGCCCGGGTGCTTGCGCCGTGCCGGGAGCTGAGGCATGGTGCCCGCGTTTCCCCCAGGAGGAAGTTTCATGGGTCTGAAGAAAGGCGTCGAGGTCGCGCCGGCCGCCGGCAAGCTCGGGATTCTGCTGCCCGGAATGGGCGCGGTCGCCACGACCTTCGTCGCGGGCGTGATGGCAGTGCGGCGCGGCCTGGCCGTGCCGATCGGCTCGCTGACGCAGATGGGAACCATCCGGCTGGGCAAGCGGACCGACAACAACACGCCCGCCCTGCGCGACTACGTCCCCCTCGCCGGGCTCGACGATCTCTGCTTCGGCGGCTGGGACATCTTCCCCGAGGACATGTATCAGGCCGCGCTCAAGGCCGGCGTGATCGAGAAGGACCTGCTCGGCCAGGTGAAGGACGAGCTGTCCGCCATCCGCCCGATGCCGGCGGTGTTCGAGCAGAGCTGGGTCAAGCGGCTGTCCGGCACCCACGTGAAGAAGGGCTCGTCCAAGCTCGACCTGGCCAAGCAGCTCATGGCCGACATCCAGAAGTTCAAGAAGGACAACGGCTGTGACCGGCTGGTGATGGTGTGGTGCGGCTCGACCGAGATCTACCGGCAGCCGAGCGAGGTGCACGAGACCGTGGCCAGCTTCGAGGCCGGGCTGGCCGCGAGCGACGACAACATCGCGCCGTCGCAGGTGTACGCGTACGCCGCGCTCAAGCTGGGCATCCCGTTCGCCAACGGCGCGCCCAACCTGACCGTCGACTTCCCGGCCATGCAGGAGCTGGCTCGCGCGCAGAGCACGCCGATCACCGGCAAGGACTTCAAGACCGGCCAGACGCTGATGAAGACCGTGCTCGCGCCGATGCTGAAGGCGCGCATGCTCGGCCTCGACGGCTGGTACTCGACCAACATCCTCGGCAACCGCGACGGCGAGGTGCTCGACGACCCGGAGTCGTTCCGCTCGAAGGAAGTGTCGAAGCTGGGCGTGCTCGAGCACATCCTCCAGCCGGACAAGTACCCCGAGCTGTACAAGGACTTCTGCCACGTGGTCCGCATCAACTACTACCCGCCCCGCGGTGACAACAAGGAGGGCTGGGACAACATCGACATCAAGGGGTGGCTCGGCTACCCGATGCAGATCAAGATCGACTTCCTGTGCCGCGACTCGATCCTGGCCGCGCCGATCGTGCTCGACCTGGCGCTGTGGATGGACTTCGCCAAGCGGGCCGGGATGTACGGCATCCAGGAGTGGCTGTCGTTCTACTGGAAGAGCCCGATGACCCAGCCGAGCCTGTACCCGGAGCACGACCTGTTCATCCAGCTCATGAAGCTGAAGAACACGCTGCGCCACGTGAAGGGCGATGAGCTCATCACCCACCTGGGCGCCGAGTACTACGACTGAGCCGCCGGTGAAGGCGATCATCCTCGCGGCCGGGCTGGGCCGCCGGCTCGAGTCGGTCACCGGCGGGCTGCCCAAGTGCATGGTTCCGGTCGGGGGGGTTCCGCTCCTCGACCGGATGATCGAGCGCATCGCCGAGGTCGGCATCACGGAGCTGGTCGTGGTGACCGGCCACCGGGTCGCCGACCTCGAGGCGCACCTGGCCGGGTCGAGCCACCCGCTGGCGCGCGGCGCGGTGCGGGTGTTCAACCCGCGCTACGCCGAGTGGGGCAACTTCTACTCGCTGCTGGTCGCCGAGGAGGCGATCGGCGGCGATGGCTTCCTCAAGCTCGACGGCGACGTGCTGATGGACGGCGGGCTCCTGCCCCGCCTCCTCGACGCGCCCGGGCCGGCGGCGCTGGCGATCGACGTGCGCGGCGGGCTGGGCGAGGAGGAGATGAAGGCGCGGATCGACGGATCCGGCCGCATCGTCGAGCTCAACAAGCGGATGGATCCTGCCGCCGCGCTCGGCGAGTTCGTCGGCATCGAGCGGATCGACGCCGCGCTGGCCCCGCGGGTGTGGAGCCAGCTGCGCCAGCTCATCGACCGGGGCGAGACCGACGAGTACTACGAGCGGGCCTACGAGCTGCTCATGCAGGACGGGGTCGGGTTCTCGGTGGCCGACGTGTCGACCGCGACCTGGTGCGAGATCGACGACGGGGACGACCTCGCCGCCGCCGAGGCGCTGCTCGCGCGGATGCGGTAGCCTTCCGGGCGATGGCCGACAAGCTGAACCTGTCCGACGAGGAGTGGCGCCGCCGGCTGACCCCGGAGGAGTACCAGGTGCTGCGCAAGCACGGGACCGAGCGGCCGTGGAGCGGCTGCTTCGTCGGTACCCACGACGCCGGCACTTACGTCTGCGCCGGGTGCGGGAATCCCCTGTTCGAGTCGGGCACCAAGTTCGAGTCGGGGACCGGCTGGCCGTCCTTCAACCAGCCGCTCGCCGCCGACGCGATCACCAGCATCGAGGATCGCTCGCTCGGGATGGCCCGCACCGAGGTCCGCTGCGGCCGATGCGACGGTCACCTCGGCCACGTGTTCCCCGACGGCCCGCCGCCGACCGGGCTGCGCTACTGCATGAACTCGGTGTCGATGCGCCACGTGCCCCAGGGCCAGCCGATCGAGCTGGTCCGCGAGTAGCGCGCGGCGCCGATCAGGAGCGCGGCGTGTGCCGCTCCATGCGCGCGGTCCGATTCTGGACCGAGATCAGCTGCTGGCGCAGCGCCTGGCCCTCCGCCGCGAGATCGTCGAAGCCGCGCGCCTGCGCGTCGGTGGCAAAGGCGAGCGCGCTGTCGGACAGCTGGCCGATCTGGCGGCCGACCAGACCTAGCTCATCGACGGTGAGGCCGCGGTCGTCCGGCACCAGGCCGCCCAGGTCGCGCACCTCGCCGGCCAGCTGCTCGAGCCGGGCGAGCAGCGCCTCGAGCGCCTCCTTGCGCTCGAGCACCTCGTGGGCGCGGCGCTGGACCGCCTCGGCGGTGGACTGCTGGCCGTCGCGCAGCTCGGAGACCGCCGCGACCAGTCGACCGACCCCGGTCGACAGCTCCTCGTCGATGCGCGCGATGCTGGCCAGGCCCTCGGCCGCCTTGGCCACGTTCTTGCGCGAATCCAGCTTCAGCTTGAGAAAACCGTGCGCCGCCCGCTGGTACGCGTCCAGAGCCTCGGCGAGAGCCTCTGCCGCGTCGAGGAGGGGTCGCGCTCGGCGCGGCGCGTCAGCCATCGGCGGATGGTACTACCTCGCCACAGGCCTGTCACAGGCGTGGCAGGCGCGGACGGTGCGTCGGAACGGGTCAGCCCTTGCGGCGCGGGGTGGGCGCCGGATCGCGCGGGGTCGCCGGCATGACCGGCTTCTCGTGTCCCGCGGTCCACGACGGCGGGTCGCTGGCGGGAAACGAGTCGTCGCTGGTCACGTCGACTCGATCGCGTCCGACCACGTCGCGTCGCGGCTGCTTCTTCTCGGTCGGCAGGGCGCCCCGCTGGGTTGCCTTCTCGCCCACGCCTGGCGCGGGCTTCTGATCGGTCTTGTCCTTCTTGCTTTCCATGCCCCATTTCACAGCATGACGCGTGCCAGCGCCCTCGGGGGGCCTTGCGCCGGCTACGCCGCGCCGGACAGGTGATAGAGCATGAGATACACGACGACGCCGGTCAGCGACACGTAGATCCAGATCGGCCACAGCCAGCGCGCGATGCGGCGATGTGCCACGAACTGCTTTCGGCGGGCGAGCAGGAGCGCACGGATGACCAGCGGCACGACCACCACGGCCAGCACCATGTGGCTGAACAGGATGATGAGGTAGAGCGACTTGTCCCAGCCGTCGCCCGGATAGCGGTGGGTGCCGGTCGAGGCGTAGCGCGCCACGTAGGAGACCAGGAACACGCACGACGCGGTCACCGCGGCGATCATGCAGCTGCGGTGGAAGGCGATCTGGCGGCGGCGGATCGCCACGTAGCCGGTGATGAGGAACACCGAACTGGTCGCGTTCAGCATCGCGTTGAGCGCGGGATGCATCTCGGTCCACGGCATGCCCGCCCGCCACATGGCGCCGAGCGCCGGGATGGCGAGCAAGCCGAGCGCGAGCAGCAGCCACAGGAACGGCCGCCCGTAGAACGGGCTCGGCGCGAGCGGGGCGGACGAATCGGGCGCGGTCATCCGGTTCACCCGACCCCGTCGAGGACCATCGCGGCCATGAGCAGCGGCAGGTAGAGGATCGACAGCAGGAAGAGGTTGCGGGCCCAGCGCGGCCCGCCGGAGGAGAAACCGGACGCGCCGTACGCGAAGTAGACCCCACCGAGCAGCGCGGCCGAGAGCAGATACCAGCGCCCGGCCAGGCCGAGCGGCATGAGCAGGAGGGTGAGCTGCACCTGCACCGCCAGATAGAAGACGATCGCCTTGCGGGTGGTCGCCTCGCCGCTCGAGGTCGGCAGGATCTTCAGGCCGGCGCGGTCGTAGTCCTTGCGCCGGAACATGGCGATGGCGTGGAAATGCGGGATCTGCCAGAAGAACATCACGCCGAAGAGGGCCAGCCCGCCGGGGTCGATCGAGCCGGTCGCCGCGGTCCAGCCGAGCAGCGGCGGCATCGCGCCGGGGATCGACCCGATGAGCGTCGCCACCGTCGTGCGCTGCTTCAGCGGGGTGTACAGCATCACGTAGCTGAGGAAGGCGACCACCCCGAGGAGGCCGGTCAGCGGGTTGACCGCGAAGGTCAGGACCGGGACCGCGGCGAAGGCCAGGGCCAGCCCGAACCAGAGCGCGACCGAGGGCCTCATGCGCCCGGCCGGCAGCGGCCGCGTGCGCGTGCGCGCCATCAGGCAGTCGAGGTCGCGCTCGAGGTACATGTTGAGCGTGTTGGCCGCGCCGACGATGAGCGCGGTGCCGAGCGAGAGCGCGATCCACGGCGCGTCGAGCGGCGCGCCGGGCGCGAGGAACAGCCCGACCAGCGCGGTCATGAGCGCGAAGAGCGTGATGCGCGGCTTCACCAGCGCGAGGAGATCGCGCACCGACGGGCGACCGGCCGCCGCGGGCACGTCGCGCCGCAGCCGACGACCGACCGCCGCGGTGCCGGGGATGGCGGCCACGCCGGGCGTGCCGGCCGCGGCGCTGATCGAGGTGCCGCTCATGCCTGCCTCCCCGCTCCGGCGGCCAGCGCCGCTCGTCCCGCCGGCGCCGACCGGGCTCCGTCCGCCCGGCGCGCTGCCGGTGCTCGCGATCCGGTCATGAGCCACATCGCGCAGAATACGCCCCACAGGAGGGCCGCGCCGCCGAAGTGAGCGAGGACCACCGGGACCGATCGGAACGTGGCGATGATCCCCATGCCGAGCAGAATCTGGGCGACGATGGCGAACGGGACGATCAGCGCCGCCCGGCGCACGCCGACCCGCCCTCGCCCGGCCGCGCGGAAGATGGCGATCGAGCAGACGATCGCGACCACGCCGACCAGCGCGCCGAACAGGCGGTGGGCCATGTGCAGCTTGAGCGCGAACGGCGCGCCGGCCGGCCACAGCTGACCCTCGTGGAGCGGCAGGTCGAGCGAGGCCAGCGCCGCCCCGTGGTGGCGGACCAGGCCGCCGAGCAGGATCTGGAGGAGGACGGCGGTGCCGCCGACCGCGATCCACCAGCGCATCCGCGCGCGCTCCGCCGATGGCCCCGCCGCCCGATCGACCGGCGTGGCCGGCGCCGGCCGCGTGCGCCACGCCTGGTAGAGGGTCAGCGCGAAGTAGCTCATCGCCACCATGAGATGCGCGGTCGACACGAACCAGGGCAGCTGGAACTTCACGGTCAGCGCGCCGAGCAGGGCCTGGACCACGACCAGCCCGAGCGCCGCCGCCGCCCACCCGCGCAGGGCCGGACGCCGGCGAAGGAGGAGCACCGTCAGCCCGAGCTGGAGCAGGCCGACCGACATCGCGATGAGGCGATGGCCGTGCTCGAACAGGACGCCGCCCTCCATCTTCGGGAAGAGCTCGCCCTTGCAGATGACGAACGCCTCGGGGCAGGCCAGGCTGGAGCCGGTCGGGTTGACCAGGCCGCCGGCCATCAGCAGGAGGAAGGTGGCCGCGGCGGTGACCAGCGCCCACCGGTACTCGAGCGTGGCTCGACTGGCGTCGTCGGATTGCTTCATCGGGTCCTCGTCAGCGCGCGCCGGTTCGGGCCGGGCGGTCCTTCTCCGCGTCGTAAGAGAAGTCGACCTCCGCGGTCTTCCCGTCGGCCACGGTGACCTCGTGGGTCTTGATGCCGTAGTACTCGTGCCAGATCTGGAGGGTGTAGGTCCCGACCGGCGCCTTCTCGATGGTGAACTGGCCGTCGGCGCCGCTGGTGGAGAAGTACGGGTTGTCGCTCACCACCACGTAGCCCTGCATCCAACCGTGCTGATCGCACTTGAGCTTGAGGATGTCGTCGTCGCGGATCTCGCCGCTGATCGGCGGCGAGCCGGCCGCCTGGCCGCGGTTGAAGATCGTCTCGGTGTCGCGGCGCTCGCCCCAGGCCAGCCGGCGCGCGTTGACGTTGTGCGAGGTCGGGTCGCTGTTCTTGACCTCGAGCACCTGGCCGCGCACGCCGCCCTGCACCCGCGGGCGGTACATGCAGTCGACCTGATCGACCACGACCGGCCGCGGCGGCACCCAGCCGGGCACCGCGCCGGGCGCGATCCGGACCAGCGCGTTGGCGAGCGCGCCGTCGGCGACCTGGACCGTCTCGGCGTGCATCTCCTTGCGCGCGCAGACCGCGTCGGCGCCGCGCTGGAGCAGCGGCATCTCGGGCGGCGCGCCGACCAGCTTCACCGTGCCGTGGATCGTCCCGACCGGGCCGGGTGGTGGCGCCGACGGGTGCTTCGGATCCGCGGCGCCGGCGCCCTCGGCCTCCGGCTCGGTCACCTCGGCCGCGGCACCGTCGTCGGACCGGCTCTTCTTGCACGCCGGGGCCAGCGCGACGACAGCGAGGGCGGCGAAGGCCGCGCACGAGGCCTGGCGCCTGGCGGCGCGGGAGCGCACAACACCTTGCATGTCGGGTTGTTGCTACCACGTCTCGCTTTTCCCCCCGGCTGATTCCAGCTCGTGCGACAAATTGCCGCTCGCGCCCGCGGGGGTGCCGAGGAGGCTGGCCGCGTGCGCGCTAACCCACCGAATGCACGGAATGATTGGCCGATAGCAGGCAGGTCACATTGCCAGGGTGTGGTGGCTTTCCCTATTCTCACCAGCTGAGGGAGATCCAATGAGTCAGGGCGACGCGGGCGCGGAACCGATTTCTCTTTCGGCCCTTCGGGCGGCCGATCTGGAGCGGCGCGGCGTCCTGTTCTCCCATGGCGAGATGCTGTTCCGCACCACCGGCGAGCACGTCGGCAACGGCGGCATGGGCAACGCGTTCCTGCTCGGGCGCGGCTCGGTCGGCGCCGGCGCCGACGACCTCGACACCGGCGGCCAGTTCGCGGTCGGCAAGGTCTTCCACTCGGAGTACCTCTACCAGCTGCGCACCGACGAGATCACCCGGCGCGATCACGACTCGGTGCTGGCTCACATCGGCGCGATCGCCGACATCGAGCACCCGAACGTGCTGCCGATCCTGGTGTCGGCGCCGATCGCCGACAACCACATCACGGTCACGCCGCGCCAGGCGGCCACGCTCCTCCACGCGGTGTCGACCGGCCGGCTCTCGGCCCGGCGGCGGGTCGAGCTCCTGGTCCAGGCCATCCGCGGGCTGTCGGCGCTGCACGCGGCCGGCTTCGTCCACCGCGACTTCACCCTGCGCAACATCCTGGTCGACACCGCGCAGCACAAGGCGTGGCTGTTCGACTTCGACCTGGCGCTGTGGCTGGAGGAGGTGGCCGGCGACAGCTACCGCGACCGCTACAAGGGGCGCATCTTCGGCTCGCCCGGCTTCTCGGTGGCGCCGGAGGTGCTCGACGTCCAGCTCATGGACACGCCGATCTCGCAGGTGCTCGACGTCTACGCCATCGGCGGCGCCATCTTCGCGCTGTTCAGCGACGAGCTGCCGTACGGCCCGACCCAGGACATGTGGAGCCTGCTCCTGCGCATCACCGAGGGGGTGGTGTTCGGGGGCAAGAGCCGCATCGTCTATCCCGAGGCGGTGCCGGTGGCGGTGCGCCCGGTGATCGAGGCGTGCATGGAGCGCGACCCGGATCGCCGGGTCCCGTCGGTGGACCGGGTGATCGCGGCGCTCGAGCAGACGCTGCCGTCGCTGCCGGCCGAGCAGCCGGCCGGGGCTCGCGAGGTGGTGCCGCCGGCCCACCGCACGTTCCGCTACGGCGAGCCGCGCGCGCGGCTGACCGCGGTGTACGCGTCGCGGCGCGATCTGTCGGTGTCGCTCGACGACGTGCGCGACATCGATCAGGCGCTGGCCCGCCACGGCTACCAGATCCAGCGCGCGCTCGGCCGGGTGAAGGGCTACCCGATCTTCATGGCCGCGCCGCGGGCCGAGCTGGTCGCGACCGGGCAGTTCCCCGACAGCAACCTCTACCCGAAGATCGTCACCGCGCTGGCGCTGCGCGGCGAGCCGGACCCGGGCGCGGTGGTCGAGCGCTGGATGGGCCACTACCTGCCGATCCTGCGCGCGGCCCGCCAGGGCCTCCTGACCACGCTCTACCGGGTGGTGCACGACGACGTCGGCGGTTACCTGTTCCTGTTCAGCGAGTACGTCGACGACGCCCGCTTCGGGCCGGCGCTCGAGTCGCACGACCTGACCCTGGAGGAGGCGTTCGGGCTGGGCTACCTGGTCGCCGAGCAGGTCGTGCGCCTGCACTCGCGCGGCATGGCTCACCGCAACGTGGGAGCCGGATCGCTCCTGCTGAAGGGGCTGCGCGAGAGCCGGCGAGTGCACCCGGCCATGGTCGGGATCGTGTCGCCGTCGCTCGACCCGGCCGACCTGGCCGGCGACGTGCGCGACCTGGCCGGGCTGATGATGTCGTGGCTGCGGCTGACCCGCATCGAGGAGGCCGAGGCGGTCCACCGCGAGCGGCTGAGCGACGTGCACCGCCGCATCGTCGAGATGGCGGCGCCCGGGTCGTCGGCGGCGATCGACGAGCTCACCGACGCGGTGGCCGACGGGCTGTCGGCGATCGACTTCAACTTCGGCGTGCTGCGCGAGAGCGGCGGCGACCTCGACGCCTACGCGCTGCTGCTGGTCAGCCACTCGCTGTACGGGCGGCTGTGGCGCTCGTAGCGCGCTGATCAGCGGCGGGTGGCGGCCGACGGCGACTCGGGCCAGGCGTGGCGCGGGTAGCGGCGGGCCAGCTCGCGGCGGATCGACGGATAGTGCACCTCCCAGAAGCGGGCCAGGTCGCTGGTCACCTGGACCGCGCGCCCGTTGGGGGCCAGGAGGTGGAGGACCAGCGGCACCGCGCCGTCGGCGATCGCCGGGCCGGCGACGAGCCCGAAGAAGTCCTGTAGCCGCGACTCGATCCACGGCGGGCGGTCGGGCTGGTAGTGGACTGGAACCCGCTTGCGCCCGGGCAGGCCGATCGACTCGGGCGCCAGGCGGTCGAGCGCGCGGCGCTGGGCCGGTCCGCGCGCCTGCCACAGACGATCGAGCAGGCTCGCGGCGCGCAGGTCGGCGAAGCTGGTCGCGCCGTCGCGGCAGGCGGCGGCGATGACGTCGTCGATTTCGCCGTCGGTGACGGGCGCGATGGCGGCGGCCGGCGCGGCCTGCGCGGCCAGGTCGGCGCGGGCGCGCAGGTGGGCCAGCGCGGCCGGTTCGATGAACGAATCGATGCCGGCGGCCCGCGCCGCGCCGGCCAGGACGCGGCCGGCCGCGTCGAGATCGAGCCGGCGCGGGTCGATCTCGCGGGTCTCCTCCAGGACCAGGCCGTCGTAGGACAGCCGGCGGACCCGCTCGACCCGCTTGCCGGCCGGATCGAAGCGGAGCTCGTCGGAGTCGGCGATCTGATCGATGTAGAGCTCGTACAGCCAGGCCGGGTCGACCGCCGAGGCGGTGCGGACCGAGACCTGGCGCGACTGGCCGCGCCCCTGCTCCTCGACGTCGACCGCGATGACCAGCTCGGCCGGGTCGCCCAGCACCGCGCTCGACGGGTGGAGCAGCGCGGCGCCGCCTCCCGCGCTGACGCACAGCAGCAGATCGGGCGCGCCGGGGCGGCGGCGGCGCGCCACTCGATCGGGGAAGCCGGTCAGGAGGGCGAGGAGGAGCGCGCGGTCGCGCTCGTGCGGATCGCGCGGGGCGGCGGCGCGGCGATCGATCAGGCGGCGCAGCTGGGCGGCGGCGCGGGCGGCGGGACCGCGCTCGCCGGCGGCGGCGTCGGCGCGGTCGAGCACGTCGGACGGCGAGGCGTGGACGGCGACCCGCGGGCGCGAGTCGCGGCGGCCCTCCTCGGCCAGCGCGGCGGCGACCAGGCAGCCGTCGTCGGCCAGGCCGCGCCGCTCGGCCTCGACCAGGACGCGGGCCGCGCGCGGGTGGAGCGGGAAGCGCATCATGCGCCGGCCGACCTCGGTCAGCTGCGGGTCGATGGCGCCGAGCCGGGCGAGCAGCGCCTCGGCGGCGGCCAGGGCGGGGGCCGGCGGCGGCTCGAACCAGTCGAGCGACTCGCCGGGCGCGACCCCGGCGGCGCGCAGGGCCAGCACCGCCTCGGCCAGATCGGCGCGCTCGATCTCCGGCACGTCGAACTCGCGGCGCGTGTCGTGATCGTGGCGGGTGTAGAGGCGCAGGCAGCGGCCCGGGCGAGTCCGCCCTGCCCGGCCGGCCCGCTGCGCGGCGCTGGCGCGGCTGATCGGCTCGACCCGCAGCGCGCCCAGCCCGGACCAGGGATCGTGGCGGGCGACCCGGGCGGTGCCGGCGTCGATCACCGCGGCGACTCCGTCGATGGTGATCGACGTCTCCGCGACGTTGGTGGCGAAGACGATCTTGCGGCGGTCCGAGGGAGCCAGGGCGCGGTCCTGCTCGTCCGGCGACAGCGCGCCGTGCAGCGGCAGGAGCAGGAGCTCGCGGCGCGCGGCCAGCTCGGCGCAGGCGTCGATGGCGCGGCGGATCTCGGCGGCGCCGGGGAGGAAGACCAGCACGTGGCCGTCGGGCTCCTCGCGGACCACGCGGCCGACCGCGCGGGCGACCTCGCGATCGAGCGGGCCGTCGGGCGGCTGCGCGGCGTGATCGATCGCGACCGGGTGGACCCGGCCCTCGACCGAGAGGATCGGGCCGCCCAGGAACGCGGCGATCGGCGCGGGATCGATCGTCGCCGAGAGCACCGCCAGGCGCAGGTCGGGCCGCGCGGTGCGCTGGGCCCGGCGGAGCAGCGCGAGGGTGAGGTCGCCGGTGAGGTGGCGCTCGTGGAACTCGTCGATGAGGACCGCGCCGACGTCGGCCAGGGTCGGGTCGGACATGAGCCGGCGGGCGAGCAGCCCCTCGGTCAGGAACAGGACGCGAGTGTCGGGGCCGACCTGGCGGTCGAAGCGGACCTCGTAGCCGACCGCACCGCCGACCCGCGTCCCCATCTCGTCGGCGACCCGGCGAGCCGCGGCGCGCGCGGCCAGGCGGCGCGGCTCGAGCACGACGATGCGCTTGCCGCCGCCGACCTGCGCGTCGGCCAACGCCGGCGGCACTCGCGTGGTCTTGCCGGCGCCTGGCTCGGCGACCAGGACCAGGTTGCCGCGCGCCATCGCGGCGCACACCGCCGGCAGGTGCGGATCGATCGGCAGCGGGGCGCGGCCGGACATCGGGGCGGAGAATAGCGGAAGAGCGTCAGCCCGGACGGGCGCGCTTCGCGCGTGGCCGCATGCCGAGGAGAAACAAACCGCGTGCGGACCGGCCGGCGGCGGAGCAGGCTGACGCATGAACCTCGGCCGCGCCCTCCAGCATGTCCGCGACAGCGCCCGGCAGTACGGAGCCGGGGCCGCGCTCCACGAGCTGCAGTACCTGGCGGTCAACCGCGTCGTCCCGTTCCAGATCCTGAAGGGAATGACGGTCGTGGTGGACGACATCGAGCCGAGCATGTTCGAGGCCGCGGGGTACCAGATCCGATTCGCGAGCCGGGAGGAGGTCCTCCGCGCCATCGCGGACCCGGAGGTGGCCGAGGAGATGAGCGTCGAGTTCGCGCGCGCCGCGCTCGACCGGTGCGACGAGTGCTACGCGGTCTTCGACGGCGACCGCATGGTCAGCTTCGGCTGGTACTCGAGCCGGCCGACGCCGGTCGCCGACGATGTCCTCCTCCGGTTCGATCCCTCCTGGGTCTACATGTACAAGGGCTACACGCTGCGTGACTTCCGCGGCCAGCGTCTCCACGGCATCGGGATGAGCCACGCCGCCCGCGATCTCACCGCCCGGGGCGCGCGCGGGCTCATCTCCTACGTGAAGTCGAACAACTTCCCGTCGCTGCGCTCGATCGAGCGCATGGGCTACCGCGTCTTCGGCGAGGTCTTCCTGGCCCGCCCGTTCGGGCGCCCGCTCAGCTGGGCCAGCCCGGGCTGCCGGGCCTACGGCTTCCGCCTCGAGGCGCGCCACACCGCGGCGCACCTGTCGTAGAGCCGGCGGACGAGCCGCCACCGGTGAGCCCGCACCACGCGCAGGCGTACCAGCGGACGCACCGCCAGCGCCAGCTCCTGCTTGTAGCGCGACCCGCCGCCCAGGAAGTCGTACTCGCGCCGCCCGAGCTCGATCGCGCGCCGGATCGCCATCGCGTGAAGGACCAGGCCGGGCCGGATTCCCCGGGGTAGATCGGGCCGGCGACCGCTCTGATAGAACTGGACCGCCCCGTCCCACACGATGTTGTAGATCGCAGCGACCGGCTCTCCCCGCACGCACAGCCACATCAGCTCGAGCGCTCCCCGACGGAGCAGGTCCGCCATCACCTGCTCGTGAAAGGCGGCGAACCGCGGCGAGCGGAACACGCCGCGCTCGCCGGCCGCGGCCCAGCGGCGCTGGTGAAGATCGCGCAGGATCCCGGCGCCCTCCGCCAGCCGGGCGGGGGTGTCGGTCAGGTACAGGCGCGCGTCCCCTCCCGACCAGCGCTCGAAGTTTCGCAGCGAGGTGCGGACCAGGCGGCGGCGCGACGGCGACAGGGCGGCCAGGTACCCGTCCCACGAATCAGGCAGCGGGATGTAGGGCGAGCCCCCGGTCAGCTCGAGGCCGATCGAGCCGAGCCGCTCGAAGGCGCCGGTCAAGAGCGCCGGCATCGGCCCGGCCGCCGACATCGCGGGCAGGCGGATCTCGTCCCACTTGCCCAGGTGACCCGCGTGGATCGCGGCGCCGAGCGACTCGGCGACCTCCTGCTCGGCGCCGCGCTCCGCCAGTACGGTCAGGTACTCCGAGCAGATCTCGTCGGCCTCCGGCTCGCCGGACGGGATGAGCTCGAGGAGTCTGAGCGGAATGCCTGGTCGGACCCAGATCCGGCGGCCGGCCAGCGGCGCCAGGCCGACCAGGCGGCCGGCCCGACGGAAGGCGACCGCGGCGAGCCTGCGCCCCTCGAGGCCACCGAATACCTGCCACCAGGTCAGGACCCAGCCGGGCGAGACGGCCGGAACGTCGTGCCCGCTGCGCGCGGCGAGCTCGGTCCACTCCGGCGCCAGGGTTGCCAGCCGCGCTGGATCGGAGACCACCTCCACCGCCACCGCCTCGCGCGCCGCGACCGGTCGGGACGGAGGCCCGAAGGCCATCGCTACTACCATCCGGCGCGCAGCTCCGGCGCGGCGAGCAGGAGACCGATGCGATCCCAGGTGGTGTGGGCGTCGACTGCGAAGCGCCCGAGGTCGAACGGATCGATCTCGGCCTCGACAGCCGGTCGGTCCACGCGGATCGGGCTCGGCTGGGTGGAGAACGCCGCCGCGTAACCGGCTCGCCGGACCGCCGCGGTCACCATCGGCAGCGCCCGCAGCGAGCGCCCCGCGGGATACGCGATGGCCGCGGGCGGGACGCCGATCGCCTGCTCGATGTCGCGCCGCGATCCCGCCAGCTCATCGTCCAGCAGGTCCGACTCGAGCGTGTAGAGGATCCGGTGGGTTCGAGTGTGGGAGCCGATGGCCATCCCGGCGCGGTGGAGCTCGCGCACATCGTCCCACGTCATCACGGTCTCGTCGGCGATGTGGCGATCGACGGCGTCGTCCCAGCGCACCCCGAGCGCGGGCGCCAGCTCGCCCAGGAATCGCTCCAGGTCGAGGCCGGTCATGCCCTTGACCAGCCGCAGCAAGGTGCGCCGCGCTCGCTCCGGCTCGGCGCCCGGCCGGAGCACCAGCTCCGTCGGGTAGCGCAGGCGCGCCTCGTCCGCCGTGGTGTGATGGAGGAGGTAGGCGATCCGGTCCCACCAGTACGTCCGCCGCCGGGCGACGTGGCCGGTCGAGACGAAGAAGGTCGCCGGGACCCGGTGCCGCTGCAGGATGGGCAGCGCCACCTCGCGGTTGTCGCGGTACCCGTCGTCGAAGGTGACCAGCACCGGATTGGGCGGCAGGTCGCGCTCACCGCTCAGAAATCCGAGCAGGCGGTCGATGCCGATCGGGCTCGCGAACGTCGAGAGTCGCTCCATCTGGAGCTCGAACTCGATCGGATCGGCGTCAACGACCGCTCGGTCGAGCGCGAAGTCGGCCGGCGGACGCGGCAACACCCGGTGATAGGCGAGGACGATCAACCAGCGTGGGCGCGCGCGGCCTCGGAGGCGCATGGCCTGGGCAGCCAGGGCGCGGGTCGCACGCCTGACGGACAGCATGAGCTCAGCCTAACCAACCGACCGCCATTCAACGGCCTGAACCGGGCCCGTGCAGGGATTCAGCGCCTTCTCGACGGACCGGAAGCGGCATGCCACCGTGCTATCGTCCGGCCGTGTGGCGGCGGATTCACGAGGTCCGCGCCATCGCGCAGTGGCCCAGAGGCCCGGTCCAGGAATCCTCCTGAGATGGAGCGCGCGAGCGGGCCGGGCGGGCGGTGGCAGTTCTGGATCGACCGGGGCGGGACGTTCACCGACTGCCTGGGGCGGGATCCGGCGAGCGGGGTGGTCCGGGCGGTCAAGGTGCTATCGAGCGATCGCGCGCCGCTCGAGGGGATCCGGCGGCTGCTCGGGCTGGGCGAGGGCGCGGCGATCCCGCCGGTCGACGTCAGGATGGGGACGACGCTGGCGACCAACGCGCTGCTGGAGCGGCGCGGAACGCCCTGCGCGCTGGCGGTGACCCGGGGGTTCGGCGATCTCCTGGTGATCGGCGATCAGTCGCGGCCGGAGATCTTCGCGATCGACATCGTGCGGCCGGCTCCGCTCGCGCGCGAGGTGGTGGAGGTGGACGCGCGGCTGGCCGCCGATGGATCGGTGGTCGAGCGGCCGGAGCCGGCGGCGCTCGAGGCGGCGCTCGCCGCGGTGCGCGCGCGCGGTGCGGCCAGCCTGGCGGTCTGCGTGCTGCACTCGTACCTCTCGCCGGAGCTGGAGCTCGAGCTGGAGGCGGCCGCGCGGCGGGCCGGCTTCGCCGACGTGTCGCGCTCGGCCGAGGTGGCCGGCGAGCTCGGCTTTCTGGCCCGAGCGCAGACCGCGGTGGTGGACGCGTACCTGACCCCGCTCCTGCGCCGCTACCTGGGCGCGCTGCGCAGCGAGCTGGCCGGGGCCCACCTGCGGGTGATGCAGTCGAGCGGCGGGCTGACCGACGCGGACCGCTTCCGCGGGCCGAACGCGATCCTGAGCGGACCGGCCGCCGGCGTGGTGGCCTGCGTCGAGGTGGCGCGTCGGGCCGGGTTCGACCGCGCGATCGGGTTCGACATGGGCGGGACGTCGACCGACGTCTCCTGCGTCGAGGACGGGCGGCCGGACCGGGTGTACGAGATGCAGGTCGCGGGCGCGGCGGTGCGCGCGCCCGCCATGGACATCCACACCGTGGCGGCGGGCGGCGGCTCGGTGTGTCGCTATCGCGGGTACCGGCTCACGGTCGGGCCGGACAGCGCGGGCGCGGACCCGGGGCCGCTCTGCTACGGGCGCGCCGGCGACCGCGGCGACCTGACCGTCACCGACGCCAACCTCGCGCTCGGTCGACTGGTCGACGATCGCTTTCCGTTCCCGCTCGCGCGCGCTCCGGTCGACCGCCGCCTGGCCGAGCTGTGCGGCGAGCTGGCCGCCGACGGCACGGTCATGGCGCCGGAGCAGCTGGCCGCCGGGTTCGCCGAGGTGGCCAACGCGAGCATGGCCGAGGCGATCCGCCAGGTGTCGATCGCGCGCGGGCGAGATCCGCGCGACTTCGCGCTGGTCGTGTTCGGCGGCGCGGGCGGGCAGCACGCGTGCGCGCTGGCCCGGCTGCTCGGCATCCGCACCCTGGTCTGCGACCGGCGGGCCGGGGTGCTCTCGGCCTGGGGGATGGGCCTGGCCCCGGTGACGTGGCACGGCGAGGCCGACGCCGGGCGGCGCCTGCTCGACGACGCCGCCCTCGCCGAGCTGGATTTCCAGCCCCTGGTCGACCGCGGCGCGCTCGCGATGGAGGACGAGGGGTTCGCGGGAGAGGCGGTCGCGGTGCGCCGGCTGGTCGACCTCCGCTACCGCGGCGCCGACACCGCGCTCACCGTCGAGCTCGGTCCGGACATGGCCAGCCGGTTCCGCGCCGAGCACGAGCGTCTGTTCGGCTACGCCCGCGACGGCCACCCGATCGAGATGACCGCGATCCGCGTCGAGCTGATCGCCGGTGCGGAGCGCGCTGCTGCGACCGCCGCGCCGGCCGCGCGCGCCGCTACGACCGCCGCGCCGACCGCGCGCGCCGCCACCCCTGCTCCGCTCCGCCAGCACCGCCTCCACGTCGGCGGCGGCTGGGTCGACGCCCCGATCTACCTGCGCGACGCGCTGCCCGCCGGCGCGCGGCTGACCGGGCCGGCGCTGGTGCTCGACGACACCGCCACCTTCGTGCTCGACCCCGGGTTCGAGCTCGAGATCGGCGACGACCAGCTCCTGGTCGCGCGCGACCTCCGGCCCGACGCTCGCCCCGACCAGGCCAGCTCCTCGCCCGATCCGGTCCGCCTGGAGATCTTCGGCAACCTGTTCATGTCGATCGCCCGCCAGATGGGCGCGGTGCTCCAGCGCACCGCGCTGTCGACCAACATCCGCGAGCGGCTCGACTTCTCCTGCGCGGTCTTCGACGCCGGCGGCGGGCTGGTCGCCAACGCGCCGCACATCCCGGTCCACCTGGGCGCGATGGGCGAGTCGGTGCGCGCGGTCATCGCCGCTCACCCGCGCCCCGCGCCAGGCGCGGTGTTCGCGACCAACGATCCGGCGGCGGGCGGCTCGCACCTTCCCGACGTCACCGTGGTCACGCCGGTGCACGACGCCGCCGGGGAGCTGCTCTTCTTCACCGCCAGCCGCGGCCACCACGCCGACATCGGCGGGACCACGCCCGGCTCGATGCCGCCCGACTCGCGCTCGCTCGACGAGGAGGGCGCGGTGCTGCGCGCGCTCCCGATCGCCTCGGGCGGCCGGCTCGAGCGCGAGGCGATCCTGGCCGCGCTCACCGCCGGCCCCTACCCGGCTCGCCACCCGGCCGACAACCTGGCCGATCTGGAGGCGCAGATCGCCGCCAACCAGACCGGCGCTCGCCTGCTCGCCGACCTCCTCGCCCACGCCGGCCGCGCCACCGTCCTGGCCTACCTCGGCCACGTGCAGGACAACGCCGCCGCCCAGGTCGCCGCCGAGATCGCCCGCCTGCCCGACGGCGAGCACCGCTTCGCCGACGCGCTCGACGACGGCACGCCGATCGCGGTCGCCATCCGCATCGACGGCGATCGCATGGACATCGACTTCGCCGGGACCGGCGCCGAGCTGCCCGACAGCAACCTCAACGCGCCGCGCGCGGTCACCGTGGCCGCGGTGCTGTACGTGCTGCGCTGTCTGGTCGGCGCCCCGATCCCGCTCAACAGCGGGTGCATGCGGCCGGTCACCCTGCGGGTCCCGCCCGGCAGCGTGCTGTCGCCGTCGCCGGAGCGCGCGGTGGCCGGCGGCAACGTGGAGACGTCACAGCGGGTGGTCGACGTGCTGCTCGCCGCGCTCGGCCTGGCCGCGGCCAGCCAGGGCACCATGAACAACCTCACCTTCGGCGACGATCGGTTCGGCTACTACGAGACGATCGCGGGCGGGGCCGGCGCGACCCCGGGCGCGCCCGGCGCCTCGGCCGTGCACACCCACATGACCAACACGCGGACCACCGATCCGGAGGTGCTCGAGTCGCGCTTCGCGGTCCGTCTCATCGAGATGTCGGTGCGGCGAGGCAGCGGCGGGGCCGGCCGGCACCGCGGCGGCGACGGCGTGGTGCGCGAGATCGAGGCGCGCGCGCCGCTACAGTTCTCGATCCTGAGCGAGCGGCGCGTGCTCGCCCCGTTCGGCCTGGCCGGCGGCGAGCCGGGCGCGCGCGGGCGCAACCTGCACAACGGGCGCGAGCTGGGCGGACGGGCCCGCTTCCGCGCGGCGCCCGGCGACCGGATCCGGATCGAGAGCCCGGGCGGCGGCGGCTACGGCCCGCCCGAGAAGTGAACGTAGAGCAGCGGCACCGACGCGCCGAGCGCGATGAGAACCGCGCCGCGCCCGATGAACCCCTTGCGCCCCTTCAGCATGAACACGCCCGACGTGGCCAGGAACAGGAGGAACACCGCGTAGCCGTCGGCGATGAACGTCCACGCCGACTTGCCCCGGTTGTAGTGCAGCCAGTTGGCCAGGCGCAGGAAGAAGCGCGGCTTCTCCGCCTTCTCGGTCGCGTCCAGCGTCCTGGGGTCGACCACCAGCGTGCGATCGTCGGTGAAGATCTGCAGCGTCCCGTCGGTCTCGTAGTATCCGTCGCGCGGCGCCTCGGGGACCTCGAGCTCGGCCAGCACCTGCTTGACGGCGACCTTCTCGTCGGCGGGCAGCTTTCCGCGCAGCTGGTGGTGGGTGACCACGCTCTTGAAGTTCGGGTCCCACTGGCCGATGTGGTTGATCGCGATGCCCGACATCGCGTAGACGAACGTCAGGCCGACCGCGGCGTAGCCGACGTCGCGGTGGATCGCGCGCAGCCACGCGCGCCAGCGCTTGCGCAGCTGCAGGCCGAATCGACGCCAGATCGGTGGGGCGATGGCCGGCTCACCCATACCGCTCCTCACGCCACGGGTCGGCGTGGTTGTGATAGCCGCGGGTCTCCCAGTAGCCCGGCTCGTCGCGGGTGACGAAGCGGATCCCGGTCAGCCACTTGGGGCTCTTCCAGAAGTAGAGGTCGGGCACCAGGCCGCGGACCGGCGCGCCGTGCCGGCGCGGGAACGGCTTGCCGTTCAGCTGATAGGCGACCATCGAGTTGGGCGCCATCGCCTCGTCGAGCCGGATGTTGGCGGTGTAGCCGTGCGCCGCCTCGAGGATGACGTGGCGGGCGGTCTTGCGCAGGCCGGCGCGCTCGGCCAGGTACTTCAGCTGCACCCCGGTCCAGGTGCTGCCGAGCACCGTCCACGCGGTCACGCAGTGGACGTCGGCCACCTGCTGGGTGACCGGCATGGCGAGCAGCTGCTTCCAGTCGGCCGTGAACGGGCGATCGACCTCGCCGTGCACGCGCAGCTGGAAGTCCTCCGTGCGCGCGCTGCCCTCCTCGCCGCCCATCGGGCGAAGCTCCTCGATCACGCGCTGGCCGGGCGGCAGCCGCGGCCGGCCGTCCTTGCGCTTCTGCGCGCGCGCCTCGCGGGTCATGTCGTCGCCGATCAGGCGGTAGAGCCCGCCGCCGAGCGCCACGACCAGGGTGCCGGCGGCGGCCTTCTTGATGAAATCGCGCCGCGACTGCGAACGATCGACGTCGGGCCACTTGGGTGGCAAGCTCATCTGGGACCTCTCCGGATCATACCCGTCTGCTCTACGCCGGCCGGGTGTGCAGGTTACGCCCGGTCGGCGCGGTCCGATCGGTCCGAGGCGCAATCAGGCGCGGCCGAACACCGGGACCAGCGCGCCCGAGGTAAGCGCGTTCTTGGGAGACACCAGAACCGCAATGGTCTCGGCGATCTCGGTCGGCTTCGGCCAGGTCGTGAAGTCGGCGTCCGGCATGGCCCGGCGGTTGGCATCGGTGTCGATGATCGACGGCAGGATGGCGTTCACCAGGATGCACTCGGGGCGCAGCTCCTCGGCCAGGCTCTCGGTGATCGACGCCACCGCCGCCTTGGACGCGGCGTAGGCGGCCATGCCACCGACCGGCCTCACCACCGGGCGCGCCGCCACGTTGACGATGCGGCCGCCGCGCCCCCTCGACCGCCGGATCGCGCGCACCGCCTCGCGACACGACAGGAAGCAGGTGACCGCGTTGGTCGACAGCATGCGCTGGAACGCCTCGAGCGTGGTCTCGGTGATCGTCGCCATCGCGAAGCCGCCGGCCAGGTGGATCGACGCCCACAGCGGCGGTAGCGATTCGAAGTAGGCGCGGGTCGACGACTCGCTGCCGAGATCGATGCCGGGCGTGGCCTGGACTCGCTCGTGCGACGCGAGCGCGAAGCTGGGCGGCACCTCGCGCTCGACGCACGGCACGTGACAGCGAGCCCCGCGCGCGAGCAGCGCCTCGAGCACCGCGCTGCCGAGCGCGCCGCTGCCACCGGTGACGGTGATGTTCTCATCGAGCAGATCTCGGATCATGCTTGGTCCTCAACGCGTGGTGCGCAGCGCCCCCCGGCGCCGCAGAATTCGAATGTCGAGACCCCGACTTACCCGGCGACAGCCATTCGATCAACAATGGTGGGACGTGAAATGGTGACCAGGCGCCGCCCTGACAGCAAGCTCAAGCTTCTGGTCCTGCACAATCGGGCCGGCCGCGGCGCAGGGTCTTCCGACCCCGCTCCCGAGGCGGTGCCGGCCGACCACGCCGCCCTGGATCACCTGCGATCGCTGGCCGATGGGCTGGGCGAGAGCGGCTTCGAGGTCGCGCTGGTCGATGCCGAGGACGACAACCAGCGCATCACCCACGCCGTGGTGGTGGAGCAGCCGGCCCTGGTCTTCCTGCTCGATCACTTCGAGGGAGAGGCGCTCCGCCACCCGAGCGTCGCGTCGCTGCTCGACCTGCGCGGGCTGACCTATACCGGCTCGGATCCGCTGTGCCTGTCGACCTGTCGCGACCGGGTCCGCACTCACCTCATGCTGTCGGACGCCGAGGTGCCGGTGCCGCCCTACGCGGTGGTGCGCGACATCAACGCGATCCCGGACACCGCGGCGATCGAGCCACCCATGCTGGTGAGCCACGCGATCGATCACGGCTTCGACGATCCGGACGCCCGTGCGCTGGCCCACACGCGAGCCGAGGTCGAGGAGCGCGCCAGCGCGCTGGCGGCCGGGCCCGGCCTCCCGATCCTGATCGAGCGGTTCATCGACGGGCGCAGGGTGCAGGCGGTCGTGCTCGGCAACCGGGTGCTGGAGGTGCTGCCGCTGTCCGAGCGCGCGCCCGGGCTCGACGGCCGGCTCGGTCCGGCCCGGATCGCCCAGCTCGACGTGGACACCGCCGACGCGATCCGGGCGCTGGCCCAGCGCGCGTTCCGCGTGATGGGCTGCCGCGACTGCGCGCAGATCGACTTCGCGCTCGATGGCGACGGGCGGCCCTACGTGCTCGACGTGCGCCCGGTGTTCGACATGTTTCCGGACAGCCCGTTCGTGGTCGGGGCCGGCGCCAGCGAGCTCGGCGTGACCGGGGCGGTCGCGCACCTGGCCGACATCGCGCTCGAGCGGGTGGAGTCGGCCGCGCCGCCCGCATCGACCGAGCCGGACGGATCGTCGCCGGTCGAGCTGGAGCCAGAGGCGGAGCCCGAACCGGAGCCCGAGGCGGCGACCGACCCGGAGCCAGTCGCGGCCGAGGACAGCGAGGCGCCGCCCACCGATCCGGACGCGGCCCGCCGGGCCCGGCCGCCCACGCCGCGCCGCCGGCCAGCGTCGCGCTCGCGGGTGCGCGCCGGCCAGGAGGCGCCGGCACCGGCGGAGAATCGAGAGAGCTCGAAGTCCGGGCCGGCCGCGCGCAAGGCGCCGGTGAAGAAGTCGGCCGCCGCGTCGGGCAAGCAGTCGGCTCCGGCCAGGCGATCGGCCGCCCGCGCGCCGGCCGTGCAGACCGCGGCGAAGCCGGCTGGCCGGGGCCCGACCGGTCGGAGCGGCCGGAAGGCGACCGCCAGGCCGGCTACCAGGCCGGCCGCCAAGCCGCCGGCCACCAAGACGCCGACCGGCCCCAAGAAGACCCGCAAGAAGTAGCGCGGCGGCTCGCCCTCGCCGCGATCACAGATAGGGCGAGAACATCTTCGCGGTCGCGTCGCGCATGCGGATCCCGAACGAGCGCTTGTCGAGGCTCTCCATCGACGCCCGGGTCGATCGATCGCGGATCTCGTCGAAGTAGGTGGCCAGCACCTCGGCCAGCTCCGGCTCGAACACCTCGAGGTTGAGCTCGAAGTTGAGCCGCAGGCTGCGCGGGTCCAGGTTGGCCGAGCCCAGGTTGACGTAGAAGTCGTCGACGATGAGCAGCTTGGCGTGATTGAACGGCGGCGGCTGCCAGAAGACGTGGGCGCCGTAGGCCAGCACCTCCCAGAGGAGCGCGCGGCAGGCCCAGTCGACGAACGGCAGGTTGCTGGCCACCGGCAGGACGATCTCGACCTTGACCCCGTGCAGCACCGCGCTGGTGATCGCCGCCAGCAGCTCGCGAGTCGGGATGAAGTACGGCGTCATGATCCGGATCGACTGACGCGCGCTGGTCATCGCGCCGATGAGGATCCACTGCAGCCGCTCGAAGTCCTCGTTGGGGCCGTCCTTGATCGCGCGGCACAGCGCGCGCCCGGCCGGCTCCACCGTGTCGACCATGCGCCAGTCCTCCTGTCCGGTCTGGAAGTACCAGTCCTCGATGAAGGTCTCGTTCAGCGCGTGCACGATCGGCCCTCTCACCCGGAAGTGGACGTCGGCGGTCGGCGTGGTGTTGTCCGGGTCGGAGACCACGTGGTGGAGGCCGATGTTCATCCCGCCGGTGAAGCCGACCCGACCGTCGACCACGAGGATCTTGCGGTGGTTGCGCAGGTTGGCGCGCACCGACTTCAGCGACAGCGCGAGCGGCAGGAACATCGCCACCTTCACATCGGGGTGCTGGCGGCGCAGCACCCGGCCGACCCGCGGACGGCCGTACTTCTCGCCGATGGCGTCGACCAGGACGCGGACGTCGACCCCGCGCGCGGCGGCGCGGCCGAGCGCGTCGACGAACCCCATGCCGGCCTTGTCCGCCTCGAAGATGTAGCTGCTGAGGTGCACGTGCGTGGTCGCGGCGTCGATCGCCTCGATCATCGCCGGATAGGCCTGCTCGCCGCAGAACAGCGGCTCGACCCGGTTGCCGCTGATGAGCGGGCGGTGGGTGACCCGCTGGGACAGGCGCAGGAGCTGGTGCAGGCTGTCGAGCTGGGCCGGGTGGAGCTCGGCCAGCGACAGCGGACCGGCCTCCTCCTCCTCGCCGCGGCGGACCGCCGAGAGATCGCGGAACCGGCCCCGCCGCTTCCACTTCTGCGCGCGGGTGCGGATGCGGTTGACCCCGAAGAACCAGTAGGCGACCGCGCCGGCCATCGGCAGCGTGATGCAGAGGACCACCCAGCCCAGCTGCGCGCGCGGGTCGCGCTTGTTGAGCAGGGCGTGACAGGCCGAGATCAGCTGGAACGCGCCACCCGCGAGCGCGGCGACGTAGTACAGGACGGTCTCGACCATGAGGGGCGCGGCGCGCCGGCCGAGCATACAGGAACGGGCGAGGGGGCTCGACCTGGCGTATGGAAGAGGCATGGAAGCTCCGCGCCCCGCCGTGCCCGCGCTGGTGTCCGCCCCCGCGCTCGATACCGCGCGCCTGACCCTGCGCGGGCACCGGCTCGACGATTTCCGCGACAGCGCCGCGCTGTGGGGCGATCCGATCGTGACCCGCTACATCGGCGGCGTGCCCCAGACCGAGGAGGAGGGCTGGACGAAGCT
>DATHKR010000131.1:0-20039 GCA_035489015.1 Kofleriaceae bacterium | reverse complement strand
GGCAAGAGCGACGTGATGAAGCTCGACGTCGCGCCGGACGGCAGCACCGCGCGGGGCGGGCTCTGGGTCGGCCTGTCGGACGGCCACGACTTCACGACCCGCGAGTGGGCCCGCTGGGACACCTACGACTCGATGAAGGTGCTGGCCGGCGACTTCGACGGCGACCAGGTCGACGACGTGCTGAAGATCGACGTCTCCACCCCCGGCAGCGGCCTCGGGCTGTGGGTCGGGCGCTCGCAGGCGTCCGTCCACGACGGGCTGATCGGCAACAACCCGGGCGCGGTCGGTCTGGCCGAGATCCTGCGCCACGGCCCGGGACGCGTCCCCACGGTGCACGATCCGGCCCGCTACATCGTCGAGGGGGGCGGCCGCCAGATCATCCGCACCAGCACGCGGATCAAGACCACCTGGACGCCCGGCTTCTGGGAGGAGAAGACCGCGGCCCAGCTGCCCGCCGGCGACGACTACCAGATCGTCCTTTCCCCGTACCCCGGCCAGGAGCTCGGTCACCACGGCGCCTCGTTCACCCGGCAGGGCGGGCCGAGGGTCGAGCTCATGACCGACTTCGCGGCGCAGGACTCCTGGATCACGCCGCCGGCCGGGTACTCGAGCTTCGAGCTCCGCGTGCGCGACTACATCGGTCCCGACTGGAGCGCGCCGCGCCTGGTCGCCGCCGGCAGCTTCGCCGGGTTCGTGCATGTCGGTCCGCTGGTGCCGAAGTCGCTGGTCATCCTGCGCCTGTTGCCGTGAGCGCGGACGCGCGTCAGCCAGGGACGCACCGCGTGAAGCCGCGCGACGGAGGCGGGCGCCATCTGGCAGGATGAGCGGCATGCCCCGCTCCGCCGCGATCGCCCTCTCTCTCGTTCTCGGGCTCGCGCTGGCCGCATGCGGCGGCGGCGACGATGACGATGACGATGGCGGTGACGACGCCAGCGGCGAGGACGTGGTCGGCACCTATCAGGTCACCTCGCACCGCGAGAATCACCAGCAGGGCTCGCCGGTCGCGTGCGACGACCCCGGCCCGGAGATCGAGCCCGGCGATCCTTCGGGCGCCCCGGTCTTCGCGATCGCGGTCGACGACTTCATCGACGATCCGGACTTCCTCGTGTTCCAGACCTGCGACGACGCCGGCGCCGAGTGCGCCGACACGCTCATCCACCTCGAGCGGTCGGGCAATCTCTTCGAGAAGACCGACGCCAACACCCAGACCGGCGACGCGTCGTGCAACCTGTACGCGGGGCGGTCGTCCCTCACCCTGAGCGGCGGCGTCGCGACGCTCGAGGACCGCCGGTGGTCCGACTTCGATCACCCGGCCAGCGATTGCACCCTCGAGGCCGCCGACGCGCTGATCGGCACGGCCGAGTGCCAGGACGTGGTGGTCTGGGTGGGGACGCGGCGCTGACCGCCATCCCGCTCGGCCGAGCCGACCGGTCGTGATTCCAGTCACCGGATGAGAAATGCTTGCGCGGGCGCGCGCTCCACGCTCGACCGCCAGCGCGGGTCGCGGCGTCTGAGCCGATTCCGGCGGTGCTGCGTGATACCATCGACGCCATGCCCGCTCCCCGGCGGACGTTGGCGGCCGCGTGGCTGGTGGCGTCGGCGCTGACGCTGGCCTGGGCGTGTCCGGCGGGGGCAGACCCTGCCACCCGGAAGCGGCGCGCGGCGGCGCTGTTCGTCGAGGGGACCCGTCTGGCGGCGGAGAAGCGGTGGGCGGACGCGATCGATCGGTTCCGGCGGTCGGACCGCGAGGTGCCGTACGCCTCGAACGACTGCAACATCGCGACCGTGTACTCGCTCATGGGCAGGCCGGCCCAGGCCCAGCTCTACCTCGGGCGGTGCATCGAGCGGCACGGCGGTGTCATCCCGCTCGGCGAGCGCCCCCAGGTCGAGGCCACCTGGCGCGAGGTCGATCAGATGCTCACCGCCGGCGAGTTCGCCCCGGTCGCGATCGTCGTCGACCCGCTGTCCGCGCAGGTGCGGGTGTCGAGCTTCGCCGCCGAGGACACGTTCACCGCCGGGCGGACGATCTGGCTCCCGTTCGGCAGCCACGAGATCCTGGTCTCCTCGACCGGCCGGATCGCGGAGAGGCGCACGATCACGATCCGCGACCGGCGCGCCCGGCGCGAGGTGTTCGCGCTGGCCGAGGCGCGTCCGATCGCGGGGCCGACGGCGCCGACCCGGCGCGGGCCGCTCCCCTACGTCCTCCTCGGCGGCGGGGCGGCCGCGCTGGCCGCCGGCGCGCTGTTCACCGCGCTCGCGCTCGACGCGCGCGACGACGCCAGGGACGCCCCCGACCTCCCGGCCCACGACGACGCGGTCGATCGGATGAAGCGCTACAACCTCGCGTTCGACGCCGCCTACGCGGTGGGCGCGGTGTCGATCGGCGCCGGGCTCTACCTGTTCCTGCGCCCGGGTGGTCGGGCCGGCCCGGCCGAGCGGCTGTCGGTCGGCGCCGGGCCGGGCGCGCTGACGGTGCGCTGGCAGACCGCATGGTGACCGGACACCAGCCGTCGTTCGAGCTCCACTGCCCGCGCTGCGACAAGGCGTTCCCGACCGACACCCGGCGCTGCCCCGACGACGACACCGAGCTGGTCCGCCTGCCGGTCGAGGAGGAGCTGGACGACCTGATCGGCCGCGAGCTCGACGGCCGCTTCACCGTGCGCGAGAAGCTCGGCGCCGGCGGGATGGGCGCGGTCTATCGCGCCTGGCAGGCGTCGGTCGGCCGCGAGGTGGCGCTGAAGCTCATCGACCGTCGCCACGCGTCGGACGCTTCGGCGGCGCGGCGCTTCCTGCGCGAGGCGCATCTGGCCAGCCGGCTGTCGAACCCGCACACGGTCACGGTGCTCGATTTCGGTCAGACCCAGGACGGCCTGCTCTACCTGGCCATGGAGCTCCTGCGCGGCCGCACCCTCGCCCAGCTGCTCCGCACCGACGGCCCGCTGGATCTGCCCCGGCTGGCCCGGGTCGGCGCGCAGCTGTGCGACGCCCTCGACGCCGCCCACCGGCTGCAGATCGTCCACCGCGATCTCAAGCCCGGTAACGTGATCGTCCTCGACGATCCGCCGGGTCGCGATCTGCTGAAGGTGCTCGATTTCGGGCTGGCCAAGTCGATCTCGCCCGGGGACACCCACTCGACGATGAGCCGCGACGGCGTCGTCCTGGGGACGCCGGCCTACATGGCCCCGGAGCAGGTGCTCGGCCAGGAGGCGACCGCCTCCGCCGATCTCTACTCGCTCGGCGTCATCCTCTACGAGCTGGCCAGCGGGCGCCTGCCCCACGACGCCACCACCGGGCAGGCGATGATGCTCGCGCACGTCCACACGCCGCCCAGGCCCCTGCCCGATCTGCCGCCGGTGCTCGAGGGCGTGATCCTGCGGCTCCTGCGCAAGGAACCGGATCAGCGCTTCCGCAGCGCCGCGTTCGCGCGCGACGCGCTGGTCGCCGCCGTCGAGCAGTCCACCCGGCACGGAGCGGGCCGGCCCGGCCCGGCGGTCGCGACCAGCCCCGGGCCGGCGGTGAAGGTCGCGCCACTCGGGCCGGGCCGGCCGCGTCGCCGCTGGGTGATGGTCGGCGGGCTGGCCGCGGCGGTGGCGGCCGCGGTCGTGATCGTCCTGGTCGCCTCGGGCCGGGGCGGCGATCGGGAGGGCACAGGCCTGGGTCGCGAGGCGGCGCCGGGTGCGGCCGCGGTCGCCGCGCCGACGGCCGCGGGCGCCGCGCCGACGCCGACCATCGCCGCGGGCAGCGGGGCGCCGGCCACCGGCAACCTCGCCGCCGACGAGATCTCGCTCGACCTGCGCTCGTCGCCGTCGCGCGCGCGCGTCAGGGTGGGCGGCACACCAGCCGGGCGCACACCCACGCGCCACCGCATGGCGGCCAGCCGCGAGCCGGTCGAGATCGTGGTCGAGGCCAGCGGCCGGCAGACCTGGCGATCGACGGTCGTCCCGGATCGCGATCGGATCGTGCGCGCGACCCTGCCGCCGCGGACCGCCCGGACGCCGGTCGCCGCGCCGATCCCGGTCGACGCAGGCACCGCGCCCGCCGCGCCCGCGCCCGCGCCCGCGCCGGCCAAGGCGAAGGCAGAGGCGGCCCAGGACGCGGCCCCGAAGAGCCGCTTCATCAAGCCGCCGGTCGACTGAGCTCGGGATTACGTCGGCCGATCATCCATCGCACGGGACCAGCCCCTCCTGGCCGGCGCGGTCGTCGTACCGGAGGCAGGTGGTCTCGCCGGTCACTCCGTCGAAGGCGAGGAGCTCGCGGGTGCCGTCGCCGTCGAAGTCGCCCATCACGACGCGCCCGGCGTTCGATCCGGCCGGGTGGTCCCACCGCTTGAGGGTCTTCTGGGTGGTGAACTCGGTGCCGCCCTGGAGCTCGAGATCGGCGAGCAGATAGATGACGTCGGTGCCGCTGCGCGCGTCGGACCAGACCAGATCGGGCCGGTCCGTCGACCCGCCGAGGTCTCCGATCTGGAAGTCCTCGAGGTAGGGCTCGAGGTCGGACGGGCCGGTCGCGCCCAGCGTGAGCACGCGCCCTTCTCTCGGCACGAGCAGATACACCGGATCACCGACCTGGGTGGCGACCACCTCCTCCACCCCGTCGCCGTCGAAGTCCCAGAGGGTGGTCGAGGTCGCGCTCTCGCCCCCCGCCGACGCGTAGCCCTCGATCGGGAAGCCGCCGCGGCCGTCGTTGCGGAGCAGCGTCGCCCCGAAGAACCGGGTCACGACGATGTCGTCCAGCCCGGGCGCATCGGCCGACGGCACCGCGAGCGCGATGCTGGCGTCGTCCCACAGCCCCGCGGAGGCGCCCTCGAGGCCGACCAGCTCGCCGGTGGTCCACGAGCCTCCGTCGCGGACGAGCTCGCCGGTCCACAGCTGGGTCATGTCGCCGACCAGGAAGTCGGCCTCCTCGTCGCCGTCGAAGTCGCCGACCGCGACCAGGAACGGGTTCACCGACGTGGCCGGGGTCTCCCCGACGATGCGGGTGTAGGGCTCGCCGTAGGTGGTCGCGTCGACCGCCGGGTAGACCCAGAGCTGGAGCTCGTCGCCGACCAGCGTCGCCATCAAGATCTCCGGCTGCTCGGACCCGCCGACCTGGGCCACCGCGAGCCGGTTGGGCGGTGCCGGGCCGGTCGACACGAAGCCGTCGAACACGTTGCCGTGGTCGGGCCGGCCTCGCCCGCGCATGACGTAGAACCCGCGGTCCTCCGCCAGCGCCGGATCGCTCGCGATCAGCAGATCGTCGGCGGCGTCGCAGTCGAGCCGGTGGACCTCGACCTGGCGCACCGAGACGGCCACCCCGTCGGGCGGCCACGCCGGCGGGTCCCCTCCCCGGCCCGGCTCCAGCGCGCACGACCCGTCGGGGGCGGCCGACGCGTCGTCGGCTGGTCTGGCGTCCTCCCCCGAGCTGCTCGCGTCGTCCGTGGACGCGTCGCTCGATCCGTCACCCGGGGGTGAGAACGGCGGGGTCGACAGGCAGCCACCACACGCCAGGATCAGGATCGCGGCTCGCACCGCATCGATTGTAGGAGCCTGCTCGCGCGGCCGAACATGGATTCGCAGCCGCCCGCCCCGGCCGTGATTCAGGACACGCTCGGCGCGTCATCGACCCGCGGCGGATCAGCTCTGGATCTCGAGGACGATCGCGCCGGTGTGCACCTCGCGCGGCTCGCGTACGGACGACGCGGCGCGCTTGGCCCGGGTCGCCGCGGCGCGCAGGGCAGCGAGGAAGTCCGGCACGCTCTGGAACCGGTCGGCCGGATCCTTGGCCAGGCAGCGCAGCACCACCGCGTCGAGATCGGCGCCGACCGCGACCAGGTCGCTCGGGCGCGGAGGTGGCTCGTCGAGGTGCATGCGCTCCACGTCGAGCGACCGGGCCGACTCGAACGGGTAGCGACGGGTCAGCATGCTGAACAGGAGGACGCCGAGCGCGTAGATGTCGGCGCGGTGGTCGACCGGGCCGCCGCGGATCTGCTCGGGCGACATCGACGACGGGGTGCCGACCTTGCGGCTCATGGCGGTCAGCCCGGACGCGCTCGGCTCGCGCTCGAGGAGCTTGGCGATGCCGAAGTCGAGCAGCGTGATCCGGCGGACGCCGGCGCTGTCGCTGATCTGGATGTTGGAGGCCTTGAGGTCGAGGTGGACGATGCCGGACCGGTGGGCCGCCTCGACCGCGGCGCAGACCGGGTCGAGGATGTCGAGCGCCTCGGTCGGGCCGAGCGCGCCGCGCTCGAGCAGCGAGCCGAGGTGGACGCCGTCGAGGAGCTCCATCACGAGATAGGGCTGGCCGGTGCGAAACCCGCCCACGTCGCGGATGTCGACGATGTTGGGGTGGCGGATCCAGTTGACCGCCTGGGCCTCGAGCAGGAAGCGCTCGACCATCTCCTTGGACTCGGCGACGTGCTCGTGCAGGACCTTGACCGCGACCCGGGATCCGAGCACGCCGTGGCGGGCCTCGTACACCGTGCCGCATCCGCCGGTGCCGAGCACGGCGACCAGCTCGTAGCCGCCGATCACCGAGCCCTGCCCGACCGGCGCGATGGCCTCGAGCGCGTGCGGGTCCTCCATGACCTGGGTCACGACCTCGCAGCGCCGGGCGCTGTCGTGGTGAGGCTTGGGCCGATGGCGTCCGGAGGGCGGGCTCATGGTCGTTCCTCCTCAGTCGGCACATGCGGCGCGAGATGGAGGTGCGCGCCGCAGCACCCATGTGGTGAAGCCCAGCAGGGAGGATGATGCGCCCGGGAGCGCAGCCAAGTCCTCCGCGGGTACACCGTCAGAGGCGAGCCGACCGCGGCGCGAACGCGAGCAGCCGGGCCCGCGCCCTGGCCGACGCGGCCGACAGCGCCGCGATCAAGAGGAGCCCGACGCCGACTCCCCCACACATGATCATCTCGTTCAAGTGAAGCTCCTCTCGCCCCGGCGCACGACTCGTGCTGGGGGGACGATCGAGTTACATACCGCGCGGACGCCATGTAGACAATCGGGAAGATTCACCCCATCGATTCGAAAAAGACGAAGTATGGTCCAGGACCGATGGAGTGGCTCAACTACCACCACCTCCTCTACTTCTGGATGGTCGCTCGCGAGGGGAGCATCGTGGGCGCCAGCAAGCAGCTCCACCTGGCCCACCCGACCATCAGCGGACAGATCCGCCGCCTCGAGGAGTCGCTGGGCGAGAAGCTGTTCGCCCGCCGCGGCCGCAACCTGGTCATGACCGACGCCGGTCGGGTGGCGTTCCGCTACGCCGACCAGATCTTCTCGCTGGGGCGCGAGCTGGTCGACGCGCTCGAGGGACGGGTCGGCGGCAGGCCGCTGCGGCTGGTGGTCGGCATCGCCGACGTGCTGCCCCCGTCGCTGGTCCGGAGGTTCCTGGACCCGGCGTTCCGGATCGGCCAGCCGGTGCAGGTCATCTGCCGCGCGGACCGATCGGTCGACGAGTTCATCGCCGAGCTGGCGCTGCACCGGGTCGACGTGGTCATCGCCGACGGACCGGCCGGGTCCGGCATTCCGGTCCGCGCGTTCAGTCACCTGCTGGGCGAGTGCGGCACCAGCTTCTTCGCCGCGCCCAGGCTGGCCGCGACCATGCGGCGCCGGTTCCCGCGCTCGCTCGACGGAACCCCGTTCCTCATGCCCGGCGCGCCCTCGGCGGTGCGCCGCGCCCTGGACCAGTGGCTCGGCGCGCAGGGGATCCGGCCCACCGTGATCGCCGAGCTCGACGACAGCGCGCTGGCCAGGGACTTCGGCAGGGAGGGAATGGGCGTCTTCGCCGCGCCGTCGGTCATCGAGGCCGAGGTCCGGCGCGACCATCACGTGCGCGTGATCGGCCGGGCCGCCGCGGTCCGCCAGCAGTTCTACGCCATCTCGGTCGAGCGCAAGATCAAGCACCCGGCGGTCATCGCGGTGTGCGAGGCGGCCCGCAAGGACATCTTCGGCGGCGGATGAGCGGCCCGGGATTGACACCACCGCGCGCCGCGCTACGAGAAGACCACCCGATGCCGGTCCCTCTGTCGATCCTGGATGTCGTGCCGGTCGCCGCGGACACCACCGCGGGGCAGGCGCTGCGCAACAGCCTCGAGCTGGTCCGGCTGGCCGAGCGGCTCGGCTACGCCCGCCAGTGGTTCGCCGAGCACCACAACATGCCGATCATCGGCAGCACCACGCCGGCGCTCATGATCGCGCTGGCCGCCGAGGTGACGTCGCGGATCCGGGTCGGCGCCGGCGGCGTGATGCTGCCCAACCACGCCCCGCTGCAGGTCGCCGAGGCTTACAAGATGCTGGAGGCGCTCCATCCCGGGCGCATCGACCTCGGCATCGGGCGCGCGCCCGGCACCGATCCGACCACCGCGATCGCGCTGCGGCGCGACGCCGCCTCTCTCGGCGCCGAGGACTTTCCGGACCGGCTGGCCGAGCTCCTCTGCTTCGGCAACGGCCGGTTCCCCGCCAACCACCCGTTCCGCTCGGTGGTGGCGATGCCCGACGACGTGGCGCTGCCGCCGATCTGGCTGCTGGGCTCGAGCGGCTACAGCGCGCAGCTCGCGGCCCAGCTGGGGATGGGTTTCGGGTTCGCGGCTCACTTCAGCCCGCAGCCGGCGGCGGGGCCGATGCTGGCCTACCGGCGGCGCTTCCGGCCGGGCGCGATCGAGCGACCGCACGCCATCCTCACCGTCTCGGTCGTCTGCGCCGAGACCACCGCCGAGGCCGAGCGGCTGGCCGCGTCCATGCAGCTGGCCTGGCTGCGGCTTCGCACCGGGCGGCCGGCCCGGCTGCCCAGCCCCGAGGAGGCGCTCGCCTATCCGTACACGCCGGGCGAGCGCGAGATCGTCGACGCCCAGCGGCGCCTGCAGATCACCGGCGATCCGGCGGCGGTGGTGGCGCGCATCGAGGCGATGGTGCGCGAGACCGAGGCCGACGAGGTGATGGTCATGACCACGACCTACAGCCACGCCGCCCGGCTGCGCTCGTACGAGCTGCTCGCGGCGGCGTTCGAGCTCGCCCCCTCGGCGTAGGCGAGGCCTGGACGACGCGGGCCCGCTCGGCTCAGCTCTCCTTCAGCGCCCGGTGCATGAGCTGGACGCAGATCGCGCCCTCTCCCACCGCCGAGGCGACTCGCTTGACGCTGCCGGAGCGCGCGTCGCCGACCGCGAACACGCCGGGCACGCTGGTCTCCATGAGGTAGGGCGCGCGCGGCAGGCGCCAGCGGGCCTCGGCCAGCTCGTCGGGCCTGAGGTCGGCGCCGGTCTTGATGAACTCCTTTTCGTCGAGCGCCACGCAGCCCTTCACCCATCCGGTGTTGGGATCGGCGCCGGTCATGAGGAAGAGGTTGCGGACCGGACGGGTCTCGCCCTCACCGGTGTCGAGGTGGCGCCAGGTGACTCGCTCGAGCTGGTCGCCGCCCTCGAGCGCCTCGACCTGGGTGCGGACGTGCAGGGTCACGTTGGCACAGTCCTCGATCCGGCGGATGAGGTAGCGGGACATGCTCTCGGCCAGCCCCGCGCCGCGAACGAGCACGTGGACCCGGCTCGCGAACTGCGACAGGAACACCGCCGCCTGCCCGGCCGAGTTGCCGCCTCCGACCACCGCGACCTCCTCGCCCTGACACGGCTGGGCCTCCATGTGGGTCGCGCTGTACATGACCCCGACCCCCTCGAACCGGCCCAGCTCCGGTAGATCGGGCTTGCGGTAGCGGACCCCGATGGCGAGCACCACGGTGCGGGTCCGCACCACCTCGCCGCCGGCCAGCTCCACCCGGTACGGCATCGACTCGCAGTCGAGACGGACCGCACGGCGCGCGATGGCGACCTCGGCGCCGAACTTCTCGGCCTGGGTCAGCGCGCGACCGGCCAGCGCCTGGCCCGAGATGCCGGTCGGGAAGCCCAGGTAGTTCTCGATGCGCGAGCTGGTGCCGGCCTGCCCGCCGGGCGCGGTGCCCTCCAGCACGAGCACGTTCAGGCCCTCGGAGGCGGCGTAGACCGCCGCGGCCAGGCCGGCCGGACCGCCGCCGACGATGACGGCGTCGCGGATGACGTCGGCGTCGAGCTCCGGGCTCAGGCCGAGCGTGGCGGCCAGCGCCTCGATGGTCGGGTTGCGCAGCACCAGGCCGGCCTTGCAGAGGACCACCGGCACCTCGTCGACGCCGACGTGGAAGCGCTCGAGCAGCGTCTCCACCCCCGGATCGCCGTCCACGTCCTGGTAGGTGAACGGGTGCGCGTTGCGGGTCAGGAACTCCTTGATCCGCAGGGTCGCGGCCGAGTGAGCCGAGCCGACCAGGACCATGTCGCCTCCGCCCTGGCTGAGCAGCCCGACCCGCCGCAGGATGAAGGCGCGCATCAGGATCTCGCTCAGCTCCGGGTCGCCCTGGACCAGCCCGCGCAGTCGATCGCGCTCGATGACGACGACCGATCCATCCTCGATGACGCGCCCGCGGACCAGGTTGCGGCGCGCCGACAGCATGTTGATCTCGCCGCTGAACTGGCCCGGTCCGAGCACCGCGATCCGCTGCTCGCCGCCGTCCGACGGCACCACCATCTCCACGGCGCCCTCGATGATCACGTGGAACGAGGTGTTGCGCTCGCCGAGGTCGAACAGGATCTCTCCCGCCTTCACCGTCCGGTGCTCGCCGATCCGGCAGACCCGGCCGATCTGGGCCTGGGTGAGCTGCGGGAACATCTGCTCGCGGCGGTCAGCGTAGAGATCGGCCATCGAATCCTCCTCGTGGCTTCGCCCGGCCCGACCCGGGGGAAGGCCTCGATGAAGGATGGCACGAACCGGCCGCGACCGCGGCGGCGCCCAGGCGACGAGGCGACCGGACGTGAACCCGATTGAGCCCGCCGCGCCGCTCAGGCCGGAGGTCCGGCGCCCTCGGCGAGGTGCTTGAGGGTGCGGAGCTGCTTGCGCATCATGATCAGGTCGGCGCCGGGCAGGAGCGGCGCCAGCAGGCGGAACGGGCCCGAGGGGCGGCGGATGGCCAGCTTGACGACCAGGCGCGAGCCACCGGGCGTGCCGGTCACCTCGTAGGTCAGCGCCAGCGCGCCGAACATCCTCTCGCCGCCGGGCTGGTCGAGGACCATGGTCAGGTGGCGATCGCGATCGTGGTCGACCAGGCGAAAGATGGTCATGAACCGCTGTCCGACCACGAGCTCGTCGAGGCCAGGCGTGAGCTCTCGCGGGCTGCGCTGGCCACGGTTGTCGATCCAGTCGTAGCTGTACGGGGCGGCGCGGAGCTGGCAGAGCCAGCGAAACACCACCGCGGGCGGCGCGGCCACGTCGATGGCGCGGAAGCAGGCGTCGTCGGCGTCGGGCAGCCAGCGGTCGCATGGGTAGGGCCGGGCTCGCTCGGCCTCGGTCGATCCCCAGGTGTGCGCATCGCTCGTCATCGCGGTCGCGCGCCTCAGTCGACGTAGGGGCGCGCGTCGCACGGGATGCGCAGGCGGAAGGTGGTCCCCTCGCCTGCCCGGCTCTCGGCCACCACCTGGCCGCCGTGCGCCTCGGCGCATCCCCACACGAAGATGAGGCCGAGCCCCCAGCCGCACCGCGACCCGTGGATCGCCGAGCCGGGCAAGGAGAACGGGTGAAAGAGCTCCTCCTGGATCTCGGCCGGGATCTCGGGGCCCTCGTTGTGGACCGCGACCTCCGCGCCGGCCCGGCCACCGGTCACCGAGATCGTCACCAGCCGGCTCGCCGCGCCGTGCACGGCGCCGTTCAGCGCCAGGTTCCAGATCGCGCGGCGGAGCTGGTCCGGGCTCCACATGCCGCGCACCCCGCTGTCGGCGTGGAGCTGGAACCGATCGCCGTGCGCCGCGCGCAGCTCCTCCATCGCCTCGCGCGCGATCGCACCGAGGTCGCAATCGCTCAGCCGGAGCGGCAGGCGCTTGCCGCTGCGGATCTGGTGCACGTCGAGCAGGCCGCGCACCATCCACTCCATGCGGTCGAGGTCCTGCACGATCGCGGCGGCCACCCGCTCCGGGTCGTCGACCAGGTGCGGCCCGCGCAGCCGCTCGGCGCCGGCCCGGGCCGCCTCGAGCGGCCCGCCGAGGTCGTGCATCAGCACCGACACGAACTGCTCGCGCAGCCGCCCCTCGAGCTCGACTCGCCTCCGCTCGGCGATGAGGACCGCGTGGAGCCGGGCGTTGTCGAGGTGCATGGTCAAGCTGGTGCCCAGCTCCTCGATCCGCCTGACCTCGCTCGGCGTGAACGCGCGCCGCTCCGAGATGCCGACGTAGAGGACGCCGCGCAGGAGGCGGCCGGCGGCCAGCCGGACGCCGAGCAGCGAGTGAACGCCGGACTCGCGCAGCGCGTCGCTGACCGTCAGCCCGGTGGTCTCGGCGTCGGTCACGAAGGTGGTGCCGTCGCCCGACGACGCGATCTTGCCGCCCAGGGTCGACACGTCGAGCGAGCTCACGTACTCGCCGAGGTGCTCGTCGGCCATCCCGGTCGACGCCGACACGATGAGCCGGTTGTTCTCGACGTCGAACAGGAGCAGCGCGGCGGTCTGCGCGGTCATCGCCGCCATCACCACGGTCAGCGCCTCGGTCAGGAGCTTGCGCATCGGGACGTCTCGGTCCGGCGAGCTCATCGCCTCGCTGGCGATCCGCTGCAGCAGCTGGTTGTAGCGCTTCACCCGCTGCTGGTCCTCCAGCATGTGCTCGTTGAAGATGCGGGTCACCTCGACGACGGCAGCGTGCAGCTCGCCGAAGAAGCGGGCCACGTCGCCCACCGCCGGCCGGCTGCGGGCCGGCTCGCCGTCGACCACCCGCGACACGCAGCGGCCCAGCACGGCCAGCTCGGTCACGATCTCGTTGAGCGCGAAGCCCTGGCGCAGGCGCCGCGACAGGTGTCGCTCGATGAGCGACTGCTGCGCGCTGGAGAGCTCGACCGCGTCGTCCTCTCCGCTCCGGCCGAGCGACGCCAGGTAGTCCGGCATCATGCTGATGAGCTCCGGCGGGGTCAGCCCCTCGGCGGACGCGGCGCGCCCGGCCTGCGCCCCCCAGAGGTGAAGGATGGCATCGTGATGCCTCCCGATGACCTCGCCGACGGTGCTCATGGCGATTCCTCTCCTCGCCCGCGCCGGACGCATCGGCCCCGCGTCGGCGATTGGACGGACTATGACAGATCGCGGCCAGCTCGCCGGACAATCCTCGGTTGCGCGGGAGTCACCCCCAGCGCATATTCCCGTTCTCCGCGGGTTGGTTGTCGGGCGTGGCGATCGACGTTGGGGCGGAGATGAACAGGTCCTGCGCGCTCGAGTGGAGGAAGTATCGACCACGTCGACGTCACGCAACCCACCCAGAAGATCGCCATGCTCGGGAATCACCTCCCGCGCCAGTGTGGCATCGCTACCTTCACCACCGACCTGAGCGAGGCGATCGCTCACGAGTTCCCCGAGCTGGACTGCTTCGTGCTCGCGGTGAACGACGCCGGTCGGCGCCACGCGTACCCCTCGCGGGTCCGCTTCGAAATCGCCGAGACCGATCTCTCGTCATACCGGCGAGCGGCCGACTTCCTGAACGTGAACAGGGTCGGCGTCCTCTCGGTGCAGCACGAGTACGGAATCTTCGGCGGCAAGGCCGGCAGCCACGTGCTCGCGCTGCTCCGCGAGCTGCGCATGCCGATCGTGACCACGCTCCACACCATCCTGGCCGATCCGAGCCCACCCCAGCGGGAGGCCATGGACGAGCTGACCCGGCTGTCGGAGCGCCTCGTCGTGATGAGCGCGCAGGGGGCCGTCCTCTTGCGCGAGGTCCACGGCGTGTCCGAGGACAAGATCGACCACATCCCGCACGGGATCCCCGACATCCCGCTGTCCGGGCTCAACAAGAACCAGCTCGGCGTCGAGGGCAAGTCGGTGATCCTCACGTTCGGCCTGCTCTCGCCGGACAAGGGGATCGAGCACGTGATCGACGCGCTCCCCGAGATCCTCGCCCGCAACCCCAAGGCGGTCTACGTGGTGCTGGGCGCGACCCACCCGCACGTCAAGGAGCGCCACGGCGAGACCTACCGGCTCTCGCTCGAGGCGCGCGCGCACGCGCTCGGCGTGGAGGACGGCATCATCTTTCACAACCGCTTCGTCAGCCAGCGCGAGCTCACCGACTTCCTGTCGGCTGCCGACATCTACATCACGCCCTACCTCAACCCGCGGCAGATCACCTCGGGGACGCTGGCCTACGCGGTCGGCTCCGGCCGGGCGGTCATCTCGACTCGCTACGCGTACGCCGAGGAGCTCCTGGCCGAGGGGCGCGGGATCCTGGTCCCGATGGCGGATCCAAAGGCGATCGCGCGGGAGGTGAACGGGCTGCTCGGCAACGAGGACCGGCGCCTCCAGCTCTGCAATCGCGCGGCCCGGTACGGCCGCGACATGGTCTGGCCGGCGGTCGCGCGCTCGTACATGAGCTCGTTCGACCGGGCGCGACAGGAGCACGCGCTGCGGCGGCGGACGTCGTTCCAGATCAAGACGCTGGCGGACCGGTCGGTCGAGCTGCCCGATCTCGATCTCGACCACCTGGTCGCGATGACCGACGGCACCGGCCTGCTGCAGCACAGCGACTTCAGCGTGCCGCGCTACGACGAGGGTTACTGCCTCGACGACAACGCGCGCGCTCTCCTCCTCATGGCACTCATCGAGGACGCCGGCAGCGAGGATCGCAAGCTGGTCCGCTCGCTGGGGACGCGCTACCTGGCGTTCGTGCGCCACGCGTTCCATGTGGAACGCGGGCGCTTCCGCAACTTCATGTCCTACCACCGTCGTTGGACCGAGGAGGTCGGCTCCGAGGACAGCCACGGGCGCGGGCTGTGGGCGCTCGGCACGGTGGTGGGCCGCTCGGCCGACCCGGGGCGGAACAGCCTCGGCGGTCACCTGTTCCAGGCGGCGCTGCCGGTGGTGCCCGCCTTCACCAGCCCGCGCGCCTGGGCCTACGCGCTGCTCGGCATCGCCGAGTACCTGCGCGCGTTCCAGGGCGACAGCAACGTGCAGGCGATGCAGAAGCTGCTCGCCGAGCGGCTCCTGGACCTGTTCCGACGCTCGAGCCTGACCGACTGGCCGTGGTTCGAGGACCGGGTCACCTACTGCAACGCCCGCCTGCCGCACGCGCTCCTGGTGTCGGCCGAATCGATGCGGAACCAGGAGATGACCGCGGTCGGCTGCAAGGCGCTCGAGTGGCTGGTATCGATCCAGTCGTCCGACGAGGGCTACTTCGTCCCGATCGGATCGAACGGGTTCTTCCGCCGCGGCGAATCGCCGGCCAGGTTCGACCAGCAGCCGGTCGAGGCGTGCGGCACCGTCTCCGCCTGCCTGGAGGCGCACCGGCTGACCGGCGACGCCGAGTGGGGGCGGCGGGCGCGGCGCGCGTTCGACTGGTTCCTCGGACAGAACCAGCTGCAGCGTCCGCTCTACGACGCGTCGACCGGAGGGTGCCGCGACGGCCTGCACGCCGATCGGGCCAACCAGAATCAGGGAGCCGAGTCGACCCTGTCGTTCCTGCTTGCACTCCTCGAGATGCGGGTCGCCGACCGGGGCGGCATCGTCATCGGGCCGCGGCGAGGGCCCACACCGTCATGATTCCCAGGCGTCACTACGAGGTCCTCTTCCATCGCAGCCCTGCCAACCCGATCCTCACCGCACGGGACTGGCCCTACCCGGCCCACACCGTCTTCAACCCGGGCGCCACGCGGCTGCCCGACGGGACGACGCTCCTCCTTTGCCGGGTCGAGGATCGCCGCGGTCACTCGCACCTGTGCGCGGCGCGCTCGAGCAACGGCGTGGACGGCTGGGTGATCGATCCGCAGCCGACCTTGTCCCCCGACCCGGAGCACTACCCCGAGGAGCTGTGGGGCATCGAGGACCCGCGCATCACCTTCGTCGACGAGCTCCGCGCGTACGTCATCGCCTACACCGCGTACGGGCGGGCGGGGCCCGGCGTCGCGCTGGCCCTGACCAAGGACTTCCGAAGCTTCGAGCGGTACGGCCTGGCCATGCAGCCGGACGACAAGGACGCGGCGCTCCTGCCGCGGCGGATCGGGGGCAACTTCGCGCTGGTGCACCGCCCGGTGCACGACCTCGGCGCGCACGTGTGGATCTCCTACTCGCCCGACCTCCGCAACTGGGGCGGCCACAAGCTGATGCTGGCGGCGCGCAAGGGGGCCTGGTGGGACGCCAACAAGGTCGGCCTGTCGCCGCCGCTCATCGAGACGCCGGGCGGCTGGTTGATGCTCTATCACGGCGTGCGGCAGACGGCGGGCGGATGCCTGTACCGGCTCGGCCTCGCGCTGTTCGCGCTCGACGAGCCGGAGCGGCTGCTCGCGCGCGGCGACTCGTGGATGTTCGGCCCCGAGGAGCCCTACGAGTGCAACGGCGACGTCGGCAACGTCACCTTCCCGTGCGGCTACACCATCGATCCGGATGGCGACACGATCCGGATGTACTACGGCGCGGCCGACAGCAGCGTGGCGATGGCGACCGGGAGCATCCGCGAGCTGCTGGCCTGGCTGGAAGAGCACGGCCGGACGACCTGACCCGTGGCGGCCGGCGCGGGCCGAGGATAGGCTCGGTCGCGTGCGGCGGCTCCTGATCGCGATTCTCCTGATCTCGTGCGGGCGGGCTGACCAGGACGAGGCGCCCGCGAATCGGCCGGCGGGCGCGCCGCCGGCCCGGCCGGCCGTGCCGACGGTGACCGAGGTCGCCGGGGTGAAGCCGGTCGAGGGTGACAAGGTCCTTCGCGACTTCGCGTTCCAGAGCGGCGAGAAGCTGCCCGAGCTGCGCATGCACTACATGACGCTGGGGACGCTGCGGCGCGACGCCAGCGGGCGGGCCACCAACGCGGTGCTGGTCATGCACGGCACCACCGGGTCCGGGCAGCAGTTCCTGCGCAAGCAGTTCGCCGGCGAGCTGTTCGGGCCGGGCCAGCCGCTCGACCTCACCCGCTATCACGTCATCCTGCCCGACGACATCGGGCACGGCCGCTCGTCGAAGCCGTCGGACGGGCTGCGCGCGCGCTTCCCGCGCTACGGCTACCAGGACATGGTGGCGGCGGAGCACGCGCTGGTCGCGGCGCTCGGCGTCGATCACCTGCGCCTGGTGATGGGCACGTCGATGGGCTGCATGCACGCGTGGATGTGGGCCGAGAAGTGGCCGTCGATGATGGACGCGGTCATGCCGCTGGCCTGCCTGCCGGTCGAGATCGCCGGGAGGAACCGCGAGTGGCGCCGGATGATCATCCAGGCGATCGAGGAGGATCCGGACTGGAAGGGTGGCGACTACACCGCCCCGCCGCGCGGCGCGCTGCAGGTGGCCGAGGCGCTCCTGACCCTGGCCGGCTCGTCGCCGGTGGCGGATCAGAAGCGCATGCCGACCCGCGAGGCGGCCGACCGGGCGCTCGCCGAGGCCCGGGCCAGCCGGGCCCCGATCGACGCCAACGACCTCCTCTACGCGATCCGCTCGTCGTCGGACTACGATCCGTCGGCGGAGCTGGAGAAGATCACCGCGCCGGTCCTGTTCGTGAACAGCGCCGACGACTTCATCAATCCGCCGGAGCTCGGCATCGCCGAGCGCCAGATCGCGCGGGTCGCGAACGGCCGCTTCGTGCTGATCCCGGCGTCGGCGGACACCCACGGCCACGGCACTCACACGTGGGCGCGGTTCTGGAAGAAGGACCTCGAGGAGCTGCTCAGGTCGACCGCCGGTCGAGCAGAGCCCGCGCCGCCAGCGCGATCACCATGACCGCGCCGCCGGCCAGGGCCAGGCTGCCTGGCCGCTCGTCGTGGACGATCCAGGTCCACAGCGGGTTGAGGACCGGCTCGATCAGCACCAGCAGCGACACCTCGAGCGCGGACAGCGCGCGCAGGCCGCGCGCGAACAGCCAGTAGGCCAGCCCGATCTGGATCGCGCCGAGGTAGACGATGGCGGCCGCGTCCTGGGCGGTGGCGCTCTCGAGCGGCAGCGCGAGCGGCAGGCAGGCGGCGAACGCGATGACGTTGCCGAGCACCATGGCGGCGAGGGTGCGATCCTGGCCCGGGGCGCTGGCTCGGGACAGCCGGCGCATGAAGATCATGAGCAGCGCGTAGAACAGGCCCGACGCCAGCGCGATGGCGTTGCCGAGCTCCGGCATCGGGGCGGTGGCCAGCGGGCTGCGCGAGCCGAGGAAGACCAGGACCAGGCCGACCACGGCGAGGCCGACGTACGGGAGATCGGCGCGCCGGATCGGCTCGCCGAGCAGGGCCGGGGCGAGGACGAGCACCCAGACCGGCGCGGTCGACTGCAGGAAGATGGCCGACGCGGCGGTGGTGAGCTTGGTGGCGACCACGAAGCAGACCAGGGTCGCCGCGTAGGCCAGCGCGGCGGGCACCATCGGCAACCCGAAGCCGCGCCGCGCCGAGGGCAGGAGCAGCGCGACGGCGACCGCGGCGACGCCGGAGCGGAGCGCGGCCACCTGGAGGGCGGTCATGGCGGTCCCCTTGATGGCGGCACCACCGGTCGAGAACAGGATCCCGGCGGCCAGCGCCGAGAGGCGCGCGGCGCCGATGGGGTGAGCGGGCCGAATGGCTGGTCAGGCTCCGGCGAGGAGGCGGCGGCGGACCTGATCGTCGCGCTTCTTGCCCCGCTCGGCGGCCTTCAGCTTCTCCGCCTCGCGAGAGCGGAGCGGCCCGCGCGGCTCGAGCTTCTCGAACAGGTCGAGGGTGGTGCGCGTGATGGTCTCGACGGCGGCATCGAACGCGGCCCGGTTGGCCTTCGACGGGGTGTTCATGCCGGACAGCTTGCGCACGTACTGGAGCGCCGACGCGCGGATCTCTTCCTCGGTCGCCGGGGGCTCGAAGTGGTGGAGCGTCTTGATGTTGCGGCACATACGGTCGGATCCTAGCGCGGCCGGGGCGGAGATGCTCGAGGGACGCTCGGACTTGCGCCGTGCGTCGGCGCGGGCGCCGTGCGTCGGGGACCGCAAGCCGCTACCATCCAGGAATGGTCCCTCCCCTGCCGTCGGTCCGGCGCGCGCTGCTCGGCGCGCTGGCGCTGCTTGGCGCCATCGCGCCGCTCGGCGCCATCGCGCCGCTCGGCGGATGCGCCCTGACCCAGGATCCGGTGCGCGAGGCCGAAGCCCCGCGGCAACCGCCGCGAGCCCACGAGTCGCTGTTCGCCCACCCGTGGATGTGGACCGACGAGAACGGGCACGCCGTCAAGCTGGCGCGCTGGCGCGGAAAGCCCCTCGTGGTCACCGCGATGTTCACGACGTGCAAGGCGACCTGCCCGAGGACGATCCAGCGGCTGAAGCAGGTGCAGGCGCAATTTCAGGCGGAGGGTCGCGCCGCGCAGTTCGTGCTCGTGACCCTGGATCCAGCCAACGACACCCCGGAGCGCCTGCGCCGATTCAAGCAGGTGGAGCGCCTGCCGGCCGCGTGGACCTTCCTCACCGGTGGAGCGGCCCAGACCCGCGACCTGGCCCGCCTGCTCGGCATCCACATCATGGATCTGGATCAGCACATCATGCACGACGGCAGCATCGTCGTCTTCGACGCGCACGGGATGCCCAGCCGCAGCTACACCGGCTGGGGCCTCGACGACGAAGCCCCGCTCATCTGATCAGAGAGCCGCGGGCCGGAGCGCGAGACCCGCCGGTCGTCCATGAACCGGGCCCCGTAGTCTAGCGACGCCTGGTGAGCGTTGTGAGCGGCGCAGACCAGCCGGAGGTTGTCCGCGCCGTGATCGCCGCCGCGCCCGAACGGAGTCACGTGGTGGGGCTCGAGCCGCTCGCGAGCCGAGCAGCGATGCCCCCGCCCGTCGCGAAACGTGCACTGACCACCATCGCGGATCCACACCGCCCGCCGGATCGGATCCGGCACCCGCCGCGACGACGGAGTGGGGTCGGCGTCGGCCGCGTCCTTGCGAGGCGAAGCAGGCACCGCGAACCGGACCCGCTCGACCTCGCGGACCAGGAGCGTCAAGGCCCGGTCGAACACCGCCGCCAGATCGCCATCGGGGATCTCGCGCCGGAGCAGCGCCTGAGCCCGGACGATCTTGCCGTGAAGCTCGGAGCCGGCGGTGAACTGGACCCGGAAGCGACCGGG
>DATHKR010000130.1:0-16174 GCA_035489015.1 Kofleriaceae bacterium | reverse complement strand
CAGCTCCGCTTCGACGTGGGCGCCCGCGACATCGAGATCCCGCTGTCCCGACGCGACCAGTTCGGCCGGCTGCGCGGCGGCTCGGTCGCGATGCGCGCGGTCTACGCCCTGCTCGAGGCGGCGGCCAGCGGCACCAGCTCGGTTCTCCTCCAGGGCGAGAGCGGCACCGGCAAGGACCTCGCCGCCGAGTCGATCCACCTGGAGAGCGCCCGCCAGGCCGGCCCGTTCGTCGTGGTCGACTGCGGCGCGGTCCCCGGCAACCTGCTCGAGGCCGAGCTGTTCGGACACGAGGCCGGCGCCTTCACCGACGCCGCGACGCTCCGGGTCGGCGCCTTCGAGGCGGCCGCCGGCGGCACCCTCCTCCTCGACGAGATCGGCGAGCTGGCCCTCGACCTCCAGCCCAAGCTCCTGCGCGCCATCGACCGCCGCGAGATCCAGCGGATCGGCAGCACCCGCCGCATCCCGGTCGATGTCCGCATCATCGCGGCCAGCAACCGCGACCTCAAGGCCGAGGTGAACGCGCGCCGCTTCCGCTCCGACCTCTACTTCCGCCTCGCCGTCCTGGTCGTGACCATGCCGCCCCTGCGAGAGCGAACCAGCGACATCCCGGCCCTGGTCAAGGCGATCCTCGACGCCCTGGGCGACCTCGACTCGCCGATGGCCCGCTCCCTCTCGGGCGGCGAGCTCTTGCCCGAGCTCCTCCGCCACGCCTGGCCCGGCAACGTGAGAGAGCTGCGCAACTACGTCGAGGCCTGCATCGTGCGCCAGGAGAGCGCCCTCGCCCCGCCCCCCGCCCACGAGCCAGCCATCGACACCGCGCTACCCCTCCGCGCCGTCCGCGACCGCTGGATCCGCCACGTCGAGCGCCGCTACCTCGAGCAGCTCCTCCTCCTCCACGGCAACAACGTCACCGCCGCCGCCCGAGCCGCCGGCGTCGACCGAGTCCACCTCCACCGCCTGCTCAGCCGCGCCGGTCTCCGCTGACGATCGACGGCAGGTCGGCCGCCAGCCCAGCGCGCACCTCGGCAGCCAGATCGACCGGAACCGGCGGCATCGCGCCGCGCTGGCCGGCCACGAAGGCCGCGTAGCGGCAGCCCGCCTCGGCGACCCGCGCGAGCGGCGCGCCGGCGAGGAGCCCGATCGTGAGCACCGCCGTCAGCGCGTCGCCGCAGCCGACGGTGTCGCCGCCGGCCTCGGCCGGGAACCCGGCCTGCTCGACGTCGCGCGGCCCGGCCGCGAACCCGCGCGCGCCGGCGACCAGGCGACAGCCGCCTTCCCCGCGAGAGACGGCCACCGCCGCGGCGCCGATCTCGCCGAGGAGCCAGGCGACCGCGTCGCGCTGGCCGAACATCCGGCCGAGCGCGGCCTCCTCGCGCTGGTTCAGCTTCACCACGTCGGCAGCGCCCAGCGCCCACCGCACCAGCGCCACGTCCTGATCCGCCGGGCGTAGGTTCAGGTCGCAGACCGCCAGGAATCGCGTCCCGGCCGCCGCGGCGGTGGCTCGCGCCGCCGCCAGCGCCGCGTCGAGCGCCGCTCGCGCCTCGGGCCGGCGCTGACTCAGCGTCCCGAAGCAGATCGCGCGGGCGCCCGTCACCCTGGCGCGGGCTCGGTCATCCCATTCGATGTGCTCCCAGGCGCAATCCGGGTGGAAGCGATAGCGCGCCTCGCCTGCGACCAGCTCGACGCCGACCGCGCCGGTCGCGCGCGACGGATCGACCTGGACGGTCTCCACGTCGACCCCGGCCGCCGCGAGCGCCGCCACCGCCGCGCGCCCCGGCTCGTCGTCGCCGACCCGGCTCACCAGGGCCACCTCCGCGCCCAGCGCGGCCAGGTGATGGGCGACGTTGGCGGGCGCGCCGCCGAGCCGGCGCTGGTCGGGAAACAGGTCCCAGAGCACCTCGCCCCAGGCCACGCACCTCCCCGCCGCGCCGATCGGGCCCATCGCTCACGAATATCATAAGATCCGGGCTCGACCGCCGTGCCGCAGTCTCCGCTCATCTTCGCCACCCGCGCCTACGCCTCGTTCGCCGCCGACCTGTGCCGCGCGCGCGGGTTCGCGGCCGGGGAGGTGGAGCGACGCACCTTCCCCGACGGCGAGCGCTACCAGCGCATCGCGACGCGCTGCGACGGCCGCGAGGTCGCCGTCGTCGGAGGGACGATCTCGGAGAGCGACACGCTCGAGCTCTACGACCTCGCCTGCGGCCTGGTCCACTGCGGCGCGGCGCGCCTGACCATGGTCATCCCCTACTTCGCGTACGCGACCATGGAGCGGGCGATCCGCGAGGGAGAGGTCGTCACCGCCAAGTCGCGCGCTCGCCTGCTGTCCTCGATCCCGTCGGCCGGGCGCGGCAACCGGGTCCTCCTCCTCGACCTCCACGTGGACACCATCGCCCACTACTTCGAGGGAGCCGTCCACCCGGTGCACGTCGACGGAGCGCCGGTCATCCTCGAGACCGTTCGCGCCTTTGCGGCCGCGGCCGCGTCTGCGAAGGCCACCTCCACGCCGGCCGCCCCCGCCTCCTTCGTGCTGGGCTGCACCGACGCCGGCCGCGCCAAGCGGGTCGAGCGCCTGGCCCAGGACCTCGGCGTCACGGCCGCCTTCGTCTACAAGCGCCGCCTGTCCGGCGACCGCACCGAGGTCTCCGGGGTCAGCGCCCACGTGCGCGGCGCCACCGTCGTCATCTACGACGACATGGTCCGCACCGGCGGCTCGCTCATCGCGGCCGCCGCGGCGTACCGGGACGCCGGCGCGACCTCGGTCGCCGCGGTCACCACCCACGGCCTGTTCGTGGGTGACGCGCTGGAGCGCATCGCGGCGAGCGGGCTGTTCTCGGCGCTGGCTGCCACCGACAGCCATCCGCGCGCGATCGAGCTCGCGCGCACCCATCCACTTCTCACCATCCACAGCGTCGCGCCGCTCCTGGCCGGACGGCTCGAGGAGGGCGCGTGAAGCTCATCAAGGTCGGAGCCGCCGTGCTCAACCAGACTCCGCTCGACTGGGACGGAAACCGCGCCCGCATCGAGCAGGCGATCGCCGCCGCCCGCGCCGAGCGGGTCAGCATCCTCTGCCTGCCGGAGCTGTGCATCAGCGGCTACGGCTGCGAGGACGCCTTTCACTCGCCCGGCCTGCAGGAGACCGCGCTCCAGGTCCTCCTCGAGATCGCCCCGTCCACCGGCGGCATGATCGCCTGCGTCGGCCTGCCGCTGTTCTACAACCGCGCCCTCTACAACACGGTCGCGCTGCTGGTCGACGGCCGCGTGGCCGGCTTCGCCGCCAAGCAGAACCTGCCCGGCGACGGCATCTACTACGAGCCGCGCTGGTTCAAGCCGTGGCACGAGCATCACGTCGCCCATGTCGAGATCGACGGACGCGACGTGCCGCTCGGCGCGCTCGTGTTCGATTGCGGCGGCGTCAAGATCGGCTTCGAGGTGTGCGAGGACGCCTGGGTCGCCGACCGCCCGGGCAGCCACCTGGCCCGCGCCGGCGCCGACGTCATCCTCAACCCGAGCGCCAGCCACTTCGCGTTCGACAAGGACGACGTGCGCCAGCGCTTCGTCATCGAGGGATCGCGCGCGTTCGGCGTGGCCTACGTCTACGCCAACCTGCTCGGCAACGAGGCCGGCCGCATCATCTACGACGGCGGCGCCCTCATCGCCACCGCCGGCCAGCTGATCGCGATGGGCGAGCGCTTCTCCTACCGCGACGTCGGCCTCACCACCGCCGTGGTCGACATCGCGCTCAACCGAATGAGCCAGTCGCGCATCAGCAGCTTCGTGCCCGACGTGGAGGACGGCTCCATCCCGGTCCCGTTCTCCTACCCGGATCTCGAGCCGGTGCCGACGCCGCCCCTGCCGCGCAGCTGGGAGCAGAGCGAGCACATCCGCGACGAGGAGTTCGCGCGCGCCGTCCCGCTCGGCCTGTTCGACTACCTGCGCAAGAGCGGCTCGCGTGGCTTCGCGGTGTCGCTGTCGGGCGGGGCCGACTCCGCGGCGGTGAGCTGCCTGGTCGCGCTGGGCGTCCACTTCGCCGCCGCCCAGCTCGGCCTCGACGGGCTCAAGGCCAAGCTCGCCCACATCGATCTCTCCGGCGCCGACAGCCCGCGCGCCGTGGTCGGCCGCCTGCTCACCTGCGTCTACCAGTCCACCCGCAACAGCGGCGACGTGACTCGCGAGGCGGCCCGTGCGGTGGCCGAGGGGGTCGGCGCCCGCTTCCTCGAGCTCGACGTCGATCCGATGGTGGAGGGCTACATCGAGCTCGCCTCGCGCGCGCTCGGCCGCAAGCTCACCTGGTCGCGCGACGACGTCGCCCTGCAGAACGTCCAGGCCCGCGCGCGCGGCCCATCGATCTGGATGCTGGCCAACATCGAGGGTGCGCTCCTGCTCGCCACCAGCAACCGCTCCGAGGCGGCGGTCGGCTACGCGACGATGGACGGCGACACCTGCGGCGGCCTCTCCCCGATCGCCGGCATCGACAAGGCCTTCCTGCGCCGCTGGCTGGTCTGGCTCGAGCAGACCGGCCCGGCCGGGCTCTTCTCGATCCCTGCCCTCCGCGCGGTCAACGCGCAGGCGCCGACCGCGGAGCTGCGTCCACCCGACGCCGGCCAGACCGACGAGAAGGACCTCATGCCGTACGAGCTGCTCGAGGCGATCGAGGACTCCGCCATCCGCGACCGCCACACCCCGGTCGAGGTCTATCGCGAGATGCGAGTGCGCTACCCGGAGCTCGCCCCAGCCGAGCTGGTCACCTACGTCGAGCGCTTCTTCCGACTGTGGTGCCGCAACCAGTGGAAGCGAGAGCGCTACGCCCCGTCGTTCCACCTCGACGACAAGAACCTCGATCCCAAGACCTGGTGCCGCTTCCCGATCCTCTCGGGCGGCTTCGTCCGCGAGCTGGCCGAGCTCAGGGCCTACGTCGACCGCTCGCCCTGATCGTCCGCGGCGCGGTCGGGGTGGTGGTGGTCGTCGTCAGCCACCTTGCCGTGCTCGCTCCCCATCATGCGGCGGAACGTGTCCCAGCCGAGGACTGCGATGCCGAGGCAGATGAAGACCACCTTGCGCAACTTCCGCCCGATCTCGACCATCACGCCGAGCTGAGGCGACAGCCCGACCGCGCGGAACATCACGAACGCCGACCCCTCGGCGCTGCCGGCCCCCATCGGAACGAAGCTGAGCGCCCAGCCGCTGAACTGGTAGCTGGCCAGGCTGAGAAACGCCCCCGCGATGATGTGGTCGCCGCCGAGGAAGTAGAGGAACAGCGCCGCCTCGACCACGTTGGCCAGCCGGCCCAGGATCATGCTCCCCCAGATGACCTTCATCGCGTTGGGCTGAGCGGTGGCCGAGCGCCACGACTTCTCCACCTTCCGCCAGCCCTTCTGCCAGCGGTTCACCCGCTCCTTCGACAGCCGGAACCGCCCGATGCCCGCCCGCCGCATCAAGGCAAACGGCCACACCCCCAGCCCGCGGCGAAGGATCAAGATCCCCACCCCACCAGCCGCCAGAAACACAGCGCTCACCGCGCAGAACGCAAACGCCGTCCCGCCGCCGACCCCGAAAGCGACCATCGAGATCGGAGCGACCAGCCCGATGAGCCCGCAGTTGACCACGAAGCTCGCGAGGTTCTGAGCCACCAGCGCGCCGCCCGCATCTGCCGCCGGCAGCCGCTCATCGAGCAGCGCGAACTTGACGATCTCCCCGACCTTGCCGAACGGAGTCGCCTCGTTCACTCCATGCCCGGCAACGCTCGTCCGAGCAAAATGAAGATAAGGCACCTTCTGCCCGCGCTTCCCGGCGCAGGCCCGAAGAGTGACCGAATCCAGCAGCAGCCCGCAGAGGTGAGCGCTGCAAGTCAGCGCAAACCCCCACCCGACCAGCTGCATCCCTTCCCACAGCTTCCCCGGCCCCAGATGAAAGATCATCCAGACCAGAGCCCCCACCCCCACCACCAGCAGAGCTAACTGTAGCTTTCGCAAGGCGGCAGGGGCGGGCGTTACGAGCCCAGTACGTCAGGCCCGCGGTCGAGCTACGGGCATTCGATTACGGGCGTCGGAAGGTTCGCATCGCCGACGGTGCCCGGCTCGACGCGAACCGCGCCGAAAGTCGACCCATCGAGGGGCGCCATCACGGGCGCGGTCACCATGCCGCTGATCGTCCCGCAGTTCAGGTCGGCATCGTTGACGCCCCCCGTCACCACGAGGTCAGCCTGAATCTCTGCATCACAGATGATCGCATTGGCAGAGCCGTCAACGGTGACGTCGTCGAGCGCGAGCTCGAAGGTACCGTCCGCGTTGATGGGCACGCCGGTCACGGTGACCGGATCACCGGCCGGCTGCCCCCCGGTCTTCTCGTCGCAGTTGGTCGCCACGATTGGCTGGAACGTGAAGTCTGCCGTGCCACCCTCACCGGCGGCGGTGTACTCGACATCCGCGATCAGACGGAGCGGCCCACCAAGCGGCGTCTGGATCGAAAGCAGGAACGACCCGGCGATGTCAGCCGGGTCCCCGCCTCCAACGGCGGCGTCGGGCGTCACAACGGCGGCGTCGGGCGTCTCAACGGCCGCATCGGGCGTGCCGTCGCCGCCAGACGCGTCCGGCGTGGCGCCGTCCGTCGTATCGTCGTCGTCGTCGTCGTCTCCGCCGCAAGCGGCGGGAACGATCGCAAGGAGAGCAGCTAGGGTGAGATAAGAGGCGCGATTGAAAATCGACATGTCGGAGGTGTAACCGACTTGGTGGGCGATTTCCCATAACAAAATGGGACTTGCGCCTACAGAGAGCCCGGCCTTTCCGAATTCTTCCGTCCCCATCCGGCAGACGGGCGGAAATCGCGCTCACCTTGCGCGCGTGGTGGCTTCAGGGACGCAGGCCGGCAGGACACTCGGTCACCGGTTCGGGAAGATTCGCATCGCCGACCGTGCCTGGCGGGATGCGGATGGCGCCGAAGGTTCCGGTCAGCTGGCCCCCGAGCGCGCCCACGGTGACCTCCCCACACGTCAGATCTGGGCCCCGCACTGTACCAGCCACGTTGATGCTCTCCGCCGTCAGCTCGATGCAGAGCGGCGTGTTGGCCCCCGCGGGCAGCGTCACGTCGGCCAGCCCGATCTCGAACGCGCCCGCCCCGTCGACCCCGATGCCGGCCGCGGTGAACGGGTCGCCGACTGGCAGGCCGCCATTCCCTTCCGGCGCGCAGCCACCGAACTTGATCGGCTGGAACGTGAAGTCCGCGGTGCCACCTTCGCCGCCAGGCGTGAAGTCCACGGTGGTGATGAGCCGGATGGGTGCGTTGGGAAACAGGTCGACCCGGATGGAGAGCAGGAACTCTCCATCGAACGGATCCGGACCGGCATCCGGCGCTCCGCCGTCGGGAACCCCGCCATCCGCCGGACCCGCGTCTGGCGCCCCGCCACCGTCGAGGGGCCCACCATCCGCCGGACTCGCGTCCGGTGCAGCGCCGCCGTCGAGGTCGCCGCCATCAGGCAGGGAGCCCGCGTCCTCGACACCACCACCGTCGAGAGCACCGCCATCCAGTCGGCCGCCGCCATCCTCCCCACCGGGGGCCGCATCGACCTCGCCGCCGCTCGCGGCATCCTCCGCTCCATCGCCGCCGGCAGCGTCCGCCGCCGTCCCTTGCCCGTCGCCGTCATCGGTGAGGGCGTCATCGTCGTCGCCGCACGCGGAGCCTGCAGCTGCGATCAAGGCGCAAAGGGCGAAGCAAGCGGTCCGGTTGCGGAGCGTCATGTCTCCCCGTTTAACTGACTCCGGCAGAGTTCTCCACCACCCAGAGCACACTCGATGCTCTCGCCAATGTTCGGTGGAGAGTTCACCTGACGCGGACACCATTCAGCGTCGTGCGTCTCCGTCGGGTGTGCTCCCACTCGTCGGACATTCGGTCACAGGATCGGGAAGCCGATCGTCGCCGATCGTGCCGGGCGCCACACGTATCGCGCCGAAGGTCGACCCATCGAAGCTCTGACCCGGAGGCAGCGTGAGAGGGCCAGAGACCGTCCCACAGAGCAATCCATCGCCGCGCAGCGCGCCCGCGAACCGCAGCGTCACCGTCACATCGAAGCACATGGTCGGGTTCGCCTGCCCGGTGATCATCGCCCCCGGGATCATCATCGCGAACGATCCGTCGGTCTCCACCTCGGCGTCGCTCACCGCGATCGGAGTACCGACGACCGTTCCGCCGTTCCCCACCTCGGGACAGATCTCCACCTTGAGCGGCTGGAGCGAGAAGTTCGCCCTGCCGCCCGAGCCCGACGACAGGTAGGTGACGGTCGTGAGAAACCGGATCGGTGCTCCGATCGGCCGCTGGATCGAGAGGAGGTAGAGCCCCGAGAGATCGCCCCCGCCATCGGCGCCGCCACCGACGGCCGCATCGCCGCCCGCGTCATGGGTCGCCGCATCGGCCGCAGGGGGCGACGCATCGCTGGCCGCGCCGTCTCCGGGGGAGTCGTCGTCCCCGCAGGCGCCGGCCGCCACCGCCAGCGAGCCGACCAAGGCGAACAGTGACGTCAACTGGAAGGTTGTCCGCATGCTCGTTGTCTACCCCAGCTGGCCCCTCGAGACGCGGACAAAGGTCACGCCCACGTTCGTGATGGTGAGCAACGCCATGCAACGCGACCTTGGCCGGGCCGATACTCGAGTCCGTGCGCTACACGCCCCCCCTCCTCGCGATGCTCTCGCTCGTCGGGTGCAAGACTTACGATCCTCTCTACTGCGACGAAGACCACCGTTGCACGGATCCGTCGCGTTCGTTCTGCGATGTGAACGGCGACTATCCGGCATCGGAAGGCGTGGGTCGGACCTGTATCGCGGATCCCTCGGCGGTGGCCGGTGACGCTGGCGCCGATGACGGCGGTGCCGAGGACGCCGCGCCCTTGCCGGATGGTTCCCTGGTCGATGCGGGCGCCTGTTCCTGGTCCCGGCTGGCAAAGCTGGCCAACGTGAATCGACCAGGCGATGAGGACGAGTTCGTCGGTTCGGTCGACGGCGGCGGTCTGACGCTCTACTTCTGGCGCTCGGACCAGTTCTTCAGAGCCGAGCGCGCCGCGGCGGATCAGCCGTTCGGGCAACCGTTCGCCCTCGAGTTCGACGCCGAAGACCTCAGCAATCCCGAGGTATCGGAGACGGGGCTGGAGCTCTTCTTCACTGACGCGGGCAATGCCTCTATTGGGCGGGCGGCGCGAGCCACCACCGATGCGGCGTTCGTCGGTCGAGAGGACACAGGTCTCGACGGATATTCGCCGTCGCTATCGGGCGACGGACTGTCGATCTACTACGCGGCGTCGGGCGGCCTTCAGCAAGCGACGCGGAAGGCCGTCGAGTCTCCCTGGTCCGAGCCTCGGCTCGTCCTGAGCACCGGGGTGGGCGCCTTCTGGGATGTCGATGTTTCACCCGATGGTCTTCGGGTGCTCCTGGTCGACAATCCGCTCGGGTCGCCGATTCATCCTCTTCAGGTCGCCGAGCGATCGTCTCTCGACGTCGAGTTTTCGCCACCGGTGCCAGTCGACCCGGCCATCCTGTTCGCGGAAGCCGTCTCTTATTCCTACGCGGGCTGGACCGCTGACGGGCGTGAGCTGGTGGTCACGGTGGCCCGAGACAGCCAGGTCGACATGTTCCACTCGGTCTGTCGATGAACGCCGCGCTCATCTGATGAGGCGCGTCGGCCGGGCGCGCCGCGCCTCCCCGTCCGGGATCAGATCGCCGCGTCGACGTCGCCTGTGGCCGCGTCCGTCTCCGCCGCTGCGTCGGGGGCTCCGGCGTCGACGTTGCCGGGGCCGGCGTCGGCTTCGCTGCCGCCGGTGGGGCAGGCGGTTTGCGGCGGGGGGAGGTTCGCGTCGCTGACGGCAGGATCGGCGAGGCGGATGGCGCCGAAGGTGCCGACGAGGGGGCCCATGATGGGATCGCTGACCATGCCACCGACGGTTCCGCAGATGGCGTCGGTGCTGAGGATGGTGCCGCTCAGGGCGATGTCGGCGCCGATGGCCAGCTCGCACGAGAGGGGGTTGGCCTCCATCGGGATCATGCTGCCGGTGACCGTGACCTCGAACGTCCCGTCGCTCTCGACGGGGATGTCGGCGATCTCGAGCGTGTCGCCAAACGGCGTTCCGCCTTCGCCCGGGATGCACGCCTCGACCGCGAGCGGCTGGATCGTCAGGTCGACCGTGCCGCCGTCCCCTACGGGGGTGAACGTCGCGTTCACAAGGAAGCGAATCGGCGAGACTGGCACCGGCATGGTGGTCGCGATCGACAGGAGGAAGGGCCCTGTGACGTCGAAGACGCCGCCTCCGCCTTCCGTGGCGTCGGGGATGGGAGCGGCGTCGAGGACTCGATCGCCGAACTCGTCGAAGGTTTTCTTCGGGTCGACGCAGGCGACCACGGAAAGGGCCATCACGGTGGACAATGCGACATAGGAGAGGCGAAAGCGGCTTGACATGGTTTTTTAGCCTACCGGAGAATGTCTCGGTCCTGCCGCAGCATATCCAAAGCTGCGGGTCACGCCTACCCTACAAGGATGGTTAGCCTGTGCAGCGCTGGATACTGATCGTCTCTTCCCTGATTCTGGGTGCGGCCGCGACGCCCGCGCGCGCGGGTGGCTTCCTCACGGCGCACTTCGCCGGCGAGCTCGGCAACGTGGCGACCGACCACCCGACCGCCATCTACTTCAACCCGGCCGGCCTCGCCCTCGGAGTCGGCTGGCGCATCTACGCAGAGGGGCTCATCGCCTGGCGCACGGTCGAGTACACGCGGCCGGAGGGCGCGATCTCGAACGTCACCGACGGTGAAGGAGCGCCTGGCACGCCGCAGGGCGGGGTCGACACCAACGCCGGGAAGGCCACCCTGTCGAACATCGCGGCGGCGCCGTTCCTCGGGGTCGTCACCGATCTCGGGGTGCCGAACCTCGGCGTCGGGGTCGCGTTCTATGCGCCGTTCGGCGGCCAGGCGAGCTGGGACAAGGACGACGACTTCGCCGACAGCGAGCAGTATCCGGGCGCCGAGGACGGCGTGCAGCGCTGGGCGACGATCGACGGCGAGCTGCGCTCGCTCTACCTCACCGTGGCGGGAGCCTACCGGTTGCCCGGCCCGCGCCTCGCTTTTGGCGCCGGTGTCAACTTCACGGAGTCCAACATCTTCACCGTTCGCGCGCGCACGCCGCAGGGGACGGACGACGTCATCGGCGCGGCCGGCGAGGTGGCCGAGGGGCGCAGCATGATCGACACCAGCGGCTTCGCCGTCGCGGCGTCGCTCGGCGTGAACTGGGAGCCGATGGACGGACTGTGGATCGCCGCCTCCTACCAGAGCCAGCCCGGCTTCGGCAACTCGACGCAGTCCGGCACGCTGACCAACAAGTTCGGCAACGGAACGGTGCTCGAGGAGCAGATCCGGCTAGAGCAGGAGCTGCCCGACATCTACCGCGTTGGCGCTCGCTACCGGCCGACGCCGCAGGTCGAGCTCCGCGTGTCGGGTGACCTTCAGCGCTGGAGCGTGTTCGAGCACCAGTGCCTCCTCGACAACTCGGTCTCCGACGACGCGAAGTGCGAGCTGAACAAGGACGGCTCCTACGGCCCCGACCAGGTCCGGGAGGACATCATCGTCAACATCCCGCGCGAGTGGAAGGACACCTTCGGCGTGCGTGCGGGGGCCTCGTACTGGCTCACGCCGGACCTCGAGCTCGACGGTGGAGTCCACTACGACAGCTCGGCGGTCCCGGACAAGACGATCGACGCCTCGCTGCTCGACCAGGACAAGATCTTCGTGCGCGCCGGTGTTCGCTGGTCGGCGCTGCCCGACCAGCTCCTCCTGGCCTTGACGGTCAACAACGTCTTCTACTTCGAGCGGACCGTGGCGCCGCGCGAGGACGGCGACATCGGGACCGTGGCGCCCTCGACCGTCCCCGACGGGGCCGGCAAGTACACGTCGAACGTCCTGTTCTTCAACCTAGGAGCGGAGTACCGGTTCTAGCGCGCCGGTGCTGGGCGTAGATCTGGTCTCGCCACCCGAGCAGGTCGGTGAACTCGCCGGCCAGCTCGAGGTCGGTGGAGGAGCGCCGGGTGGCGGGACCGAACGGCAGGTGCGAGGTGTCGCCCGGCTCGACCCCGAGCAGGGCTGACGCCATCGCGATGTCGCAGTAGCTGAGGGCGTCGCCGACCAGGAAGCGACGACCGCCCAGGGCTCGGCGGAGCTCGAGCAGGATCTCGTGCAGGCGCGCGCGGTGGACCGCCTCGTCGGCTTCGCGCACGCGGTACTTGCGCTGCAGGAAGCGGAGCGCGAGGGTGGCGGCGGGGCGGAACAAGCCGGCCAGCCCGCGCGGCACGACCCCGGCGAGCGCCTCGTGCTGGGCCTCGTGGTCGTCGGTCATTCGCAGGGTGATGAGCGCGCGCGCGGCCTGCATCGCCTCGTCGCTGAGACGGTTCCAGCGCGCGATCTCCTGCTCGTGGCCGCGGCGGAAGAGCGGCTCGCCGCCGCCGGTGCTCTCGGCGTAGCGCGCGATGTCCAGCGAGTCGAGGCAGACCGTGCCGCTCGGGTCGAACAGGATCGGGACCGTCACCCGACCGCGCAGCCGGCGCAGCTTCCAGCGCAGCGCCGGGGCGCCGAGCATCGGGACGTAGACCTTCTCGACGTAGGCGACGTCGTGGTGGTCCAGGGCCCAGCGGGCCTTCTCCGACCACGGCGAGAGCGGCAGGGCAATCAGGGTCGCGGGGGGCATCGCGCGCCTATTGTGGCTTCGCTCCGGCGGAGCTAGAAAGGATTTCATGCAGCGGAAACCGACCTCGTTCGACGAGTTCTGGCCCTACTACGTGTCGCAGCACCTCGACCCGATCAACCGCTGGCTCCACTTCGCGGGTACTTCCATGGCGCTCGGCTGTGTCGCGGTCAGCCCGCTGGCGCCGCCGATGCTGCTGGCGGCCCCGGTGGTCGGCTACGGGCTGGCGTGGATCGGCCACTTCGGCTTCGAGAAGAACCGGCCGGCCACGTTCGGCAACCCGCTCCACTCGCTGCGAGGCGACCTGAAGATGTGGTCGCTCATGCTCCGGGGCAAGATGAAGCCGGAGATCGACGCCGCCCGCCGGTACGCGGCCGACGACGACGTGCTCGCGCAGGCCGCGTAGTCGCGATCAGGCCGGCTCGAGCTCGACGAGGACGTCGTCGGCGGCGAGGTCGTCGCCGTCGGTGGCGCGGATCGCGAGCACGCGGGCGCGGGCGGGGAGGCCGTCGCCGGCGTAGGTGACGCGGTGGAAGGTCTTCATGACCTCGAGCAGGCAGAGCGTCTGCCCGGTCGTCACGGTGTCGCCGACCGCCACGAAGGCCGGCTTGTCCGGCGCCGCGCGGGCCCAGAACCGGCCGCTCGACGGCGCGCGGACGGCGATCGCGCCGGGGCTCGCGATCGCCGACGGGCGGGCGTCGCCACCGGTGGCGCCGGGCTCGGGTTGCGCGGTTGCCGTGCGAGCCGCGGCGGTCGCGTCGGTCCGGCGGGCCGCGCCGGCCTCTCCGAGCACCTGCAGGTCGTGCAGGCTCCAGATGCGCGGGTTCTTGATCCGGCGGTGGCCGATCGACTGGTAGCTCATCTCGGCCAGCGCGGCCAGCCAGTCGCGCAGGGCGCCGAGCTCGACGATCTCGTCGGTGTCCATCTGGCGGCCGGCCACGAACGGGTCCATGTCGCCTTCGATGCGCGCGTTGACGTCGCGCATCCCGGCCTCGATCTTGTCGCGCTCGGCCGGATCGGTGGACGCGATCTCGAAGTTGTCGTCGAGCTTGCTGTGGTAGGTGGCGATGGCCAGTGTGCGACCCTCCATCACCGACAGCCGCGCCAGCGAGGTCGACAGCTGCACCACCGGGTCGTAGGGCAGCCCGCTCATCGCGTAGTAGCCGGCGCCCGACGCCTTGCGCAGGAGCACGGTGAACATCGGCACCTGGTTGGTGCTGTTGGTGTAGATGAGGTTGGAGCCGTAGGCGAGCAGGCCCTGCGCCTCCGCCTCGACGCCGATGTCGAACCCGGTGATGTCCTGCAGCCAGATGATCGGGATGCCGTCGTCGTTGCACGCCCGGCTGAAGGCGCTGATCTTGGCGATCCCCTCGCGGTAGAGGATGCTGCCCGGTCGGCGCTGGCCCGGGTGCTTCGGATCGGACACCAGGCCCTGCCGGTTGATGATGAAGCCGGCGTAGAGCCCGCTCAGCCGGCCGACGCCGCAGATCATCTCCTCGCCGGCGTGCGGCATCGCCTCCCAGAACAGGCTCTGGTCGCACAGGCGGGCCAGCACCTGGTAGGCGTCGTACGGCTCGCGGTGATCGGCAGGCAGGAGCCCGCCCAGCTCGCGCCCGGCGTGGAGCGGCTCGCAGCCGCCGAATCCGCCGCGGTAGAAGTCGATCGCCGACGTGGGCAGGCGCTCGACCTCGCGGCGCAGGCAGTCGATGAGTACGTGGTCGTCGGGCACGCGCTCGTCGGCGCAGCCGGACTGGTGCACGTGCACCTCGGGCCCGCCGATGTCGAGCGACGTCATCTTCTGGCTCTTGGCGCCCTTGATGAGCGCCGCGCCGGCGATGACCATGTACGCCTGCTCGGTCATGTAGACCCGGTCGCTGATGATCGGCATGTAGCCGCCGCCCGCGATGCAGTCGCCGAACACGCCGGCCAGCTGGGGCACGCCGCTGGCGCTGAGCAGGCTGTTCATCTTGAAGATGTGCCCGGCCCCGCGCCCGCCCGGGAAGCTGCGCGATTGCTCGGGCAGGAACAGCCCGCTGCAGTCGACCAGGTAGATCGTCGGCAGGCGAAGGCGCAGCGCCATGGTCTGGGCGCGCTGGATCTTCTCCGGGGTGCGCGGCCACCACGCCCCCGACGCCACGGTGTTGTCGTTGGCGATGACCATGCACCAGCGGCCGGCGACCTGGACGAACACGGTCACCACACCGGCGGCGGGAGAGCGCAGCTCGCCGGGGAAGACCTCGCCGTGGTTCACGAACGTGCCGACCTCGAACAGGCGGGTGCCCGGGTCCATGAGCAGGGCGACCCGCTCGCGCGCGGTCAGCTTGCCCTTGGCGTGGACGCGCTCGACGTACTTCTCGCCCCAGCCGCGCTCGACCTCGGCGCGGCGCTGGCGCAGCCGGTCCTCGAGGACGCGCAGCGCGGCCTCGTGCTCGGTCCACAGCTCTTCGTCGAGCGCCTGCGCGCGGGGGCTTCCAATCGGGACCAGCGGTACGTGCGGCACGGCCGGCAGAATAGATCACAAGTCGCGGCTCGCGCGCGACCGGGGCGCCCGGTGTCCGACATGCGAACCATGCGCGGGCGCCCCGAGGAGGAGGTGGTATCTTGTCGAAAGTGGTCACCGGGATTCGCGACCCACTCGACCGGCTGTGGACTCATCGAGATCTCGATGACACGCCGGACGACGGCAACCGGTACGAGGTCATCGACGGGAAGCTGTACGTGACCCCGTTTCCGACCACGTGGCACGAGCGGGCCGGCCTTCAGCTGGCAGTCATCTTGACGAACCACGTCGATGGGAAGGATCTCGGCGAGGTCTTCCACTCGGGCCTCAAGGTCGCGCTCGACGAGCTCACCGGGGTGGGCCCGGATGTCGTGTTCATCGCCCGCGAGCAAGCCGACGGGCTCCTGCGCGATGGCCACTACGGACCGCCGGCCCTGGTCGTCGAGGTCCTGTCGTCGAAGCACAGCCTGGATACCAAGGTGAAGCGCGACAAGTACGCCAGCGCCGGCATCGCCTGGTACTGGATCGTCGACCCGGAGGCGAAGGTGCTCTGGGAGTACCAGCTCCGGGCCGGCGAGTACGTGGTCGCCTCGGAGCACCGCGGCGACGACGAGTTTCACCCGGCGCTGTTTCCCGGTCTCGTCATCCCGCTCGCCCGGCTGTGGGGCGCTCGGCCGGCCTAGTCTGGCCTGGTCTCGATCGCTCAGGCCGACGGCGGCCAGCCCGGGATGGTCCGGTTGTCGTAGGCGCCGTCGCGCAGCTTCGCCGAGCGCAGGATGGCCAGGTGCATGGAGATCGTGGTCGGCACGCCCTCGCAGACCAGCGCCTCGAGGGCGGTGATCATGCGCGCCACCGCGGTGGCTCGATCGGGGCCGCGGGTGATCACCTTGCAGATCAGGCTGTCGTAGTAGGGGGGCACGACGTAGCCGGACTCGACGTGGGTGTCGATCCGCAGGTCGGGCCCGGTCGGCGGGG
>DATHKR010000129.1:0-127807 GCA_035489015.1 Kofleriaceae bacterium | reverse complement strand
TCGAGGCGGTGTTCGTCGACTCGAAGAACCGGGTGCAGGTGACCTCGGGGCTGACCCTGGTCGAGGGCGACCTGCGCACCCAGCTGGCCAGCGGGCTGGCCGGGAAGATCCTCATCCTCCAGAAGCCGACCGACGCGCCGTAGACCGATCTAGCCTTTGGGCCGCTTCTTCTCGGTCCGGCGCTTGGAGGCCGGCGGCAGGGGCAGATCCGACCAATCACAGCGGATGCACACGGAGAAGTAGGAGGATTCGGCGCCAACCTCGGGTCGATAGAGCGTGCCGATCTGATAGGACCCGCAAGCTGGGCAACGGTCCGGCGCTCCCCGCTCGTGCCGGACTACCAGGAGACCGAGCGCAGCCAGAACGTTCTCCGTGGCGTCGAGAGCGATCTGGGCATCCAGTCGCGTGGCGCTCTTGGCGTGAGTCAACCAGTTCACGAGCTGCCAGGTGGACTTCGAGACGGCCTTCAGGTAGCCCCGGAGCTCGGCCGCGCTTGCTCCTGCCGTCACCGCATTGGCGATCACCTCAGCCCATTGCACGAAGTCAGCCTTCTTGGGCGCCTCGACTCCTGTAGCAACCATTTCGGGTCTCGCGACTCCTCGGACGAGCTCGATGAGACACTCGCGGCAACGCATGCCAACGGCTTGGAAGTCCTCCGCCTCCTCGGCGGAGTTCAAAGCCTCGGCCGCCTGCTCCCACCGTCGTAGCGGAGAGGCCAGCCGGTCCTGCTCCTCATCGGACACACTGGCCTTGCTCGCGCTCCTCGCCATCAACCGGGCACACAGCCCGACATGGAACGACAGAATGTAGTCGAGGCTCGGGAAGTCCTTCTGCGAGTAGAGGTTGGTCGGCTTCGTCACGACCCACCACCGGCCGGTGGCGGTGTGGATGTCCCACACGTCGTGTCGGTTGCCGAAGATGCGCTCCGACGCGACCTTCTCGAGGTGGACCACCGGTTCTCGGCCCTGCCGCTCGAAGTAGTCGCGGATCTCGATGATCTCGTGCTCGGGTTGAGCCGCGACCATCAGCCGCGGCAACTGATCCGAGTGCACTGGGACCGGCATGACGCAGGCGCCTTCGAGCTTCCGTCTCGATCTCGTCTTGCCAGAGCTCATGGCCGAGACAACTGTAGGCGACGGCTTCTTGGCGGGGAAGACGACGAGCTGCTTCTGGGCCGCCACGACCACCCGGAAAAGTCGCCGACGGTCCGGGGACGTCTCTGTCACCCGATCCGGAGGTGGTCGTCCTCGTCCCTAGCGCTACGAATGCTCGCGGGGCCGGGGCAGCGAGCACCGACCGGTCGCCGCACAGTTCAGGAGACAAATCGGCTGCCGTAGACCTGAGCGCGGCGGGTCCGGCCCGCTCAGCGGCATCCTTTGACACCTCCGGTGTCAAAGAATGTAGTTCGACAGCTCCTCGTCGGCGGCCAGGTCGGACAGGCGCTGGCGCACGTAGTCGCGGGTGATCGGCACCTTCTGCGGCCCGATGTCGGGGGCCGAGAACGAGAGCTCGTCGAGCAGGCGCTCGAGGACGGTGTGGAGCCGGCGCGCGCCGATGTTGTGGGTGCGTCCGTTGACCTGGGCAGCGATGGTGGCGATCTCGCGGATCGCCTCCTCCTCGAAGGTGATCTCGATCCCCTCGGTGGCGAGCAGCGCCTCGTACTGCTTGGTCAGCGCGTTGCGCGGCTCGGTCAGGATGCGGACGAAGTCCTCGTCGGTCAGCGGGTCGAGCTCGACCCGGATCGGGAAGCGGCCCTGCATCTCGGGAATGAGGTCGGACGGCTTGGCGATGTGGAACGCGCCGGCCGCGATGAAGAGGACATGGTCGGTGCGGACCGGGCCGTACTTGGTGGTGACCGTCGAGCCCTCCACGATCGGCAGGAGGTCGCGCTGCACCCCCTCGCGCGACACGTCAGGCCCGTGGCGGTGGTCGCCGCTGCCCGACGCGATCTTGTCGATCTCGTCGAGGAAGACGATGCCGGCGTTCTCCGCGCGCGAGACCGACTCGCGGTTGACGAAGTCGACGTCGATGAGCCGCTCGGCCTCCTGGCCGGTCAGGACGTCGAGCGCCTGCGGGATCTTGAGCTTGCGGCGGCGGGTCTTCTTGCCCATGTTGCCGAGCATGTCCTTGATGCCGGACAGGCCCATCTCCTCGACTCCGGCGCCGCCGAAGATCTGGAGGAACGGGCTCTGGTCCTCGGTCATCTCGACCTCGACCTCGCGGTCGGCGAGCTTGCCGTCGCGCAGGAGCGCGCGCAGCTTCTCGCGGGTGCCGCCGTCGCTCACCTCCTCGGGCGGGCGGGGCAACGCCGGCGCGCCCGGCACCGCCGGCCGGTCGGAGAACGAGCGGGCCCGCTGCGGCGGCGGCAGCAGCAGGTCGAGCAGTCGCTCCTCGGCCGCCTCGCGGGCGCGGCCGCGGACCTTGTGCGACTCCTCGTCCTTGACCAGCTTGACCGACACCTCCATGAGGTCGCGCACGATCGAGTCCACGTCGCGACCGACGTAGCCGACCTCGGTGAACTTGGACGCCTCCACCTTGAGGAACGGCGCGCCGGCCAGCTTGGCCAGCCGGCGCGCGATCTCGGTCTTCCCGACCCCGGTCGGGCCGATCATGATGATGTTCTTCGGCGCGATCTCCTCGCGCAGGTGGCCCTCGACCTGCTGTCGGCGCCAGCGGTTGCGCAGCGCGACCGCGACCGCCCGCTTCGCCTTCTTCTGCCCGACGATGTAGCGGTCGAGCTCGGCCACGATCGCGGCCGGGGTGAGGAGCGCGGCGTCGCGCGCGTTCACGAGCCCAGCTCCTCGACGACCACCTGGTGGTTGGTGTAGAGGCAGATGTCGGCCGCGATGCTCATCGCCGCCTCGGCCACCTGACGCGCGTCGAGCGACGAGTGAGCCAGGAGCGCGCGCGCCGCCGCCAGCGCGAACGCGCCGCCCGAGCCGATCGCGGCCACCCCGAGGTCCGGCTCGATGACGTCGCCGGTGCCGGACAGGAGGAAGGTGTCGCGGCTGTCGGCCACCAGGATCATCGCCTCGAGCCGGCGCAGCACCCGGTCGGTCCGCCAGTCCTTGGCCAGCTCGACCGCGGCGCGGCGCAGGTTGCCGCCCTGCTCGCGCAGCTTGCCCTCCAGCCGCTCGAACAGCGAGATGCCGTCGGCGGCGGAGCCGGCGAACCCACCGATGACCGCGCCGTCGGCCATGCGGCGGACCTTGCGGGCGCTGCCCTTGACGATGGTGTTGCCGAGGGTGACCTGGCCGTCGCCGGCGATGACCACCTTGCCGTCCTTGCGGACCGAGAGGATGGTTGTCGAGTGGATCTCTGGTCTCTGGTGCGTCACGACCGCTCTCCTTTGCCCGTGCCCGCCGGCGCGCGCGCGTGCGGATGCGCGGCGTCATACACCTTCATCAGGTGGTCGAGCGACACCTTGGTGTAGATCTGCGTCGACGACAGGCTGGCGTGGCCGAGCAGCTCCTGGATCGAGCGCAGGTCGACGCCGCCGTCGAGGAGATGGGTGGCGAACGAGTGGCGGAGCGCGTGCGGGGTCGCCTCGGTCCCGGCCGCCAGCGCCCAGCGCGACACCAGACGCTGGACCGAGCGCGCGGTCAGCCGGCCGCCGCGGGCGCTGAGGAACAGGGCGCGCCCGTCCTGGGCGCGGCTCTTGGGGTGGCGGAGCGTCGGCCGCGCGTCGGCCAGGTAGGCGTCGAGCGCGGCGACCGCGGCCGAACCGATCGGGACCAGGCGGTCCTTGCCGCCCTTGCCGCGGCGGACCTGGACCAGACAGCCGTCGCCGGCATAGCGGTCGCGGTCGATGTCGTCCAGGTCGAGCGCGCAGCACTCCGACACCCGCAGCCCCGAGGCGTAGAGTACCTCCATGAGGGCGCGGTCGCGCAGGCCGGCCGGCGCGGTCCCCGCCCCGCCCTGCTCCGGCGGCGCGGTCGGCGCCTCGACCAGCGCGCTGGCCGCGTCGACATCGAGCGCGCGCGGCAGCGCCTTCTTGCGCTTCGGGCTGGACACCTGGCGGGCCGGGTTGGCGCTGACCACGCCGCGCGCGGTCAGGAAGCGGAACAGCGTGCGGAGGGCCGACAGCTTGCGCGCGATCGAGCTGGCGTCGTTGACCCGGTAGAGCGAGGCGACGAACCCGCGCACGTCGGCCACGCTCACCCTGGCCGGGTCCGGGTCGGCGCCGTGGGCGCCGAGGTGCTGGCGGCGGAACTCCTCGAGGTCGCGCTGGTAGGCATCGACCGTGCGAGGCGAACAGGCCCGCTCCACCGCCAGGTGGTGCGAGAGCTCGCCCACCGCGGCCGTCCATTGACTCGCGCCCGCCGGCTTCATGCCCTGCGAGCCTAGCAAGGCGACATGGGTCCGGCCAGGCGACCGAGCCCGAAGGGCGAGGGAGACCTGTTCTGAGCTTTTCTTGACCCCGCGGATAAAGCTCGCCGCGGATCAGCTCGCCGCCGCGCGACCCGCCGCGCGACCCGTCGCCGCCAGCCACGCGTCGAGATCGCGACCGGCCCGCTCGGCGTGGAGCGCCCCGCGCTCGCGCTTCTTCACCTTGCCGTCGAGCGGCGGCAGGAGGCCGAAGTTGATGTTGGTCGGCCCGAACTTCTCGCCCTGCCCGCGCCGCCGCGCCACGTGATGATGGAGCGCGCCCAGCGCGGTCGTGAGCGGCGGCGGGCTGATCGTCTCGCCGCGCAGCGCGGCCGCCGCGAACCAGGCCGCCACCATCCCCATCGCGCACGACTCGATGTAGCCCTCCACCCCGGTCAACAGGCCAGCCACCCGCACGTCCGGCCGCGAGCGCAGCTCCAGCTCCGGCCCGAGCAGGCGCGGCGAGTCGAGGTAGGTGTTGCGGTGGATCGAGCCGAAGCGGAGGAACTCGGCCTCGCGGAGGGCCGGGATCAGCGAGAAGATCCGCTGCTGCTCCGGGTAGGCCATGCGGGTCTGGAAGCCGACCAGGTTGTACGCGGTCAGGTAGCGGTTCTCCGGGCGGAGCTGCACCACCGCGTAGGGGCGCCGCCCGGTGCGCGGGTCGACCAGCCCGACCGGGCGCATCGGCCCGTAGCGCAGCACATCCTCGCCCCGGTCCGCCATCACCTCGATCGGCAGGCAGCCCTCGAAGTAGCGCGCCTCCTCGAAGTCGCGCGGCGCCACCCGGCGCGCCGCCTGCACCTCGGCCACGAAGCGCTGGTAGGTCGCTTGATCGAGCGGACAGTTGAGGTAGTCGCCGACTCCGACGTCGCCGCCGCCGTCACCGCACGCGTCCTCCGCGCAGCCGGGCGCCTGGTTCTTGTCCCAGCGCGACGCGCGGAACGACGCGGCCGGATCGACCGACTCGGCGGCCACGATCGGCGCGATCGCGTCGTAGAAGTAGAACCGCTCGCCGCCGCACAGCCGGCGCAGCTCGTCGGCCAGCGCGCCGCCGGTCAGCGGGCCGGTGGCGAGCACGGTCGGCCCGTCCGGCAGCCGCTCGACCACCCGCCGCTCGATCGACACGTTCGGGTGAAGCGCGAGCCGGGTGGTCACCTCGCGGGCGAAGCCGAACCGCTCGACCGCCAGCGCGGCCCCGGCCGGGACCTTGTGGCGATCGGCCGACGCGATGACCAGCGAGCCGGCCCGGCGCAGCTCGCGCTTCAGCAGCCCGGCCGGCGCGGTCGGCTCGTCGGAGCGCAGCGAGTTGGAGCAGACCAGCTCGCAGAGGAGCGGCGTCTGGTGGGCCGGCGACAGCGCCGCCGGCTTCATGTCGACCAGCGCCACCCGCACTCCGGCCTCGGCCAGCTGCCAGGCCGCCTCGCACCCGGCCGGGCCCCCGCCGATGACGGTCACCTCCGGTTCGCGGTAGGCCATGGCGATCCGCCGCGCTCTACGCGGCCTCCGCGCCCTCGCTCTTCTTGAACGTGCAGGTCAGGCAGCGCACCTGCACCCCGCTGCGGTTCTCCTTCTTGACCATGAACTTCGCGCCGCACTCCGGGCACGGCTCGGCGATCGGCCGGTCCCAGGTCACGAAGTCACACGCGGTCTTGGAGTAGTTCGAGCAGCCGAAGAACGTCTTGCCGCGCCGCGACCGCTTCTCGGTCAGGAACCCGCCGCAGCCCTCGCGCGGGCAGGCGACCCCGAGCGAGATCGGCTTGGTGGTCTTGCAGTCGGGATAGCGCGAGCAGGCCAGGAACGAGCCGAACCGGCCGCGCTTCACCACCATCGGGGCGGCGCACTTCTCGCACACCTCGTCGGTGGTCTCCTCGGGCCGGATCTCGACCGTGCCGTCCGGCTTGCGATCGATCTCCTTGGTGTTGCGGCACTCCGGGTAGCCCTGGCAGGCCAGGAACGAGCCGTTCCGTCCCCACTTGATGACCATCGGCTTGCCGCACTTCTCGCACACGTACTCGGTCGGGATCTCCTCGCGCTTCACGTCGCGCATCTGCTCCTGGGCCTTGGCCAGGTCGAGGGCGAACGGCTTGTAGAACACGCCCAGCAGATCGCGCCAGTCGCGCTGCCCCTCCTCCACCTTGTCGAGGTCCTGCTCCATGAGCGCGGTGAACTCGGTGTCGATGATCTCGGGGAACGACTCGACCAGGAGCTGGTTGACCAGCGTGCCGAGCTCGGTCGGGAAGAACCGGCGCTCGCGCCGCTCGACGTAGCCGCGGTCGACGATGGTGGACAGGATGGCCGCGTAGGTCGACGGCCGCCCGATCCCCTTCTCCTCCAGCTCCTTGACCAGCGACGCCTCGGTGAAGCGCGGCGGCGGCTGGGTGAAGTGCTGCTCGGGCCGCACCTCGACCAGGGTGACGGTGTCTCCCTCGGCCAGGGGCGGCAGCAGGCGATCGCTGTCGGCTGCCTTCTCGGCCGCCTCGTCGTCGCTCTCCTGCTCGGTGTAGACCGCGGTGTAGCCGGCGAACTTCATCACCTGGCCGGTCGCGCGCAGCGTGGCCCGGCCGCGGCTGAGATCCACGGTGGTCTGGTCGTACACCGCCGGCGCCATCTGGCAGGCGACGAAGCGGTTCCACACCAGCGTGTACAGCTTGACCAGCTCGACCGCCTCCGGGTGCCCGGCGGTCTCGAGCAGCGACGCCACCCGGTCCGGGGTGAGCTCCATCGAGGTGGGCCGGATCGCCTCGTGCGCGTCCTGCGCGCTCTTCGAGGTCTTGTAGACGATCGCCTCCTCCGGCATGAACTCGGCGCCGTAGCGGTTGGCGATGAACTGGCGGACCTCGATCAGCGCGTCGTCGGACACGCGGGTCGAATCGGTACGCATGTAGGTGATGAGGCCGACCGGGCCCTCTTCGCCCAGCTCGAGGCCCTCGTACAGCCGCTGGGCCAGCGCCATGGTCCGCTTGGCCGAGAAGCGCAGCTTGCGGGCCGCCTCCTGCTGCAACTTGGAGGTGATGAACGGCGGCTGCGGCCGGCGGCGGCGCTCCTTGCGCTCGACCTGGGCGACCTGGGCCGATCCGGCGCGGAGCTCGACCGCGATCTCGTCGGCCTCGACCTGGGTCTTCGGCTCGGCCTTGATCCCGTCCCACCGCCAGATGCGCGCGGTGAACGGCGGCGGCTCACCGGCCTGGCAGTCGGCGTCGACCGTCCAGTACTCCTCCGGCTTGAAGATGCCGATCTCGACCTCGCGGTCGCAGATCATGCGGACGGCGACCGACTGGACGCGGCCGGCCGACAGCCCGCGGCGGACCTTCTTCCACAAGATCGGGCTGATCTCGTAGCCGACCAGGCGGTCGAGGATGCGGCGAGCCTGCTGCGCGTCGGTCTTGTGGGTGTCGACCTGGGTCGGGTGCTTGAGCGCCTCGGTGATCCCCTTGCGGGTGATCTCGTTGAACAGGACCCGCTGGATGTTCGGGTTGATGTCGCGCAGCTCCTCGGCGATGTGCCACGCGATCGCCTCTCCCTCGCGATCCGGGTCGGGCGCCAGGTAGACGAACTCGACCGCCTCGGCGGCGGCGCGGATCTCGCTGATGATCTTCTTCTTGTCGCGCAGGACGACGTACTCCGGCTCGAAGCCGTTGGCGACGTCGACCCCGAGGCGCGACTTGGGCAGGTCCTTCACGTGCCCGACCGACGCCTTCACCGTGTAGCCCGCGCCCAGGTACTTCTTGATCGTCCGCGCCTTGGCCGGTGACTCGACGATCACGAGCGACTTGCCCTTGCTGCTGGCCTTGCTGGTCTTGCCGCGCTTGCGCTCCGGCTCGGCCGACCCGTCGGCGGTCTCCAGCTCGTCCGGCGCGTCGTCGTCGGTGCGACCCTTGCGAGCCGACGCGCGCTTGGCGGCCGGGCGCTTCGGCGCGGGCGGCTTCACCGCGGCGCCCTTCTTCACCTTGACCGTCTTCTCCGGCGTCGCGGCCTGCTCCGGCTGCTCGGCCTTGTCCGGCTTGACCGGGCGGGCCTTGCCGGCCTTGGCGACCGCGGCCTTGGTCTTGACCTGCGTCTTGGCCTGCGTCGCGGCCTCGGGTGCCGGGCGCTGCGCCTTGATCTTCTTGCTGGTGGCCATCCGCGTGCGAATACCTTTCTACGGTTGCGCCGGGCCTGCCCGCAGGCGCTCGGCGAGAGGGGAACGCAGGTACGCCTGACCCGGCACGAGGAGCGCCAGCCCCTCGAGCTCGAGCCCGGCGAGGGCGCGCGTCGCGTCGCGCAGGGCCAGGCCGCTCATGGCAGCCACGGCCGCTCCGGTGCGGGGCGCGCCGCCGTCGAGCGCGTCGAGAGCCAGGGCCTCGCGACTGCCCGGCGCGGGTAGCTGGGCGCCGGGAGCCCGGGGACGCCCGGCCCGGGCGGCGTGGAGATCGGCCGCGCTCTCGACCAGCGCCGCGCCGCGAGCCAGGAGCGCCTCGCATGCCGGCGAGCCGGGCGCCGCCGCGACCAGCCGGCCGTAGCGGAGCGCGGCGCGGGCGGTGTGCAGGCTGCCGGAGCCGGCCTCGGCCTCGACCACCACCACCGCGTCGGACAGCGCCGCGATGACCGCGTTGCGCCCGACGAACAGCCGGCGGAGCGGCGGGGTGCCGGCAGGCTCGGCCGAGACCAGTGCTCCCCCGCGCGACGCGATCTGATCGAAGAGCGGGCGGTTGCGCGCGGGGTACGGGTCGTCGAGCCCGCCGGCCAGGACCGCCACGGTGGTGCCGCCGGCGTCGAGGGCGCCCTGGTGGGCGGCGGCGTCGATGCCGATCGCGCCACCCGAGACGATGACCGCGCCCTCACCGGCCAGATCGGCGGCCAGGCGGCGGGCTCGATCCATGGAGGTGCGCTGCGCGGCCCGGGCTCCGACGATGGCGACCACCAGCTCGGGCCGGGGGGGCGGGAGCGTCCCTCGCACGAACAGCTGCCGCGGCGGGTCCGGAGTCCCGGCAAGACGGGCCGGGTAGTCGGGAGCCAGGAGCTGGGTGGCGGCGGTCACGAGGGTTCAAGCAATTAGCCACCCGGGACCGGCGCGTCAAGCGACTCGGTTCACGACCGAACGATTTTCAGGCGTTAGAGAGGGCCGCGAATCCGGCCACCCGGACCCCCCAGGTCGCCGACACAGGGAAGATGGTGGGTTCGGATCGTCGAGGCGCCCCGCCAGGCCGACCCGGGCCGGCATGGACCGGGGCGTCGTTCCGAGCAGGGCTCGGGCTGCGATCTGAGGTGGCTTCGTTGCTAGCGACCGCGGCTGAGCAGCGCGCGATCGCCGATCCCGAGCTCCTTGTCGGAGCCGAGCACGATCCCGACCGCGCTGTGCTTGCCGGTCTCGACCACCAGGATCTCGCCGACCGCGCGGGCCGGGTAGCGCTCGTCGTTCTGGCCGATGCCGCTCGGCCGGCTCATGACCGGCTGGTAGCCATCGCCGCGGCGCACCACGTGGAGGTGATTGCCGACCCGGACGCGGTCCGCGGCGCCGCGGTCGAGGAAGACGATCTGGAGCGAGCCGATCAGCTGCACCGACTGCATCTCCCCCACGATGATCGTCTCGAGGTTGGCCTCGGCCGGGGCGAACGGCACGTCGTGGTACTGGCGGACGACCGGGCCCACCTTCATCCCGCGCTCGATGACGTCCACGCTGTCGACCAGCACCCCGCGCGCGCGCTTGCCGGCCGCCGCGCTGATCACCTCCACCTCACCGACGACGCGGACGAACGCGCCGACCTCCTCGTCGCGGGTCGGGTGGCGGATCCGCTGCTTCTCGAGGTAGATGGCGTAGCGCCTGCCGACCCGGGGCGGCCTGTTCTTCGGATAGCTGAGATAGACCTCGTCGCCGGTGGCGAGCATGAGCTTCTCGTCCGGGCCTCCGTCGATGCTCAGCGCGAACGCGAGGTCGTCGTGGGCGATGAACGCGAGCTGCCTCAGGCCCGTCGTCGTGTCGGCGAGCGGCGCGGTGCTGCGCGCCCTGCCGCGCGCGACCGGCTGGCCGGGCTTTTCCGCCGCGGCCCCGGCCTGGCGCATGCGGACCTGATCGCCCGGGTAGATCCAGTGCGGGTTGGTGATCTCCGGGTTGTAGGACCAGACTCGCGGCCACTCCCACGGGCTGTTGAAGTAGGCCGCGCACAGGTCCCACAGCGTGTCGCCCGAGCGGACCACGTGCAGCTCCGGCACCGCGCCGGCCGGCACCCCGCCCGCCTCGTCCTCGGCCGGCCCGCCGTACTCGTCGGTGTGGTAGTAGCCGCTGGCCGACGGCGCGGCCGCGCCGGTGGCGTCACCGCCCTGGGCAGCGCCCGCAGCGCCGGGCTGCGCCCCCGGCGTGTTGATGATGATCGGGGCCGGAGGCGGCGCGGGTGGTGGCGCCGCTGGATCGGACAGAGTGCCGTCGGGGGCGACCGTGGGGACCTGGGCGGCGGCCGGCGCGGCCAGCGCCGCGGCGAGCGCGATGCCGCCGGCGACGACGCGGAGGATGGATGCATTCGTCATTGATTGACACCCGAGGTGGCGACACCCGAGATCGGTGCCCGCTCCGACAGGCGGGCGCGGGCGGCGCGGGCCGGCCTGGTGCGGGGAAAGCGCGAGACCAGCCGGCGAAGCGACGCGACCCCGGCCTCGTGGCGGCCGAGCGCCAGCTCGCACAGGCCGATCTTGAGCAGGGCGTCGGGCAGCTTGTTGCCGCGCCAGTAGCGCTCGACCAGGTGGTGATACTCGCCCAGCGCGTCGACGTAGCGCGCGCGCCGGTAGAACGACTCGGCCAGGAAGAACTGGACGTTGTCGGCCAGGTAGTGGCGCGGGAACCGCTCCAGGAAGGAGCGCAACCCGGCCACCGCCTCGTCCGACTTGCCGGCCCGCAGCGCGGCGAGGGCGTGGCGATAGTCGGCCATCGGGTTGCCGGCGGCGACCTCGGCGGCGTGGGTGGCCGCCGCCGCGGCGAACGGCGACGACCCGGCCGGCGACGGCGCGGCCGGCGAGGCCGACGGCTTGATCGACGCCAGCGCGGCGCTCGCGCGCATGCTCGAGGCGGTCGCGCGCGGCACCAGCCCGCTCGCCGGCCTGACCGACGCGACCACACCGCCCTCCGCGCCGGTCGCGGCCCGCGCGCGGCGGAGCTGCTCGTCCACGGTCGGGATGCGTCCCGGCACCACGGACAGCCGCTCGGACCCGGTCTCGGGCAGCGGGGCCACCTGCCGGTACGGCGCGGCCTCCGGCGCCACCGCCGCGTCGTCACCGTCCGGGGTGAGCCCCTCGTCGTCCCGGTGCGTCTCGTGCAGGACGATGCGCGGGCGGTTCTTGTTCTCCACCGCCGCCTCGCCCTCGTAGACCACCTCGACCTCGCCGCCGTACGGCGAGTCGCCGAATCCAGCCGGCAGCGGCTCGCCGGCGGCCGCGCTCGCGGGCGGCGGGGTCGGCGGCACCGGCGCCGCGGCCACCTCGCCCGGCCCGGGCGGCGGACGATCGTGCAGCTGCGCGCGCAGGAGCACGATCTCGTTCTCCAGATTGCGGATGGTGTGGCGGTCCCGGCGATGCTCCGAGTTGAGCTGGGTGGTGCTGACGCCGCGCGCACAGCGCTCGTTCGCGCCGGTGCAACCGGTCCCCGCCATCCCCGCCACCACCACCGCCACGGCGACCCTGCGCCCGAGGCTTCTCCCCACGGTCATAGCAATGTGCGCGCAGGCCAGCAAATGAGCCGCGCTACCCCCAACCTTCATTAGAGCAGGTTCCGCCGGCGATGACCAGACGGCGCGCACGGCGCGAGGGCCGGCCTGTTTCCTGGACCGTCCCCGCGCGGCGGCGCTAGGTTTCCACGCCGAGCTCGCGCAGGATGCGCGCCCCGCCGCGCCCGAGCAGCTCCACGGCCAGATCGGCCCCGAGCCGGGCGGCGTCGCCGAGGGGCCCGCGCCGCTCGCCGCGGATGATCTCGATCCCGTCCGGGCGCCCGATCAGGGCCACCAGGTGGAGCTCGCCGCTGGCCCCCGACGGGCGGGCGTGCGCCGCCAGCGGGGTCTGACAGCCTCCGCCCAGCCGCCCGGTGAAGCCGCGCTCGGCCGCCACGTACGCGGCGTCCTCGTCGCTGTGCATGGCGCGGCGGCAGAGCTCGAGGGCCGCGGCGTCGCCCGCGCGGGTCTCGATCCCGAGCGCGCCCTGCCCGCCCGCCGGCACGCACACCGACGGATCGAGCAGCTCGCTGATGCGCTCCTCGTGGCCCAGGCGGCGCAGCCCGGCCGCGGCCAGGACCGCGGCGGCGAGATCGCCGCGCTCGACCGCGCGGAGCCGGGTCGGCACGTTGCCGCGCAGCGGGACCAGATCGAGATCCGGGCGCACCGCGCGCAGCTGGCACACCCGCCGCAGGCTCGAGGTCCCCACCCGCGCGCCCTGCGCGAGCGACAGCAGCGCCTCGCCACCGCGGCTGACCAGCGCGTCGCGCGGATCCTCGCGCGCCGACACCGCCGCCATGATCAGCCCGGGGGCGAGCTCGGCAGGCACGTCCTTCATGCTGTGCACCGCGACGTCGGCGGCGAGGTCGATCAGCGCCTGCTCGATCTCCTTCACGAAGAGGCCCTTGCCGCCGACCTCGGACAGCGGGCGGTCGACGATCTTGTCGCCGGTGGTCTTGAGGACCAGGAGCTCGACCTCGAGGCCGGGCTGGGCGGCCACCAGGCGCGCCTTGACGTGCTCGGCCTGCCACAGGGCCAGCGCGCTGCCGCGCGTGGCGATGGTCATGCGCGGGCGGGGTCCTGCCTCCGACATCATCCCTTCTTTCCCTGGATCAACGGCTCCGGCGCGGCCGCGGGGGCCGGCTCGGGCGCGTCGGTCAGCGCGAACAGGCGCTGGGTCACCTGCACCATGGTGTCGAGGTCCTGCTCGGTGGCCTTGAGCGCGGACAGCGGCGTGTGGAGCAGCTTGTTGGCGATGAGCTCGCTCATGCGCCGGATCGCCTTCTCGACGTCGGCGGCGCTGGCCTGCGGGCCGAGCCCGGTGATGCAGCGCTCGGCCTCGCCCATCGCGACGTGGTGGAAGTGCTCGCGCAGCGAGCGGATGGTCGGCACCACCCGCTGGGCGCGCAGCCAGCGGCGCAGCTCGGTGACCTCGACCTCGACGATCGACAGGGCCGCGTCCGCCTCCTTCTGCCGCTCCTTGAGGTTCTCGGACACCACCCGCTCGAGGTCGTCGATGTCGAACAGGTACACGCCGTCCAGCTTGCCGATCGCCGGATCGGCGTCGCGCGGGACCGCGATGTCGACGACCACCAGCGGGCGCCAGCGGCGCGCCTTCATCGCGCCCTTCATCAGCTTCGGATCGAGGATCGGCTGGGTCGCGCCGGTCGAGCTCAGCACCACGTCCGCCTCGGCCAGGAGCGCGGGCAATTCGGCCCACGGGCGCGCGGTCCCCTCGACCTCGGCAGCCAGCTCGGCCGCCTTTTCCGGCGAGCGGTTGGTGACCAGGATCGAGCGGGCGCCGGCCACGCGCAGGTGGCGCGCGGCCAGGGCCGACATCTTGCCGGCCCCGATGACCAGGATCGTCTTGCCGTCGAGGTCGCCGAACACGCGGCGGGCCAGCTCGACCGCGACCGACGACACGTTGGCGGCGCCGCGGCTGATGCCGGTCTCGCTGCGGACCCGCTTGGCCACCTGGAACGCCTTTTCCATGCTGCGGCCGAGCACCGCGCCGGTGGCCTGCACCCGCGCCGCCGCGCCGTAGGCGCCCTTCAGCTGGCCGAGGATCTGCGACTCCCCCACCACCATCGAATCGAGCGCGGCGGCGACGCGGAACAGGTGGCGGATCGCGTCGACATCGACCCGCTCGTACAGGTGATCGGCCAGCCCCTCGGCGGCGACCCCGCGCGAGCGGGCCAGGAAGCTGCGCGCCACCGCCGCGGCCACCACCGCGCTGCCGCCCGGCTGGGCCGGCGGGGTCGATCCATAGATCTCCACCCGGTTGCAGGTGGACAGGATCACCGCCTCGTCGATGTCGGGCGAGCCGAGCAGGTCGGCCAGCGCGGGCGCGACCTCCTCGTCGCGGAAGGCGAGCCGCTCGCGCACCGCCACCGGCGCGGTCCGCCACGACAGGCCGACCACGAACAGCTCGCCGCTTCCGCCGGCCGAGGCCACCCGCTCACCCTCCCAGCGCCCGGCGGGCCAGGTAGATGGCCAGCACCGCGACCGAGGCGGTGAAACCCATGATGGTCAGCACCGCCGCCTTGCGCCCGCGCCAGCCGTGGGTGGTGCGCGCGACCAGGAGGCCGCCGAACGACGCCCAGGTGACCAGCGCGATCCACCACTCCGGGCGGGACAGGAGCTCGGCGCGCTGCGCCCCCCACACCACGCCCAGCATCACCGAGGCGGTGAAGATCGGGAACCCGATCACCACCAGGCGGTGCGACAGCCGGTCGAGCGTCTCGAGCGCCGCGCCGCGCTTGAACAGCACGCGGTCGAACTCCTTGCGCTTGATGCTGCGATCCTCGAACAGGTACATGACCGCGATCGCGGTGGCCAGCGCGAAGATGGCGACCCCGAGGGTGGCGAGCGAGATGTGCACCCGGCCGAGCGCGGACAGGCCGGCCATCGGCTCGCCGGATGGAGACAGCCGGGCCAGGGCCAGGATCGCCAGCGCGGCCGGCGCGACGAACGCGCCCAGCATGGCCAGCTTGACCCGCCACGCCCACCACAGATATCCGCCCACCATCACCCACGACAGGAAGCCGAGCGCCTCGCGCACCGACGTGGCCGGATGGACGTGGAGGACGCCGCGCCAGCCGATGTCGATGCCGTGGGTGACGAACGCGGCCAGGAGCGCCCAGCGCGCGGCCGGCACCATCCAGCGCGGCGCCTCGACGAACGCGCTGACGTAGAGCAGCGCGGCCACGCCGTAGAGGATCAGCGCCACGTAGAAGGCCGGGGATGGCGCGACCGTGATGACCGTCGCGTCGGTCACGGGGCGCTCACGAGCCCTCGGTGCCGCGCGGGATCGGCTCGCCCAGGAAGCCGGGCTGCACGTCGTACGCCGTCTCGCCCAGGATCACCGAGTACATGTAATGATCGGCGCCCATCTCGTCCAGGCTGCGCTCGTCGCGCACGGTGTCGAGCAGCTGGTGCGGATCCTCGTCGCTTCCGGCCACCCGCAGGAAGCGCACCGCCGGGCGGATGCGAAAGGCGCGGCCATCGTCCGAAAGCGTCATGATGTCCCCGGTCACGGAGACGCGCTGCTCGGCGCTCCAGGCGTCGAGACGGTCGTGCGAGATGAAGAGCTGCGCCATGGGGCGAAAGCGCCATGATATGCGGGGGGCGCGCCGACCGCAACGTACCCCCCCGACCGCGCGGAGTGGCCAGGGGCCGGTTGTCGCACTTGCAGGTGTGCAGCCAGGTGTTTATCAATACTCGACACGCCCGAAAGGAAGATGTTCACCATGGCCAACGCCGACGTCCTCGAGCTCTCCGACGACAACTTCGAGTCCGAGATCCTCCGCTCCGACAAGCCCGCACTGGTCGACTTCTGGGCGGTCTGGTGCGGGCCGTGCAAGCAGGTCGCGCCGTCGGTCGACGCGCTCGCGACCGAGTACAAGGGCCGCATCGTGGTGGGCAAGCTGGACATCGACCAGCACCAGATCGTGCCGCAGCGCTACGGCATCCGCTCGATCCCGACCCTCCTGGTGTTCAAGGGCGGCAAGGTGGTCGGCCAGATCGTCGGCGCCGCGCCGCGCTCGAAGATCGAGGACGAGCTGAAGAAGCACCTCGCCCCGGCCAGCTGAGCCGGAGCCGACAGGTAGCGACCCGCGAGCTCGCGCCGGACGGCCGGCGCGGGCGATGCGATCAGAACGGCTGGCGGCGGAGCGAGACCGACGCGACCAGGCCGAGGCCGACGAAGAAGGTGAGGGTCGACGACCCGCCGTAGGAGATGAACGGCAGGGTCACCCCGACCACCGGGGCGAGCCCGACCACCATCGCCACGTTCACCACGACGTGCCAGAACAGCATCGCGCCCACGCCCAGGCAGATGGCGGTGCCGAAGCGGTCCGGGGCGCGGACCGCCGCGTTCACCACCCACACGGCCAGGAACGCGAAGATGGCCAGCAGCACGACCGAGCCGACGAAGCCCCACTCCTCGGCCCACACCGAGAACGGGAAGTCGGTCCAGTGCTCGGGCAGGAAGTTGAGCTGGTTCTGGGTCGCGCTGAGAAAGCCCTTGCCCGTGACCCGCCCGGAGCCGACCGCGAAGATCGACTGCTGGGTGTGCCAGCCGGCCCCGGTCGGATCCGCGGCCGGGTCGAGGAAGGCCAGCACCCGCGAGCGCTGGTACTCCTCCATCCGCTCCCACAGGAGCGGGGTCATCGCCAGGCCGAGCGCCGCGGCGCAGACCAGCGGCCACATCCTCACCACCAGGAGCGCGGTGACCGACCCGATGATGAGAGCCAGGAGGATCGACGTGCCCAGATCCGGCTGCGAGGCGATGAGCAGGACCGAGGCGCCGATCCCGACCAGCCCGGCGACCATCTCGCCCGGGCCCAGCTCCTCGCGGGCGCGGTCGTGGAGGAGACGGGCGAGGGACAGGATGACCGCCAGCTTGGCCATCTCCGACGGCTGGAAGTGCACGCCGCCGAGGTCGAGCCAGCGCACCGAGCCCTTGATCGGGTCGGACAGGACGCGGACCACGGCGATGGCGACCAGGGTGACCGCCAGCCCGATCCAGGCCAGCCGGTGGAGCGATCGGTAGTCGAGCGCGGCGAACAGGAAGAAGCAGCCGACCCCGATCGACGTCCACATGATCTGGTTGTCGAACTTGGCCGAGTGCGCGGTGCGGGCGGTGGCGCTGTACAGGTTGAGCAGCCCGATCCCGGCCAGGACCAGCACCAGGGCGAACAGCGGCCAGTCGAACCGGCGCACGAAGCGCCGCCAGCCGCTGGTCCCGATCGCCGGACGGGCCAGCTCGGAGGCGGACGCGCCCAGCTTCACAGGGCCGCCCTCCGCGGCTTCACGCTGGTGAAGTAGCCCTCGATGATCTCGCGGGCGACCGGCGCCGCGACCGCGCCGCCCCCGCCGCCGTGCTCGATGAGGACCACGATGGCGATCTCGGGCCGGCTGGCCGGGGCCCATCCGGCGAACCAGGCGTGGTCGCCGTTCGGATCCCATTCCTGCGGCGCGGCCGCCGCGTCGTCCTTGGGTCGGCGCCCGTGGACCTGGGCGGTGCCGGTCTTGCCGACGATCTCGACCAGGTCGCTGCGCCCGAAGCGGTGCGCGGTGCCACCCGGCGCGTTGACCACCCGCCACATGCCCTGCCGGATGACGTCGAGGGTGGCGGGCGAGAGCGCGATCCGGCGGCGCAGCTCCGGCTTCACCTCGGCGACCACCTCGCCGCCGGCGCTCTCGACCCGCTCGACCACCTTCGGCGCGTACAGGCGCCCGCCGTTGGCCAGCGCGGCGTAGGCCATGACCAGCTGCACCACGGTCAGCTCGACGTCACCCTGGCCGGTGGCGGTGTTGAGCGTGTGACCGAGGGTGTGGACCCCGCGGTCGTCGTAGAACGCGCGGGTCGGGACCCGCCCGGGCACCTCGCCGTTCAGGCCCAGCCCGGTCACCGCGCCGAAGCCGAAGTCGGTCGCCACCGCGGCCATCCGGTCGATGCCGACCCGCTCGGCCAGCTTCCAGAAGTAGACGTTGCACGAGCGCTGGAGGGCGTCGAGGAAGTCGACCGAGCCGTGGGTGTGCATGCAGTAGAAGAGGCGCCCGCCGGCCCGGTGCGAGCCGGGGCAGGTCAGGTGCTCGGACGGCGAGGCCAGGTGGTCCTCGAGCGCGGCGCCGCCGACCACGAACTTGTAGGTCGACCCGGGCGGGTAGTGCTGCTGCAGCGTCTTGTCGACGTACGGGTGGCGCGGGTCGCCCTGCAGGCGCTCGTGCTCGACGCGGGTCAGGTGGCCGGTCATCACGTTCGGGTCGAACGAGGGGGTCGACACCAGCGCCAGCATGCGGCCGGTCTCGACCTCGACCACCGCGACCGCGGCGGCCGGGTGGGCGCCGACCGCGTGCTCGGCCAGCCGCTGCAGCTCGAGATCGATGGTGAGGACGACGTCGTGCCCGGCGATCGGCGGCTCGAAGCGCGCCCCCTCGATCAGCTTCTCGGCCTCGGCGTCGTCGATGCGGTCGCCGCTCGCGTTGATGATGAAGCGCTCGATCCCCTTCTTGCCGTGGAGGTAGCTCTCCCAGCCCCGCTCGACCCCGTAGCGGCCCACGAACTCGGTGGCGTCGTAGCCCTGCTTCTCGAGGTCGGCCATCTCCTGCGAGCTGGGCTGGTTCATGAAGCCGACCAGGTGGGCGGCCAGGGTGCCGAACGGGTACGTCCGGTACGGCTCGTCGTGCACCTGGACCGCGCCGCCCAGCTCGGGGCGGGCCTGGGCGACCAGCCCGGCCCGGTCGCGCCCCTGATCCTCGAGGACCATGACCGCGCGGGTCGACCGGCGCTTGCGGGCGGTGGCCAGGCGCTGGTCGAGCCGGGTGACCTCCTCGCCGTCGAGGCCGAGCAGATCGATGAGGCGGGCGCGGGCCGCCGCGTCGAACAGGCGCGGCACCACGTAGATGTTGAAGGCGGGGCGATTGTCGGCCAGCGCCACCCCGTTGCGGTCCACCACCTTGCCGCGCACCGACGGCAGGAAGCGCTCGTCGACCACGTTGGATCGAGCCGCCTCGAAGTACTCGTTGCCGCGCACGATCTGGAGCTGCCACAGGCGGACGACCAGCGCGGTGAACGAGACCGCCATGACCGCCAGCAGCCAGACCAGCCGCCGGCGCAGCTCGGGCGAGCGCGGCTCGTGGCCGCCCGGCGCGCTGCGGATCAGCACGGCCCGGCTCCGGTCACGGGATGAGCCCCTCGGCCGCTGCGTCGCGCTCGCGCCGGGTGCGGGCGAAGCGCGCGTCGGTCTGGCGGCACAGGCGGAACACCAGCGGCCCGGCCAGCGCGGTCAAGAGCGCCGACAGCAGCGCGGTCACCACCTCGGACGAGAACGAGGCCGACAGCACGCCGAGCCAGGCGCGCAGCGCCATCAGCACCGCCGCGGAGACCAGCCCGACCACCAGGGCGAACGCCGCGGTGACCAGCGGGCCGCGCACGATGAGCCGGCCCTGCACGAAGTGGCCGAGCAGGCACATCACGCCGGCGCTGGTCGACAGGAGCCCCGTCGGCGTCCCGATCAGGAGATCGGCCAGGTAACCCATCACCACCGCCGACAGCATGGCGGGGGCGAGCCGCTCGCGCGCGGCCAGCCCGATGTAGACCGCCGACAGCGCGACCACGTCCGGGATCGCGCGCTCGATCGGGACCAGCCGCCACAGCGCCGCGACCACGAGGACCATGAAGTAGGCCAGGAACACCTGCGCGACCAGCCGCATCAGTAGCTCCCCACGTGGTGGGCCGGCTCGGGCGGCGCCGGTGCGGCGCCGTCGGGATCCGGTGGCGGCGGCGGCGACAGGACGACCAGCACCCGGCGGAGCGAGCCGAAGTCGACCGCCGGCTCGATCTCCACCTCCTGGTACATGCGGTAGTCGACCGCGTGGACGGCGGAGACCACGCCGACCGGGATGCCGGCCGGCAGCGCGCCGAGGCCGAAGGTCACCACCTGGTCGCCGACCTTGACCGGCTTGCCGCGCTCGAGGAACTCGATCTTGCAGCGGTACACGTCGTCGCGGGCCATGCCGGTCACCCAGCCGCGCCCGCCGGTGCGCGGGATGACGACGTCGATCGAAGAGTCCGGATCGGTGATGAGCAGGACGTCGGAGTGGCGGCCGAACACCCGGTGGATGCGGCCGACCAGGCCGTGATCGTCGAGGACCGGCATGCCGACCTGGACGTCCCCCTCGCCGCGGTCGAGGCGCAGGCGCACCACCCGGAAGTACGGGTTGATGCTCGACGCCACCACCCGGGCGCCGACCGTCTCGGCGTCGGTCTTGCGGCGGAGCTGGACCAGCTGCTCGAGCAACCCGGCGTCTGCCGCGGCGCGCCGGGCGGCGCCCAGCTCGTCGCGCAGGCGGACGTTGGCCGCGCGCAGCTCGCGGTTCTCCTCCTCGATGTCGACCAGCGCGATGTAGCGGTTCCACACCCCGCCCACGCCCTCGACCAGCCACGACATCGCCGCCTGCAGCGGCGACGAGATGCGCAGCACGGCCTGGTCGAACCCGTTCAGGTGCCCCGGCTCCTTGAGCCCGGCCTGAAGGATCAGGACCGGCGTGGCCAGCAGCACCGCCGCCAGCCCGTAGTCGAGAAATCGACGCCGGAGGGGGGTCACGGCGCGCCCTACTGCAGCGCGATTTCCTTGAGCAGCTTGATCTCGTCGAGCGCCCGGCCTGTTCCGAGCACGACGGCGAGCTGCGGGTTCTCGCACACCATGACCGGCAGCCCGGTCTCCTCGCGCAGGAGCACGTCGATGTTGCGCAGGAGCGCGCCGCCGCCCGACAGGACGATGCCCTTGTCGACGATGTCGGCGCTGAGCTCGGGCGGAGTGCGCTCGAGGACCGAGCGGACCGCGTCCACGATCGCGTTGACCGGCTCCTGCAGCGCCTCGCGGATCTCGTCGGAGTTGACCACCAGGGTCTTGGGCACGCCGGCGACCAGGTCGCGTCCCTTGACCTCCATGGTGCGCGGCTCGTCGAGCGGGTAGGCCGAGCCGATCTCCTTCTTGATCGCCTCGGCGGTCCGCTCGCCGATGAGCAGGTTGTACTTGCGCTTGATGTACTGGACGATCGCCTCGTCCATCTTGTCGCCGGCGACCCGGATCGACTTGGCGAGCACGATGCCGGCCAGCGAGATGACGGCGACCTCGGTGGTGCCGCCGCCGATGTCGACGATCATGTTGCCGGTCGGCTCGGTGATCGGCAGGCCGCCGCCGATCGCCGCCGCCATCGGTTCCTCTATCAAATAGACCTCGCGCGCGCTGGCGGCGAGCGCGCTGTCGCGCACGGCGCGCTTCTCGACCTCGGTGATGCCCGAGGGCACGCACACGATCACGCGCGGGCGGACCAGCGTGCGGCGCTGGTGCGCCTTCTGGATGAAGTAGCGCAGCATGGCCTCGGTGACCTCGAAGTCGGCGATGACGCCGTCCTTCATCGGGCGGATGGCGACGATGTTGCCCGGCGTACGGCCGAGCATCTCCTTCGCTTCGCGCCCGACCGCGAGCACCTTCTTCACGCCGGAGGCGCCGCGCTGCACGGCGACGACCGAGGGCTCGTTGGCGACGATTCCGCGGCCCTTGACGAAGGTCAGAGTCGTCGCGGTTCCGAGGTCGATAGCCAGGTCGTTGGAGAAAAGTCCGTAGACCCAATCAAAAAGCATGACTCTTGGCTCGTCCTGTGGACAAAGGCCATCAAGTGGCCGTTATTAAATACAGAATCGGATTCTGCGCGAAATTTCTGCGCTTTCGACAGAAGTACCATGTCCGGAGCGAGATTTGCAATTGATTCTAATTAGGTAAGGGCGAAAGTGGCACCCCTGATGTGCGCATCTGGCGCCCTGGGACCTACGGATCCGATCCCGGGTGTTCCAGGCAGGCGGGCGGCGGGAGGGGGCCGATGCTCCGGTCAGGGTCGAGATGGAGCCGGCGGCCTGATCGACCAGAGCCCCTGCTCCGCGGCCGCCGCGCGTCGCCTCCCGAGACGTCTCGGGCTAGGATGCGCCCGCAATGCTCGAGCAGATGCGAAGGAACTCCCGGTCGTTCATCATCTGGATCCTGTTTGGGATCATCATCGCGGTCTTCATCATCAGCTTCGGACCGCAAGCCAGCCCTGACAGCCTCGGATGCGCCGGCCAGTCGAAGACGGCCGCGCTCGAGGTGGACGGCCAGTCGGTGTCGCTCAACAGCTGGCGCTTCGCGATGAACGCCTTGCGCGGCGGCGGCGGCGGCCCGGGCCAGATGGGGATCCGCCGGCAGCAGGCGGTCGACTCGCTGGTCGAGCGCGAGCTCCTGGCCCAGGCGGCCCAGGACCAGGGCTTCCGGATGAGCGACGACGCGGTCAACCTGGCGATGTCGACCGGCGAGTTCCTCATCCTGGGTCAGTTCATTCGCCAGGACGATCCCAAGTTCCTGAGCGACTACCAGCAGCTCGAGAACTTCGCCAACGGGCTCGGGCTGACCAACGTGCGCCAGCTCATCGACGAGCAGCGCCGCGAGCACATGGCGGAAATGATGCGGCAGCTGCTCATCCGCAGCGCCACGGTCTCCGACGAGGAGGCGCGGCAGGTCTACGTCAACCAGAACACGCGCATCACCGCCGACTACGTGAAGTTCGACCAGCGGCGCTATCGCTCGGCGCTGCAGCTGACCGAGGCCGACCTCGACCGCTACATGAGCGGTCACGAGGCGGATCTCAAGAAGGCGTGGGAGACGGAGAAGACCCAGTGGGCGACCGACAAGCCGCGCGTGCTGGCCCGGCTCATCTTCATCGCCCGGGACGCGGCGGAGAAGCCGGGCGCAAAGCCGGGCCAGGCGAAGCCGGGAGAGGCGAAGCCGGGCGACCCGGCTGCCGCCGCGGGCAAGAAGCCGGGGGCGGCGGAGGAGAAGGTTCCGGCCCGGAAGCGGGCCGAGGCGGCGCAGGCTCGCCTGGCCGCTGGAGGCGATTTCGGCGCGGTGGCTCGCGAGGTCAGCGAGGACCGGCCGTCGCTGGCGCGCGGCGGGCTGCTCGGCTGGCGCCCGGCCGACTCGCTCGGCCAGGGCAAGGAAGTGGTCGAGGCGGTCAAGAAGCTGGCCGTCCACACGGTCTCCGATGTGATCGAGGGCGAGCGCGGCTACTACATCGTCCGGGTCGAGGAGCGGAGCGACAAGGCGCTGACCTACGAGCAGAAGCGCCTCGACCTGGCGTTCCGGGTCGCGCCCGACTACTACGCGCGCGCGCTGGCCAAGCGCGACGCCGACAAGGCGATCGCCATGGCGGCGACCCGGCCGCTCGACGAGCTGTTCGAGCGCAAGCGCGATGACTCGTCGCCGAGCACCAACGATCTCCCGCCGGAGGTGCTGGAGCAGCTAGAGCAGCTCAAGGGCCAGGGGATCGACGTCCGCACCGTGCCGCCGGGGGGCATGACGACCGGCGGCGAGGAGGGCGAGGAGGGTGCCGGCGAGGAAGGCGGCGCGACGGCGCCGGTCGAGGACGGCAAGCAGGGATTCATCGTGCGCGAGGGGCCGAACGTGCTGGCGCAGTCGGGCGGGACGCCGGCTCCGGCTCCCGCTCCGGCTCCGGCGGGCAAGCCGGCCGCTCCGGCGGGCGCGGCTCCGGCTCCGGCGGGCAAGCCGGCCGCTCCGGCGGGCGCCGCTCCGGCTCCGGCGGGCAAGCCGGCCGCTCCGGGCGCCGCTCCGGCGGGCGCGGCTCCGGCGGCCGGTTCGGGGGAGACGCTGCCCGAGGTCACGGTCGACAAGCCCGGGCTCGACACGGTCGGGCCGGTGGCCCGCATGGGTGACTTCGTGCCGGGCGTCGGCAAGTCCGAGAAGCTGGTCACCGACCTGTTCGAGAAGCTCGAGGAAGGCAAGATCGCTCCCGAGGCGTACGAGCTTCCAGACGGCTTCGCGGTGGTGGTCCTCAAGGACCGCGAGGACGCCGACGTCGCCAAGTTCGACGAGTCGCGACCCGAGCTCGTGGAGCAACTGGCGTACCAGAAGGGCCTCGAGCGCGTGTCCGACTGGGTGACCCGGCGCTGCGAGGAGACCAGCAAGAAGGGCGAGATCAAGGTCAGCCGCGAGCTGTTCGAGGACGAGAAGGGCGAGAAGGGGGCCGAGCAGGCCGGCTATCAGCCGTGCGCCACGCTCGGCGCCCGCTTCGGCGGCCGACGCTCCTTCTGATCTGATCCCCCCGGCCGGGACCTGAGCCGGGCGCGCTCGCAGCCGGCGCGTGCGCCGTTCGAGGAGTGACACGCGCGCGAGGTGGCCCGCCCTTCCCACGGGGGCGGCGCCACCATATATGATCGGTTCGCGACCGCGGCGGGCGGGGGCCTCGAGGATGCCCGTCGGCGCAAGCGATCGGCGCAGCCGATGGTGGTCAGGGGACGCGACGTGTCGAACACGCTGGCTGACAGCTCCCGAGCGGGATCCCTGGCGCCTCGCCTGGGCTTCAGCTTTCGGCTGGCCGGCGGCAGCGGGCGACTCACGCTCGACGAGCGCACCTTCTTCGGCTGGCTTCGCCTCGAGCGGCTCGAGCTCGAGGTGCCCGATCTGCGCCTGCCGGTCGACCTCGCGGTCGGGCCCGAGGCGTTCCAGCGCCACCGCACCCGCGCTCGCCACGCGGATCTCCGGATGGAGCAGGCCGACCTCGATCGGTTCGTGGCCCGCCACGCGCACGCGCTCGGCGACCTCGGCGTCGAGGAGCTGCGGGTTCTGGCGTGCGACGGTCACCTCAACCTGGGCGCGCGGGTACGAGAGGCCGGCCAGGCCGCCGAGCTGACCGCGCGCGTCTACCTCGAGGCCGCGCAGGGCCGGCTTCGCTTCGCGTGCGGGCGCTCGCTGACCTACGGCTACCTGCCGACCCCGGCGCCGCTGGCGGCGCACCGGATCATGACCGCGCTGCTCGGCGGGCGCGACGACCCGCGCGCGCCGGAGGGGACCGGCTCGGGCGCGACCACCGGCCGGCACGAGATCGACCGGACCGCGATGGGCCCGTGGGCCAGCGCGGTCCGCGGGCTGGGCGACATCGACATCGACCCGCTGGCCATGGCGCTGTGGCACATCCTGCCCACCGCCGGCTGGCGGCTGCCGGACACGCGCGGGCTCGTCATCGCGGACGTGCGCATCGAGATCGGCGCCCTCGCGCTCGGCTATCGCCCGGCCGGCGCCGCGCCGGTCGACTCCGAGGCGGGCGCGCGGCTCGGCCCGCGCGGCGCCAGCGCGGCGAGCGCGCCGGAGTCGCTCTTCCTGTTCGACACCCTCGACCGCCTGCGCGAGGCGGACGAGCGGCTGTGCTCGGGCGACGTGGACGGCGCGATGCGGCTCTACCGCGCGCGCCTGGCCGCCCACCTCGACGACGAGTCGCTGCTGCTCGACCGGCTGCTCGCCATCGGGTCGGCCCGGCGCGAGCTGTTCGACGAGTGCGCCGACCTGGCCGTGCGCGCGCTCAACCGGTGGCCCGACTTCGCGCCGGCCCACGCGGCGCTGGCCAGCATCGCGGTGGCGCGCGGCGACGCGATCGGCGCGGGCGCGCGCTATCGCACGCTCAGCCAGGTGGCCGCCGCGGCCGGCGAGCGCGAGTGGTCGGCGCGGGCTGCCCTGGTCGCCGCCCGCCTGCTCCGCCGCGCCGCTCCGGCCGAGGCCAGCGGGCTGTACGAGCGCGTGCTCGAGCTGGCGCCCGGGGATCCGGAGGCGACCGAGGCGCTGGTCGACCGCTACGGCGAAGATCAGCGCTGGTCCGACCTGGTGCGGCTGCTCCGCGCGCGAGCGGAGGCGACCACCGACCCGGCCCGGCGCGCCCGCGATCACGTGCAGGCGGCCCAGGTGCTGTGCGTGGAGGTCGGCGACACCGGCGCGGCGCTGGCCGAGATCGAGGAGGCGCAGCGGCTCGATCCGCTCAACCCGTCGGCGCTCGAGGTGCTGGCCGACGTGCAGGTGGCCGGCGGCCAGGACGCCGCGGCGGCCGCGTCGCTCGAGCGGGCCGCCGCCCTCCACCAGGAGCGGCGCGACCGGCGCGGTCAGGTCCGCGCGCTGGTGCGGGCCGCCGCCCAGCTCGAGCGCATCGGCGACCAGGAGCGGGCCGAGCGGCTCCACCGCGCCGTGCTCGAGCTCCTGCCCGGCGAGCCGGCCGCGCTGCGCGGCGCGTCGTCGGCGGCGGCTCGGCGCGGCGATCACGCGGAGGCGGTGCGGCTCCTGCGCTCGCTGCTGGCGGTGACCGCAGCCGGCCCGGTCGATTCGGCCCGCGACTCGCTCGAGCTAGGCCGCCACCTCCTGGCCGGCGACGATCCGGGGGAGCGAGCCGCGGCGCGCGCCGCGCTCGAGCGGGCCGGCGCCAGCGGCGCCCCGCTGGTCGCGGCCGAGGCGCACGAGATGATGGCCGGGTGGGCGCGCGCCGAGCAGCGCGGCGACGAGGCCGCGGATCAGCTCGGCAGCGCCATCGAGGCGCTGTCGCGCGCGGTCAAGGAGGACTCGTCGGCGCCGGACGAGCTGCGCGCGCGGGCGGCCGCGCTGGCGATGACCCGCGCCGAGCTGCTCGGCGAGCTGGGCCAGCGCGACGCCGCGCTGGTCGATCAGGAGCGCGCGTTCGCGCTGTCGAGCGAGGCGCACCCGCTCCGCCTGCGGGCCGCGCGCGCCCTGGCCGGGGTCGCCCACGCGCGCGGCGACCGCGACGCCGAGCGCTACTGGCTGGGCGCGCTCCTGGCCCACCCGGCGCTGACCGGCGAGCGGGCCGAGCTGCTCGCCCGCCGCGCGCAGCTGGCCTTCGACGCCGGCGAGGACCTGACCGGCGCGCTGCTCGATCTGGACCGGGCGCTCGAGGAGCCGCTGCCCGCCGCGCGCGCGGCCAGCATGCTGCGCCTGCGCGCCGACGTGCTGGGGGCGCTGGGCGATCCGCACGGACGGGCCGGCTCGCTGGAGCGCGCGCTCGAGGTCGCGATTCACCCGAGGGAGCGCGCCGAGCTGTCGACCGCGGTCGCGCAGGCGCTCCTCCAGACCGGCGACGCCGCCGCCGCGCTCGAGCGAGCGCGAGACGCGGTCGATGCGCTGGGCGGGGGCGAGGCGGGCGGCGCGGGCGAGGCGGGCGAGCCCACCGCGAGCGAGGGCGTCGCCGCCGGCGATCGGGCACCCGAGCGGGTGGCCAGCTGGGATCGCCCGACCGAGCGCGTCGCCAGCGGGGATCCTTCGACCGCCACCGGCGCGGATCGCGCGACCGCCGCCGGCGCGGATCGCGCGGGCGCCACCGGCGCGGATCGCGCGGGCGCCACCGGCGCGGATCGCGCGGGCGCCGGCACCCGCGCCACCGCCGACCTGCGCCGCGCCGCCCTCATCGCGCTCGGCGAGGCCGGCTGGCGCGCTCGCGACTGGGGCGAGGTCGAGCGCGCGTACGCGGAGCTGATGGCCGAGCCGGGCGCCGAGAAGCCGGAGCGCGCGTACCGGCTCGGCACCGCCCGCGAGGCGCTCGGCCAGCCGGACGCGGCAGCCGCGGCCTACGAGCTGGCCATCGCCGATCCGGCCGCGCCGGCCGAGATGCGGGTCGCCACCTGGCGCGCGCTCGCCGCGCTCCACGAGCACAGCGCCGACCTGGCCCGTGCCGCGCTGGCGTACGAGTCGCTGGCCGGCGACCGCCGCGCCGGGCTCGGCGACGCCGCCCGCGCCGACGCCTGGTACCGGGCCGGCGATCTCTACCGCAAGGCGGGTGGGCGCGAGCGCGAGGCCGAGCGGTGCCTCGAGGCCGCGCTGTCGCGGGTCGGCGATCACATGCCGTCGCTCGACGTCCTCGAGCGGCTCAAGCGCGACGAGGGCGACCACGAGCGCGTCGCGGTGATCCTCGGCCGCAAGATCGCCGCCACCACCCGGCAACCGGCCAGCCAGAAGTCGCTCCTGGTCCGCCTGGCCGCCGTCCACGAGGAGCGGCTGGGCCAGCCGGAGGTGGCGCGAGAGAGCTACACCCGCGCGCTCGCCATCGATCCCGACTATCGCCCGGCGCTCCGGTTCGCGGCGCGCGACGCGCGCGCGCGGTCGCAGGTCGAAGCCGCGGTGCGGGCGACCTCGCGCCTGGCCGAGGTCCTGCCCGGCGACGGCGAGCTGGGCGGCCAGGACGCGGACCAGCTGGCCGCCGAGCGCGTCACCGCCGCGGTCGACCTGGCCGCGCTGGTCGTGGCCCATCCGACCGCCGCGCGGCTCGAGCTGGGCGCGGCCGCGCTGCGGCGCGCGCAGGCCGCCGCGCCGGACGACGCGCGCCTGGCCGGGCTGGTCGCCGAGCTGGCCGCGGCCAGCGCCGCGCTGCCTCCCGCGCCGGCCGCCGCCGCGCCCGCCTCCCCTGCCCCGCCCGCCGAGGCCGACCCGCACGCCGCGCTGGTGGCCCAGGCGCGCGCGGCGCTCGACGCCGGCAACCCCGACGCCGCCCGCGCCGCGCTCGAGCCGGTCGCGCGCGACGCCGCGCCCGACGCGCTGCTCGAGCTCCGCGCCCAGGCGGCCGAGGCGCTGGGCGACCCCGCCGCGGCCGCCGCCGACCTCGACGCGATGGGGGCCGGCGCGGTCCGCCGCGGCGACGCCGCCGCCGAGCTGCGCGCCGCTCGCCAGCGGGCCGCGCTCGCCGCCCGCCAGCCCGACGGCGACGAGCTGGCCGCGGAGCTGTACCAGCGGGTGCTCTCGCTCGACCCGGACGACCTGATCTCGGCCGAGGCGGCGGAACAGCTGGCCGGCCGCGGCGCCGATCTCGATCGCCACCGCACCGCCCTGTTCCGCGTCCTCGACATCGCCCGCCGGACCGGCGCCGGTCGGGCCCGCGAGGCGCGCGCGCTGCGCGATCTCGCCCACGCCGCGCGCCTGGCCAGCGACCTCGCCGCCGCGGCCGACTACCTCGACCAGGCCTGGGCGGCCGATCCGAGCGCGACCGATGCCCTGCGCGAGCGCGCCGATCTCGCCGCCGAGCTGGGCGACGCGCCCGGCGCCGCCCAGTGCCTCGAGCGCCTGATCGATCAGATGGAGCGAGCCGAGCGCGCCGCCGATCGACCGCCGACCTCGAGCCCGACGCTGGGCGAGATCCACCTCGAGCTGGCCGACCTCTACTACGATCAGATCGGCGACGTGGCCCGCGCGCGCGAGGCGATGCGGCGCGCGGCCAGCTGCTTCGACCGCGGCGCCCGCCGCGACGCCACCCTGCGCCTCCTGGCCAGCGAGGCCGCCGCGGCCGGCGAGGCGGGCCCGGCCGCCGAGGCGCTCGAGGCGATCGCGCCCGACCGCCTCGCCCCCGCCGATCGGCTGGCCCTGGCCCGGTGCTACCAGCGCCTGGGCCGCGATCAGCGCGCGATCGTCCTGCTCGAGGCGGCGCGCCACGCCGGCAGCCTGTCCGACGAGGGCGCGCTGCTCCTGTTCGCCCTCCACCGCCACCGCAAGCAGAAGGCAGACCTGGCCGCCTCGCTCGAGCGGCGCGCGCGCGGCGCCCCGCGCGCGGTGGCGACCGCCCGCCTGCGCGAGGCGCTCGATCTCCACCGCGAGGCGCTCGGCGACGACGCCGGCATCGCGCGGGTCGAGGCCGCCCTCGAGCGCATCGAGCAGGGCAAGCCGGAGCTCGGCGCCGGCAGCGAGCCGGGGGTGAGGACGATCGAGCCGGAGCCGGATGCCGACGGCCTCGACGCGTCCGGCGGGCTGCCCACGGTGGTCATCGCGGAGAGCGCCGACGACGAGCTCGACGCCGCCCTCACCCTCGAGGAGGCCGGGCAGCACACCGAGGCCGCCGCCCGCTACGAGGCGATGTGGGGCGCGGCGCCCGACGACATGCGCCCGCTCGAGGCGCTCGAGCGGCTCTACCTCGCCCGCGGCGAGGCCGACGCGGTCAGCGAGGTGCTCGGCCGCATGATCGTCGCCACCGAGGACCGCCCGCGCCGGGCCGCGCTGTGGTACCGGCGCGCGCGCCTGTACCGCGATCTCCTCCACCGCGAGGGCGAGGCGTACCGCTGCCTCAAGGAGGCGTTCGCCAGCGATCCCGACTCGGGCGACATCGCCCACGCGCTCCGCTCCATCGCGATGGCGCGCGGCGAGTGGGGGCTGGCGGCCGAGCTGGTCTATCGCGAGATCGCCGCCGCCGCCGCGTCTCCCGACGGGTCGGCCGAGCGCGAGACCGCCGCCCTCTACAACGAGCTCGCGCTCATCTTCGATCAGAAGCTGGCCGACCCGGAGCAGGCCCAGCGCTGCTACGAGCACGCCCTCCGGCTCGATCCGGCCATCCCGGCCGCGCCCCGGCCGCTCGCCCGCCTGTACGAGCTGGCCGGCCGCCACGCCGACGCCGCCCTCCTCTACGAGCGCGCCGCCGCCCACTCCATCACCGAGGTGGAGCGCGGCACCCTGCTCCGCCGCGCGGCCGGCGGCGCCGAGCGAGCCGGCCGCGACGACGAGGCCCACCGCCTGCTCGGGCTGGCCGCGCTCCCCGCCGCCGAGGTCGCCGCCGCGCTGCTCGGCGACGGCGAGCTGGCCCCGATCGCCGCCGAGTCGCCGGCCGCGCGCATCCAGATGCTCGAGGCGCAGCTCCGCCAGCTCGGCGACCTCGACGAGGTCAGCGACCTCCACCGCCAGATCCTCGAGATCGCCACCGGCGCCGGCTACGGCGACACCGTCGAGCGCCACGCCGCCGCGCTCATGGCGCACAACCAGGCCGACCTGTCCGCCTACCTGGCGCTGAAGAGCCAGGCGACCGCGCAGGGCAACTGGCGCGCGCTGGCCGGGTTGCTCCAGGTGCGCGCCGCCGCGGTCCCCGACGAGCAAGAGCGCGCCGTGCTCCTGACCGAGCTCGGCCGGCTCTACGACAAGGAGCTGGCCGACCTCGGCGCATCGGTCGCGGCCTACGAGGCGGCGCTCGACGCGGTCCCCGATCACCCGATCGCGCTCGAGGCGCTGGCCGAGATCGCCTACGTGCGCGGCGACTGGCTGCGCGCGCGCGACCTCTACGGGCGGCTCGATCCGGCCGCGGTCGCGCTCGCGCCCGACATCTTCCACTACCGGCTGGGCGAGATCGCCGAGATCCTCGGCCGCGACGAGGAGGCGTGCGCCGCGTTCACCGCGTCGGTCCAGCTCTACCCGGGCAGCCGCCAGGCGCTGACCGCCCTGTCGCGCACCGCGCTCCGGGTCGGCGACCTGGCCCGCGCGATCGACGCCTCGCGCGCGCTGCTCGAGCTCATCCCGCTCGACGACGTGCGCGCGGTCCGCGCCGCCCGCCTGCAGCTGGCCGAGCTGTGCGGCCGGTCCGGCGATCCGCGCGCGGCGATCGCCTACTACGAGCAGGTCCTGTCCGACGAGCCGAAGTCGATCACCGCGCTGTCCAGCCTGCTCGCCCACTACACCGAGGCGGGCGACTTCGGATCGGCCGCGCGGGTCCTGCGATCGCTCATCGCCCTCACCCCGGGGCCGACCCAGCGGGCCGAGCTCCTGTTCCGGCTGGGCGAGATGTGCCGGCGCGGGCTGGGCGACCCGGATCTCGCCGCCGACTCGTACCTGAAGGCGATCGATCTCGACCCGGATCATCTCCCGACCCTGCGCCGGCTGCTCGATCACTACTGGCGCGCCGGCGACAACAAGAACCTCCTCGACGTGGCCCGCGATCTCGACAAGCGCGGCGCGCTGCTCGACCGGGTGGTGGACGCCGACGCCCTGGCCGGCGCGATGCTGGTGGCCGCGCTGCGCGGCGCCCGCGACCTGGCCGTTCGCGTCGCCGATCACTTCGGCCCCGCCCTCGGCAAGGCGATGGCCGCGGCGCTGGTCGACGCGTCGGCCCGCACCGGCGGCCCGCCCGCCCGCGACCTGGTCGGCGCCGCGCTGGAGCTGGCCGCGCGGGCCGGCATCGACGCGCCCGAGCTCGGCGCCGAGCTCCGCCGCTTCGCCGGCGATGACCCGCGCGCGGCCGCGCTCCTGGCCGCGTGGGCTGCGGCGCGGACGTGAGCCGCCCGGTCGCGAGCCGCGCGGTCGCGAGCCGCGCGGCGCTCCTCGCCGGCGTCGCGGTCGCGGTCGCGGCCGCGCTCGGCGCCTGCGGCGGCGGCGCCGCCTACCGGCTCGATCGCCGCATCCACCGCGGCGGCGTGTCCGCCGGCGACGCCGCCCGCGCCCGCGCCCTGGTCGGCGAGGGAGATCGCCTGTGGGCCGACCGCCTCGATCCCGGCCGGCTGGCCGCCGCGCTGTCCCGCTGGGAGGCCGCGGTCGCGATCGACGACGGCGACTGGGCCACCTACGCGCGCCTGGCCCGCGGCTACTTCTTCCAGGCCGACGCGATCCTCGGCTTCCAGGCCAGCGGCGGCCGCTACCCGTACGGCACTCATGCGGACCCGGCCGCGATCCGCCGGTACCGCGAGGCGCACCGGCGCGGCCTGGCCGCCGCGCTGCGCGGGATGGCGGCGCGCTCGCCCGAGCTGGAGCAGCGCCTCGAGGCCGGCATCGACATGGACCGGGCCGTGGTCGTGCTCGGCACCGACGCCGCCGCGCTCATCTACTGGTACGTGGCCAACCTCGGCCGCTGGGCCCAGGGGGGCGGCGTGCGCGCCCTGCTCCGCTCGCGCGGCGTCATCGTCGGCTGCCTGTCCCACCTCCGGCGCGTCGACCCCGGCTACTTCTACGGCGGCGCGGACCGGCTGCTCGGGGTCTACTTCGCCGCCGCCCCCAGCATCGTGGGCGGCGACCTCGATCAGAGCCGGGTCCACTTCGACGCCGCCCTGCGCCGGGGATCTGCCTACCTCGGCACCGCCGTCCTGGCGGCCGAGTTCCTGGACCGGAAGGCGCGCGACCGGGCCTCGTTCGAGGCCCGCCTGCGCGGGGTGCTGGCGCGGGCCGCGCAATCCGCTCCCGAGCTGGCGCCGGAGAATGAGGTCGAGCGCCGCAAAGCACGGGCGCTGCTCGACCGCGCCGAGTCATATTTCAAGAGATGAACTGAGGTCCGGTCGCAAGCTCAACTTAACGTGAACAGGCCTCTGCTTGACGGCTTTGTCATGGTGATTACGTTCACGCTCAACCATGCGAATCGATCGGCTCACGCTCAAGGCTCAGGACGCGGTCGCTCAGGCCCGCGAGCAGGCGGCGTCGAGGCGGCATGCGGAAGTTCAGGCCGAACACCTGCTTGCGGCCCTCCTGGTCCAGGAGGACGGCCTCATCCCGCGGCTGCTCGCGCGAATCGGCGCCGACCCCGCGCAGGTCACCCGCGAGCTCGACCGCGCCTTTGCCGCCATGCCCGCCGTCCAGGGCTCCACGCTCGACATCGGCGTGGCCCGGGGGCTCAAGTCCCTCTGGGAAGGTGCCGCTAGAGAAGCTGACAAGTTCAAGGACGACTACATCTCCACCGAGCACTTCTTGCTCGCCATGCTGCACGACTCCTACGGGGCCACCGGCGCGGCGCTCAAGGCGGCCGGTGTCACCTACGACGGCCTGATGAAGGCGCTCGGCGAGGTGCGCGGCAGCCAGCGCGTCACCGACGAGAACCCCGAGGGCAAGTACGAGGCGCTCGAGCGCTACGCGCGCGACCTCACCCACCTGGCCCGCCAGGGCAAGCTCGACCCGGTCATCGGTCGCGACGAGGAGATCCGCCGCTCCATGCAGATCCTCAGCCGACGCACCAAGAACAACCCGGTGCTGATCGGCGAGGCTGGTGTGGGCAAGACCGCCATCGTCGAGGGGATCGCGCGGCGCATCGCCGAGGGGGACTGCCCCGAGTCGCTGGCCGACCGCCGCATCCTCGACCTCGACCTGGGCGCGCTCATCGCCGGCACCAAGTACCGCGGCGAGTTCGAGGACCGGCTGAAGGCGGTCCTCAAGGAGACCGTGGCGGCCGCCGGCCGCGTGGTCCTCTTCATCGACGAGCTCCACACCATGGTGGGGGCCGGCGCCGCCGAGGGCGCGGTCGACGCGGCCAATCTGTTGAAGCCGGCGCTGGCGCGTGGCGAGCTGCGCTGCATCGGCGCCACCACCCTCGACGAGTTCCGCAAGCACATCGAGAAGGACAAGGCGCTCGAGCGCCGGTTCCAGCCGGTGTTCGTCGGCGAGCCGTCGGTCGAGGACACCCTGGCCATCCTGCGCGGGCTCAAGGAGCGCTACGAGGTGCACCACGGCATCCGCATCCAGGACGCCGCCCTGGTCGCCGCCGCGCGCCTGTCCAGCCGCTACATCACCGGGCGCCAGCTGCCCGACAAGGCGATCGACCTCATCGACGAGGCCGCCTCCCGGCTGAAGATGGAGATCGAGTCGATCCCGACGCCGATCGACCAGATCAAGCGCCGGGTGGCGACCCTCGAGGTCGAGCGCGCCGCGCTCGACAAGGAGCGCGATCGCCGGTCCAGGGACCGCCTGCCCGAGGTGGAGCGCGAGATCGCCGACCTCAAGGAGAAGGTGGCCGGGCTGACCGCGCAGTGGCAGAAGGAGCGCGAGCTGATCGAGCGGCTGCGCAAGGCCCAGGCCGCGCTCGAGGACGCGCGCGGCGAGGCCGAGCGCCTCCAGCGGTCCGGCGACTTCGCGCGCGCCTCGGAGCTGCGCTTCGGCCGGCTGCCCGAGTACGAGAAGAAGATCGCCGCCGACAAGGCGGCGCTCGATCAGCTCCAGCAGGGAGGCGGCTTCCTGCGCGAGGAGGTGACCGAGGACGACATCGCCCTGGTGGTGTCCAAGTGGACCGGGATCCCGGTCGACAAGATGCTCGAGGGCGAGGTCGAGCGCCTCAACCACATGGAGGACAGCCTGCGCCGGCGCGTGGTCGGGCAGGACGCGGCGCTGGCCGCGGTCGCCGCGGCGGTCAGGCGCGCTCGCGCCGGCCTGCAGGACCCCAACCGGCCGATCGGCTCGTTCCTGTTCCTCGGCCCGACCGGGGTCGGCAAGACCGAGCTGGCCCGCGCGCTGGCCGAGTTCCTGTTCGACGACGAGCACGCGATGGTGCGCATCGACATGTCCGAGTACCAGGAGAAGCACACCGTGTCGCGCCTGGTCGGCGCGCCTCCCGGCTACGTCGGCTACGACCAGGGTGGCCAGCTGACCGAGCTGATCCGCCGGCGCCCCTACGCGGTGATCCTGCTCGACGAGATCGAGAAGGCCCACCCGGACGTGTGGAACATCCTGCTCCAGGTGCTCGACGACGGGCGGCTGACCGACGGCCAGGGTCGCACGGTCGACTTCCGCAACTCGCTGGTGATCATGACGTCCAACGTCGGCTCGCAGCACCTGCGCGAGCTCGGCCCCGACAACCGCGCCAGCGTGGAGCGGCAGGTGGAGGCGGAGCTGCGCAGCACGTTCCGGCCCGAGTTCCTGAACCGCATCGACGAGACGATCTTCTTCGAGCCGCTCGACCGGCAGGAGCTGGATCGCATCGTCACCATCCAGGTGGCCCGCTTCGGCCTCCTCCTGCGCGAGCGCGGGCTCGAGCTGGAGCTCAGCCCGGCGGCGGCGCACTTCCTGGCCGAGCGCGGCTTCGACCCGATCTACGGGGCGCGCCCGCTCCGCCGCAGCATCCAGAAGAACCTCATCGATCCGCTCGCCAGCGCGATCCTGGCCGGCGAGTTCAGCGCGGGTGACCGCATCACCGCCGACATCGGCGCCAGCGGCGAGCGGATCGAGTTCCGCCGCGCCAGCGCCCGGACCGAGGCAGCCTAGTGGAGGGGACCAGCACCGTGCGCGATCCGTACGAAGCCCTCGGAGTGAGCCCCGACGCCAGCGCCGCGGACATCAAGAAGGCGTACCGCAAGCTGGCCAAGCGCTACCACCCGGACTCGACCGGCGGCGACAAGGCCAAGGAGAACCGCTTCAAGGAGGTCTCCACCGCCTACGACATCGTCGGCGATCCCGACAAGCGCGCCCAGTACGACGCCATGCGCAGGCAGGGCGCGTTCGGCGGCACGGGCGGCGGCGACGGCGGCGCCGGCATCGACCTGGGCGAGATCCTGGCCCAGATGTTCGGCGGCGCGGCGGGGGGCGGCGCTCGACCGGGCGCCGGCGGCCCCGGCGGCGGCGTGCGCTACCGGGTCTACAACACCCCGTCGAGCGGCTTCCGCGAGAGCTTCTTCAGCTCGGGGGACGGCGAGTCGCCGTTCGACTTCCACGAGCCGTCCGCGCCCCGCCGGCGCGGCGCCCGGGGGCAGGCTGCCCCGGCCGCGGAGCACAAGGTGCGCACCTCCGACGGCTCGCTCGTCACCCAGCGCGGCAGCGATGTCCTCTCCGATGTGCGGCTCTCGTTCGACCAGGCCGTGCTCGGCGCGATCGTGGAGGTCCCGACCCTGAGCGGCCGGGCCAGCGTGAAGATCCCGCCCGGAACCTCGAGCGGGGTGAAGTTGAGATTGAAGGGCAAGGGGGCCGAGGACGGCTCCGGCCACCGCGGCGACCACTTCGTCACCGTACAGATCGACGTTCCAAAGCAGATCGACGACGAGGCCAAGCGGCTGCTCGTCGCCTTCATGGCCCGCGCCGGCACCCGGCGGGGCGGAGACAAGACATGATCCCTCCCATCGATCCGAAGGCTCCTCTTCCGATCCTGGTCACCAGGCGGGAGATCGTTCTCCCCGGCGTGGTCCTGCCGCTCGAGGTCGGCCGCCGGATCTCGATCGCGGCGGTCGATGCCGCCATCGCCGAGGGTGGTCGCTTCCTGCTGGTTCCGCAGCGCGATCCCGAGCTCGAGACGCCCACCCCGACCGATCTGCTCCAGGTCGGCGTGGTCGGCGAGGTCATGCAGATCGCCCGTCACTCGTCGAGCCGCTACACGATCATCGTGCGGAGCGGCCCGCGCGTGCACCTGGAGCGCATCGAGCACGCGCCGGACGGCATCTACCTGGTCGGCGCCGCCACCCCGCTCACCACGATCGTCCCGTCCGACGACGAGGAGACCGCGGGGATGCTGGAGCAGGCCCGGGCTCACCTGACCGAGATCCTGGCCGAGCAGGCCGACACCTCGCCGCCCAAGGTGCGCGAGGGGCTCGACGAGGTGGAGGACGCCGACGACCTGGTCGACATGGCGGCCGCCCACCTCGACCTCGAGCGGGTCGACCTGGTCGCGCTGCTCGAGGAGCCGGACGTCACCGCCCGGCTGCGCAAGGTGTTGCCGCCCCTGGCCCGCCTGGCCGAGGTGGTCAAGGTCAAGGCCGACATCCGCGGCGAGCTGCTCCAGGAGATGTCCAAGGAGCAGCGCGAGGCGGTCCTGCGCCAGCGCATGAAGAGCATCTCGGCCGAGCTGGGCGAGCAGGACGACGAGGGCGAGCTCGAGGAGTACCGCGACAAGATCGACAAGGCGCGCATGCCGACCGAGGCGCGCACCGCGGCGATCAAGCAGGTCCGCAAGATGCGGAACGTCGGGACCTCCTCGCCCGAGCACACCATCGCGCGCACCTACCTCGAGTGGCTGCTCGACGTGCCGTGGGCGACGACCACCCAGGACTCGCTCGACCTGCCGGCCGCGCGCGCCATCCTCGAGGCGGATCACGCCGGCCTCGAGAAGGTGAAGAAGCGGATCATGGAGTTCCTCGCCGTGCGCAAGCTGGCGCCGGACAAGCACGGGCCGATCCTGTGCCTGGTCGGCCCTCCGGGCGTCGGCAAGACCTCGCTGGGGCGGTCGATCGCGGCCTCGCTGGGGCGCAAGTACGTGCGAGTCTCGCTGGGCGGCGTGCGCGACGACGCCGACGTCCGCGGCCACCGGCGCACCTACATCGGCGCGCTGCCCGGCCGCATCGTCAGCGGCCTGGCCAAGGCGGGCGCCATGAACCCGGTCTTCGTCCTCGACGAGATCGACAAGCTGTCGAGCAGCGTGCGCGGCGACCCCGCCTCGGCCCTGCTCGAGGTGCTCGACCCGGAGCAGAACGGCGAGTTCGTCGATCACTACCTCGACGTGGCGGTCGATCTGTCGCAGGTGATGTTCATCGCCACCGCCAACCAGCTCGAGACCATCCCCGGTCCGCTCCTGGACCGCATGGAGGTGCTGCACGTCCCCGGCTACACCGAGCGAGAGAAGTTCGTCATCGCCCGGCGCCACCTCATCCCCAAGCAGATGGCCGAGCACGGCATCGAGCGCGATCACCTGAAGGTGTCGGACGAGGCGATTCGCGAGGTGATCCGCTACTACACCCGCGAGGCGGGCGTGCGAAACCTGGAGCGCGAGCTGGCCGCCCTGTGCCGGCACGCGGCGGTCGAGCTGGCCGGCGCCGCCCCGGAGGCGAGGGTCTCGCTCGGGCTGGACGATCTCACCACCATCCTCGGCCCGGCGCGGTTCGCGTCGGAGGACGCCGATCGGGTCGCCTCGGTCGGGGTCGCGACCGGGCTGGGCTGGATGCCGACCGGCGGCGATCTGCTGTTCGTCGAGACCAAGATGATGCCGGGCACCGGCAAGCTGCACCTGACCGGTCAGGTCGGCGACGTCATGGAGGAGAGCGCCCGCGCCGCGCTGTCGTGGGTGCGCTCCAATGCCGACAAGCTGGGGATCGAGTCGCGGCGGTTCGCCGAGTCGGACATCCACGTGCACGTCCCGTCCGGCGCGATCAAGAAGGACGGTCCGTCGGCGGGGGTGGCCATCACGACCGCGCTGGTCTCGCTCATGCTCGACCGGCCGATCCGGCCCGACGTGGCCATCACCGGCGAGATCACGCTCCGCGGCCTGGTCCTGCCGGTCGGCGGCATCAAGGGCAAGGTGCTCGCGGCGCACCGGGCCGGCATCCGCACCGTGATCCTGCCCGAGCGCAACCGGTCCGACATGGAGGAGATCCCGGAGGAGGTCCGCAAGGAGCTCGACGTCCGCTTCGTCACCCGGATCAAGGAGGCGCTGGACGTCGCCCTGGGCGAGCGCGCGGAGCCGGCGCTGGAGTCGGGGTCGACCGCGCTGCCGCCGAGCACCACGCCGGAGTGGCGGTCCGACACGCGCAATCGCACCGCGGCGAGCTGACGGTCGCGGGAGCACGCGGGAGGGAGGGCGCACCGGCGCCTCCCTCCCGATTGACCGGTGCGCGGCGGGCAGCGATGCTCGCCGGATGAAGCAGCTCGAGGGAAAGGTCGCGGTCGTCACTGGTGCAGCGAGCGGGATCGGGCTGGCGATGGCCCGCCGGTTCGCCACCGAGAAGATGAAGCTGGTGCTCCTCGACATCGAGGAGGGGGCGCTGGCCGCCGTCGAAAAGGAGCTGCGCGCGAGCGGCACCACGGTGCTGGCGATCCGGACCGACGTCTCCAGGTCGGCCGAGCTCGAGGCGGCCGCCGCGCGCGCTCACGACCAGCTCGGCACGGTCCACGTCATCTGCAACAACGCCGGGGTCGGCGGGGTGGGCGGGCCGATGTGGAAGCTGTCGGAGGCGGACTGGCAGTGGACCCTGTCGGTCAACCTGTGGAGCGTCATCCACGGGGTGCGGCTGTTCCTCGGCCCGCTCCTGGACAGCGGCGAAGAGGGGCACGTGGTCAACACCGCGTCGATGGCCGGGCTGACCTCGGTGCCGTTCATGGGGCCGTACACGGCGACCAAGCACGCGGTGGTCGCGATCTCCGAGGTGCTCGCCAAGGAGCTGGAGCTGGTCGGCGCCAAGGTCGGCGTCTCGGTGCTCTGCCCCGGCTTCGTGCGCACGCAGATCTCGTCGTCGGAGCGAAACCGACCGACCGAGCTCGGCCCGCAGCCGTCGGCCGAGGCCGGCGCGTCGACCACGATCGCGCAGGCGGTCCAGCAGCTGGTCTCCGCCGGCCAGGCGCCCGAGGGGATCGCCGAGGCGGTGGTGAACGCGATCCGCGAGGGCCACTTCTACGTGCTGACCCACCCGGAGATGAAGCCGGCGATCGGGCACCGCATGAACGACATCCTCGAGGAGCGCGCGCCCGGCATCGATCCCCTGTTCCGGCAGCTGTTCAGCCGGTAGATCGCCGCGGCATGGCCCGGAAGTGATAGACGCCCGGGCCGAGGCGCACCGCGTGGGCGCCGGGCCTGATGAGCGCGTACGGCTCGCTGCCGAAGCCGTCGGCGCCGGCGTGGGTCAAGCGGTCGAGGCGGACCGTCTCTCGCGCGGTCATCTCGACCTCGCTCAGGCAGGCCACGTACAGCGCGAACCGGCGGGCGCTCATCGCGGACCGGAGCAGCTCGCCGTGGCGCTCGCTGGTGAAACCCTCGCCCTCGGCGTGGGCCAGCCGGTCGAGCCTCACCGTCTCCTGGGTGGTCAGCTCCACCTCGCTCGACTCGCGCACGTACACAGTCACTCGTCGCTCGCTCATCGCTCCCTCCTCTGCTGCACCGGTCAGTTACTCCCTGCCGCGACCGGGGAACAGGTCCACTCGCGCGCTTCCGGGAAGGTCCACTCCCACCCCTGTAGCTCGCCAGGCAACGTGGCCTGCGCGGCCCAGGCCCGCGCTGCTGGACTTTCGCGCGCGCGAGCCCGGCATCGAACGTGCTCTGGAGACGCCGGGTGGGCTCGCGACGATTCACCGCGCTCTTGCTCGTGGCCGGCTGCGCGGGACCGGAGGTGGCCGAGCGCGGCGCGGCGATCACCAACGGGCGGCCCGCGCTGGGCGATCCGGCGGTGGTCGCGCTCCTGTCCGGCGGCCAGCTCGAGTGCACCGGCACGCTCATCGCCGACGACATCGTCCTCACCGCGGCGCACTGCGTCGGCGACGGACGACCCGACCAGGTGCTGTTCGGATCGTCGGTGGACCAGCCGGTCCGGATCGAGTCGGTCGCGTCGGCCAGCCCGCACCCGGACTTCGATCCCGCCACCCTCGCCCACGACCTCGCGCTGGTCCGCCTGGCCTGCCCGGTCGACCTCGCGCCGGTCCCGGTGCTCGACCGCGCGTTCGATGGCTCGTTCGCAGGGCGGCCGATCCGCGTGGTCGGCTTCGGCGCCGACGGCGCGGGCGGGGCCGGGATCAAGCGCGAGGGGGTGACGGCGATCGAGAGCTTCGGGCCGGACTGGTTCCGCTTCGCCCCGCTGCCGTCGCAGACCTGCTTCGGTGACTCGGGCGGGCCGGCCCTGCTCGGCCTGGGCGCGACCGAGCTCGTGGTCGGCGTCACCAGCACCGGTGACATCGACTGCGCCGCGTACGGGCTCGACGTGCGGGTCGACCCCTACGTCGCCGGCTTCGTGGCGCCGTACGTGGCCGGCGAGGCGCGCGGCCTCGATCCGGAATGCGCGACCGATCCGGTGGCCGGCGGGTGCGCTGCCGCGCCGGGGGCCGGAGGCGCGGCCGGCCTGTTCCCCATCGCCCTCGCGCTCGCGGCCGCTCGCCGCGCGCGCGCCATTCGATTCCCCGCCGGGAAACACACACGGAGGTGAGAGATGACCAACCGACAGAAGATGCAGCGAATCGCGATCGTGACCCTCGGCATGGCGGCGCTCGCCGGCTGCGACGCCGGTGGAGCGATCGAGGAGGCGCCGGCGCCGGCGCCGGATCCGGCGCCCGCCGCGGACGTCACCGAGATCCAGGCCAGCTCCGAGACCCTCGAGGCCACCGGCATCGCGCGCTGGCAGATCGAGCGCGCGGCCGACGAGTCGTCCACCACCCTCGGCCTGGCCGGCGACGGTCACGAGCTGTTCCGCAAGTACGTCCGGATCCAGGTCACCGACGACGCCGACGTGATCGAGGTGGAGACGGTGCTGCCCGCTCACCGCCTGGTGCGCATCGTCGGCGAGCAGCCGACCGTGGTGGTCGACTCGAGCGACCCGCTGCTCCTCGCCATGATGACCCGGTTCGAGGCCGACGTGGCCGACAGCGCGGCCGACGGCGCGCCGTACAGCACCTGCGGCCAGTGCGCCTACCACGGCGCGCTGTGCGTGGCCGCGGGCGCCGGGTGCGCCACCTGTCCGGAGAGCGTGGTCGGCTGCGCCGCGTGTCCGGTCGCGGCGATCGAGTGCTTCGAGACCGGCTGCTGGTGCAGCGCGTGCAACGACGGCGCGTCGGACGACGAGGCCTACGCGGTCTGCGGCCCCTGATCTCGCTGCGCGGGCGGCGCCGGCGCGGTAGGATGCCGCCGCCGCGACCGGCAGGAGACGAGCGATGCGCAGGCGACTACTGGGACGGACCGGATTCGAGATCAGCCCGATCAGCTTCGGCGCCTGGGCGATCGGCGGCACCTGGGGCGCGGTGTCCGACGACGAGTCGATGGCGGCGTTGCGGCGCGCGGTCGAGCTCGGCGTCAACTTCTTCGACACCGCCGACGTGTACGGCGACGGGCGCAGCGAGCGGCTGCTGGCCCGGCTGCGCCGCGAGGTCGGCGAGCCGTTCCACGTCGCCACCAAGGCCGGCCGCCGCGCCCGACCGCACGGGCCGGACGCGTACTCGGCGGCCAGCCTGACCGGCTTCGTCGAGCGGAGCCTCCGCAACCTGGAGGTCGACGCGATCGATCTCCTCCAGCTGCACTGCCCGCCGACCGACGTCTACTACATGCCGGAGGTGTTCGACGGCCTCGACGAGCTGGTCCGCGCCGGCAAGCTCCGCTTCTACGGGGTCAGCGTCGAGCGGGTCGAGGAGGCGCTGAAGGCGATCGAGTACCCGCACGTGCAGAGCGTGCAGATCATCTTCAACCTGTTCCGCCAGCGCCCGGCCGATCGGCTGTTCGCCCGCGCCCTGGAGCAGAAGGTCGGGATCCTGGCCCGGGTGCCGCTGTCGTCCGGCATGCTGACCGGCAAGATGAGCGCGGCCACCCGCTTCGCGGCCGACGACCATCGCGCCTTCAACCGCGAGGGGGCCGCCTTCGACCGCGGCGAGACCTTCTCCGGGGTCGACTTCGACGTCGGGCTCGCGGTGGTCGACCAGCTCCGCCCGCTGGTGCCGCCCGGCTTCAGCCTGGCCCAGCTCGCGCTCGCGTGGATCCTCGAGCACGACGCGGTCACCTGCGCCATCCCGGGCGCGAAGCGGCCGGACCAGGTCGACGAGAACCTGCGCGCCGCCGAGATGCCGCCGCTCGCGCCCGAGGCGCGCGCCCGCATCGATGCTCTCTATCGATCCCACATCCGTCCACTGGTGCACCAGCGCTGGTGAGCGAGGGGCGGGCCGCTCCGGCCGAAGATCCTGGCGGCGGCGAGGCCCGTCGCCTCGTGCTGGTCTACATCGCGCTGTTCGGCGCGCTCGGCATCCAGCTGCCCTACTGGCCGGTGTGGCTGGCCCACCGCGGGATGGAGCCGGATCAGATCGGCCTCCTCCTCGGCATCCCGACCTGGGCCCGCCTGGCCGCGCCGTGGGCGGGGAGCTGGGCCGACCGGCGCGGCCGCGCCGGCCGCCTGGCCACCGGGCTGGCCGCGGTGGCGCTCGCCTCCTACGCCGCCTTTGCGCTGGTGGACGGGTTCGTGCCGATGCTCCTCCTGTCGGCCGCGCTCGGCCTCGCGCTCGCGCCGATCTCGCCGCTGGTCGACGGCCTCGCGATCAACGCCGCGGCCGCCGGCCGCCTCGACTACGGGCGCGTGCGTGTGTGGGGCTCGGGCGCGTTCGTCATCGCCTCGAGCCTGGGCGGGATGGCGCTGCAGGGCCGCTCACCTGACCTGGTGCTCGACGCGCTCCTCATCGCCTCGGCCGGGCTGGTCGCGGTGACCTGGTGGCTGCCGCGGACGTCGACCAACGTGCTGGTCCCGGCGATCGCACCGGCCAGCGCCGGCGCGGTGCTCGAGCGGCCCCGCCTGCGCGCGTTCCTCGGCGCGGTCGCCTTCATGCAGGGCAGCCACGCGGTGCTGTACGGGTTCGGCACCCGCCACTGGCAGGAGATCGGGCTGGGCGAGTCGGCGATCGGGTGGCTGTGGTCGTGGGGCGTCATCGTCGAGGTCATGCTGTTCGCGGTCGGCCGCCGCCTGGTCGACCGGATCGGCCCCACCGGCATGCTGATCGCCGCCGGGGTGGGCGGGATCGTGCGCTGGCCGCTGCTCGCCTGGGTCGAGTCGCTGTGGGTCATCGCCGCGGTGCAGACGCTGCACGCCGCCACCTTCGCCGCCATGCACCTGGGCGCGATGAGCTGGATCCGCGACTCGATCCCGGCCGCGTCGATGCAGCGGACCACCGCGCTCTACGTCGCGATCGGCAGCGGCGTCGCGCTCGGGACAGGCATGGCGCTGGCCGGCGTGCTCTACGAGCGCTGGGCCGGGGACGCCTACCTGGCCATGGCGGTCTCCTCCGCGCTCGGCCTGGCCTGCGCGCTTCGCCTGGGCGGCCGCGCCCGAGCGTGAGCCCGGCGCGGCCGCCATCGGGTGCGGATCGGTCGGCGACGGCTCAGTCGGTGCAGCCGCCGCTCGGCCCCGCCGTCTGGTCGAGCTCGCCCACCGTTACCCGGCTGCGGTAGGTGAGGCCGTAGCCGAACGCGAACAGCGGGTCGTAGCCCGGGTCGCCCACGTTCACCGCGGTCTGGCAGGCCGAGCGCGGCCACGAGAACGGCAGCGTGCCGGTGAAGTCGAAGTTGACCCGGCCGTTGCGCCGCCGGAACAGCACGTCGGCGACGCCGCCGCCCTCGCTGCCGGGCAGCCACGCGGCCACGAACGCGTCCGACAGGTTGATCTCCGCGCTGGTGTAGAGCACGCGCCCGGACAGGAGCACGGTCACCACCGGCACGCCCTGCCCGCTCACCGCCTGCAGCACCGCGCGGTCCTCGGGGTAGCGCAGGCCGTGCTCGAGCGTGCGCCGGGCCAGGTTGGCCGGATCGCGCCAGTTGCCGTCGGTGGTGGCCACGTCGCCGAACACCTCGGCGTAGGGCAGCTCCCCGATCACCGCGATGACCGCGTCGTAGTCGCCGACCTCGACCCCGCTGGCGTCCTCGCTGAAGGTCACGTTGTCGGCGCCGGCGGCGGCCTGGATGCCGGCCAGGATGCTCTGCCCGGCCGGGAAGTCGCTGTTCAGGTTGAACGCGTCGGGCGCGAACGGCGCCGGTCCGCCCTGCCAGCTGAGCGTCCAGCCGCCGGTCTGGTTCTGGATGCTGTCGGCCCCCTTGCCGACCACCAGGATCTTGCGATCGCGGCGGAGCGGCAGCACCCGGCCGTCGTTCTTGAGCAGGACCAGCGACTCGCGCACCGCGCGCCGGGCCAGCTCGTGATCGACCAGCGCGTCGGCGTCGCCGGCCAGCTGCCGCTCCGACGGGCGCGGCAGCTCGAACAGCCCGGCGCGCAGCTTCACCCGCAGGATCCGGGTCACCGCGTCGTCGATGCGCGACGTCGGGATGAGCCCGCCCTCGACGTCGGCGATGGTGCTGGCGATGAAGTCCTCCCAGTCGAACGGCACCATGAAGAGGTCGATGCCGGCGTTGATCGCCTGCGGGCAATGGCTGTTGGTGCAGCCGGTCACGGAGCCGATCGCGTTCCAGTCCGACACCACCATGCCGTCGAAGCCGATCTTGTTCTTGATCACCTCGTCGACCAGGTACTGGTCGCCGGCCATCTCGCCCCCCTCCGGCGTGCCGAAGAAGCCGACCATCACGGTCTGGGCGCCGGCCCCGAGCGCGCCGTAGTAGCCCTGGCCGTGGATGTTGATGAGCTCGTCCTCGGGCGCGGACACCACGCCCTGATCGATGCCGCGGTCGGAGCCGCCGTCGGCCACGTAGTGCTTGGCGGTGCTGATGATGCCGCTGAACGAGGTGCGCCCGTGGTCGACGTCCATGATGCCTTCGGTCATCGCCTCGGCGAACGCGCGCACCACCGCCGGGTCCTCGGACCAGGACTCGTAGGTGCGGCCCCAGCGGTCGTCGCGCACCACCGCCAGGCAGGGGCTGAAGGTCCAGTCGAGGCCGATCGCGCGGACCGCTCGCCGGGTCGCGTCGCCGATGTCGTGCACCAGGCAGGTGTCACGGGTGGCGCCGAGCCCGATGTTGTGGGGGAAGACGGTCGCGCCGAACACGTTGGCGTTGCCGTGGACCGCGTCGATGCCCCAGAAGGCGGGGATCCTGACCGACTCGGTGCCGCCGTGGCGGCGCGGGACCTCGATGACCGGCGACGCCTCCCACACCGCGTCGGCGATCGCGACCCAGTCGGTCACCGCGGCGTGCTTGTCGAACGCGGGCCACGAGCCGCCGCCGGTCAGCACCGAGCCGATGGCCAGCTCGGTGATCCGCTCGACGTGGTAGGTCCCGGTCGCCTCATCCCACAGACTGGGGACCTCCAGCTGTGTCATCTGGCCCACCTTCTGCTCGAGGGTCATGGCGCCGACGACGCGCGCGATCCACTTCTCCTGATCCGAGTCCCTCCGGATGCGGCTGTGCACGCGCGGCCAGTCGGCGTAGCTCGGCACCGACGGGATGCGACGACAGTGGTCTCTCCCGCCGGGGCAGGCCGAACCGGAGTCGCGCTCCAGCGCGGCGGTCGAATCGCCGGTCCCGTCGAGCTCTTCCGACGAGATCGCGGAGTCCTCGGGCGAGCACGCCGCGAGCGCGAGCGCGGCGAGCGCCGCGCCCATGACTGTCCAACGAGCCTCTCTGGCCTTCATGGTCTTCCCCTCCCGGGCAAGAGCGATGACTCGCTCCCGAGCATCGAGGCGCAGAGTTGCCGGCAACCCGATGCTGGGGCCGATCGCTGGGTGCGATGTAATCGACCGGCTCGGGCTTGGCAAGCTGCTTGGTCCGCGCGAGCGCGCGTTCGTCGACGGGCGGCGCATCGACGTCGCCCGGGAGCGAGCTCTGCCCGGCGTGAAATGGTTATCCTCGTCGCCATGACCACCCCCGCCGAAGGACGCATCACGACCGAGACTCGCGGTCACCTCTTCCTCATGGGCATCGACCGCGCGCACAAGCGCAACGCGTTCGGGCCCGAGCTCCTGCGCGGCCTGTCCGACGCGTACCGCGCGCTCGAGGACGACGACCAGCTGCGCTGCGGCGTCGTCTTCGCCCACGGCGATCACTTCACCGGCGGGCTCGACCTGGCCGCGGTCGGTCCGCTCATCGCGAGCGGCGAGAAGCTCGCCCCGGCCGGCGCGATCGATCCGTGGGGCGTGTCCGGGCCGCCGGTGTCCAAGCCGGTGGTGGTCGCGGTGCGCGGCCTGTGCCTGACGCTCGGCATCGAGCTCATCCTGGCGTCGGACGTGTGCGTGGCGGCGAGCGACGCGCGCTTCGCGCAGATCGAGATCAAGCGCGGCATCTTCCCGTTCGGCGGGGCCACCCTGCGCATGCCCCAGCGGCTCGGCTGGGGCAACGCGATGCGCTACCTGCTGACCGGCGACGAATTCGACGCCGCCACCGCGCTCCGCATCGGCCTGGTCCAGGAGGTGGTCGATCCCGGCCAGGATCTCGATCGCGCGGTCGCCATCGCCGATCGCATCGCCCAGCAGGCGCCGCTCGGGGTGCGCGCGACGCTGCACAACGCGCGGGTCGCGGTCGACCGCGGCCCCGCCGCGGCGATCGAGGACCTCCGCCCGACCCTCGGCAAGCTTCTCGCCTCCGACGACGCCCGCGAGGGCATGATGTCCTTCGTCGAGCGCCGGGCCGGTCGCTTCACCGGCCGGTAGCGCGAGGCTCCTCTCCGTAACGTATGAGGTGACGACCGCCCCGTCGGCCGAGGGAGGGGCCGGCGAAGCGGTCGCCCCGTGGTCAGCTCAGAAGGGGTACACCGAGCTCGCGCCGGCGCGGTCGGTGTCGGTCAGCACCAGGTCGCCGCCCTGGGTCCCGTTGCACTGCGGGTAGTGCATGACCGAGCTCGAGTCGTAGCCGGTCAGCGGGCGCCAGTTGTTATCCTCGAAGCACGTGCCCGCCTCGGGCCGGGTGTGCTCGTGGCGGAAGCCGATCGTGTGGCCGGTCTCGTGGCGCAGGACGCCGGTCAGGGTCCACGGCGGGATCGGGCCGAACGAGGTGCAGTCGACCAGGATGTTGCGGGTCTGGCGCGACTGGCTGGGGAAGAACGCGCGGGCCAGGAACTGCCCCGAGCAGACCCGGCCGACGTCGAAGGTCACGTTCGGATTGAAGGCGTCGCAGGCGCCGTCCTGTGACGAGTCGTGGACCAGGCTGATGTTGGCCGTCGCCTCCCACTCCGCCGTGGCGGCGTCCATCGACGCGACCACCGCGTTGTACTCGTCGGGCGAGAAGGCCTGGCCGCCCGACGCGGCGACGCAGTAGGTCAGCGTCGAGCCGTTGGGCCACAGATCGTCGAAGCCTCCGACGGTGTTCACCGCCAGCCCGTGCTGGCTCTCGCCGATGCCGTCATCGTCGAACGACTTGCGGTAGTCGAGATAGTAGTCGTGGAGCCGGTCCAGGTTCTCGGCCGGCATGTCACCGTCGACGACGTACGACCCGCTCGGCTCCTGGTATGCCTGGGCCTGGAACTCCTCCCACGTGAGCGGTTGCTGTTCGTCCTCGCCCGAGCAGGCGACCGTGGCGAACATCAAACCAGCAATCCATACCGCGGAGAACTTCATGATCCCCTCCTCACGACCGGCGAACGTGCCGGCGGCGGAGATGGCTGCAACCGGTGTACCGGCGGTGTGGCGCGCCGGAAACGACTGTGATCAGCGCACGCGGTGAACCGGACGGGGGAACCCTGGTTCCCACTCGAAGCGCAATCCCCGCCATCGGCGTATCGAACGGGAAACGAGCAGCATTCCGGCCATTCGCGATGAATGGCTGTCGCGCTGAATGCCTGTCGTGCTGAATGCCTGTCTCGACGCGAGCCCGACTCGGTGAATTGCCGGCGACGGGGCGCCCCCGCGGCCCGTCAGAAGGTGACCGCGTCCTCGCACAGGTTGCCGGCGTGATCGCTCAGCGCGAAGACCAGCTCCTGCGGCGCGCCGGGCGGATCCAGGACGATCGTGGTCGCCGCGCTGCTCTCGCCGGCGTCGTCGACCGCGCTGCCGTCGATGAGCTCGCCCTGCACCGCGAACGTCGCCGCCTCGCCGGCCACGTCGGGCGCGGTCGATCGCCCGCGCAGCGCGATCTGCACGCCGTCGATCCCCGGATCGAGATCGTCCGCCGCGGTCACTCGCGCGGCCGGGTCGACCAGCTCGCAGTCCGGCGCCACGGTGTCGACCAGCAGGCGGGCGGTGCGCGACGACGGGCGCAGCCCGGCCGGCTCCCACACGCACACCGCGCGCAGCGCATGCTCGCCCTCGCCGAGGGTGACCGGGAAGCTGGCGCGGAGGTCGTCGCCACTCTCCTCCTCGAAGATCTGCTGCTCGCCGGTGGCCGGATCGAGCGCGAACAGGGTCACCGTCATGTCGGGCCGGCCGGCGTCGATCGAGACCTGGAGCTGCACGCCGGGCTGGTCCGGATCGCCGTCGTGCTCGGCGCGCAACACCGACAGCGGCGCGAGGTCGTCGACCACGGCCGGCTCGACCCCGAGGTCGAGATCGCAGCGCGGGAAGCCGAGCCCGTCCCACACGTACGGCGTGCGCAGCGAGCGGACGTCGCCGCACTCGTTGTGCGCGTTCACCTCGAAGGTGACCCGGCCGAACGGCACGTTCACGTCGGTGAACAGGACGTCGCCGTCCTCGTCGGCCACCGCCGGCTGCGGGTGGGCGACCGGATCGCCCTCCTCGCCCTGCACGGTCAGAAACACGCTGGTCCCGGGCAGGAGCGAGCTGCGCAGCTCGAGGTCGATCTGCAGCCCATCGTCCGGGCTGGTGTCGAGGCGCGGGTCGATGTCGAAGAACGGCCACACGACGCGAGCGCGGTCGCACAGCAGCGAGGGCTCTTCCTGACAGCCAGCCGCGCCGACCGCGGCCACCGCCAGCGCGAACATCACGACCACCGCGCTCGACCGCACCGGGCGCGGTCCACGGTCCAGGCGATCCATCGCGACCGAAGATAGCGCGGGCGACCGCCGGCGGCCGACCGGCCGGCTGATATATTCACGCCTGCGGTGGAAAAGCTCCCCGTCATCGCGCAGGCCGCCGCCCCCGGTGGTGCCGCGGGCGCTGGCGCGAACGCCACCGGCGACGACAGCCGCGAGGAGATGCGCTCGTCGCTGCAGCGCCGGGTGTCCGGCTTCGGCGGGATGATGGCGGCGCTGTTCGGGATGTTCCTCGCCTGGCGCTTGCTCGGCGCCGTCCTCGGCGACGGCAGCCCGACCCAGGCGTTCCTTCCGTGGCAGGCCCTCGGCGTGGCCGCGTTCGCCGCGGTGTGGCTGCTCTGTCGCGGGCGGGCGCGGTCGGTCCGCGCCATCCGCGTGATCGAGGAGTCGGGGCTGTTCCTCGGCTGCTTCGCCACGATGATGATGAGCTTCCACGTGCCGTACGAGGTGCGGCCCGACTACATCCTCATCCTCTCGCTGACGTACACGCTCATCGCGCGATCGATCCTGGTGCCGAGCCCGGCCCGTCTCACCCTCGCGCTCGGCCTGGTGATCGGTGCCGGCCTGGTCGCCAGCGTGTACTTCCTCCACCGCTGGAACCACGACCCGCGCGTCTACACGCCCGCGGCCAGCCCGCTCCTGCGCGCGTCGGCCGAGGTGATGGCGCGCCGCAACCTGCCGGTGGTCGGGCTGTGGTGGACCGCATCGGTCGCCATCGCCACCGCCACGTCGCGGGTGATCTACGGCCTGCGCGCCGAGGTGCGCGACGCCCGCCGGCTCGGCCAGTACACGCTGCTGGAGAAGCTCGGCGAGGGCGGCATGGGCGTGGTCTACCGGGCCAGCCACGCGATGCTGCGCCGGCCGACCGCGGTGAAGCTCCTGCAGCCGTCGCGGCACGGGGCGGACAGCCTGGCCCGCTTCGAGCGCGAGGTGCAGCTGACCGCCGCCCTCACCCACCCCAACACCATCCGCATCTTCGACTACGGGCGCACGCCGGACGGCGTCTTCTACTACGCGATGGAGTACCTCGAGGGGGCCAGCCTGGCCGACGTGGTCGCGCTGACCGGGCCGATGCCGGCCGGGCGCGTCATCCACCTCCTCGAGCAGGTGGCCGGCGCGCTGGCCGAGGCCCACCGGATCGGGCTCATCCACCGCGACATCAAGCCGGCCAACATCTTCCTGACCGAGCAGGGCGGGCTGCCCGACGTGGCCAAGGTGCTCGACTTCGGCCTGGTCAAGCAGATCGGCGCGGTCGCCGGCGACGCCGCCACCCAGCCGGCGCTGACCCAGGTCGACGGCGTGGCCGGCACGCCGCTCTACATGGCCCCCGAGGCGATCACCGCGCCGGAGCTGGTCGACGCGCGGACCGATCTCTACGCGCTGGGCGCGGTCGGCTACTTCCTGGTCACCGGCTGCGAGGTGTTCACCGGGCGCAGCGTGCTCGAGGTGTGCGGCCACCACCTGCACACGCCGCCGGTGCCGCCGTCGGAGCGGCTGGGCGCGCCGGTGCCGGCCGACCTCGAGGCGCTCCTGCTCGCCTGCCTCGACAAGGTCCCGTCCAGCCGACCGACCGACGCGCGCTCGCTCCAGCGCGCGCTGCGCGCCTGCCGCGACGCCGGCAGCTGGACCGAGGAGGACGCCCGCCGCTGGCTCGACGACCACCGCGCGCGCCTCGGCGACCGCCAGGCCCGCACGGAGGTCGAGATCGCCGCCACCGTCGATGTCGATCTCGCGGTGCGCACGCCGGCGCGGCCCGGCCTGCCGGATCGCCGGGCCGGCTGAGCCAGGCGCGCGCGGCGGCGTTATGCTGGGCGAACCTCGAGAAGGGAGGACGCAGATGGCACAGGCCAGGCGCGCCGGGTTCCGGCTCGGCATCTATGTTTTCAAGGACGCGGAGGTGGTCGACTTCGCCGCGCCGCACGGTGTCTTCTCGGTCGCGCGGCGGTTCGACCCCGAGCTCGACGCCTTCCTCGTCGCCGACGCGATGCGCCCGGTCCAGGCGCAGGCCGGCTTCACCGTCCAGCCCAACTACAGCTTCCTCGACCAGCCGGCGATGGACGCGTTCCTCATCCCGGGCGGCTTCGGAACCCGCCAGGAGCTGTACAACCGCCGCCTGCACGGGTTCATCCGCCAGCTGCCCGAGGAGACACTCCTGGTCAGCGTGTGCACCGGCTCGTGGATCTACGGCGCCATGGGGCTCCTCGACGGGCTGGCCGCCACCAACCGGAAGGAGCCGGACCGGCTGGAGGCCTCGGCGGCGGGCAAGGTGCCGATCGATCGCCTGGCCGACATCGCGCCGCGCTGCAAGATCAGCCGCGCGCGGGTGGTCGACGCCGGCCGGGTCATCACCGGCGGCGGCATCGCGTCCGGCATGGAGGTCGGCTTCCACCTGCTCCGCCGGGCCGGCTACGACGAGACGTTCGTGTCGGAGGTCGCGCGCGTGATGGAGTACTCGGCCGCGTACGAGCTCTACCGCACCGACCTCGAGCTCGCCCACTGACCTCAGCGGGCGGCGCCGGCGCGGACCAGCTTGAAGATCGCGCCGTCGAGCGAGACCAGGTAGAGCTCGCCGGCGGCGTCGTGGCCGAACGACGCGAGGGTCGACAGGCGGTAGCCCGGGTCGAGCACCGGCTTCCAGTCGCGGTGCTCGGTCGCCCCGCCCTGGCGCGTCCAGCGGAAGCTGCGCACCAGCGCCGTGCAGTAGTCGGCGTAGAAGTAGACCCCGACCAGCTCGGGTAGCGCGCGCCCGCGGTACACCTCGCCGCCGGTGACCGAGCAGCCGGCCCGGTGGTGGTACTCGACCGCCGGCGGCACGAACCGGTCGAGGTTGCACCGGCGACCGCGATAGCAGTGGTCGCCCTCGGCCTCGCTCCAGCCCAGGTTCGCGCCGACGAGATCGGCCCGCGCCACCACGTCGATCTCCTCCCACGCGTCCTGCCCGACGTCGCCGATGTAGAGGTCGCCGGTGGTGTCGAACCAGTATCGCCACGGATTGCGCAGGCCGATCATCACCACCTCGGGCGCCGGCGAGCGGGCACCGACGTCGATGCGCAGCATCTTGGCCAGCAGCTTCTTGCGGTCCTGGCCGGCGCGGAGCGGATCGCCGGCCGACCCGCCGTCGCCGGTCCCGATCCACAGCATGCCGTCGGGCCCGAATTCCAGCCCGCCGCCGTTGTGGTTGGCGTAGGGCTGGTCGAGGTGGAAGAGGAGGCGGGCGGAGGCCGGGTCGGCCCGGTCCGGATCCGCGCGCGACACCCGGTACTCGACGACCCGCGTGTCGCCGGAGCGGTCGGTGTAGTTGACGAAGAAGCGCCCGCTGCGGGCGTAGTCCGGGTGAAACGCGAGCCCGAGCAGCCCACGCTCCTCGTGGTCACGGCTGACCAGCGAGCCGAGGTCGAGGAACGGCGCCGGCGAGACGGTTCCGCCGCGCAGGAGGAGCACCCGGCCGCCTCGCTCGACCACGAACAGCCGGCCCGAGCGGTCGCCCGGCGCCACCTCCAGCGCGAGCGGGTGATCCAGCCCGTTCACCACCCGCTCGAGCCTGACCAGTCGCGCCAGCCCGGGCGGCACCACCTCGACCCGCCTGACGGTGGCCGGATGACCTCGCCGCGGCCGCGCGGCCGACGATGCAGATCCGTCGCCCGAGGTGAGCGTCGGGTCGCCGGGGTCGCCGGGATCGTCCCCGGCCGGCGGATCGGCCCCGCCGCCCGGCTCACCGCGCGAGCAGGCCAGCCCGACGGTGACCGCGACCGCCAGCAGCGCGCCTCGGACGACCGTCATGCGCGGAGACAGCCCTCTCGCTCCAGCCATACCCACATGAAGACGGCCAGGCCGCCCGACCGTTAGCCGGGCATCGCGGCAATGACCCCGTCGGTGAACGCCCGTGTGTCGGCCTTGCCGCCCAGGTCGCCGGTCCGGGTCGCGTCGCTGGCCAGCGCGGTGTAGACGCCGTGTCGGAGCCGGTCGCCCGCCGCGGTCTGGCCGACGTGATCGAGCAGCATCGCGGCCGACATCATGAGCGCGCTCGGGTTGGCGATGCCCTGGCCGGCGATGTCCGGGGCGGTCCCGTGCACCGCCTCGAAGATGGCGCAGCCGCCCTCGCCGAAGTTGGCGGCCGGCGCGACGCCGAGCCCGCCGACCAGCCCGGCCGCCAGGTCGCTGAGGATGTCACCGAACAGGTTCATGGTCACGATGACGTCGAACTGCGACGGGCGCGTCACCATCTTCATCGCCGTCGCGTCCACGATCATCTCGCCGAACTCGATGTCCGGGTAGCTCGACGCCATCTGGCGGCCGACGTCGAGGAAGAGCCCGTTCGACATCTTGAGGATGTTGGCCTTGTGGACCAGGGTGACCTTCTTGCGCCCGTAGCGGCGGGCGTACTCGAACGCGTACTTCACGATCCGCTCCGAGCCGAACCGGGTGATGACCGCGATCGACTCGGCGGCGGTGCGGCGCGAGTCGACGTAGTGCTCGATGCCGGCGTAGATGTCCTCGGTGTTCTCGCGGACGATCACCATGTCCACGTCGGTGAAGTGAGTCGGCACGCCGGCCAGCGTGCGCGCCGGCCGCACGTTGGCGTAGAGGTCGAAGTGCTGGCGCAGGGTGACGTTGACCGATCGAAACCCTCCTCCGAGCGGAGTGCCGAGCGGCCCCTTCAGCGCCAGCCCGGTGGTGGTGATCGAGTCGATGGTGCGCTGGGGCAGCGGGTCCTTCTCGCTCTCCACCGCCGCCATCCCGGCCGGCACCGGCTGCCACTCGAGCGTGCCGCCGGCCGCCTCGACCGCGCGCAGGGTCGCCCGCGTGATCTCCGGCCCGATGCCGTCCCCCTCGATGAGCGAGACCACCGGCCGCTCCGACCACGCGGCCCGCGGCAACTTCATCGTCTGATCGGGCGCGCTCATCGCGGCACCTCGGCCCGTCGGATCGGCGCGGTATCGACGACGATCTGGTCGCCGTCGACCCACGCTCGATAGGTCACAAGGCAGTTCTCGCTCGACATCTCATGGACTCCCGTCTCGGCGTCGAATCGCCACCCGTGCTGGGCACAGACGATCGAGCCGCGAAGAATCATCCCGTCCGCCAGGTCGGCGCCCTGGTGCAGGCAGCGCCGCTGCGCCGCTCGCACCCGCCCATCCACCCAGTACACGATCATCTCCACGCTGCCCGCCCGGACCGGCAGGAGCTGCCCCGGAGCCAGCTCCGAGACCTTGGCGACCGCGTGCTGTTCGCTCACGACTGGATCTCGTACTCTTTGATCTTGTTGTAGATCGACGCGCGGCTGATGCCCAGGAGCGCCGCGGCCTTTGTCGGCGATCCGCCCGCCTCGTCGAGCGCGTCGAGGATGGCCTGGCGCTCGACGGCGCGCACCGCGTGGTCGACCATTCCCTTGAGCGAGCGCCCCGCCCCGGGGGATGCCCCCCCGCCCGCCTCCCCGCCCGGCCCGAACCAGCTGCGCCCCGGGCCCGCGCCCGCGCCGCGCCCGCCGTCGGCGCTCGACGGTGCGCTGAGCCCGGCCAGGTCCAGGTCCTCGCTGCGGATGACCTCGCCATCGCACAGGATCGCCGCGCGCGACAGCACGTTCTCCAGCTCGCGGATGTTGCCCGGCCACGCGTAGGCCGACAGCCGCGCCATCGCCCCGGACGCGATGCGGGTCGGGTAGCGGCCGGCGTCGCCCGCCGAGGTCTTGGCCGCGCCGGCCCGCCGGGCCAGGATGTGCGCGGTCAGCAGCGGGATGTCCTCGCGCCGCTCGCGCAGGGGCGGCACCTGGATCGGCACCACCGCCAGGCGCCAGTACAGGTCCTCGCGGAACTCGCCGCGCCCGACCATCGCCTTCAGGTCCTTGTTGGTGGCGGCCACCACGCGCACGTCCACCTTGACCACCTGGTCGCCGCCGACCGGCTTGATCTCGCGCTCCTGCAGCACGCGCAGCAGCTTGTTCTGCACCGCCGGCGCGATGTCGCCGATCTCGTCGAGGAAGATGGTGCCGCCGTGGGCCTCGCGGAACAGGCCGCGCCGCGCCTTGACCGCGCCGGTGAACGCGCCCTTCTCGTGGCCGAACAGCTCGGCCTCGAGCAGCGACGGGGCCAGCGCCGAGCAGTCGAACGCGACGAACGGCCGCTCCGAGCGCGGCCCGAGCCGGTGCAGGGTGCGGGCGAGCAGCTCCTTGCCGGTGCCGCTCTCGCCGACGATGAGCACGGTCGCGTCGGAGGCGGCCACCCGCTCGGCCAGCGAGAGGAGCTGCTTCATCGGCTGCGAGTCGCCGACCAGCTGGCCCAGCCCGCGGGCCCGCTCGACCTCGGAGCGGAGCCGGCGCACCTCGCGGGTCAGGCTGCCGCGCTCGGCCGCGCGATCGACCGCGCCGCGCAGCTCGGCCGAGCCGACCGTCTTGCGCAGGTAGTCGTGCGCGCCGGACCGCATCGCGGCGACCGCCTTCTCGACCCGCGCGTCGGCCGAGAACAGGATGAGCGACAGGTCGGGCGCGATCCGCCGGATGCGGCCGATGAGGTCGCCGCCGCCGTCGGGCAGGTCCTCGTCGATGAGCACCGCGTCGTAGGGGGCGTCGTGGATGAGCGCCAGCGCCTGGCCGGCGTCGCGGGCGCCATCCACCTGGTACTCGTCGCCGAGCAGGAGCGCGATGAGGCGGTGGATCTGCCGCTCGCGGTCGACCATGAGCACGCGGCGGAGCGGCCCCTGGGCCCCGGCCTTGGCCGGGGTCGGCCCGCGCGCGGCCGCCGCCCCGTCGGTGACGGCGACGCCCCCGGCCGCGCCATCCGCCGCGCCATCCGCCGCGCCGTCCGTCACCGCGCCGTTGGCCGCCGCGCCGTCGGCCCGCTCCGGGGGCCTCGCTCCGGTCACGCGGCCTCCTCCGGGCTCGCGCCCCGCCCGCCCTCGAGCTGCGGCAGCCGGACCCGCGCCTGGGTCCCGCTCCCCTCGCGCGACTCGTAGGTCAAGGATCCGCCGTGCTCCTCGGCGATCCGCATGCAGATGCCGACCCCGAGCCCCGACCCGCGGTCGCCGCGCGTGGTGAAGAACGGCTGGCCCAGCCGGGCCAGCACCGCCGGCGACATCCCGACCCCGTGGTCCGTCACGGTCAGCATCAGCTCGCCGGTTCCGGGGTCGACATCGAGCTCGACCTCGATCGCGTCGCCCGACCGGGTGGCCAGCACCGCGTTCGACACCAGGTTGATCACCACCTGCGAGAACTTCTCCCGGTGGAGCGCGGCCAGCGGGCGCGCGCGGTAGCGCTTGACCAGGTTGCGCGCCCGCACGTCGCGGTCGTAGCGCAGGATGGCGAGCGCCTCGTCCACCACCGCCATCACGTCGGCCGGCTCGCGGGCCAGCTCGCCGGAGTCGCCGCGCCGGCGCGGCTCGGCCACGAAGTCGCGGATCTGGTCGACCATCGCGCACAGCCGCTTGTGCGCGTTGACGATGACGTCGCACAGCTCCATCAGCTCCGGGTCGAAGCCGACCCGGGTGCGTATCGCCTCGGCGTAGCCGACCAGGGCCAGCTGGCTGGTGATCTCGTGGGCGACGCCGGTCAGCACCCGTCCGACCGCGGCGAGCTGCTCGGCCTCGACCAGCCGCTCGGTCGCGGTGGCCAGCTCGCTCGAGGTCACTTCCAGGCGCGCGGTGGTCCGCTCGACCTGCGCCCGCGACGCGTGCAGCGCCCGGTCCCGCTGCTCGAGCGTCGCCTCGGCCGCCGCCAGCCCGCGGGCCAGCTCGCGCCGCTCCAGCCCGGCGCGCAGCCGCGGCAGGAGCTCGCGCGCCTCGAACGGCTTGTGCACGTGGCGGAGCGGCCCGACCCGGCTGAGCGCCGCCGCGGTCGCGTCCGGATCGCGCGCGCTGGTGACCGCGATCGTCACCAGATCTGGATCATCGCGCGTCATCCCCTCCACCATGTCGATGCCGCCAGCGTCGCCGAGGGTCACCTCGACCAGGACGGCATCGGGTGCGCGGATCTCGGCCGCCGCGCGCAGGTCGCCCAGCCGGGTGAAGCTGGCGACCTCGAGGTCGCTCTCCTGACCGAGCAGGATCGCCGCGCTCCGGGCCGCCAGCGGGTCGTCGTCGAGCACGTAGACCAGCGCCACGGCGGTTCTCTACCATCCAGCGCGGTGGACGTCCACCCACGTGGAATCCGTCCATTCAGCTGGACGAGCGGCCATCCAACCGGCTGAAACAAATCGAATCGTCCGGGGAACGGCTCTTGCTGTTCCAGGCGGGTAGACGAACCAGGAGGTGCTCATGGGAACGCTGAAGACGCTCGCGCTATCCCCCGACCTGGGAGAGAGGGAACGGCAGTACATCTTCTCCGTCGCCATGAAGTACCTGAAGGACGAGGACGCCGCCGAGGACGTGACCCAGGACGCGATGCTCCTCGCCCACCGCCACCGCGACGGCTTCCGAGGTGACTCTCGCTTCTCGACCTGGCTGTACCGGGTCGCCGCCACCACCGCCCTCATGTACCTGCGCCACAGGCGGCGCAAGTGGCGCGAGGTGTCCGCCGCGGCCCGCCCCGACGAGGAGCACAGCGCGACGTCCGCCCCCGCGACCGAGCACGTCGACCCGACCACCGGCGCCGACGAGCGAGTCGCCGCCTGCGAGGGGGTCGCGCTGCTCGACCGCCGCCTGCGCGCCATGGGCGACCGCTACCGCGACGTCTTCTGGCTCCGGTTCGCGGGTGGCTACAGCGAGGCGGAGATCGCCGAGCTCCTCGGGGTCCAGGTGTCGACGGTGAAGACCCGCACTCACCGGGCCCGCAAGGCGCTCCACGATGCCCTGGATCCGGAGCTGGGCGCCATCGCCGCGTGAGCCGGAAGACTTGATAGACTAGGCCTCATGGCGCCCTTGAAGAAGACCGGCGGCTCGCCCGCCGGGGCTCAGTACCGCACGCTCTCCGGCATCCCGCTCAAGGCTCTCTACCGGCCGGAAGATCTGGAGCAGGCGGGCTGGCGCTACGAGGAGCAGCTCGGCGACCCCGGTCAGTTCCCGTACACCCGCGGTCCCCACGCGACCATGTACCGGGGCAAGCCGTGGACGATGCGCATGTTCGCCGGCTTCGGCACGCCCGAGGACACCAACTCGCGCTTCAAGTTCCTGCTCGACGCCGGCCAGACCGGGCTCAGCACCGCGTTCGACATGCCGACCCTCATGGGCTACGACCCCGACCACGAGCGCTCGCTCGGCGAGGTCGGGCGCGAGGGGGTCTCGGTCGCGTCGCTCGACGACATGCGGCGGCTGTTCGCCGACATCCCGCTCGACAAGGTCTCCACCTCGATGACCATCAACGCGCCGGCGGCGGTGCTGCTGGCGTTCTACGTCGCCATCGCCGAGGAGCAGGGGGTGGCGCCGGCCCAGCTGCGCGGCACCCTGCAGAACGACATGCTGAAGGAGTTCATCGCGCAGAAGGAGTGGATCTCGCCGATCCGCGCCCACATGCGGGTCATCCGCGACATGCTCACCTACTGCACGCGCGAGCTGCCGCAGTGGAACACGATCTCGATCAGCGGCTATCACATCCGCGAGGCCGGGGCGACCGCGGTCCAGGAGCTCGCCTTCACCCTGGCCGACGGGCTCGGCTACGTCCAGCTCGGCATCGACGCCGGGCTGTCGGTCGACGAGTTCGCGCCGCGGCTGTCGTTCTTCTTCGACGTGCACAACGACTTCTTCGAGGAGATCGCCAAGTTCCGCGCCGCCCGCCGCATGTGGGCCCGGCTCATGCGCGATCGCTTCAAGGCGGAGAACCCGCGCTCCTGGCTGCTCCGCACCCACGCGCAGACCGCCGGGGTGTCGCTCATGGCCCAGCAGCCGCTCAACAACATGGTGCGCACGGCCATGCAGGCGCTGGCCGCCGTGCTGGGCGGGACCCAGTCGCTCCACACCAACTCGTACGACGAGACCTACGCGCTGCCCACCGAGGAGGCGGCCACCCTGGCGCTGAGGACCCAGCAGATCATCGCCGAGGAGAGCGGGGTGTCGGCGGTGGCCGATCCGCTGGGCGGCTCCTACTTCATCGAGGCGCTGACCGACCGCATCGAGGCCGAGGCGATGGCGTACATCGAGAAGATCGACGCCATGGGTGGGATCGTGAAGGCGGTCGAGGAGGGCTATCCGCAGCGCGAGATCGCGCGCTCGGCGTACGACTTCCAGCGCCAGGTCGACTCGGGCGAGAAGGTGATCGTCGGGGTCAACCGCTACCAGCAGGACGAGGACGGCGATCCGATTCCGACGCTCAAGATCGACATCGAGACCGAGCAGCGGCAGAAGGACCGGCTGCGCGGTGAGCGCGAGAAGCGCGACGCGGCAAAGGCCGAGCGGTGCCTGGCCGCGGTGCGCGACGCCTGCCGCAACCCGGCGGTCAGCGTCATGCCGCCGATCGTCGACGCGGTGAAGGCGCACGTCACGCTCGGCGAGATCTGCGACATCTTCCGCGAGGAGTTCGGGGTCCACACCGACCCCGCCTATCTCTAGCAGCAGCGGCGAGCAGGAAAAGAGAAGAAGCCGAGGGCTCCCGATGGAGCCCCCGGCTGCCCCGAATCGCTGCGATGCGCCCACGGGGGGGGTTGTGGACGCACGCGAGACAGGTCGCTTTTCGCGGCGACCGGGGCCTTTCAAACTGTCGAGAGAGAGGTCGCCCTCCCCTCGCCCATCCATTCACGTGTCGTGCCATTTGGTGACGAACCATAAGTACTCAAAGATACAGTTCCACGATATGTAGAACCGAGAAGACAGATATTGCCGCTGGTTGCTCGAGACCCCACCAGTGGGGTCCCCCGGCTCCGGCGACGCCGCGCTGGCCCAGGATCGGCGACCTACGGGGCCGGGCGCGAGAGCGCTTCCTGGATGGCCGCGTCGAGGTCGCGCTCGAGCGAGGCGGCCCCGGCATAGCGCCGGTGGACGCTGGCGATCGATCCGTCCCGCGCGATGACGACCAGGTGCGGGATCGTGGCGACCCCGTAGCGATCGGCGACCGCGCCGTCGTCGGCCAGCAGCGTCGCGCGCGGGGCCAGGTCGTCGACCAGCCGGCGCGCCTCGGCCGATCGCTCGGTTCCGTCGCTGCACACCGAGACCAGGGCCACCCCGCCGGCGGCGTGGCGGGCGGTCACCCGCTCGACCACCGGCATCGACTCGCGGCACGGCCGGCACCAGGTCTCCCAGAAGTCGACCACGACCACGCGGCCGCGCAGCGACGCCAGCGACACCCGGTCCGGACCGACCCGACCGTCGTCGCCGATGCGGGGCAGATCGATGGCGGGCGCCGCGCCGCCGGCGCCGATGGGTCGCAGTCGATCCCAGCTGCGCGCGACCGCGATCAGATCGAGCGCGAAGACCAGCGCGATGACCGCGACCACCATGCCGCCGGCCCAGCGGGACCTCGCCCGGCTCGCGGTCTCGCTCACGACGCCCCTCCGCGCGACCGGCGCCGGCGCGCCTGCCGCACCGCCAGCGCCACCAGCGCCCCGCCCCACGCGTAGCCGGCCCAGTTCGCCGCGGTGAGCAGGCCGGGCGAGGCCGCGCCGATCCGGTAAGCCAGCTGCACCACCGCCGGGATCGCGGCCAGCGGCACCGCGGCGACGCAGGCCAGGTCGAAGTCGGCCGCGGTCGAGCGGCGCCGGCCGGCCAGGACCGTCACCGCCAGCCCGCTGACGATCACGAACAGGAGCGGCGCCATCAGCGCGCCACTCAGATCGGCCAGGAACAGGTGCACGCCGTCCATCGCCGCCCCGTCGGCCACCAGCCACCCGGCCTTGACCAGACGCGGCAGGCTGGTCGCCATGAACCCGGCCAGGATCAGCACCGCGAGGTCGGCGGGCGCGCGCCCGGCACCGGCGCTGGTCTCCGACGCCGCCAGCGCGCGGGTCGGCGCGACCAGCGCGGCGCCCAGCCGCTCCATCCACCCGCCCTCCCCCGCGCGCTTCACCGGCGCAGGGGCCTCGGCCGGCCCGGCGGCGTTCTCGCCCGGGCGGTGCACTAGCGCTTCCCCGTCGAGCGCTGGGTGGTGAGCTTGCGGGCCTGGGCCGACAGCGCCGACGGGATGCCCCGGGACCGGGCCAGCGCCTCGACGTCCTTCTCGCGCAGGAACGGCAGGAGGCGCATCGCCATCCCGAGCGGGCACTTCGGATTGTTCACCAGCGACAGCTTCACGTTGTAGAGCTTGGTCCAGTCGCGCCGGTTTGCAATGTAGCCGATGACCTCCTCGGCCAGCGTGCTGAGGCCGGCGTACTTGGCGATCTCGGCGTCGGTCATGCCGGGCGACTTGACCGCCGCGATCGCGACGACCTTCTTCGGATCGCGGATCAGGATGGCGCGGTCAAAGGCGTTGCCCAGGATGGCCAGCCGGATCTTCATCGGCACCGGCAGCGCCCAGATCTCGCGCGACTCGGTCGGCTCCGGCGTCGGCGGGGGCGCGTCCGGGTCGACCTCGACGATCTCGCCGCCGCGCTCGCCCTCGTGCTCGGGGCCGAGCCGGGCCGCCCTGGCGAACAGCGCATCCATGTCCTCGTCGGACACTCCCCCGCGATCGCTTCCATGGGCGTAGACCTTGCAGATCTCCTCCCACGCGGTGATTCCGCCCACCCGCACGCCGTTGCGCACCGCCAGCTCGATCACCCGATCGACCGTCGACATGCGCGCGAGTCGGTTGCCGTACATCGCGCTGATGATGGCGGGGCAGCGCAGCAGGCGCTCCTCGTTGACCGCGATGAGGTCGATCTCGTTCTGGCTGGCCCGCCCGGCCAGCGCGACCACCGTCTCGTCGGCGATGGCCGGGTTGCGCAGGACCAGGTCGGTCGCCGCCTCGGCGCCGGGCGCGCCGCCCAGCGCCCACGAGAAGAAGTCGAGCACCCGCGCGTCGATGTCCGGGTCGCTCAGCCCGCCGCGCATCACCGCCTCCGGCAGCTTGCGCACCGACTCGAGCGCCATCTCGCGCAGGCGGAGGTCCTGGTCGAAGCCGAGCTGGTAGAGGAGGCCGAGCAGGTCGCGCGGGCGCTGCACCGGCACCAGCCCGCGCGCCGCCAGCATGCGGGCGGCCGGCGAGCCGAGCGCGCGCTGGGCGTCGGCGCCGAGCTGGCCCGGCTCGAGCGGCGTGCGCGGCAGGGTCACGACGGGCTCCGGTTGCGGTCGAACAGGATCTTGAGCCCGCGCAGGGTCAGGAGGTCGTCGGCCGACTCGATGGTGCGCGACTCGCCGGCGATGAGCGCGGCCAGCCCACCGGTCGCGATGCAGCGCGCTTCGAAGTCGACCTCGGCCCGGATCCGGTCGACCACCGAGTCCACCATCCCGGCGTAGCCGTACACCAGGCCCGACTGCATCGAGGCGATGGTGTTGCGCCCGACCACCTTGCCGGGGCGGGCCAGCTCGACCCGCGGCAGCTTGGCCGCGTGCCGGTAGAGCGCCTCGGCGCTGATCTGCACGCCCGGCGCGATCACGCCGCCCAGGTACTCGCCGCGCGGGCTCACCACGTCCCAGGTGGTGGCGGTGCCGAAGTCGACCACCACGCAGCCGGCCCGCAGCGTCTCGAACGCCGCCACCGCGTTGACGATGCGGTCGGCGCCGACCTCGCGCGGGTTCTCGTACAGGATCGGCATCCCGGTCTTGATGCCGGGCCCGACCACGACCAGCGGGATGTGCAGCCGGCCATCGCACAGGCGGGTGACCTGGTGCAGCGCGGTCGGCACCACCGTCGACACGATGGCGTCGCTCAGCGCCGAGACCTCGAGGCGGTCGCCGGCCAGGAGCCCGCGCAGCAGCACCGCCAGCTCGTCGGCGGTGCGCCGGTCGTTGGTCTCGATGCGGTAGTGGGCGACCAGCTCGTCGCCGCGCCACAGGCCGAGCACGGTGTTGGTGTTGCCGATGTCGATGGCGAGGAGAGAGGACACGGACGACTCTCGTGTGTGCACCAGTAGGCGATGGTAGCCGAAACCGAAAGCAGTGTACGATCCGCCCGTGGCGAAGCCATCCTGGCGCTCCCAGTGGCTCTACCCCATGCTCCTCCTGGGGTCCCTGGCCGGCGCCGTGGTGGCGGTGCTGTACGGGATCGACCACTACCTCGATCAGGCCGGCTCGTCCGGGCCGATCGCACACTACCTTCGCTTCGACAGCGAGGCGGTCTCGAACTCGATCGGCGTCCTGTCCAGCATCATCGCCGCGGTGCTCGGCATCATCATCACGGTCGTGTCGATCGTGGTGCAGCTGGCCGCCACCCGCTACACCCCGGCCATCACCGAGATGTTCTTCCGCACCCGCTCCAACCGGGCGGTGTTCTCGCTCTACATCGTCGGCTGCGTCATGGGGTTCTGGACCGCGTTCGCGGTCAACACCCACTGGGTGCCGCGGGTGAGCCTCATCGCCATGCTGTTCGTGGCCACGCTCGGCTTCCTGCTGATGGGGCCCTACTTCGCGTTCGTGTTCCGCTTCCTGTCGCCGCAGAACGTGGTCGGCCGGATCCAGCGCGACGCCCAGCAGAGCGCGACCGGCGCCGGCCAGCACACCGCCGGCGAGCGGCAGGAGCAGAGCATGCTGCTCACCGAGCAGCTGACCGACATCGCGATCAACTCGGTCAACCAGAAGGACAAGATCATCGCCACCGCCTGCGTCGACTCGCTGCGCGACCTGGCCCTGGCCTACCTCGACGCCAAGTCGGCGCAGAAGCCGGCCTGGTTCGCGCTGGGCCCGGCCATCCGCGGCAACCCGGACTTCGCGTCGATGGCGGCCGACTCGGTCTCGGAGCTGGAGCGGGCTCACACCTGGTTCGAGTTCAAGGTGCTGCGCCAGTACCAGTCGATCTACACCGAGGCGCTCGGCACGATGCGCGACATCAACTACGTCATCGCCATCAACACGCGGCAGCTGGCGGAGCGCGCGCTGGCCCGCAGCCAGCCGGAGGCGCTGCACCTGGCGATCAAGTTCTTCAACACGTTCCTGCGCGCCACGCTCAACCAGAACGACATCCGCACCGCGTACACCATCCTCAACCAGTACCGGATCATGGCCGAGTCGGTGCTGCTGTCCGGCGACGGCGCCACCGCGCTCGGCATCGCCGAGCACATCAAGTACTACGGCCACGTCAGCTACCAGCGGCGCCTGGCCTTCGTGACCGAGACGGTGGCCTACGACCTGGGCGCGCTGTGCGAGGTCGCCCACCAGGCCCGGGCCGGGGTCGAGGCCGCGCTGCTCGACGTCTTCCTGGAGGTCGACCCCAAGACGTCGGAGGGGGCGGTCCAGGAGGCCAGCCTGCGCGGAGTCCGCAAGGCGCAGCTCAAGCTGGCCACCTACTACCTCCTGGTCGGGGCCGAGCCGATGGCGCGGAAGGTCTGGGACGACATGCGCGAGGAGGAGGCGGAGCGGCTGGCGTCGATTCGCGACGAGCTGATGGAGGTCCAATCGAAGGATTTCTGGGAGATTTCCGACCGGGGCGGCAACTTCGACTATCTCCCCCCCGAGCGAAAGGAGAAGCTGCTCATCTTCTTCGGGTGGTTCCGCGAGGTGAGCGGCGAGCTCAAGACGGTATCCTTGGACCCACGCGGCAAATCATGAAGTCCTCCGCCTCCGACACTGCATCCACGCCGCTCGGCGGACCCCCCGCCACACCGCCGCCGGGCCCCACCACCGACGACGCCGACGAGCAGAGCCAGATGTCGGCCCGCATCCTGGTGGTCGATGACGAGAAGGTGATCCGCGAGATCCTGTGCGAGTTCCTCGCCCTCGAGGGCTACGTGGTGCGCGGGGTGGAGGACGGCGAAAAGGCGCTGACCGAGCTGCGCCTGCGCCCGTACCACATGGTCATCTCCGACCTGAAGATGCCCAAGGTGAGCGGCCTCGAGCTGCTCGAGCGCATCACCAGCGAGAAGCTGGACGTCCTGTCGGTCATCATGACCGGCTTCGGCACCGTCGAGACGGCCATCGAGGCGATGAAGAAGGGCGCCTACGACTACATCCTCAAGCCGTTCAAGGTCGAGGAGGTGGTCCACATCGTCCAGCGCGGGCTCGACCGCCAGCGCCTGCAGCAGGAGAACATCCGCCTGCGCGAGGCGCTCACCCTCTACAAGGTCTCCGAGGCGATCGCCACCTCGCTCGACCTCGACAACGTGCTCGACGTGATCCTGCGCGCCACGGTGCACGAGGTGCAGTGCGACGTGGCCACGCTCCACCTGGCCGACCCGACCACCGGGCGCTACGAGGAGCGGATCCGCCTGTGCAGCGACAACTTCCCGGTGAGTGGACCGTCGGTGCCGGCGCCCAACCCGAGCGAGCTGATTCCGCTGTTCCACCGCGGCTCGCCGATCCTGGCCCACGGGGTCAAGGCCAACCGCTTCCTCGACACGATCGGCGGCGGCCCGGGCGGCAGGCCGCTGGTGTCGTACGCGGCGGTGCCTCTGCAAGTTTCCAACCGCGTCATCGGCATGCTGAACGTGTTCTCGTTCACGCGCGGCAAGCAGTTCGACGAGGGCTCGCGCAAGATGCTGGCGATCCTGGCCTCGCGCGCGGCCGCGGCGATCGAGAACGCGCGCCTGTACGACGATCTGGTGGTGAAGAACGAGGCGCTGAGCGCGGCCAACCTGTCGCTGGAGGAGAACTTCCAGCAGACCGTGGCCGGGTTCGCCCAGGCGCTCGAGGAGTCGGACCGCTACACCCGCGGTCACAGCGAGCGGGTCGCTATGTACGCCGAGCTGCTCGCCGCCGGGATCGGGATGCCCGACAGCGAGATCGAGACCGTGGTCAAGGCCGGTCTCATGCACGACATCGGCAAGATCGGCATCCGCTACGAGCTCATCAACAAGCCGGGCAAGCTGTCGCCGGAAGAGGTGAGCATGTTCCGCGAGCACCCGGACAAGGGCCGCCGCATCCTGGCCCCGATCCCGTGCATGCGGCACCTCATCGACGGAGCCTGGTGCCACCACGAGTTCTTCGACGGCGGCGGCTACCCGCGCGGGCTGGGCAAGGACTCCATCCCGCTCATGGGCCGGATCGTGGCGATCGCCGACGCGTACGACGCCATGACCAGCGACCGCGCCTATCGGCGCGCGCTGCGCCACGAGGTGGCGGTGGCCGAGATCGAGCGCTGCGCCGGCACCCAGTTCGACCCCGAGCTGGCCGAGCTGTTCCTCGCCCGGCTCGAGGCGCTGCGCTCCGACGCGCACAAGCGCGGCGAGCACCACCTGGTTCCGCCCTAGCGGCCAGCGCGGGCGCGGGGCGGTGATACGCTGCCGCGATGGCGAAGCTGATCGAGCGGCTCGCGCTCCACCGGCCGGAGCTGCGGGCGTGGGCCTGCTACGATCTGGCCAACTCGGCCTTCATCACCGTCGTCATCACGGCGGTGTTCCCGATCTTCTTCGCCCGGATGGTCGCCGCCGACATGGTCGAGGCGACCGCCACGCGCTGGTTCGGGTGGGCCAGCTCGATCTCGCTGGCGGCGATCGCGCTGCTCTCGCCCATCCTCGGCGCGTTCGCCGATCACGCGCCGGTGAAGAAGCGCTTCCTGGCCGCGTTCATGTTGCTCGGCGTGGCCGCGACCGCGGCGCTGGCGTTCACCGGGCGCGGCGACATCACCCTGGCCCTCGTCCTTTTCGGACTGGGTCAGATCGGCGCCACCGGCAGCTTCGTCTTCTACGACTCGCTGCTTCCCCACGTCGCCCGCGAGGACGAGGTCGACCGGGTGTCGACCGCCGGCTACGCGCTCGGCTACCTAGGCGGCGGCGTGGTGCTCGCGTTACTGCTGCCGCTCACCCTGAAACCGGCCCTGTTCGGCCTGGCCGACGGGGCAGCCGCCAGCCGGGTCGGGTTCGCGCTGGTCGCGGTCTGGTGGCTGGTGTTCTCGATCCCGCTGTTCCGGGTCGTATCCGAGCCGCCGCTCACCCTCGACCGCGAGCGCCCGCGCGGCCTGCGCCTGATCGGCGCCTCGTTTGCCGGCCTCGGCGCCACGTTCCGCGAGCTGCGCCGCTTCCGCCACGCCACCGTGCTCCTGGTCGCCTTCCTCATCTACAACGACGGGGTGGGCACCATCATCAAGATGGCCGTCATCTACGGCGCCGAGCTGGGGCTATCCACGCCGCACATGATCACGGCGGTGCTGATCACCCAGTTCATCGGCATCCCGTTCACGTTCCTGTTCGGGCAGCTGGCCGACCGGCTCGGCACCAAGGCGTCGATCTACGCTGGCCTGGTCGTCTACTGCGCGGTCGCCACCCTCGGGTACTTCATGACCAGCGCGCTCCACTTCTACTTGCTCGCGGTGCTGGTCGGCATGGTTCAGGGCGGCGTGCAGGCGCTCAGCCGCTCGCTGTTCTCCACCATGATCCCGCGGGCGCGCTCGTCGGAGATGTTCGCGCTGTTCGGCGTGTTCGAGAAGTTCGCCGGCATCTTCGGCCCGCTCGTGTTCGTCGGCATCCAGGCCCTGACCGGATCGAGCCGCAACGGCATCCTCTCGGTGGTCGGCTTCTTCCTGGTCGGCGGCGCGATCCTGGCCTTCGTCGACGTGAACGAGGGCCGGCGCGCGGCGCGCGCGGCCAACGCCGAGCCGGCCGCGACCTGAGCGCGATCCGCGCGGGACCGCGCAGCCGGCGGAGGGGATGCCCCCGCCGGCGCGGGCGAACGCCTCAGCGGCGGCGCGACTTGATGACGACGCGGCGGTTCTTGGCGCGGTTGCCCGGCTGGTAGGCCGGGTCGTCCATGCCGCGCCCCACCGTCTCGATGCGGGACTCATCGACGCCGTGGTCGACCAGGAACTCCTTGACCGAGCGCGCGCGCGCCTCGCTCAGGATCTGGTTCGGCACCGCCGCGCCGGTGGTGCTGGTGTGCCCCTCGATCATGACTCGCGTACCGCGGTGGCGCTGAAGCCAGCGGGCGCGCTTGATCAGCCTGGTGCGGAAGATGCCGTTTACCTCCGCCGAGCTGCTGCGGAAGAAGACTTCCTCGCTGAACTTCGTCGACCTGCCCGACGGGGCGACGCGGGGCTCCGGCTCTGGCTCCGGCGCCGGCGTGGTCTCGGCCTTGGTGTCGGCCATCGCCACCCGATCGGGGGCCTCGGTGGCGGGGGTCGCGGCCTCGTCGGCCGGCGGCGTCGCCGGGGTGCTCTCGGCGGGCGGCGTCGACGCGGTGGCATCACCCGTCGCGGAGGCGATCGGCGCGCGGCGCGATTCGCCCGAGCTCGCCGCATCGCGCGTCACCGGGCCCACCCGGATCGGGCGACGAGCGACCAGCGTGCGCCGCGGGGTCGGAGCCGCGCGGCGGGCGACGAGCACGCGCTTGGCGCCCGGGGCTCTGACGCTCACCTTGACTCCACATGCCTCGGTCGGCGTGGGGCGTGCCCAGACCACCAGAACAGCAGCGATGACAGCGAGGACAACGCGCAACATGCCTAACTCCTTGGATACAAGACCCGCAAAGTATAGGCGCCCCTTGAAACTCCCGTCAACGCGGACATGTCCGAGCACACAGTTCGAGTCCGCGCGGAAGCTGCAGTCATCACGCGGGTAAGCGGTCGCCCACATTCACTCCTCCTCGTTGTTCCGCGGACCACCATCTGTCGCGCTCGACGAGGACGGACCGGATCGGTGGAGCAGCCAGCGGCGACGGAGGCGTCTCCGGCGCCGGCGCGATCGGCGAGAACATGGTTCCCGTCCGCGGATCCGGCCGCACCGGCCGCGCCTTGACATCGCCGAGCGCGCTCGCCGAGACTCCGGAGCGCTGTGAGCGGCAGGAGACGAGTCCGACTGCCGCGCATTGTCCTGGTCGCGCCGCTCTTTCTCCTGGCTCGCACCGGCGCGGCGGACACGCTGAGCGGCGGCTCGGTCGCGCTCTCGAGCCGGGTGTTCGAGCCGGACGACGACGACGACACCGAGGACGTCGGGATCTCTCTCACCACCCGGCTCGAGGTGAAGTATCGGTCGAGCCCGCTCAGGCTCGGGTTTCGCGGCTTCGCCCGCCTCGACGCGCTCGACGACACCCGCAACGTCTTCGACCTGGAAGAGGCCAACGTGGCCTACGCCATCGGCCCGCTCAACCTGACGGTCGGATCGCAGGTGCTGAACTGGAGCACCACCGAGGCGTTCCACCCGAGCGACATCATGAACAGCCGCAACTTCGACAGCGATCTGGCCAACCCGGAGAAGTACGGCGAGCCGATGGTCGAGCTCCAGCTGCGGTTCCTCCAGGGCTCGCTCAGCGCCTATTACATGCCCATCCGGCCCGAGCCCAATGTGCTTCCGTCCAGCTCGCGGCTGACCTTCCTTCCCGCCGGGGTCGAGCTCGGCGACACGCTGTGGATCAACCGCGACGGCTCACCGTCGGACGACCTGTTCGCCCACCAGGGCGCGCTGCGCCTGGTCCAGACGGTGGGGCCGGCCGACGTCTCCGTCCACCTGGTCGACCACAGCGATCGCAACCAGCCGACGTTCACCTTCGATCCGGAGACCCGGACCGTGCGCCCGACCTTTCACACCGTCACCCAGGCTGGCGTCAGCTACGTGCAGGTGTTCGGCGGCCTGCTGGTCAAGCTGGAGGCGGCGATGCGGACGTTTCGCGCGCCCGACCTGACCGAGGCGCCGCTGGTGACCCCGCAGCGCAACCACGAGGTGATCGCCGCCGGCGTCGAGTACACCTGGACCACCGCCGCGGGACATCAGGCCACGGTCATCGCGGAGGGCGAGGCGATCAACCAGGGCAAGGCCATCCGCGCCCAGCTCGATCCGTTCCAGCGCGACGTGCTGGTCGGCTATCGCCACTTCTTCAACGACGTGAAGGGGCGCGACATCCTGCTCCTCTTCATCGCCGACGCCGATCGCCCCAACGAGTACGTGGCCTCCCTGCAGTACAGCCAGCGCCTGACCGATCAGTGGAACGTGGCCGCGGTCGCGCGCAGCTTCCGCCTGTTCGGCCGCGATGTGAACCAGGCCGAGCTCACCTTGACGAGGAGCTATTGAGCTCGAGGCTCGCCGCCTGCGCCCTGGTCGGCCTGGCCGCGTCGATCCCCGCGGTCGCGCTCGCCGACCAGCCCGGTTCGCCCGCCGCCGCGTCGGCGCAGCCGGCCGGGGGCGCGGCAAGGCCGGGCCAGGCGAAACCCGACCAGCCCGCGGATCAGGCGACCGCCCCTGCCCCGCCGGCTGCCGAGCCCGAGCCGCCGGCCGACGGAGCCAGCGCGGGGGCCGACGAGCTCACCGACGCCGACTTCGGCGTGGTCGGCCCGGATGTGAAGGTGACCGCGGCGGAGCGGCGCGACCTCAGCTGGCTGGATCTCGCGGTCGGCGCGGGCCTGTCCACTCGCAAGCTCGACTTCGAGAGCGCGCCCGGCATGGGCGGGCTCACGCCGCCTCCGTTCAGGAGCGGCACCAGCTGGCGGCTCAGCTCCGCGCTGACGGTTCATCCGTTCGCCTGGAAGGGGCGCAGCGGGGCGCTCGGCGACCTCGGCCTGCTCGCCGAGTACGGCCGGACGATCGCGCGCGCCGACCAGGGCGACGAGCTCTCGCGCGAGTCCCAGCTCTACGTCGGGCTGGGCTACCGGATCCCGGTCGGCACCAGCGAGACCCAGCCCAGCTTCCGCCTCTCGGCCGGTTATCTCCGGCAGGAGGTCCGCATCCTGGACGATTCGGTCGACTTCCCCGACGTCGAGTACCAGGCGCTCGCGATCGGCGCCGACGTGCGCGCCCCGATCGGGACGCCGCGGGCGGCGCTGTGCGCGCGGGCCCGCTACATCGTGGTCGGCACCGCCGGCGACCTGCTCGCAGCGGACACCTACGGCGACGCGCGGGTCGCGGGGCTGGAGCTGGGCGGGTTTCTCGAGGTCCGCCCGCTCGCGCTGGTCTTCCTCCGGGTCGAGGGCAACTACACCCGCTACTCGATGGAGTTCAACGGCACCGGCATGCTGAACAACCCGGCGGTCAGCGGTGCGACGGATCGGTACATCACCGGCACTCTGTCCACCGGCCTCTTCCTCTGACCCCGGCCTCGGGGCTTCCGATTGCGCGCCGACCGGCGCTCTCCTACGATGACCAGTCACCGACGCGAAGCGAGCACGATGTCGACGCCAGCCGATCCCGCCCTCGAGCTATCCCAGCTGCGCAAGCAGCTCCGCTCGCCGTGGACGACCACGAGCGGCGACGACGCCGGCGCGGTGTCGTCGGCCGCGATCGCCAGCGCCGACCTCGCCCGCCGCGCCTACGGGGACGGCGACGTCGACGCCCGCTGGCGGGCCGAGTCGATCCTCTACTTCGTCAACCTCGACACCTGGTTCGCGCCGCCGGTCGAGCCGACCGCCGCGGTCGTGTGGACCACTCTCATGCGGGCCAAGCTGGCCGGGCTGCGGCGCGAGCTGGCCGCGGACCTCGATCACGCCGAGCTCGACGCGGCCGGGCTGCGCGAGCAGCTGCTCCAGGCGGTGGCGCGGTGGGGCGCCTACAACCACCCGGTGCTCGACGACCTCGAGCGCACGGGCAGCCTCGCCGCCTATCGCATCTGGGCCAAGAACTGGTTCGGCAGCTGCCAGGGGTTCTCGCTCCAGCTGGCCAGCCTGTTCCAGCGCACCACCGGCGGCGCCCGGCGGGCGGTGCTCGAGAACCTGAGCGACGAGCTGACCAGCACGGCCGAGCACGACGACCTCCGCCTGCGCTTCTACGAGAGCCTCGGCATCCGTCACTCCGCCGAGCAGGTGCTCGCCGATCCCGACTGGGTGCTCGAATCGACCGAGCTCCTCAACCTGAGGACCGGCCTCTGCACCCTGGCCGACCCGATGCCGGCGCTCGGCTGCTTCTACGGCGTGGAGGCCAACTGGCCGCCGGAGTGCCAGCGCCACCACGCGATGAACACCAGGCGCGGCCTCGACGAGCGCACGATCGAGTACTGGACCACCCACGCCTTTGTCGACCTGCACCACGCCGACGAGTGGCTGGAGGCGACCCAGTCGCTGTGCTCGACGGCCGCCCAGCGCGCCGCCGTGCTCGAGGGTGCGGTCATCCAGCTCCGCCTGCGCTGGCGGATGTACGACGCGATCCGCGGCCGGATCGCGTCGGCGGCCGCGGCCTGATCGGCCTCAGCCCTTCCTGGCCGCCTCGACCGAGCTGCGCAGCTTGGCGAACTCCACCTCGAAGAAGCCGTGGTACAGGCTCTGGTGGTACGCCAGCCCGGAGTAGACGAGCTCGCAGTCCTCCGGCTTCTCGATGCGGCGGGCCAGCTCCTGGCGGACCAGCAGGGCGTGCTGATCCTGATCGTACGGATCGCCGTCGCCGTGCACGACCAGGACCTCCATCTTCGAGTCGGGGATCCCGCGCCGGCGCAGCGCCCGCAGCGCGGCCCTGAGCTCGAGGTACGAGTTCCACTCGATGCAGAAGATGCCGCAGTACGACCACAGCCCGTCGGGGTGGGTCACCGTGCGGAGGTTCCAGTTCAGCATCGCCTTCATCTCGACCGAGTCGACGGGGGCGTGCCAGTCGACCTTTCCGCCCCAGCCCTCGATGTCGATCGCGGTCAGCTGCGCGTGCGCGCGGGCCAGATCGCCGTGGCCGAGCTCGTCGATGACGAGCTTGCCCAGCGTCACCGCGTCGTGGAACTCGAGCGGCAGGGTGACCAGCATGATCGATCGGTGCACGGTCCGGATGCGCACCATCACGCTCTGCAGATAGGCGAGCACCGCGGTGCGCTCCTGCTCCTCGCTCATCTCGGCGGTGGCCAGGTACTCGAACAGCGGGTGGTTCTGCACGCTGCGCTTGCGGAACTCGGCCTCGAGGAACTCGCCCGCCTTCTCCCCGGTCAGCGGCTCCGGCGGGGTCAGGCGCGGCAGGTTGCGCTCCTCGATGTCCCACGCGATGTCGCAGATGCCGGTCGACAGCAGCTCTCCGCGCATCATCGGCCGTCGGCGCGACTTGACCGTCTTGCCCGAGCTCACCCGGAACAGCGGCAGGTCGAACAGTCCCTCCTGGAGTAGGCGCCAGGCGGTCTTGTCCCGGTCCCGGAACGCGCAGGTGGCGAGCTCTTCGGCCAGCGGGGCCACCTCCTGGAGCGCGCGGATCTGATCTCGCGGGTCCTCGGGATGCGGCCTGTCGAAAATTTTCCGAGCCAGGGCGTCGAGCTCGGCGGCGCTCTTCGTCATCGGTACCTCCGGTTACAAACGATCCTTATCACGATCGCGCATGCCGGCGCGTTCGCGATCAGAACTCGCTGCGGAACGACAGCGCTCCACCACCCGACATGGGAACCACTGCCACATGTCGCGACGCAGAGCCCTCGAGGCGACCGAGCACGTACACGATCACGCCGGTGGCTACCGCCGCCCCGCCTGCGCCGGCCAGGATGATGCCGTTGCGGCGCGCGTCGGTTCCCTCGAGATGCAGGTTGGAGTCGCCATCCCACTTCGAGGCCGTCTGGTCGGCGGTGTAGGCGTAGTAGAGACCGGCGCCGATCGCGGCCACCCCGAGCGCCGTGGTCGCGAGCCCGGCCAGGCGCTTCCCGCTGCCCGGTCCCTCATCCCCCTCATCGATGTCGACGCTGCTCGAGAGGCCGACCTCGCCGTCGGTCTCGGTCGAGCTCGTCGTCGACGACGACGGCTCCGTGGCGCCCTCGCGCGGGGCGGTGGTCTCGGTCGCGCTGGCCGCCGGCCGACGCCCTTCGATCTTCGACGACGGATCGCTCGGCCTGGTCGGTGAGCCGCTGTCGACCGGCGTCTCCGCCGGCTCGCTGGACGCGGTCGAATCTGCGGTTTGCTCCGCATCGGGGGCCGGGGTCTGCAGGGCGACGATCGCCTCGATGATCGCGCCCACCCGCCGCCGCCGCGCTCCGCTCGGGTCCTTCTCGCGGTACAGGCGGTAATAGTAGAGAGCCTGCGGGTACTCCTTCCTGGCGTTGTACGCGCGGGCGAGCTGATAGATGACGTCGGTGTCGTTGGGCGACAGCGAGTAGGCGATCTGGAGCTCCTCGATCGCGCGGCCCAGGTGGCGCCGCTTCAGCTGCTCGATGCCGGCCGCCTTGTGCTTGCGCGCCTCGCGCGTGAGCTTCGGATCGCTCCGGCGATTGGGCGCGGCCATGGCGGGCTGGATGAGCGCCATGCACACGAGCAGGATGATGAGGGGACGCAACAATCGTCTGGTCGGATGCTATCCTCGACGGCCCAGCTTTTCGAGGGGGTGTTGAAACCTACTGGTTCCACCGAGTATGCTGCCCGCTTGCCGTCGAGCCTCTCCGAGGGAAAGGCGTGACCTGAATGGCCACGCCTGACATGCACCTGGGCCTCGACGAGTCTGCGCGGGAGGGCCTGCTCCGCTTTGGCACCCGCTTCGACTCGGAGGACGACCTCGCGCAGGCCTTCTCCCAGCTGATCGATGGCGACATCCTCTTCATCGCCACTCGCAGCGCCTTCACGGTCGGTCTGCGCCGCCAGTTCTCCCTCGAGCTGCGCGATGGCCGGGCCGTCCTGCGCGGCGAGGGCCAGGTCATCGAGAGCCCGTCCCGGCTGTCGGGGCCCGGTTCGCCCATCGGCCTGCGGTTCCGCATGCTTCGGCTGACCTCGGACTCGATGGCGTTTCACACCCGCCTGCTCGGCTACAAGTTCCAGCGCGAGGACAACGAGGACACGGTTGTCACCGGCATGGACGGCGCCCTGCGCAGCGCCCTGCTCGAGGGGCTGGCCGGCGACGGCTCGATCCTGCCGGCCAATCCGCTGAGCGATCTCTCCGACGACGCGCTCGACGATCTCATCGAGTGCGTCATCCACGAGGACGTCGTCTCGCACCGCGCCCCCTCGGACGAGCTCTACACCCCCGGGTCAGCGGCGATGGTGCCACCGCCGCGAGACGAGCCGCCGCCGTCCACCGAGCTCGTGCGCCTGCCGTCGGCTCCGATGATGCGGCATTCGTCGGTGGTGACGCACTCGTCGCCCTCGATCGGCTCCGGTTCGCGATCGAGGGACTTCCTGCAGCGCCCGGTGTCGGTGACCGGCCCGTTTCCGTTCCGCGAGACGGGGCCTTACCCCTATCAGGAGACCGGCTCCTACCCGTTCCAGGAGATGGGGCCGTACTCGTTCCACGAGACCGGGCCGTTCCCGTTCGCCCACGAGTCCGGCGCGTTCCCGTTCCACGAGACCGGGCCGCACCCGACGTACATGCCGGCGCACACCCCCGCGCCGGTGCCGGCGCCAGCGCCGCCGCCGCAGGCCCAGCGCGCGCCGATCCTGGTCTCGATCGGAGCGGCGGGTCAGGCGTTGACCGCGCTCCTGGCCAGCGGCCTCGGCTTCTTCGGCGGGTACCTCGTGTTCCACCAGAGCGACCGCGCGCCGACGCAGGTGGCCGCTGCTCCGGCACCGACGGTCGCGGCGCCCGCCGCGCCCGCGGTCGCGCCGCCGGTCGCCCCGCTCCAGCCAGCGCCGGCGCCCACCGCGGCGGCACCTGTCGCACCCGCGCCCACCGCGTCCGCGCCCATCGCCGCCGCACCAGCCCCCACCGCGGCGGAATTGGCGCCCACCCCCGCCGCGCCGACGCCAGCGCCGACGCCGGCGGCCGCTCCGCAGCCCTCGACCGCGCACGCCGACTGTGTCCTCTCGATCACCACCCGGCCAGCGGCAGCGCGAGTCCTCATCGACGGACACCGCGTCGCCGACGGCCCCCTGGCCGACGTGTCGGTGCCGTGCCAGGAGCTGACCGTCACCATCCAGCACCCCGGCTTCCGCCCGTACACCAGGCAGCTGGTAGCCCGGGCCGGCAAGCCGATCAAGATCGACGCCGACCTCGCTCGAATCGAGTCCGCCGCGCCTCTCCGGCAGCTGTCCATCGAGTCGAAGCCGCCGGGCGCCATCATCACGATCGACGGCAGCGTCGTGGGCCGAGCGCCGTTCCGCGGCAAGGTGTCGGGCAAGTCGGTGTTCGTCACCGCGACCCAGCACGGCTACAAGGTGTGGAGCAAGCACGTCCGCGTCACCGACCGCGTCACGTCGATCAGCGTGAGCCTCGAGCCGATCGGCGGAGACCGCGGGACGACGAGCGCTCCCTCCGGCTCGCCCTGAGCCGGCCTTTACGCGTGCCGGTATTTCGGGTGAGACTCGAAAGCCGACCTCGTCCGGGTGACCGGCGGAACGCCAAGGAGCTGCCGTGACAGAACGAATCTCTGGACTCCTCGTGGTCGCGGTGGCGCTCGCCGGCGGCTGCAAGGAGCGCGAACGCGCCGACCAGCCGGCCAAGGTCAACGAGGCTGCCGCGCCGGAGCGCCCGGCGCCCGCCGCGCCCGCCCCCGCCGCCGCCGCCAAGGCGGTCGTGGGCGACGAGCTCATCGCCGCGGTGGATCGCTGCTGGAAGATGCTCGAGTCCTGGGACAAGGACGCGTATCTGGAGTGCTACGCCCAGAACGCCAGCGTCACCTACATGGACAACGTTCCGCCCCAGAAGGTGAATACCCGCAACGACGCCGTCGTCCAGGCCGGCGTGTTTCGCAACGCCTTCCCCGACTTCAAGGCCGAGCGATCGCTCGTGCTGACCCGGGGAAGCAAGTGGGCGCTGGTGGCGCGGCTGTCCGGCACCCACAAGGGCGCCTCGCTGGGGCTGCCGCCGACCGGCAAGCCGATCAGCATCCTCTGGGGCGAGATCGGCGAGCTCGGCCCCGACGGTCGCATCACGCAGACGCGCAACTACATGGATCAGTCGACCCTGCTCCACCAGCTCGGCGTCCTCGAGAGCGAGACCGCGACCGGCTCGGAGAAGCCGTGGCCCGACCCGATCCGCACGACCGCCAAGGACGACGACGGCGAGCGGGCCAACCTCGCGGTCGTGCGCGGCGGGTTCGAGGCGCTGGGCAAGGGCGACGTGGCCGGCGCGCTCGCCATGTACGCCCCCGACGCGCTCTACCGCTATCTGCCCGAGGGCAAGCCGTACCGCGGCGTCGAGGAGCTGAAGGGCCGGCTCGGCAGCTACGTCGAGATCAGCAAGGGCTTCACGATCACCAGCCGCGACGCGTGGGCCGCCGGCGACTGGGTCGTGGTCGAGCTCACCACCAGCGGCACGCTGTCCGACGATCTGAGCGGCGCGAAGGGGACCAAGGGGAAGAAGTGGGAGGCCAACACGCTCGAGCTGCTCAAGCTCGCGGGCGGCAAGGTGAAGCAGCACTGGAGCTTCGCCAACGGCCTCAAGTTCGCCGCCGACGTCGGTCTGTTCGATCCATCCCTCCTGACCGACGCATCGTCCGACGAGGGTCAGTGAGATCCGCCAGCGACACCCCCCAGACCAGGAGGTATCCGACATGACGAAGACTCGAGCGCTTGCGCTGGTTCCGTGCGCAACGTCCCTTCTGCTGCTCGCCCCTTCCTCGGCCGTCGCCGATGAGGACAAGGGCCAGACGATCGGGACCAAGGTCGATCAGGCCTGGACCGGCTACAAGGGCGAGGAAAACGAGCTCGAGCTCGAGCTGGTCAGCGCCAACGGCGAGCGCGTGACGCGCCGGATGCGCGGGCGGGTGAGGGAACACGGCCGCGACGAGCAGGCCACCATCACCATCGTGTGGCCAGCGGACCAGAAGGACACACGTCTGCTCACATGGAGCCACCGCGACAAGGAAGACGACCAGTGGCTCTACCTGCCGTCCATCAAGCGGGTGAAGCGCATCAGCGCGCGCGGCCGGACCGGCTCCTTCGTCGGCAGCGAGTTCTCCTACGAGGACCTGGTCAACGTCTGGTGGGTGGACAAGTTCAAGTACAAGTACCTGCGCGACCAGAAGGTCGGCCCTCGCGATACGTGGGTCGTGGAGCGCGTCCCGCGCGACCCGGAGAGCGGCTACTCCAAGCAGCAGGTCTGGATCGACAAGGAGTACCTCACCGCGCTGCGCATCGACTTCTATGATCGGAAGGGCTCGCTGTTCAAGACCGGCAACTTCAAGTCCTTCAAGAAATACGGCAACAAGTGGCGCGCCGACCGCATCGACATGGACAACCGACAGACCGGGAAGAAGAGCAGCGTCATCTGGAAGGTGCGGTCTCTGGGTAAGACCTTCACCGACTCCGACTTCTCCGCCGACACGCTCGGCGATTGAGGTGCACTGCAAAACAGCGCTGAAGCCCACATTTGTTACAGATTGACGATCGGCAGTTTGCACTCCTAAGCTGGCAAGAAGTCATAGGTTCTCAACGCAGGCCCTTCAGCCGGGGAGGAGTTCTTCACTGCCATGATTAGTATGCGATCTACGTTGGCGGCACTCGCGGTTTCACTGAGCGCATCTCTGCTCGGTGGTTCTCTCATCGGCTGCGCGATGCAGGGCGAAGACGACCCTGCTCTCGACGAAGCCGAGGCCCATGGCGGAGGTGGCGCAGGCCACTCTCTGACTCCGGTGATCTGGGTGCATGGGTGTGCCCCGCCAGGGGCCACCAACGACCAGGTTTCTCACTTCACGGACGCCCAGCGTGACTTCTTCCGCGCCCGCGGGTACCCCGACACTCATCTCATCCGGTTCGTCTTCTCGGGTGCGACGTGTGACTCGAACATCGCCTTCGCCGACCAGATTGCCGGTCTCGTCGCGCAGGTGCGGGCGTCGACCGGAAGCTCGAAGGTCGACATCATCGCCCACTCGATGGGCGCGCTCGCCACCCGCCTCTACATCGCCCAGGGTGGGGATCACTTCGTGGATCACTTCGTCTCCATCGCTGGCACCAACCACGGCGCGCTCGCCGGGGTCGAGGGGATCGCGCTGCAGCTCGCGTTCGGCGCCCCCGCCTACCAGGGCATGAAGGAGCTGTTCCCGATCTACGCGTGCGCCGGGCAGACCCAGGCCGGCGCGGCGGACGTCCAGTTCACGGTCAACGGGTGTCTCACGCTGCTCGGACGCACGGTGAACCGCGACGAGACCCCGGGCGCCGTGAAGGTGCTGTCGATCCGCAACAACCTCGATGGCGAGGTGCTGCCGATCGAGGTCAGTTGCCTCAACCAGAAGCGCCAGCTCGACTGCACCGATCCCGTCAACAGGGTCGTCACCGTGGCGCCGGCGGTGGGCAACTGCGGTGGTCTACCGCTGTGTCCGGGCCACGTGACGATGCTGTCCGACCCGGGCGTCATGCAGATGGTCTTCGATCACGTCAGTCACTGATCCGCCGGCTCGGTTGCGCCCGCCCGGTCACCACCGGGCGGGCCGCACCGAGGCCCACGTCCAGGGCCTAGCCCTGGAACGACAGGGGGGCGAGGTAGTCGAGGATTCCCAGCGGAACGCCGTTGTGACGAAGAATGGCGTAGGCGTGGGAAGCATGGAAATAGAACTGAGGGTGCGAGACCTGAAGCAGGTAGTCGGCTCCTCGCATCCATTTGCCGCGCATCCACTGCTGGGCGCAGCGCCGTTCTTCGAACCCGGAGAACTGCTCGGCTGAAAAGCCGGACAGGTACTCGCGTACCGAACGCACGCGCGCGCGCAACTGCTCGACTGTCGACTCGGTATCCGGGTGCGACGGCGGCTCGACGCCGGCCAGCTTCGCCGCGGCGTACTTGGCCGTGTCGCAGGCGGCCTGGAACTGCGTCACGAGCGGATACTGGTCCGGCGCCAGCCGAGCGGCCAGAAGGACCGCTATATCGAACTTCTTCTCGCCGGCGTGCGCTTCGGCCTTCGTCAACCAGCCGTCCATGCTGCCGAGCGTCTTTGAGAACACTGAAATTGCGTCGTTGGGATTCATGGGCATCGTGTCCTTTCTTCCATCTCGCGCCGAGGTCGCAATGCGACACGAGAGAAGTCGAATGGTTGGTCGCGAGATTTGCTGTTAGGGACGAGAGTGAACCTACAATTCTTTCGAATTGACGCTTAGTTCAATGCAACGCACTAATAGAAAGCCGGGAGGGCGAGGGCCGTTTGCTCGGTGTCGAGCACCGAAGTGGAGGGGGTACATATGTCAAGAGGCGTTGGAAGTCTTTCTTTGTCTCTGATTCTTCTCGCAAGTTCACTGGCGAGCTGCGCAGTGGACGGCGAGCCCGATCCTGATCTCGATCAGGCAGAAAACGGTGGTGGTGGTGGTGGTGGTGGTGGTGGTGGTGGTGGAGGCGGTGGTGGTGGTGGTAGCTCGCGAAATCCGGTGATCTGGGTCCATGGCTGCCCCCCGCCATTTGCGACTCACGATCAGGTCTCGCATTTCACCGACGGCCAGCGCGCGTTCTTCCAGGCGAACGGCTATCCAGCCAACCGCCTCTTCCGGTTCGTCTTCGCCGGTTCGCAGTGCGGCTCCAACGTCGCGTTCGCCGCGCAGCTCGCCATGTACGTGGGCATGGTGCGGGCCACCACGCACGCGCAGAAGGTCGACATCATCGCTCACTCGATGGGAGCACTTTCCTCGCGGCTCTACCTGGCGGCCGGCGGCTTCTTCAATGTGGAGCACTTCGTCTCGATCGCCGGGGCGAACCACGGTAGCGCCACGGCGGCGCAGGGTGTCGCGCTTCAGGCCATGCTCGGATTTCCCGCCTATGAAGGCATGAAGGAGATGTTTCCACTGTACGCGTGCCGCGGCCAGACCTCGGGCGGGGCATTCGACGTCCAGTACATGGTCAACGGATGCCTGACGCCCACGGGCCGCACGGTGTTCGTGGACGAGACGCCGGATAGCTCGCACGTGAAGTACCTCTCGATCCGCAACAGCACCGACGAAGAGATCGTGCCCACCACGTCGGCCTGCCTCAACCAGAGCCGCCAGAACGACTGCGCGGACTCCGTGAATCAGCAGGTGACCGTTCCGCCCGGTCCCGGCCCGTGTGGTCCCGAGGGCTGCCCCGGTCACGTGACCATCCTCTTCGATCCGGGCGTCATGCAGACTGTGTTCAACTTCGTGACCCACTGATCGTCGAGAGCTCACGCCGCCGGGCGGCGTGAACACGGACTTCATCGAAGGGCCGGCGAGATCCTCGCCGGCCCTTTTCGTTTGGGCGAGGGGCCGCCGCTGGCGAGCCAGCGGCGCGTGATAGGATGACCGAGACGGGGCGGTTCTCTTTGCTCGTCAAGGAGTTGTCCGATGACCGCGCAGCGCGACGAGGCCAACCGGCTGGCCCTCAAGAACCTCACCCAGGCTGAGCCGGTCCTGGTCGACGTTCAGCGCGCGAGCGACGTGGTGCCGGGGATGACCCGCCACACGATCCTGACCAGCGGGCCGGCGCTCGCCTGGTCGGAGATCACCGGGATCCAGCGCCAGGCGATCGTTCACGCCGTCCTCTACGAGAAGCTGGCCACCACCACCGCGGAGGCGGAGGCGCTCCTGGACGCGGGGGACGTCCGGGTGGAGCCGACCCAGCCGCACGGCTGCGTCGGCGTGTCGACCGGCGTCTACACCGCCTCGATGCCGGTCTACGTGGTCGAGAATCGCACCGGCGGCAACCGCGCGTTCTGCCACATGCTGGAGGGAAACCCGCCGCGCCTGTTCGTGAACGGCGCGTGGGGCGACGACGTGGTCGAGCGGCTCCGCTTCGTCGATCAGGTGCTCGCCCCCACCCTGGCCGAGGTGATCCGCCGATCGGGTGGGATCCCGCTGAAGCCGATCATGCGCCGCGCCATCCCGATGGGCGACGAGCTGCATACCCGCAACGACGCGGCCACCCTGCTGTTCACCAGCACGATCCTCCCCGTCCTCCTCGACATCGTCGGGGAGCGCCAGGACGAGGTCCGCAGCACGATCCAGTTCCTCCAGGCCACGCCGTTCTCGTTCATGCGCATGGGGGTCGCCGCGGCCAAGGCGGCGCTCGACGCCGCCCACGGGATCGAGGGGTCATCGATGGTGACCGGCATGATCCACAGCACCAAGGAGTTCGCGATCCGCGTGAGCGGCCTGGGTGATCGGTGGTTCTGCGGGCCGCACCCGGAGTTTCAGGGCAAGTTCTTCTGGGGCAGCAGCAAGGAGGACGTCGGCTGGGCGGGCGGCGAGAGCTCGGTCATGGAGACCGTCGGGCTGGGCGGCTTTGCCCAGGCCGCCGCGTTCGCGCTCCCCTTCCGCGGCCCGGTCGACCAGATGATCGAGCGCAACCTGCGCATGTACGACATCACGCTCGGCGAGAACCCCGAGTTCAAGATCCCCTACTTCGACCGCGGCCTCCCGGTCGGCATCGACATCTTCAAGGTGATCGAGACCGGGATCCGCCCCGTGCTCAACGCGGTCGTGATCAGGAGGGACGGCGAGGGCGTCGCCGGGGTCGGCCCGCTGGTGACGGCGATCGAGCCGTTCCAGGCCGCGGCCGCCGCCTACACCGAGCGCTACGGCTAGGCCCGGCTAGGCCTGCTTCTTGACCTGCGCCGCCGGGTCGTCCTTCAGGCGCTCGACGATCTCGGCCAGGGCTCCGATCGTGGCAAAGGCCTCCGGCTGGAGACCGTCGGGCAGCCGGACCCCGAAGGTCCGCTCGATGAAGACTCGCAGCGAGACCATCGCCAGCGAGTCGATGACGCCGAGCGCGAGGAGGTTGGTCGTCGGCGTCAACTCCTCCGCATCGCCATCGAGCAACTCGCGCGCGACGAACTCGTACAGCGCGTCCACGACCGCTTGATCTCCGCTCATACCGGTTCCTTCTTCTGCTCGGTTGCCCATCGCCTGAGTGTGACCCGGTCGACCTTGCCGTTGCCGGTTCGCGGCATCTCCGCCACCCACCGCACCGCGTCGACGATCATGCTGCGCGGCAGTCGCGCGGCCGAGTGCTGCTTGAGCGCGATGAGCGACGGCCGCCTGGCCTGGCCACCGCGCTCGTCCTCGACCAGGTAAGCGACCAGCTTCGCGGTCAGCCCCTCGCCGGCCACCACCACCGCCGCCTCGCCCACGCCGGGAACCGACAGCAGGCAGGACTCGATCTCGCCCGCCTCGATGCGGTGGCCGCGCACCTTCAGCATCTCGTCGCGGCGGCCGACGTAATCGAAGTTCTCGAGGTCGAGCCGACGGACCACGTCGCCGGTGCGGTAGGGACCATCGCCCTGCGGCGGCTGGCCCCAGTAGCCCAGCATGACCGTCGGACCGGTGACCCACAGCTCGCCTTCCTCGCCGACGGCGGCCTCGCGACCGTCGTCGGTGACCGCCCAGACTCGATCCCCGCAGGTGGCCTTGCCGATCGGAACCGGCCGCACGCGGTCCGGCTCGATCTCTCCCACGGTGAGGGCGGTGCAGACGTTGGTCTCGGTCGGCCCGTAGAGGTTGTGCATCGGCAGCGACGGCCAGCGCTCGCGCAGGGCGCGCACGTGGCGGATCGGGAACGGCTCGCCGGCGAACAGGAGGTGGCGGAGCGGCAGGTCCTCGACGCCGAGCAGGCCGCCGTGCTCGATCATGAGCATCAGCGCCGACGGCACCGAGTACCAGATGGAGATGCGCTCCCTGGTCATGAACTCGACCAGGCTGGTCGGCGAGTAGGCCGACGCCTCAGGCACGATGCTGACGCACCCGCCGGACGAGAAGGCGGCGTAGAGGTCGAGCACCGACAGGTCGAAGTGGAACGGCGCGTGGTTGGAGAACACGTCGGCCGGCCGGGCATCGATCAGCCCGGTCGCCCAGTCCACGAACGCGGTCGCGGCCAGGTGGCTGACGCAGACCCCCTTGGGCCGCCCGGTCGAGCCGGACGTGTAGAGGATGTAGGCCAGGTCTGCCGGGCTGGCCTGGCTGACTCGCGCCGGCCACGGACCGGCGTCGGCGACGGCGCCCGCGAAGCGCAGCCGGTCCGGACCATCCTCCTCGACCAGGAGGGCCCGGGCGGCGATCGCGCCGTCGTCGGTCAGCGAGGCGCGCCGCCGGGCGGTGGTCACGACCGCGTGGACCTGGCAGTCCGACAGGATGGTTCCGGCGCGGGTGGCCGGGCTCAGCGGATCGACCGGCACGTAGGCGGCCCCCACCCGCAGCGCGCCCTGCATCGCGGCGACCGCGGCGGCCGACTTGTCGAGCCAGATGCCAACCCGAGCGCCCGGCGCGACGCCGGCGTCGATCAGCGCCGCCGCCACCTGGTTGGCCATCCGATCGAGCTCACCGTAGCTCACCTCGCGACCCGCGCAGCGCAGCGCCGGCGCGCCGGGCGCGCGGCTCGCCGCGGCGACGAGATAGCCGTCGAGCCGCCCGACGCCGGTCACAGCCCGAGCCTGGCGGCGATGAGGTTGCGCTGGATCTCCGAGGTGCCGGAAAAGATGGTGCTGGGGATGGCGTCGCGCAGCATCCGCTCGATCCGCGACTCGGTCGAGTAGCCGACCGCCCCGAAGACCTGCACCGCGTCGATGGCTCCCTGCACCGCGGCCTCGCTGACCGCCAGCTTGGCCATCGACACCTCGACCGTCGCGTCCTCGCCCTGGTCGAGCATCCAGCAGGCGCGGTAGAGGAGCAGGCGGGCCGACTCGAGGCGAAGCTTCATGTTGGCGATCCGGTGCGAGACGGCCTGATTGCGCCCGATCGCGCGGCGACCCTGCTTGCGCTGGCTGGCGTACTCGGCGACCAGATCCAGCTGCCGCTGCATGGCCCCGACGTACGCCGCGAACAGGCAGCTCCGCTCCCACTGCATCGAGGCGGTGAAGATCTGGGCGCCGCCGCCCTCCTTGCCCACTCGATCGGCGGCCGCCACCTCGACGCCCTCGAAGTAGATCGACGAGGCCGGACAGGTGTGCAGCCCCATCTTGGGGATCGGCTGGCCGACGGTCACGCCGGGCGCGCCGCGCAGGATGACGAACGCGTCGATGCCGAGGTAGCCGTGATCGGGCGTGCTCGAGGCGTAGACCAGGAACAGGTCCGCCACCGGACCGTTGCTGGCGTACGACTTCGTCCCGTTCACCCGGTAGACGTCGCCGACCCGCTCGGCCCGCGCCTTGAGCGCGAACACGTCGGAGCCGGCCTCTGCCTCGGTGATCGCGTTGGAGCCGACCCACTCACCCGAGCACAGCCGGGGCAGCACCCGGCGCTTCAGCTCCTCGCTGCCGGCCTCGGCGATCGGCTGGGCGACCGCGAGCTGGTGAGCGGCGATCGCGAAGACCAGCCCCATGTCCTCGCAGCCCTGGCCGAGCGCCTCGAGGGCCAGCGCGGTGGTCAGGTGGTCGAGCCCCATGCCGCCGTACTCCTGCGGCACGCACAGCCCGAGCACGCCGAACTCGCCGCACAGCCGCCACTCCCTGGCCGGGAAGCGGTGCTCGCGATCGCGCTCGAGGACGTCGTCGTTCAGCTTCTCGCGCGCGAAGCGAAGCACCGCGTCGTGAAACTGCTTCTGCGCGGCCGTCCAGGCGAACTCCATCTGCGGCTCCTCGTCCTGGCCGGCCCGCTGCCCCTACAGCGAGGAGGTGCCGGCCTGATGTGCAGGGCTGACGACCGACGCCGGCTGCTTCGCCGCGCTGCGCCGGACCAGCTCCTCGGCGACGTGCTGCGTGTCGCGCTGGACACCCATGATGAGCTGCGAGCTCAGCGAGTGCAGGAAGATGAGCCCGACGAAGTAGAGGCCCGGCTCGTCCTCGACGACGCCGCGCTGATGGCGCGGGTATCCGTCGGCCTCGAACACCGGGAGATCGACCCACGAGAAGTCGATGTCGTATCCGGTCGCCCACACCACGTTGGCGACGTCGAGGACCGCTCCGCCGTCCAGCACGGGCCGGCCCTGCTGGATCCCGGTCATCCGGCCAACTCGCTTGACCCCGGTCTGCTCCACTTCCTTGTAGGTGTATCCGATGAGGGGATGCCCCCCGGTTCGCGCCTTGTGGAACAGCTTCTTGCCGATGAAGCTGTTGCGCGGCCGGCCGTAGACCCAGGGGATGATGTGGCGGAGCACCTTCTGCTTGCCGCGCGGCAGCACGTCGACGTCCTTGCCCGACAGGTAAACCTTCCGGGTCCTGGACAGGTCCATCGCGATGTCGGCCCCCGAGGTCGCGGCGCCAACCACCAGCGCATCCCCCTCGCGCAGCTGCCCGGCGTTGCGGTAGTTGCTCGAGTGGATCTGCGCGATGGACGGATCGAGCTCGGACGCAAAGGCGGGCAGCCGCGGCTTCTGGAACGGCCCGGTCGCGACGACGACGTTCTCCGCCTCGAACCGCTGCTCGCCCGCCTGCGCGACGTAGCGGTCCCCTTCGCGGGTCAGCCGCTGGACCGCGTGCCCGTGCCGGACCGGCAGGGAGAAGCGAGTCGCGTACTCCTCGAGGTACGCGGCCATCTCGTCCTTGCTGGGCAGGTGCATCTTCACGCCGCCCGGGAACGGCATCCCGGGCAGCTCGTTCATGTAGGCCCAGGTGAACAGCCGCAGCGAGTCCCATCGCTTGCGCCAGGAGTCGCCGATCCGCGCGCCGGCGTCGATGATCGCGAAGTTCACCCCGCGCTGAGCGAGCTGGTAACCGGTCGCGAGCCCCGCCTGCCCGCCGCCGATCACGAGGGTATTGAAGCGCTCCGTCTTCGACATGGGCTCTTCCTTTCGTGGCGGCTCTACGACCCGCCCGCCGCGCTGGTCCTCAGTCGACCTTCGTCCACAGCATGGCGATGCAGTTGGTGCCCCACAGATCGATGCGCCGGCCGGCGTCGGTCAGGATCGCCTGGTCGGACGCGGTGCCCACCTGCATGATGCCGCCCTGCTCGGGCAGGAGGTTGTCGACATCGTCGGCCGAGACGATGAACTGGCCGTTGTTCGGCCCCACGCAGGTGATCGGCGGACCGTCGTCGCGCAGGAACAGGATGACCCCCGCCGTGGTGACGTCCGGGTTGGGCGGCTCGATCTCCTGCCACTGGACCAGGAGATCCTGGTGGCGCTTGACCGGGATGACCCCGGGCCCCTGCGGGCTCAGCACCTCGAGCGTGGGCGGAACGTAGATGCCCTGCAGGAGGTCGCTGAAGTCCATCTGCTCGTCGGTCTGGGCCGAGTGCTTGGCGTTGAAGAACTGCGGCGCGGCGTCGTCGTAGGTCTCGCTGATGTAGGCCAGGTCGTGACGGCGCCCGATGAAGTCCACGGCGGCGTCGCCCGTCACCTTGGGCGCGGTGATCGTCTGATCGCCCATGTCGACCGTGATGCTCTCGCCCACGTCGGTGTACGTACGGCTGGTGGCCTCGCCGAAGTTCGGGTCCGGCGCGCAGTGGCCCAGCGTCGGCGGCGAGATGCGCTCCGGCGTCTGGGCCTCGATGAAGAAGGCCGTGATGATCCGCCAGTCGGTGCCGTCCGGGAGCTTGATGTACTGGATGCGCACCTCACCGCCGTCGGGCCAGAACAGCCCCGGGGGGCAGGACAGGCCCACGCAGTCCTCCTTCGTGCCGTTGTCGTAGCAGCCCGAGAGGAGCGGCATCATCGCCACCGAGAAAAGGATACTGAGCTTCAACATCGTGGCGCCTCCTAGAAGAGCTTGTAACTCGCATACAGAGAAAACAGGTTCTGGTTCCGCGTGTTCTCGCCCCACACGAAGAAGCGGGCGGCAAGGCCGAGCTCCAGCGCGTCGGAGACGTCGTACCCGACGTTGCCGCCGACCAGGATGAAGTCCTCGTCGAGCAGCCGGTCGTGGTTCACCTGGATCGACTCCGGCGCGAAGATGATCGTGGCGAAGTCGGCGCCGCCGTGCGAGAAGCGCGAGTTGGCGCCCGCGGCGATGGAGAAGTCGGCCGGCAGGAAGTAGCCGAGCAGGACGTTGGCCTCGCTGTAGTTGCGGCTGAGGTCCTCCGTCTGCTGATCGACCTTGACCCGCTCGCGCAGCGCAAAGGTGTAGTCCGCCTGGAAGTACAGGTTCGGCAGGATCGGATCGAAGGTCCGCGCGATCGCCGCCCCGCCATAGAGCGCCTTCAGGTGATGGCCGGGCGCGGTGAACCCGTTGGTCGGATAGTCCCGCGTCGGGATCGAGCCGGCGACCAGAAAGGAGAGGCCGAGGTACTCGGCGATCGGTGTGATCTGATACCGAAGCCCGGCGCGGACGTCGAGCGGCGTGAAGTGCATGTTGCCGTCGTCGTAGGGGCCGTTGACCGGGAAGTGATCAAAGGCGTCACCACCGATCTTGACCGCCATCATCGGCAGCTCCGCCTCGACGGCCAGCCCATCGATGGGAGTCATGTACTGCGCCGACGGTGTGAAGATGTGCACGAACATGTCGGTGCCCGGAACTTCGAGCCCGCCTGTCTCGGCCACGATCTTCCCGGACGGAGCGTATGTGTAAGCCAGGCCGACCGAGAGAGAGTTCGGCGGGTCCAGGTAGGCCTGCGCTCGGGCAGTGGCTTCAGCGCCCAGCAGCAGGGTCAGACAGAGGATCGCCGCATTCAATCGCATGTCGGGCTCCCGGATTTGTGTTTCTCCCCCCCACCTACCAGCCAACCAGAAAAACAGAGTTAGTTTCGCTTGGCGCTCGGATCGGTGTCAAGGCGACCCCCTCCCACCCGTCGGCGCGCGCGGCCAGCTACTCCGTCACTCCACCGCATTCCATGCGAGCGGCTGCGCGTTGAACACACATCCCATCCCGCCTCGCCCGCGCGTGGAGCCTCCGACGAGATTCAGCGAGCGCCAACCTCCCGAGCCGACCCGACGTTGACAGTCCGGGATCAGGCGCCGATATTCGCGCAAGGAGGCAAGCATTGTCTTCTAGGAGGAAGAAGATGTCGCTAGCTAGATACATAGGAACTAGTTTCTTGTGCGCGTTGCTGGCCGCCGGAACCGCCTGCGGCGACGACGACGACGACGACGACGGCGATGGGGACGGGGGCGGCACGCCCGACGCCGCCGTGGTCGACGATGTGGACGCGGCGCCGCCGGCGACGCACTCGGCGCTGGTCCTCCTGCTCGAGGGCCGCTTCGAGGCCTTCCCCGAGCTGGGCGAAGGCGTGCTCACGGAGTCCACCTTCCAGGTGAAGACCGACGTCGTACCACCCTCGTTCGAGGAATCACCCGGCTCACCGTTCGCGTGCAAGGTGTTCGAGTTCACGCCAGCCACGTTCGCGCCGGCCGGCGTGGACGAGGGCCCGGTCCAGTTCACGGTCGACGGCGGCCCCCCGGTTCCGCCGTGCATCTACGTGCCAGGCCAGGGCTACCGCTGCATCGGCGCGATGGGCACCGGCGGCGACATCGAGGTCGCCAACCCGAAGATGGGGATCTTCTCCATCACCGACAGCGCGATCACGCTGGGCCCCGACCAGGTGGGACGATTCCTGATCGTGCAGGGCGCGACCAACCCCTCCAACAACGGCCAGTTCCCGATCGTGATGGCCGCCGGGGACAACACCATCCTCTACCAGAACCCGCAGCCGGGCGCGGCCGAGGAGCTCGACACCACGGCGACCTACCTGACCGCCGCGGGCTTCGGCCCGGCCGGACAGACCACGCCGATCCCCGACGACGCCAGCGTGACGATCGCGCTCAGCCCGGGCGGCGATGGTGACGTGGCCGAGTTCAGCCAGACCCTGGACATCGGGGATTCGTTCACCCTCGACACCGCGTCGCAGGAGACGATCAGCAACCTCCCCAGCGACGGCTCGGCGTTCACGCTGTCCTGCGACGGCGAGGGCGGCGACTGCGGCACGTCGGGTGCGAGCCTCCTGAACCTCATCGCCACCGACGGCGACGTCTCGCAGCTTCCGCCGTTCGTCCTGCCCCCGCCCCAGAGCAAGGCGGTCCAGATCTTCTGCGTCTTCCTGGCTGGACGGACCGCGGTCCCGGCCGAGGCGTCCGCCTTCCTGGCCGGGCAGGGCTTCACCCGCGCGCGGGCGGTCTTCGTGCGCGCGAACAACCTGCTCTTCGCCCAGCCGAAGGCCGAGATCCAGGTGGCGGCCGGACACGCGGTCGCCGGGTTCACCGACTTCGCCAGCGCGAAGTAAGTCTCCCCGCTCACCGCTACGATCTGAAACGGCCGCTCACCTTCAGGTGGGCGGCCGTTGTCGCGTCAGGGCCAGGGCTCTCGTCGAGGAGCGCCCGCGAGAGCGTCAGTACGCGCAGGCGCTGGTCTGGCCCTCGGCCGGATAGAGGTACATCGCCGCGAAGCACATCTCCGCGCTGTACGAGTCCTGGCCCCAGCGCAGCGTCTGGCCGGTCGGGTTCTGGTACGAGCACTGGACCTCGACCTGGTCGCCGCGCTTCATCACCACCGGGTCGATCGGCTCCTCGAACTTGGTGGTGTCGAAGTAGAACGGCTCGTCGTGGACGACCACGTCGCCCTCGACCGAGCTCTTGGCGATGACCTTCATGTGGCTGCCGAACGAGTGCATGTGCGGCAGGACGCCGAACAGCGTGACGTCGTTGCTGAGCTGGCAGTTGCCGGTCTGGGTGCTCTCGCCCGGCGGGATGTCGAGGGTGAGCTTGCCCATGTAGACCGACGTGGCCAGCTCCTGGACCTCGTTCGGATCGAGCAGCTTGATCCGATCGCCGGTCGTGCCGGTCATCTTCTCGTCGGTGGTGTTGAGGATATGGATGTTGATGTTGACCTGCTGGCCGGCCGGGATCCGCGCGGCCAGGCCCTGGGGCAGCTCGAACCGGTTGGCGCCGCCGGACGACTCGAACACGAACTGCTCGAAGTGGTGATCGTAGCTTCCACACCGCCTGACCCCGTCGGGGCCATCGGCCGCGCCGACCGTCACCACGGTGTGGTGAGTCCCGGGCGGGGCGATCGCCTCGAAGCCGCCGATCAACATGTCCTCGTCGATCGTCTTGCGGATGCAGAGATAGAGCTCGCTGCCTCCCTCGAGCTCCCAGTCCGTCTCGGCCAGCGTCTGGTAGCCATCGTCATCCATGGCCGAGCCGACCGAGTCGCACGCCGTCGTGGCGAAAAGGATCGTGATCGCTGCGGTTCCGAGCAAACGTCTCATTTGGCGAGCATCCTATAGTGAATGTACGGAAGCAACCGGAGTGCTTCAGCCTCCGATTACGTCGCCCCGAGATGCAGCGTCGATGTGGTCGGCGAGGATCCAGGTGCTCACACCGCGCTCGTGCTCACAACGGGACGCCGCACCTTTGCGCTGCGCCACCGCCCTTGAACCGGCGCGGCTTTCACCGAATACTGGCCGTAGCTGTGTCCAGCCCGATGTCCCTCTTCCCCTCGTTCATGAGCCGCCTGCCGCTCGTTCGGTCGCTGGCGCTCGTGGTTGTGTGCGCTGGTGCGAGCGCGTGTGGCAGCGACTCACCCGCCGAGCCGATCGACGCTGGCGTGGTCGACGCGGGGTTCTCCTGCGAGCCTGAAGGGGAGCCGGGCGAGCCGTTCGATCTACAGATCAGCCTGACCACCGACGGGGTGTTTCGCGAGCTGGTCGACGGCGACATGGCGCCGGTGGTGCTCGGCCCGCAGGGGCTCTACATGCTGGAGCTGGAGGTGCGGGCGACACTCTCCATCCCGTCGGAGAGCATCTGCCTGCACACGCTCGCCGACGTGAGCGCCTGGGAACAGTTCAACGGCATCACCCAGCCCGGCGTCATCGGCATGCGGACCGTGGAAGACGGATCGTTCAGCGGGATCGCCCAGATCATCCTCGCCGGCGGCGCCGAGATGGCGCAGAACCTCGACGGCGCGGAGGTGGTGGTGACCATGGCCTGCGACGGCCATGGCCTGTCCGGTTCGATCAGCCGCGATCTGAACCTGTTCCTGGCCGACTGAAGATCGCCCGGCTTCGCTAGGCCCGGACGACCGCCTCGAACAGGCGAATCGGCAGCGGCGTCCGGATCACCCGCTTCAGCTCGAGCCCGGCCGACGCGAACAGCGCCGCGAACTCGGCCTCGGTCCGCTCGCGCCCGCCCGGCCCGGTCAGCATCTCGATGTCCATGATCCGCGCGGGCACGCTCTCGGGCCCGGGGCCGATCATCATCTCGCACACCAGGACACACCCGTCGTCGCCCAGCGCGGCGCGGCAGTTGGCGAGGATGCGAGCGGCAGCCCGATCGTCGCCGAGATGGAGGACGTACTTCAGCACGCACAGATCGGCGGGGCCGGGCACGCTGTCGAGGAAGCTGCCGCCCACCGTCTCGATGCGATCGCCCAGCCCGGCGCCGTCCAGATGTCGGCGCGCGCCCTCCACCACGTGGGGCAGGTCGTACACCACCACCTTCGCCGCCGGGGCGACGCGCGCGATCATGGTCGCCAGGGTGCCGTGCCCGCCGCCGACGTCGATGATCCGGCCGAAGCGACTGAAGTCGTACGCGGCCGTGATCGCAGCGCTGTCGCCGAGCGACAGCGCCGTCATCGCCTCGTTGAACACCGCCTGGGTTCCCGGATCCTCGGCCAGGATCTGGAACGGGCTCTTGCCCGGATTGTCCTTGAGCACCGACGGTCGCCCGGTGCGCACCGAGTAGTCGAGATCGCCGAGGATGCGCCAGTGCATCGGGTGGCCGATCCACCGCGCGATGCCGCGCACCGAGCCGGGCGCGTCGCTGCGCAGCACGTCGGACAGCGGGCTGTTCTGGAACCGCCCATCCGGCAGCTCGACGAAGACGCCGACGCCGGCCAGCGTGCGCAGCACGCGGTAGAGCGAGTCCGGCTCGGCCTGACACGCGGCAGCCAGCGCCACGGCATCCTTCGGTTCGTCCTTCAGCTGATCGGCGATCGACAGATCGGCGACCAGCGCGAGGCAGCGCGAGATCGTCGCGCCGTTGGCGAGCTGAAGCAGCACGGCGTGCGGCGGAAGAGCGGGTGGTTCACCGGCCATTGGTGCAGTCCCTCCGGGCCCCACGTCCCTGGGACCACTCGCGGCACCGTAGCGCCTACACTGCGCACGAGACAAGCGCGTGGTCGAGCGTCTCGTCGTGCGCGCGCGACTCGTCGACGTCCGCGGCTTCCTTGACGCTCGCGGGGAAGCCTCGGTAAGCTGCCGCACTTAGTCCGTGACAAGGAACGTGTTCCTCGTACGCGCCGTGGGGGCGATGGCAGCCGTCCTGGTCGCGAATTTCGGCTCCCACGATTCGTGGGCGCAGAAGAAGCCTTCGCCGAAAAAGCCCGGGCAGACCAGAGCCGGGCAGAAGCCGCCACCGAGCGAGCCGGCGGCCGCGCCCGCGACGGCGCCGGCCGGATCCTTCTACACCACGATCGCGCCGCGGACCGCGTCGCTGCGCCGACGGCTCCGCTTCCAGGTGCTCAGCCGCGAGCGCGGTCTGCCGCAGAACACCGTGTCGTCGATCGTGCAGGATCGCACCGGCTTCATGTGGCTCGGCACCGCCGACGGCCTCGCCCGCTACGACGGCCAGCGGTTCCTGACCTTCCGCCACGATCCTGCCGACCCCGCCAGCCTCAGCGCGTCGTTCGTCAACCGGCTGCTCCTGGCCAGGGACGGCACAATCTGGGTCGGCACCGAGGGCGGCGGCGTCGATCGCTACCTTCCGGACAGCTCGACCTTCCAGCGCTTCGCGGCCAGCGACGCGGCCGGCACGCTGAAGTCGGGCAGCATCCTGTCGATGAGCGAGGGGCCGGACGGCCGCATCTGGGTCGGCACCAACGGCGGCGGGCTGGCGGTGCTGGATCCGGCGACCGGCAAGGTCCGCTCCTACTCGGTCGAGGATGGCCTGCCGCCGGTGGTCACCGCGGTGCTGGCCGTCGAGGGCGTCGTGTGGGTCGGGACCGGCGCCGGGCTCTATCGCATGGACGTCAAGGCCGGCCGGTTCGAGCAGGGCCTGCAGGAGGAGCCGGCGCTCAAGAGCTCGGTCATCACCGTGCTCCGCCGCGACAAGGCCGGCGATCTATGGATAGGCACCGGCGACAACGGGCTGGCCCGGTTCTCGGCGAAGACGGCGAAGGTGCAGATCTTCGCCGCCGATCCGGCCGACGAGAATCGCCTGCTCGACAGCTCGATCAAGGCGATCTACCAGGACCGCGCCGGACACATGTGGATCGGCACCGAGAAGGCGCTCCATCTCCTGGATCCGGCGACCGGTCGCTTCGAGCGCAGCGTCCCCGATCTGGCCGACTCGATGTCGCTGCCCGGTTCGACGATGGATGTCTTCGAGGACACCGCCGGCGTCATCTGGGTGGGCACGCTGGGCGGAGGCGCCGCCCTGCTCGACCCGCGATCGCCGCACTTCAACTTCTACAAGACGCTCGGCGCCACCGCGGCGTTCTACGGCAAGCCCGACCTGTGGCTGGGCACCTCGCAGGGTCTGTGTCGATGGCGCGGCGAGGTGTCGTTCGAGGGCACCTGCTACGACACCGGCTTCGTCACCAGCATCCTGGTCGATCGAGCCGGAACCGTGTGGGTCGGGACCATGGCCGACGGGCTCTTCCGGCTGAACCCGGGCGAGAAGGACCGCTGGATCGTCTACAAGAACGACCCGGCCGAGCCGAGGAGCATCGCGGCCGGTCCGATCTCGCGGATCCACCAGGACACGGCAGGCCGGCTGTGGCTCGGCCTCATCGGCGGCGGGCTGCAGCGGTTCGAGCCGGCCCGCGAGGAGTTCTCGAAGATCGAGGTCTCCGACACCGTCTACATGATCAAGAACGATCCCAAGGATCCGAACGTGCTGTGGATCGGCACCGCGGACCTGGGCGTCATCAGCCTGCAGACCGGCAACGGCGAGGTGGGGATCTACACGCCCAACCCGGGCGACGTGGACACCCACACCGACAACGCGGTGGCCGACTTCGCGTTCGACGGCGACCGGACCATGTGGCTCGCCACCTACGGCGGCGGGCTGAAGCGGCTCGACCGGCCCACCCGCGGCTGGAAGACGTACCGCCGCAGCGACGGGATGCCGAGCGACACGTTGTATGCGATCCGCAAGGATCGGGCCGGACGGCTGTGGATGAGCTCGACGGCCGGGCTGGCCCGCCTCGACCCGCGCACCCAGCAAGTACGCGTCTACACCACCGCCGACGGGCTGCAGTCGGACGAGTTCAGCCAGCTGCTCAGCGGCGAGACCGACGACGGTCGCTTCTTCTTCGGCGGAGTGAACGGGCTGAACGTCTTCCGGCCCGAGGCGATCGACATCGAGGAGTACCGCGCGCCGCTGGTGCTGACCTCGATCAAGGTGCTGGACCAGCCGGCGATGGTCGGGCGAAGCCTGGAGTCGCTGGATCGGGTCCGCCTCCGCTACGACGAGCCGTTCGCGGCCATCGACTTCGCGGCGCTGTCCTTCTCCGGCAGCAACCAGTACGCCTTCGAGTACAAGGTGGACGGCCTGAACGACCGCTGGTTCACCACCAGCGCCGCGTCGGTCAACCTGACCGGCCTCGACGACGGCGACTACACCGTGCACATCCGGGCCCGCAACCGGCACGGCGCCGAGAGCGCGCCGATCTCGCTCGGGATCGAGGTCACCCCGCCGCCATGGCGGACCTGGTGGGCGTACAGCGCCTACGCGCTGGCCACGCTGATCCTGCTGGGCGCGTTCTACCGCTACCAGCAGGGCCGGATCGATCGCCTGCAGAAGATGGCGCGCCTGGCCACGGTCGAGAAGGAGTTCGAGCTCACCGCGGCGGTCCAGTCGTGGTTCCTGCCCGAGGCGGTCGCCCACCGGGCCGGCTGCTGCGATCTGGTCGGCTTCTACCGCGGCGCGGAGAAGTGCAGCGGCGACTGGTGGTGGTACGAGGACGTCGGCCGCGGCCAGCTCTGGGTCATCGTCGCCGACGTGACCGGCCACGGCGCCGGCCCGGCGATGCTGACCGCGGCCGTCGCGATGGGCCTGTCGGTGCAGTCCGGTCAGACGCAGGAGCACCTGCTCGAGCGGCTCGGGCGGGTCAACCGCGAGGTGCTGAGCCGCTGCAAGGGCAAGGCGACGATGACGATGACCGCGCTCCTGCTCGATCAGGACTCCGGCCAGGCGGTGGTGTACGGCATGGGCGGGCTGCCGGCGGTGGTGATGGGACAGCACGGCGAGCACAAGGTGGTCGGCGCGAGCGGCACGCCGATCGGCAGCGTGGAGCAGCTCTCGATCGGGGAACGCAGCGTGCAGCTGGCCCCCGGCGACCGCCTCATCCTCACGACTGACGGCATCGTGGACACGACGATGAGAGGGGGCCGACAGCTCGGCATGCGCCGGTTCGTCGACGTGATGCGCAACGTGCGCGGGATGCCGCTCCAGCAGGCCGTCGACCGCATCGTCCACGACGTCGATGTCGCCCGGGGCGGCGAGCCCCAGGAGGACGACTTCACGTTCTGCATGCTCGAGCGTCGAGCCTGAAACGCCAGGAGGAGATCCATGTGTAACTGCCAGATCCTTCGAGTCCTCCCACGGAGTCCCCGATGAGCGCCGACGGTGTGGACTTCGATGTCTGCATCCTCGGCGGAGGTCCGGCCGGCGCCGGGATGGCCGCCTACCTGGCCAAGGCCGGGGTCAAGTGCGTGGTCTTCGAGCGCGAGCTGTTTCCGCGGCCGCACGTGGGCGAGTCGCTGGTGCCGTCGTCGACGCGCGTGTTCCGCGACCTCGACTTCCTGCCCCAGATGGAGGAGGCGCGCTTCCCGCACAAGTACGGCGCGGTGTGGACCGCGAGCGACGAGTCCCGACCCTACTCGCACGACTGGGACCGCCTCGACGCGGCCGACCTCGCGACGATCGAGTTCTCCGAGCGCGAGCAGCCCGGCGTGGGCATGGACTACACGTACCACGTCGACCGCGGCAAGTTCGACCTGATGCTCCTGCAGCACGCCCACAAGCTGGGCGCGACCGTCTACGAGGGCGTGCGGGTCCGCGGCGTGGACTTCTCCGGCTCGCACCCCGAGGTTCGCTTCAGCATGGGCGCGCGCGAGCACGGCGTCAGCTGCCGCGTCGTGGTCGACGCCAGCGGCCGGCAGACCCTGCTCGGCAACCAGCTCAAGCTGAAGGTCAGCGATCCGGTGTTCAACCAGTTCGCGGTCCACTCGTGGTTCGACAACTACGACCGCCACAGCGTGTCGCGCGACACGAAGCATTTCGGCGACTACATCTTCGTCCACTTCATGCCGATCTCGAACACCTGGATCTGGCAGATCCCGATCACCGAGACCATCACCAGCATCGGCGTGGTCACCCAGCGCCAGAACTTCCTCAAGGGCAAGGGCGACCGCGAGTCCTTCTTCTGGGAGATGGTCGCCAACCGCCCGTTGATCGCCGAGGCGCTGCGCAAGTCGGATCGCGTCAAGCCGTTCAAGGACGAGGGCGACTACAGCTACGCGATGTCGCAGATCACCGGCGACAACTGGCTGATGATCGGCGACGCGGCCCGCTTCGTCGATCCGATCTTCTCGACCGGCGTCAGCATCGCGCTCAACAGCGCGCGCTTCGCCCACGCTGACGTGCTGGCGGCGCTCGAGAGCGGGGACACCTCGCGCGGCTCGTACTCGAAGTTCGAGAAGACGATCCGGCGCGGCACGCAGAACTGGTACGACTTCATCACCGTCTACTACCGGCTGAACGTGCTCTTCACCTACTTCATCCGCGATCCGCGCTACCGGCTCGACGTGCTGAAGCTGCTGCAGGGCGACGTCTACGACGAGGGGACGCCCGAGGTGCTGACGACGATGCGGACGATGGTCGGCGAGGTCGAACAGGACACCAAGCACCCCTGGCACCAGCTGCTCGGCAACCTCACCTCGAACGCCTTTCGCCCCGAGTTCTAGTCGCCGGCCGTCGGGTCGGTCCAGGAGCCAGCCGCATGAAGATCGCGACCGTGGAGGCGCTGCCGGTGCGGCTGCCGTTCGTCCAGGCCGGCCCGCCCATCGTGATGTTCGGGCGGCCGTGGACGGCGTTCGAGCTGGTCCTGGTCCGGATCGAGACCGATCAGGGGATCGTCGGTTACGGCGAGACGCCGTGGGGGCCGTGGCGGCCGCTTCAGGCGCTCATCGACGACTTCATCGCCCCTGCCCTGATCGGTCGCCCGGCCGACAACATCGCCGGCCTGATGCACGAGCTCCAGCGGCTGACCCACGTCATCGGCCGCTACGGGCTCACCATGTTCGCCCTGTCCGGCGTCGACACCGCGCTGTGGGACATCGCCGGCAAGGCCGCCGGGCAGCCGCTGGCCCGCATGCTGGGCGGCTCGGTCCGCCCGGTGGCCGGGTACGAGAGCCTGTGGGTCAGCTACAAGCGGAGCGGCGCGTGGGACTGGGAGAGCGCGGATCGCGACGTGCTCACCGAGCGAGCCCGCGCGGCGATCGCCGCCGGATATCGCCACGTCAAGCTGCACGGCACCACCGAGGCCGACCTGCGCGCGGTCAGGGACGCGGTCGGCGACGACGTCGGCATCATGGTCGACGCCAGCTGCCGGTGGAGCCTGAACGAGGCGCGCCAGGCGGCCGCCCGCCTGCGGCCGTTCGGCCTCTACTGGCTCGAAGAGCCGGTCTTCCCGCCCGAGGACTTCCACTCGCTCGCGCGCCTGCAGGCGGAGAGCGGCATCCCGATCGCCGCCGGTGAGAACGCGTGCACCGCGTTCGAGTTCGCCGCCATGTTCGCGGCCGACGCGGTCGCGTTCGCCCAGCCCAACGTCAACCGGGTCGGTGGCATCACCGAGTTCCGCAAGGTGGCGGCGCTGGCCGAGACCAGCGGGGTCGCGCTCAACCCGCACTCGTTCTTCTTCGGGCCGGGGTTCCTCGCCACGCTCCACCTGGTCGCGGCGCAGGCGCGCCCGGCGCTGGTCGAGAAGCCGGGGATCCCGCTCGAGGTCGGCCTCTACGGAGGAGCGACCGATCCGATCAACGGGCAGTTCCATCCGCCCGACGGTCCGGGCCTGGGCCGCGACCCGGATCCGGATGTGCTGCGCGACTGCCGCATCCGCGGCGCGTGAGCCCCCTGCTCGAGCCGGAGGAAACCATGAAGAACGCCGAATCTCGCAAAACGATCGCCGAGCGCATCGTCGAACGGATCGCAGCGCTCATCGTCGAGCACCCCCGTCGCGCGCTGCTGGCAGGATTTCTCCTGTTCATGGTGCTCGCGCCCGGGGTCGGCCGCGTCTACCAGAACATCAAGTACTACATCTGGTTCCCGCCCGGCGATCAGAAGATCGAGCTGCTCGATCAGTTCGAGCAGCGGTTCGGCAGCGACCTGGCGTCGGTGCTGGTCGTGCACAGCCCGTCGGGCATCTTCGACAAGGACTCGGCCCAGCTCCTCATCGAGCTGACCCAGCGCATGTGGAAGGTGTCGGAGACGATCCGGGTCGAGTCGCTGGCCAACTTCCCGTGGGTGCACGCCGAGGGTGACGACCTCATCGTCGAGGACCTCATCCCGCACGACAAGGAGCTCACTCCGCAGCTCCTGGCCCAGCGGCGCGAGGTCGCCCTCCACCACGAACAGCTGCCCGGCTTCCTGGTCAGCCGCGACGGCAAGACCACGGTGCTGTACGGCTGGTTGCAGCCGACCAAGACCGGCCCGGGCAAGAACGCCTACAACGACTTCGTCCGCAACAGCAACGACCTGAGGAAGCTGATCGAGGAGTTCAAGGGGCGCGGCGATCACCAGTTCTACCTGTCCGGCTTCCCGGTGATGGAGGGTTACCTCGAGGTCTACCCGCCGCAGGAGATGCAGCACCTCATGCCCATGATCTTGATCATGTGCATGGTGCTGCTGTTCGTCTTCCTGCGCCGACCGGCCGGTGTCCTCTTGCCGTTCACCGTCGTCATCCCGTCGGTCATCGCCACGCTGGGGCTGGCCGGGTGGGCCAACTTCCCCATCAACCCGATGACGATCACGTCGCCCAACCTGGTCATCATCATCGGCGTCTCCAGCACCGTCCAGGTCCTGTCGGCCTACTTCCGGGCGCTGAACGGCGGCATGGTCCGCAAGGAGGCGGCCCGCCACGCGCTCGAACGCGAGCTGATACCCACGTTCCTGTCCTGCCTCACCATCGCGATCGGCTTCCTCTCCCTTCTGACGATGACCATCCCGCCGATGCAGCAGCTCGGCGCCCTGGTCGCGGGCGGCACCTTCATGGTGCTGATGCTGATCTGCCTGGTGCTGGGACCGGCCATGGTGCTCCTGCCGCTCAAGCCGAAGCGCGGCGCCCGGGTCCCGGCCGGGGACGCCGACCTGGAGGCGCCCGGCCCGCGCGCGATCCGGCTGACCGCGTGGATCGACCGCTTCAAGGTGCCGATCGTGATCGGCTGGCTGGCCCTGCTCGGCCTCTCGATCGAGCTGGCCACTCACAACAAGATCGTCTTCGATCCGATCGAGTGGTACGACGAGAGCACCGACGTCCGCAAATCACTCGACTTCATCCGCGAGCACATGGGCTCGTCGGAGTCCTTCGAGATCGTCATCGACAGCGGCGCCGCCGAGGGGATCAAGGACCCTGCCTTCCTCGCCAAGGTGGATCAGCTGAGCGCCTGGCTGCGCTCCAAGAAGACGGTCGTCCAGGTCTTCTCGCTGGTCGACGTGTTCAAGGAGACCAACCGCGCCCTGTTCGGGGGCGATCCGGCCCAGTACCGGCTGCCCGACTCGCGCCGGGGGGTCGCCGACCAGTACCTGCTCTACACGCTCAACCTGCCGATGGGCAAGAGCGTCAACGACCGGGTGACGATGTCGAACGACGCGCTCCGCATGACCGTGGTGTCGCGCCTGGAGAACTCGCCGGCGGTGATGCGGATGTCCGAGGAGATCCGCGTCAAGGCCAAGGAGCTCGGGCTCACCATCGAGCTGACCGGCCGCCCCCTGCTCTACCACCAGCTCAACACCTACGTGGTGCCGAGCTTCTTCAGCTCGATGGCGTCCGGCACCATCGTCATCGCGCTCATCCTGCTCATCTACTTCCGGTCGGTGCAGCTCGCCCTGCTCGGCCTCCTGCTCGAGCTCATCCCGCTCGCCATCGGCGCCGGCATCGTCTTCTTCCTGATGGGCAAGCGCTTCGACATGGCGACCGTGTCGGTGTTCAGCATCGTCCTCGGCGTCACGGTGGACGACACCGTCCACTTCCTGCACGGCTACGGCCGGAACCGACGCGAGGGATACAGCCCGGTCGACAGCATCTGTCGACTCTGGCCGACGGTGGGGGCCGGGATGCTGAGCAGCCAGATGATCCTGGCCGGCTGCTTCGGCCTGTTCCTGCTCATCACGTTCCCGGTGCTGCGCGACCTCGGCGTGCTGGTCTTCTGGATGCTCATCATCGCGTTCATCGCCAACGTGACCCTGAGCCCGGCCATCCTGCTGCTGTTCCGGCGCAAGGACGGAGCGGATCCAGCCGACCGCGAGTCATGAGTCTCCGGCCATGAGCAGTCTCCGGCCATGAGCAGTCTCCGGATCGAGGCCAACCAGCAGGCCTTCCGTCGCCTTACCGAGGCCGACCCGGTCCTGGTCGACGTGCAGCGGGCTGGCGACGTCCTGCCCGGCATGACGGCGAGCACCGTGCTCACCGCGGGCGCCCCGCTGCCCTGGGACCGGTACATCGCCGCGCAGCGCAAGGCGATCCTGTTCGGCGCCATCCACGAGGGCCTGGCCGCGACGGTCGAGGAGGCCGACGACAAGATCCGCGCCGGCGAGATCCGGATCGGGTCGACGCACGATCACGGCTGCGTCGGCCCCCACACCGGCATCTACACCGCCTCCATGCCGGTCTTCGTGGTCGAGGACCGCAAGACCGGCGCGCGCGGCCACTGCAACCTGTTCGAGGGGGACGGCTCGCCGCGGCGGCTCAGCCTCGGCTTCTACGACGAGCAGATCGCCGCGCAGCTGCGCTTCATGGAGAACGTGGTGGCGCCGATCCTGGGCGAGGCGGTCCGCCGGCGCGGCGGGCTCGCGCTGACCCCGATCATCCGCGAGGCGCTGCTGTGCGGCGACGACGGGCACGTGCGGACCACCGCGGGCACGATGCTGTTCACCCGCGCCCTCCTGTCCGCGCTGCTCGATCTCGACCGCCGCGCCGACGTGCGGCGCACGCTGGACTTCCTGGAGAAGGCGACCTACACGTTCCTGCGCCCGTGGCTGGCCGCGGACAAGGCCCTGATCGAGGGGCTGAGCGGCCTCGAGCGCTCGTCGCTGGTCACGGTGATGTCGCTCAACTGCAGGGAGCTCGCCATCCAGGTGAGCGGGCTCGGTCACGAGTGGTTCCGCGGGCCGCATCCGCGCTTCCAGGGCACCATCGAGGGCACCTGGTTCGACGGCAGCGGGCGCACGCCGGTGCCCGAGGGATGGGGCTGGTTCGGGGCCGACAGCCTGCTCGCCGAGTGCCTCGGCTTCGGCGGGTTCGCCGGCGCGGCGGCGTTCGCGCTGCAGTCCTACTACCTGCCCGGCAGCACCCAGGACATCGTCGCCCGCAACCTGGCGATGTACGACATCACCGTCGGTGAGCATCCGGTCTACCGGATCCCGTTCTTCGATCACCGCGGTCTGCCGACCGGCATCGACCTGTTCAAGGTGCTGGAGACCGGCACGATGCCGGCCATCAACGGCAGCATCGCGAAGATGGACGGCACCGGGTTCACCGGCGGCGTGGTCTGGCCTCCGATCGAGTGCTTCGAGGCGGCCGCGGCGGCCTACCGCGCCCGCTACGGCGAGTAGCCGGCGCTCACGCCTCCTGGCTGAAGCGGAAGTCGAGCGACGCGAACAGCGCGTCGCCGTGGTGCTGCAGCCCGACCCCGATGCCGAGGCGCGAGTGGAACGCGATGCCGTACCGCCCGCCCGACAGCGCCTTGAGGATGTCCGGCCGCATCATCGGCTCGACCCAGATCTCGTCGGGGACCAGCTGGTGGTGCACGCGCGGCGCGCGCATCGCGACCGGCAGGATCTCCTCGTCGCACAGGACTCCGACGATGAGCTGGGTGACCGCGGTCGGGATGCGCGGCCCGCCCGACGCGCCGACGATGAGCTCGGCGGAGCCGTGGCGGCCGACCGCGATGGTCGGCGCCATCGATCCGGTCGGCCGGCGCCCCGGCCGCGGCTCGTTGCTCCCCCCCTCGACCAGGCCGTAGTAGTTCGGGGCGTGGGAGGTGAGCGAGAAGTCGTCCATCGAGTTGTTGAGGAAGAAGCCGCAGCCGCGCGCGACCAGCTTCGAGCCGAACAGCGTGTTGAGGCTGTACGTGTTCGAGACCGCGTTGCCGTGGCGGTCGAGCACGCAGTAGTGGGTCGTGTTCTTCTGGCCCTGCGGATCACCGAGCGGCCCGAGCGACTGGAGGTCGAGGGCGCGCTCGAGCGCGTCGAGGTCACCGGCCAGGGCCAGCGCCTTGGCGAGCAGGGCCTCGGTGGCGGCGCGCTCGACGTCGGTCACGAAGTCGGGATCGCCGACCGAGCGGCGGCGCAGCTCGAAGGCGATCCGGAACGCGCGCACGAGCAGGTGGTACCGCTCCGGCGAGGTCGGCGGCACGCGCTGGACCTCGTTGGCCTCGAGGATCGTGGTCGCCATCCGCACCACCAGGCCGCCGCCCGACGGGAACGGCGCCGAGATGATCTCGCGGCCGCAGAACTGGCTGATGAGCGGGTCGCGCCAGCGAGGCTGGTAGCCGGCCAGATCCTCCGCCTCGAGGATTCCGTCATGCTCGCCGGCGGTCTCGAGGATGCGCTCGGCCAGCTGTCCCCGGTAGAAGCTGTCCGGTCCCTCGTCGGCCAGGAGCCGGAGCGTGCGGGCGAGGTCCGGTTGACGCCACAGCGTGCCCGGCTCGGGCGCATCGCCACCGGGCAGGTAGTCGCGCGTGGACTGGTAGCGCTGCAGGTCGGGCAGGTGCAGGCGGAAATAGGCCGCCTGGCGAGTGGTGACCCAGGTCCCGATCGCGGCCAGATCGATGACGACCCCGATGACTCGATCCCAGCTCCAGGTGCCGAGCTTGGCGAGCGCCGCGGCCAGACCCGCGACCGTACCCGGCACGCAGACAGGTGCTCCACCGTACAGCGCCTGCTCTCGGCGCGAGCCATCCGGGTTCATGAACAGCTCGGGGTCGACCCGTCTCGGCGCCGTCTCTCGATAGTCGAGGAAGTGGCGCTCTCCCTCGGCGGTGCGGACGACCATGAAGCCACCGCCGCCGAGGCTGCCGGCCTGAGGATAGGTCACGGCGAGCGCGAGGCCGGTCGCGACCGCGGCGTCGATCGCGTTTCCTCCGCGATGGAGAACGTGCGCGCCGATCGAGGACGCGGTCGGACAGTACGAGACGACACAACCTTCCCGCGGGCGGAGGTGCGCGTCTCGCGCGCCCAGACTGATCGACGGGGCTGTCATACAGACGACGACGTCGCCCCACCTACAACGCGGATAAGAAAACGAATAACGGCTCCTTCTGTGAGGATGCACCGTTCATTTGAAGCGCGTCAATGTCCTGGGTCAGTCCTGCGCCGGACTGGATGACATCGGCATACATTGGTCCTTTGCAGGTAACCCGTCCGGTCGCGCTCATGCGCACACCAAACGTTGGTTAGAATGGAAAAATGCACGCAACGCGGATGTCGGCAGCCCAGGAAACGAACTCGGATCCAGGCGACGGATTCCTTGAGGGGCTACTTGAGCCGACGGGCCGCACGATGAAGCCGCGCTCGAGTGGCATCACCATCGCGATCGATACTGGTGTGGGCCTTCACGCAATTCAGGACCTCGCGTCGGTGGCAGGCCCTCACTGCGACTACGCCAAGATCGCCTGGGGCAGCGCGCTCATCACCGACAACCTGGCGCAGAAGATCGAGTCCTATCGGCGCGTCGGCATCGACCCGCTGCTCGGCGGCACGCTGTTCGAATACTGCTACGCGCGAGGACGAGTCGATCGGTTGCTCGCCTTTTGTCGGGAACAGCCGATACACATCGAGATCTCGGATGGCGTGGTCGAGATCCCGCGGCGCGACAAGTTGCGCTGGATCGAAGCGTTTGCCGCGATCGGGCACGTCTTCTCGGAGGTCGGTGGAAAGATCGCACCCACGGGGGGTGAGTGGACTCAGCTCGTCCGCGAGGAGCTGTCCGCGGGCGCCGCGAAGATCGTCCTCGAGGGGCGAGAGATCGGCCCGACCGGCGGCGAGATCCGCGGCGACCTGATAGCCGAGCTGGTGGAGGAGTTCGAGCTGGAGACCCTCGTCTTCGAGGCGCTCGAGCGCTACCAGCAGGTGTGGCTCATCAGGGAGCTGGGGCCGAACGTCAACCTGGCGAACATCCGCATCCCCGACGTCCTCATGGTAGAGACGCTGCGACAGGGCCTGAAGGAACAGACCCTCGTCGCCGCCACCGCCGACGCGCCCTAGTCGTTCGGGAAGCCAGCACACGTGAAGATCGACATCGTCGGACCGGAGGCGGTCTCCGAGCTTCGCGAGGTCGTGGTGATCATCGACGTCCTGCGCGCGTTCACCACGGCGGCGTACGCGTTCGCCAGCGGGGCCTCGGAGATCGTGCTGGTGGCCGGCGTGGACGAGGCGCTGGCGCTCCGCCAGCGATCTCCGGGCGCGCTGCTGGTCGGCGAGATCGACGGCTACCCGATCGACGGATTCGATCACGGTAATTCCCCTCACGAGATCTCGCGGCGCGCCTTCGCCGGCGCCCGGCTCATCCAGCGCACCACCTCCGGCACCTGCGCCGCGATCGACGCGCGCCACGCGACCGAGCTGCTCGCGGCCAGCTTCGTGTGCGCGGAGGCCACGGTCCGCCACATCCTCGGCCTCGAGCCGGCTCACGTCGGGCTGGTCCTCAGCGGTCGGCGCGGCGACGTCGGCGGCGTCGACGACCTCGCCTGCGCCAGCTACCTCATGGCCCGCCTGCGCGGCGAGGACGTCCCGGCGGCGCGGTTCCTGGCCGAGGTCCGCGACTGCAAGGAAGCCGTCCGCTTCCACGACCGCGCCCAGGACAGCTTTCCGATCGAGGACCTCGAGCTCGCCCTCGAGCTCGATCGGTTCGACTTCGCGATGGCGGCTCGCCGGCGCGATGGCCTGCTGGTGCTCGAGCGGGTCGATCCTCCGCCCGCGCGCGCCGCCTGACCTGCCGCGCCGCTCGCCGCGCTACAGGCGCGGGTCGCGCGCCGCCTCGGCCCGCGGCTCGGCGACCAGGGTGGGATCGATCATGGGGGCGCCGGTGGTCATCGACGCCAGCAGACCGCCGCCACCGCTGATGACGACGATCGGCTTCCAGCCGACCCGGGTGGTCGCGCCGCCGAAGCGCCCGCCGAAGAACCACGGGTTCCAGTTGGCATAGAGCTCGCAAAGCTCGACCTCGCCGCTCGCCGACTGGATCGGCACCCGGTAGCGGGGGATCGGGGCCAGTCGCTGCACCACCGACGGCTGCCTGGTCGCGCGGGCGAGGTGATCGAGCCAGTCGACCGGCGAGGTGTGGATGCCGATGGTCACCTCCTTGCCGCCCGAGCTGAAGGCGCCCTTCAGCACCCACTCGTCCTTCTCGCGCCGGAGCCGTTCGATCGAGTGCGGCGACACGATCTCGGTCGGTGGCAGCAGGCTGGAGACCAGACGCTGATCGGCCGGAGACAGGCCCAGGGCGTTCTGCGAGACCATCGCGAGCGCCACCTTGTTGCCCATGACGTACGAGCGGAGCGGGTTGAGCATGCACACGCGCCCGCTCCGATACGCGGTCAGGAGCGTCTCGAGCTCGCTGGCCCGGCGGATGAAGTCGGGGAACAGGACGCGGCGCTGGACGACGTCGATCCGGTGGCCGCGCGCGTGCAGCCGTCCCTCGACGATGTGAAGCTCGCTCGGATCGCAGACCACGGTCGGCGAGCCGAACCGCTCGAAGTCGGCCGCCGTGTGCGTCAGCTCGCTGGCGGTCGCCTCGCCGTGCCAGTCCACGATCGCGATGGTGGGGTCGCGGCGGGTGCCGCCCCACTCGCGATAGGTGGCCATGATCGACTGGTGGAGCGCCCTGGTCCGGCTGAACGGGCGGGCGCCCTGGGCGGCCAGCACCCCGCCGATCGGGTCGAGGTCGAGGAGGATCTCCTCGACGCGGTCGGTGAAGGTCATCATGGCCGGGCTGTCGGCGTTGAGCTCGAGCACCCGGACGTCGCCGCCCGACCAGATCATGTCGAAGCGCGAGACCACGATGAAGCGCGAGTAGCCCGGGTCGATCTCGAAAAGATCCTCGGATCCGTCGGGCAACCCGAGCCCGCGCAGGAGCGCCTCGTCACCGAGGAGGCGGCGGGAGGCCGACTCGAACACCTGCATGAGGCGTTCGGCGGCAACGACCCAGCGTTGCTCGTCTTCGGCGGCGATGATGTGCGGCTTCGGAAAGGTCGGCAGCGGTCGGCCGCCGAAGTAGATCTTCCCGTCCTCGACGCGCCTCCTCAGCTCGCCGAGGAGGCTGCCACCGCGGATCCGGCAGGCGAGGATCTCGTCCAGGTAGCGCTCGAGATCCTGAGACGAATGACTCTGAGCAACGATTGGCGTCGGGGGGTACAGCAACGGCGACTCCTCTCGGGCTTGGTCGTGCTCCAGCCGCAGCGGATAGCCAGAAAACGTCTTCTGACTATATCGAACCCCATCACAACCTTAAACCGTATTACAGGTCTCACGTGTGAGGTGCTTGCAACATATTGATATTAGTATAATATTTACCTGACTGACCATCACACCTCTTTGCCTATCAGCGACATCCCCCCACGATGTGGGCGACCGGTTCACGAGTAGGGAGTCGGGGCGCGAGGTGACGCCTCATCCCACCACGATGTGCCGGCCGACGCGCCGCGGTAGTATGTCCGGCTCGCTGCCGTAAGATGGAATCCAGGTGATGGTGGCGGAGGAGGAGGACTGGATGAGCTCATGGTTTCTGCGTGTACTTCTGGTGGCTTGCTGCGCGGGGGCGGGGTGCGGCAAGGCGGTCGATCCGACGCCCGCCACGCCGGACGGGGGAAGCGGCGACGACGGGGCCGATGACGACGGTGGGGGAGATGGCGGCGCGGATGACGGGGCCGACGACGATGACGGCGCCGACGTCGACGCGGCGGTGGCCAGCGACACGCGCGGGCGGATCGAGGTCTTCACCCGCAACTACACGGATATCAACGGCGACAACCCTCTGGACAGCACCGTGACCGCGCAGTTCGGCTCCTACGAGACCGAGGACTGCGTCGAGGAGCTGGCCGGGTCGGATTGCCAGGTGGTTCGCTGCACCGATCGCGAGCCGCCCTCGCCGGCCCCGCAAGCCGGCAACATCACCATCGAGGGCGTCCAGCAGGCGGTCATCATGCCCGGCGACGACGGCTTCTACGCGCCCCTCAAGGTCGATCAGACCCTGCTCTCCGACGGCGGCAACCTTTCGGTCTTCGGCGTCGGCGGCGAGGTCCCTGAGTTCAGCATCCTGGACCTGACCGTGCCGTACTCGCTCGGCTTCGGGGGGGACGTGCCGACCAGCGCCGGGCCGATCGAGCTCAGCGCCAGCGCCGACTACAACCTGTTCTGGAACGGGATCAGCGCGACCGACACGATGATCATCAAGATGACCGGTCCGGCCGACGGCGACGGCGTCACCACCCGGATCGAGTGCTCGGTGACCGCCGGGGTCGGCGCGGTGACCATCACGGCCGACGCGCTCGGCCTCCTCCCCCAGGGCGAGGTCCAGTTCGAGTCGCTGACCCGGACCTCGACCAGGGGCAGCGCCGACGACTACGACATCGAGCTGATCGCGACCGTGGTCAGCCGGCTCGGCGACGACGCCGCCGGCGACTGGGCGGCCGGCACCGTCCTGCTGGGCCCGTAGGCACGCCTGGCCGCGACCGGGCGCTCAGCCCGCCGCGGCCGCCGCCCCGCCCGACCCGAGCAGCGCCACCAGCGCGGCCGGGTCGCTGACCGGCGCCGAGCAGGTCTGGCCGCGGCACACGTACGCCTGCGCCCGCCCGTCGGCCGTGGCGGTCTTGCCGGCCAGGAGCGACTCCTGGGCCCACGGGCCGACCCGCGCCAGCGTCGGGGCGTAGGCCCGCCCGGCCGCCTGGTCCAGCGCCGCGCGACCGGCCCCCTCGGTGACCACCAGCTCGACGCCGTCCATCGCCAGATCGAGCGCGGCCAGGAGCCGCGCCGCGCTGTACGGCTGGGACGCCGCCGCCCCCGCCCTCGCCGCCAGGTAGCGCTCGGCGATCTCCATGGCGCGGCCGTCGCCGGCCACCCGGCCGAGCAGCACCATGCACTCGAGCGCCACCGCCGACCCGGACGGCATCGCGCCGTCCTGGTTCGACTCCGGCCGGTGGACCAGTCGGTCCTCGGAGTCGGAGGCCGGCAGGTAGAACACGCCGACCCCGCCCTCCTCGCCGTAGAACCGCTCGATGATCGACCCGACCAGCGCCGCGCCGCGCTGCCACCAGACCTGGTCGCCGGTCGCCTCGGCCATGGCCAGGAACCCGCGCGCCACCATCGCGTAGTCGTCGATGGTGCCGTCCATGCGCGCGCGCCCGTCCTTGTAGACCCGCCAGATCCGCCCCTCGCCGTGCAGCATCACCCCGGCCAGGAAGTCGGCGACCCGGCCGGCCAGGCGCCGCGCCGTCGCGCTGCCGGTCGCCTGGTGCGCGCGCAGGAGCCCGGACAGGGCCAGACCGTTCCAGCTCGACAGCACCTTGGTGTCGGTGGCCGGCGCGATCCGCGCCCGCCGCGCCTCGAACATCGTCCGGCGCATCGCCGCCAGCGCTGCCTCCTCGGCCGGCTCGCCCGCCTCCGTCACGCGCGACAGGACGCTCGCCCCGTGCTCGAAGTTGCCCTGCTCGGTCACCCCGTAGGCGCGGCAGAAGCTGTCGGCGTCGCCGCCCAGCACCTCGGCCACCTCGGCCGGGGTCCACGCGTAGAACTTGCCCTCCTCGCCCTCCGAGTCGGCGTCCTGGCTGGCGAACAGGCCGCCGGCCGGGTCGAGCATCTCGCGCTCGAGCCACGCCACCGTCTCCTCGATCACCTCCGCGTGGCGCGCCGCCCCGGTCATCGCGAACGCGTCGCCGTAGATCGAGAGCAGCTGGCCGTTGTCGTACAGCATCTTCTCGAAGTGGGGGACCAGCCAGCGCTCGTCGACCGAGTAGCGGGCGAACCCGCCGCCCAGGTGGTCGTAGATCCCGCCGGCCGCCATGTGCTCGCACTGGAGCAGGAACGCCTCGCGGGCCGGCTTGCCGAACGGCAGCCGCCCGGCCCGACCGAGCAGGTCGTGGGCCGACGACGACGGGAACTTCGGGCGCGAGCCCAATCCGCCGTTGTGGGGATCGCAGGTCTGGGCCAGCTGCCGGCCCGCCGCGATGAGCGTGCCCTGATCGAGATCGGCCAGCGTGCCGCCACCGCGCTCGGCGTGGCGGCGAAAGTGCTCGTCCATCCGCCGCAGCCCCTCCAGCACCGCGCTGGTGTTCTGCTCGACCTGCTCGCGCTTCTCGCGGAAGACCTCGGCCATCGTCTTCAGCACCCGGCCGAACCCCGGCCGCCCGTGCTTGTCGTCGGGCGGGTAGTACGTGCCGAGGTAGTAGGGGGCACCGCCGGCGTCGCAGAACGCCGACAGCGGCCAGCCACCGTGCTCGCCCATCACATGGATCGCGTTCATGTAGACCGCGTCCACGTCCGGCCGCTCCTCGCGGTCGACCTTCACGTTCACGAACAGCGAGTTCATGAGCGCGGCGATCTCCGGGTTCTCGAAGCTCTCGTGCGCCATCACGTGGCACCAGTGGCACGCGGCGTAGCCGATCGAGAGGAAGATCGGCCTGTCCTCGGCCCTGGCGCGCGCGAACGCCTCGTCTCCCCACGGGTACCAGTCGACCGGGTTTTCGGCGTGCTGGAGGAGGTACGGCGACGTCTCGCCGGCGAGTCGGTTGGCCATGGCGCACCTTAAACCGTAAGCGACTGAATTACCTCAAGAATCATCACGCCCGGTCGTTGAATTGGGTGCGTCGGTCAGCTATAGAGGGGGGCCATGTCAGAGACCTCGTCGCCGAACGTCTTGCCGGTCGCGATCGAGCAGGAGATGCGCTCGTCGTTCATGGACTACGCCATGAGCGTCATCGTCGCGCGCGCGCTGCCCGACGCGCGCGACGGGCTCAAGCCGGTCCATCGCCGCATCCTGTTCGCCCAGAAGGGCCTGTCCAACTTCTGGAACCGGCCCTACCTCAAGTGCGCGCGCATCGTCGGCGACGTCATCGGCAAGTACCACCCGCACGGCGACACCGCGGTCTACGACGCCCTGGTCCGCATGGCCCAGGACTTCTCGCTCCGCTACCTGCTCATCGACGGACAGGGCAACTTCGGATCGGTCGACGGCGATCCGGCGGCGGCCATGCGCTACACCGAGTGCCGCATGGCGCGCCTCTCGTCCGAGATGCTCGCCGACCTCGACAAGGAGACGGTCGACTGGCAGCCGAACTACGACGACAAGGAGTTCGAGCCGACCGTCCTTCCGACCAAGGTCCCCAACCTGCTCATCAACGGGTCGTCGGGGATCGCGGTCGGCATGGCAACCAACATCCCGCCGCACAACCTCCGCGAGATCGTCGACGCCACCCTCGCGATCATCGCCGATTCCCACATCTCCGACGACGCGCTGTTCGCGCTGGTGCCGGGGCCGGACTTCCCCACCGGCGGCATCGTGCAGGGCCGGACCGGGATCCTCCTGGCCTACAAGACCGGGCGCGGCTCGGTCTCCATCCGCGGGCGCTGCCACTTCGAGGAGGTCCGCAAGGACCGCGCGGCGATCATCGTCACCGAGATCCCGTTCATGGTGAACAAGGCGCGCTGGATCGAGGCGACCGCCGACCTGGTCCGCGAGAAGCGGCTCGAGGGGATCTCCGACATCCGCGACGAGAGCGACCGCAACGGCATCCGGGTGGTGTTCGAGCTCAAGCGCGACGCGCCCGAGCAGGTGGTGCTCAACAACCTCTACAAGATGACGTCGCTGCAGACCAGCTTCGGCATCAACACGCTGGCGATCGTGGGCGGCCGCCCGCAGCGGCTCGGCCTGCGCCAGGCGCTGACCATCTTCATCCAGCACCGGCGCGAGGTGGTGACCCGCCGCTCGCTGCACGACCTGCGCGAGGCGCGGCTGCGCCGCGAGATCGTCGAGGGCCTCGGCCTGGCGGTCATCTCGATCGACCGGGTCATCGCGATCATCCGCTCGTCCCAGGACACCGAGGAGGCGCGCGGCCGCCTCATGGGCGAGAAGATGAGCGGGCTCGACGGCTTCCTCGAGCGCGCCGGCCGCCCCGCCATCGAGGTCGACGCCGCCCGCGAGGCCGGCTTCGTCTACCTGACCCAGCGCCAGGCCCAGGCGATCCTCGACATGCGGCTGGCCCGGCTGACCGGCCTGGAGCGCGAGAAGCTGGAGGGCGAGTACAAGGAGCTGTGGGCGCTGACCGACTACCTCGAGGGCCTCCTGGCCGACGACGCCAAGCTGATGGCGGTGATCGTCCAGGAGCTGACCGAGCTGCGCGAGCAGTACGGCGACGACCGCCGCACCGAGATCGTCCACGAGGTGACCGAGATCCTGAACGAGGAGCTCATCGCCGACGAGGAGATGGTGGTCACCCGCACCCACCTGGGCTACGTCAAGCGCACGCCGGTGTCGGAGTACTCGGCCCAGAACCGGGGCGGGCGCGGCATCCGCGGGGCGTCGTCGGGCGGGGCCGACGACTTCGTCACCGACATGTTCGTGGCCTCGACCCACGACTACCTCCTGCTCCTCACCTCGACCGGTCGCATCTACCAGAAGCGAGTGTTCGAGCTGCCGGCCGGGGCGCGCACCGCGCGCGGCAAGCCGGTGGTCAACGTGGTCGAGCTGCAGGAAGGCGAGAAGGTGGTCAGCCTGCTCGCGGTCAAGGACTTCGCGCCCAACCAGTTCCTGTTCATGGCCACCCGCCAGGGCACGGTCAAGAAGACGGTGCTGGAGGCGTTCTCCAGCATCCGCATCACCGGCATCAAGGCGATCGACATCCCCGAGGGAGACAGCCTGGTGGACGTCCGGCTGACCAACGGCGCGATGGACATCCTGCTCTGCACCGAGAAGGGCTACGCGGTCCGGTTCCAGGAGGACCAGGTCCGGCCGATGGGGCGCGACGCGCGCGGGGTGCGCGGCATCAACCTGCGCAAGGGCGACATCCTGATCGGCACGGCGGTGTTCGAGCGCGACTCCAACGAGACGCTGCTCATCGTGTGCCAGCGCGGCTACGGCAAGCGCACCGCGCTGGCCGAGTACCCGATCAAGAACCGCGGCGGCATGGGCGTCATCGCGATCAAGACCAGCGAGCGCAACGGCCCGGTCGCCGGGGTCCGCCTGGCCCGCGACGAGGACCACCTCATCCTCATCTCCACCGAGGGCCGGTTGATCCGCATCCCGGTCAACACCGTGCCGACGGTCGGGCGCGCCACCCAGGGCGTCCGGGTCATGCGGCTCGACGACGACGAGCGGGTGGCGTCGATCGAGCGCCTGGCCGATCCGGAGGAGTCGGAGGACATCGCCGAGGTGGCGACGCCCGAGGCCGCGGCCGACGACGGCGACACCGTGCCGGTCGAGATGGACGACGTCCTCGACGAGGAGTCCGACGACGAGGCCGACGAGGAAGCCGACGACGGCGGCGACGATGACGAGGGCGGCAGCCAGGAGGGCGACGCGTGAGCCAGTCGGAGACGCTGTTCGAGCGCGGCCAGCGGGTCATCCCGGGCGGGGTCAACTCGCCGGTGCGCGCCTGTCGCGCGGTCGGCGGCAACCCGCTGTTCATCTCGCACGGCGACGGCTGCCACATCATCGACACCGACGGGAACCGCTACATCGACATGGTGTCGTCGTGGGGCCCGCTCATCCTGGGCCACGCCCACCGCGAGGTGCTGGACGCGGTCCAGGAGGTGATGGCGTCGGGCACCTCGTTCGGCGCCCCGACCGAGCTGGAGGTCCGCTTCGCCGAGGAGCTGTGCCGCGCGGTCCCGTCGATGGAGAAGGTGCGGGCGGTCTCGTCCGGCACCGAGGCGACCATGTCGGCGCTGCGCCTGGCCCGCGGCGCGACCGGGCGCGACCTCATCGTCAAGACCTCGGGCGGCTACCACGGCCACGCCGACTGCCTCCTGGTCGCGGCCGGCTCCGGCGCGGCGACGTTCTCGATCCCGGGCTCGGCCGGCGTCCCGGCCGGCACCGCGCGCGACACGCTGGTGGTCCCCTACAACGACCTCGGCGCGGTCGAGGAGCTGTTCGCCACCCACGGCGACCGGATCGCGTGCCTGATCCTGGAGCCGGTGGCCGGCAACGTCGGGGTGGTGCCGCCGGTGGACGGCTACCTGGCCGGGCTGCGCCGCGTCACCGCCGCCCACGGCGCGCTGCTCCTGTTCGACGAGGTCATCACCGGCTTCCGCCTGGCCTACGGCGGCGCGCAGGAGATCTACGGCGTCACGCCCGACCTCACCTGCCTGGGCAAGGTGGTCGGCGGCGGGCTGCCGGCGGCGGCGTTCGGCGGGCGAGCCGATCTCATGGACCGGCTGGCCCCGATCGGCGACGTCTACCAGGCCGGGACGCTGAGCGGGAATCCGCTCGCGCTCGCGGCCGGGCTGAAGACCCTCGAGATCCTCCGCCGCCCGGGCGCCTACGCCCGGCTCGAGGAGCTGGGGGCGCGGCTCGAGGCGGGCCTGCGCGCGGCGGCCGCGGCGGCCGACGCCACGGTCTGCATCAACCGGGTCGGCTCCATGATGACGCTGTTCTTCTGCCCCGGTCCGGTCCGGAGCTACGAGGAAGCCAAGCAGGCCGACACCGACCGATTCGGCCGCTACTTCCGCGCCATGCGCGACGGTGGGGTGTTCCTGCCGCCGTCCCAGTTCGAGGCGATGTTCGTTTCGCTCGCTCACTCCGAGGCCGAGGTCGACCAGGTGGTCGCGCGTGCCGGGGAGAGCCTTCGCGTTTGTCGTTGACCCTCCCACCGGGGCATGTTACGAGCCGGGCCTCGCCAGCGTAACTCTTGAGTTTTCTGCGAGCAGGGGGCCGAGATCGCCACAGGCAAAAACGACGAGTCGGGCAAGGTCGCGAAGAGCTGGCGAATGCTCAAGTTCGCGTCGCTCGGTCTCGAGATGGGCGTGGCCGCCTTCATCGGCTGGGGGATCGGCTACTGGCTCGACCTCCAGCTCGGCACCCAGCCGTGGCTGATGCTGGTCTTCCTCCTGCTCGGGGTGGCGGCCGGCTTCAAGGGCGTCTTCCGCGCCGCGCGCGAGGCGCAGGAGATGATGCGCGAGGCCGACGGCGGGTCGAGTGAAACCCCGGCCCCGCCAGCGGAATCGAAGCAGCAGGCCGGCGGCGGCAAGCCGGACGAGGATCGAAACTGATGGACCGCGCATCGCTCTCGCGCATCGAGCGCATGAACTACATCCTGGGCGGAGCCCTGGTCGCCGTGACCGCCGGCATCGGCACCGGCGCGCAGGTGCTGGGCGCGCTGGTCGGGGTCCTGCTCTGCGCGGTCAACTTCAGCGTCGTGCGCCGCCTGGTCGAGAAGATGATGCGCTCGGCCCGTGGCGAGAAAGAGGGCCGGGCCTCGGCGTTCCTGATGGCGCCAAAGCTCCTGGTCCTCATGGGAGCGGCCGCTGCCGCGGTCGTGTTCCTGCCGATCTCCGCGATCATGCTGGCGGTCGGATTTTCTGTCTTCCTGGTCTCGATCGGAGTCGAGACGGTGCGCTATGTGCTCCGCAGCCCGGCCGCGTAGCAGCCCGGGCGCAGCGCGACACACGCGAGAGACGAGACGATGGGCGAGCACGGAACCTGGACCGACCTCCTCTACCGGCTACCCGGCTGGCGCAACCTGCACGACTACCTCGGCGGGCACCTCGGCCGCGAGAAGCAGGCGCTGGTCTTCGCGGACTCGCACTTCACCCTGACCCACGTCCTCTGGACCATCCTGGTCGCGCTGTTCGTGACGGTCGGCTGCATCCGGTTCCGCGCGTCGGTGGCCGGGGCCAACGGCCTCCTGCCGGCCGAGAAGTTCGGCTTCCGCGCCTTCTTCGAGATGGTCGCCGACGCCACCTACGGGACCATGGTCCAGATCATGGGCGAGAAGAACGCCCGCCGGTACCTGCCGCTCATCGGCGGGCTGGCGATGTTCATCCTGTTCTCGAACCTGCTCGCGCTCATCCCCGGCGCCGGCGTCCCGACCACCACCCTCAAGACCAACGTGGCGCTGGCGGTGCTGGTGTTCGTGCTGACTCACGTCTACGGCGTGCGCGAGAACGGCCTCGGCTACTTCAAGCACTTCCTGGGGCCGGTCCTGTGGCTCGCGCCGCTCATGGTGGTCATCGAGATCATCAGCCACGTGGCCCGGCCGATCTCGCTCTCGTTGCGGCTGATGGGGAACATGGTGGCGGACCACAAGGTGGTCTTCACCTTCTTCACCCTGTTCCCGCTGATCCTGCCGGTCCCGTTCCTGTTCCTGGGCCTGCTGGTCGCGTTCGTGCAGACCTTCGTGTTCTGCGTCCTCACCATGATCTACATCGCGCTCGCCACGGCGCACGATCACTAGCCACCTCGCCCTTCCCGGGAGAGGTCGAATGGAGAAGAGAGAGATGACCAAGCGCACGGTGAAGTTCCTGTTCATGCTGAGCTCGATGCTCGTGGTGATGGGCCTGTCGGCGATCGCGTTCGCCCAGGGCGACGGTGAGACCGCGGTGGCGGCCGCCAAGGCCAGCGCCGGCGGCTGGATCGGCCTCGGCGCCGGTCTCGGGATCGGGCTGGCCGCGTTCGGCGGAGCCCTCGGTCAGGGCCGCGCCTCGTCGGCGTTCCTCGACGGCGTGTCCCGCAACCCGGGCGCCTCGGACAAGGTCTTCGTGCCGATGATCCTCGGCCTGGTCTTCATCGAGTCGCTCGCGATCTACGCGCTCATCATCGCGTTCCTGCTGCTCGGCAAGATCGCCTGAGAGACGCGGGCGCGCGGCGGCGCTCGCCCGTCGGCCCCGGCCCGCCTCGCGGCGCCGGGGCTTCGATCGTTTCGGCTCGGCGGTCGCTTCAGAGCGAGCCGAAGCTGATCCCGGCCACCAAGGTGAGGCCGGTCGGGCCATCGCCGAGCAGCCCGAAGCGAGCCTCGAGCCCGAAGAGCAGATTCCCGACGTACTGCTCGACGCCGAAGCCGGCGTAGCCGCCCAGGTACAGCCGGTCCTGATCCGGCGGGACCGGCACGCTGGTCCTCAGCAGGGTGGCTCCGGCGGTGCCGACCAGGAAGCGCGGCGCCTCCTCGCCCAGCGCGGTGCGCACCCGCGCGCCGATGCTCATCTCCACCGCCAGCAGCGGATCATCGGCGATGGTCGGCTGGCTGGCGTAGAAGCGGCCGAACAGGGCCGACCAGTCGAGGCCGAACGAGAACGCCTGGCCGCGCCGGGTCGGCTGGTAGCCTGCCGCGAAGCCCCACAGCCAGCCGAACGCGTACTGCTCGCCCAGCCCGCCCACGTTCTGGCGGAGCGCGCCGATCGCGCCGAACTTCCCGGCCGGCAGCGCGTCGCCCTCGTCGGCGGCCGGCTCGAGCGTCTCGTCGTCGTCCTCGTCCTGGGCGGCCGCGATCCGCGGGCCGACGAGGGCCAGCGCGGTCGCGATCGACAGCGGCACCAGCCGGGCGGAGGTTGGTCGGCGCAAGGCGCTCAGAACTTGTTGGTCGAGGCCAGGAACGTCATCTTGTCGTTGGTCGCGCGCAGCCGGCGCGACAGCGTGCGGACCAGCTTCCACAGAAACTCGTAGGCCAGGTCGCGGTCGACGAACAGGAGATCCTCGAGGTCGGTCCGCTTGATGACGAACAGGCGGCAGGTCTCGTGCGCGATCGCGGTGGCCGAGCGCGCCTCGTCGTCGATGAGCGACATCTCGCCGAAGTAGCCGCCCGGGCGCAGGACCGCCAGCGCCTCCTCGCCCAGCCCGGCCACGAACCGGCTGATCCGCACCGCTCCGTCGAGGATGAGGTAGAAGCGGTCGCCGATCGCCCCCTCCTCGAAGATCTTGGCGCCGCGCGGGAAGGCCTCCTCGAGGCCGATCTCGACCAGGCGCTTCAGGTGCGACGGCGCGAGCCCGCGGAACAGATCGAGCTGACCGATGACCTCGAGCGCCCTCCGGCTCGCCGCGACCCCGCCCCCGCCTCCGCCCTCGGACCCGGCCATATCCAGCTCGCTACTGGTGCGCGAGCCAGCGCTCGGCGTCGATGGCGGCCATGCAGCCGGTGCCGGCGGCGGTGACCGCCTGGCGGTAGGTGCGATCGGCGATGTCGCCGGCCGCGAACACGCCCGGGATGTTGGTCCGGCTGGTCCCCGGCTGGGCCAGCTTGATGTAGCCGACCTCGTCCACGTCGACCGCGCCGCGGACCAGCTCGGTGTTCGGCTCGTGACCGATCGCCACGAACAGCATCTTCACCTTCAGGTCGCTGCGCTTGCCGGTGCGGGTGTCCTCCAGGACCATGCCGCTCATCCCCTCCTTGCCCTTCTTGCCGATCACCTCGAGCACGTGCTTGTTGGTCTCCCAGGCGATCTTGGGGTTCTCTCTCGCGCGCTGCAGCATGATCTTCGACGCGCGGAACTCCTCGCGGCGGTGGATGAGCGTCACCTTGCTGGCGAAACGGGTCAGGAAGTTGGCCTCCTCCATGGCGGTGTCGCCGCCGCCGACCACCGCGATCTCGTGGCCCTTGGCGAAGAAGCCGTCGCAGGTGGCGCAGGCCGACACGCCGAAGCCCATGAGCTCGGTCTCGCTGGGGATGCCGAGCAGCTTGGCGCGCGCGCCCATCGCCAGGATGACGGCCTGGCCCTCGAACTTGTGGGTGTCGGTGCGGGCGGTGAACGGGCGGCGCGAGAGGTCGAGCTCGACCACGTCGTCCTGGAACATGCGCGCGCCGAACCGGGTGGCCTGCTCGCGGAACTTGACCATGAGGTCCGGCCCCATGATCCCCTCGGGGAAGCCCGGGTAGTTCTCGACGTCGGTCGTGATGGTGAGCTGGCCGCCGGCCTGGGCGCCCTCCACGACGATCGGCTGGAGCTCGGCGCGGGCTGCGTACAGCGCCGCGGTGAGCCCGGCTGGACCCGAGCCGATGATGAGGATCTGCGACTTCTCGACCGGGAGCTCGTTCGGCTGCATGTCAGGGCAAGCTTAGCGAATGGTCAGCGCTTGCGAAAGTCGGGTCCGCCCCCGACGGTGGGCGACGCCGGCGTTCAGCGCGAGCGCTGCCAGGTGCCGCTCTTGCCGCCGCTCTTGTGGTCGAGCCGGACGTCGGCGATTCGCATGCCGCGCTCCACCGACTTGCACATGTCGTAGACGGTCAGGGCCGCGGTCGTGACCGCGACCAGCGCCTCCATCTCGAACCCGGTGCGGTCGGTCCCCCGCACCTCGGCGCGGATGCGCACGCCCGGGCGCCCGGTCGTGGCGACCTCGAGCGAGAGATCCGCCGCCGAGACCCGCACCGGATGACAGAGCGGGATGAGCTCGGCGGTGCGCTTCAGCGCCATGAGCCCGGCCGTGCGCGCGATGCCGAGCACGTCCCCCTTTTCGACCCGGCCGGCCGCGATGAGCCGGGCGGTCGCCGCGCTCATCGCCACGAACCCGCTGGCCGCGGCGGCCCGCGCCGTCTCCGGCTTGGGCCCGACGTCGACCATGCGCGCCTTGCCGGCGGGGTCGAAGTGACTGAGCCGCGGCGAGGCCCGGCTCACCGATGCTTCTTCTTCTTGCCCGGGACCTGGGGCTTGCCGAAGTCGAGCTCGACCCGCTGCGGCTCGTCGGACGGCAGCGTCATCTCCGCCTCGACGCACTGCAGCTTCGAGCGCTCCTCGGCGGTCGTGGTCAGGCGAAGACCGCACGCCTTGACCGTGTACGTGCCGGCCGGAGCCGGCTCGGGGCGGTGGCACTCGCAGCGCGCCTTGCGCTTGCCGCGCGTCTTCTCGTACACGAACATCTGCCCGTCCCACGGCACTTCGAGCTCCTCGCCGGGCGCGACCTTCTCCATCTTCTGCGCGGCCAGGATGTCCTTGGCCTTCTCGGGCTGCTCGCAGATCGGGCAGCGCTCCTCCTGCGCGACGTCGCACGAGGCGGTGCAGAACTTGGCGAACATGAGGATCGATACCGCCCGGGGCGGCTTGCCGGTGTAGGCGAACAGGTTCGGCTGCCAGCCGAGATCCATGTTGAAGGCAAGCTCGGTGGCGTCGCTGTTCTTGAGGACGAAGGTGACCGCCGGCGGCGGCCCCTGCTCGGTCGTCCCCTCGGTGCCCTCCCCTTCGGCTCCCTCGGCGGTCTCGCCCTCGCCGCCGTCCTCGGCGGGCTGATCGCCGCCGTCCTCGGCGGTCTGGTCGCCGCCACCGTCGTCGTCGTCGGTGCCGGCGCTCTGGCCGCCCTCGCTCTCGCCCGGCGACTCGGAGTCGGGTTTCGGCGTCCCGCCGCAGGCCGGCGCCAGGCCGACCGCCAGCCCGGCGGCCAGGGGAATCAGGAGGGTACCGGCGAATCGTCGGATCATGGGTTCGTATCCCGTCTCGGGTGTCGTCTGGCTCATGCGCCTATTCAACGGTCACGCTCTTCGCCAGATTCCGCGGCTGGTCGATGTCCGTGCCCTTGTGGTCGGCCACGTAGTAGGCCAGGAGCTGGAGGGGGACGCAGGTCAGGATCGGCTGCAGCTCCGGCGCGGTGTCGGGCAGGAGCACCACCTCGTCGGCCTGCTGGCCGATGTCCTTGTCCCCGCGGGTGGCGATCGCGATCACCTTCCCCTCGCGGGCGCGCACCTCGGCCAGGTTGGAGATGACCTTCTCGTAGTAGGGGCCGCGCGGGGCCAGCACCACGACCGGCAGCTCCGAGTCGATGAGCGCGATCGGGCCGTGCTTCATCTCGCCGGCGGCGTAGCCCTCGGCGTGGATGTACGAGATCTCCTTCAGCTTGAGCGCACCCTCGAGCGCGATCGGGTACTGGTTGCCGCGCCCCAGGAACAGAAAGCCGCGCGAGTTGCCGTAGCGGCGCGCGATCACCTGGAGCTGCGCGCCGTGATCGACCACGTCGGTCATCTTGCCGGGCAAGGCGACCAGATCGGCCAGGAGCGCGCGGGCCCGCTCGGGAGAGAGCTTGCCGTTCAACCGACCCAGGTGGATCGCGATCATGACCAGCGACACCAGCTGCGTGGTGAACGCCTTGGTCGACGCCACCCCGATCTCGGGGCCGGCGTGGGTATAGAACGCGTGGTGGGCCAGCCGCGAGATCGACGAGTCGAGCACGTTCGACACCGCCAGGACGGTGGCGCCGCGCTGGCGCGCCTCGCGCACCGCGCCCATCGTGTCGGCGGTCTCGCCCGACTGGCTGATCGCGATGACCAGGTCGCCGGCGCCGACCAGCGGATCGCGGTAGCGGAACTCCGACGCTAGATCGACCTCGGCCGGGATGCGGGCCAGCCCCTCGATCAGGAACTTGCCGACCAGGGACGCGTGATACGACGTGCCGCACGCGACGAACACGACCCGCCGGATCGACGGGACGTCGAGCGAGATCCCGTCGAGCGAGACCGTGTCGCGCTCGAGCTCGAGCCGGCCGGCCATCGTGTCGACGATGGCGCGCGGCTGCTCGGTGATCTCCTTCATCATGAAGTGCTTGTAGCCGGACTTCTGCGCCTGGACCGAGCTCCACTGGACCGTCTTGGGCTTGCGGTCGAGCGGCTTGCCGTCGAAGGTGCAGAAGCTCGCCCCCTGCCGCGTCACCGTGACGATCTCGCCCTCGTCCACGATGATCATCTCGCGGGTCTCGTCGAGGATGGCGGTGATGTCGGACGCGATGAAGCTCTCGCCCTGGCCCAGCCCGACCACCAGCGGCGACGAGTTCTTGGCCGCGACCAGCGTCTTGGGATCGGCGTCGTTCATGACGACGATCGCGTAGGCGCCGGACACCTTGGTCAGCGCGCGCCGCACCGCCTCGGTGAGGTTGGGCGCGTCGGTCAGCTCGCTGCGGATGAGGTGAGCGAAGATCTCCGTGTCGGTCTCCGAGGTGAAGACCGCCCCGGCCGCGCTGAGCTGCGCGCGCAGGGCCAGGTGGTTCTCGATGATGCCGTTGTGCACCACGCTGACGCCGCCCGCCTTGTGCGGGTGCGCGTTCAGGTCGGACGGCCGCCCGTGCGTGGCCCAGCGGGTGTGCCCGATGCCGAGCGATCCGGGGGCCGGTTCCTTCTTGAGCAGGTCCTCGAGCCCCTTCAGCTTGCCGCGGCAGCGGACCACGCGGCTCTCGCCGTTGTTCCACACCGCCACGCCGGCCGAGTCATAGCCGCGGTACTCGAGCCGCCGCAGGCCGTTCAACAGGATCGGCGTGGCCTCGCGCTCGCCGATGTAACCAACGATGCCGCACATGATCTACACGTCCTCCCCCCCGCAGACGCGCGCAGACGCGCTCACGACGTCACGGGGATCCAGCGCCAGACCCTGACTTGGCGGCGCCGGCCGGCTTCTCCGGCTTGCCACCCTTGCCGCCCTTGGCCGGCTTGTCGGCGCCCTTGGTCGGCGCAGCCGCCGGGGCCGGGGCCGGCGCGCTCTCCGCACCTGCGCTGCCCTCCGCCGCCTCGCCGCCCTCGTCCTCCAGCTCCTCCGAGTCGGCGTCATCCGACAGCCCTTCGGTGTCGGCGGTGAACGGCCGGATCTCGTTGTCGGCCGGGATGTAGTACGTCCCGTCGCTGCCGCCGCAGCCGAGCAGACCGAGCGACATCGCCGCGAACGCCGCGACCGAGAACGTGCGGAGCAGGTGCATGGCGCTCAAACTATCACCTCAGGCTGGGGGGGATCAAACACCCCACGGGGCCCTGCTTGAATGTTCCGGCCGGGGCCATCGTCTTCAAACCCATGAGCAGTCGAGCTGGCCCCGACGGGCCGGCCGACCCGGAGAGAAGCCGCCGAACAGCGGACATCCGGGTTGCGGAACGACCCAGCCGCGCGAGTGCGCGGACGGACAGAGTCCGCGAGAAAGGAGCCCCATGACCCCCACGCTGACAAACCCGCGCCTGGCCGCCATCGCGGCCTTCGGCATCACCTCGCTCGGCGCGATCTCGTTCGCCGCCGCGCACCCGACCGACCCGCAGCCCCAGCCGCAGACCCTGCCGGCCCCGGTCCCGGCCAACATCTACGGCACCGGCACCGACGGCGCCGACGACAGCTACGGCCCGTACGCCGACGACGGCCGCTACGCCGACGACGGCCACTGGAACGACGACGTGACCGAGCCCGACTACGACGCCGACGACGACGGCGTCCTCGAGCACGTCGAGATCGACTACCGCCACTACGACAGCGACCGCGACGGCATCCTCGGCCCGACCGAGCGAACCGCGTACTGGACCCACATGTTCGACATGGGCAAGCTCGGCGGCGACTTCACCCGGGCCGACAAGCTCCGCCTCGCCCGCATCGCCTACCTGTTCGACCGCAACGGCGACGGCCGCCTCACCGGCGGCGAGCGAGCCGCCATGTCCCGCCTGATCCGGGGCCGCCGCTCCTTCCTCGAGCTCGACCGCAACCGGGACAACAACGTGACCCGCCGCGAAGCGCGCCTCACCGGAGGCTACGGCGGCGGCTGGGGCGGATACGGCAACCGCCGCTACCTCGACGGCCGCGCCGCCCCCTACGGCTGGAGCTCCATCTACTGGGCCCCGTTCCGCCGCCCCGACCCGACCCCGAGCAACTTGATCACCGCGCGGTTCGAGATCCTCGACCGCAACCACAACGGCCGCGTCTCCTGGAACGAGGTCGAGACCCACCTCATCCAGACCTTCCGCCGCGGCGTCCGCCCGTAGCGAGCGAGCAGCAAGCAACAGAACGACGGCCGAGAAATCGGCAGGCCCTCCGGGAGCTCCCTCCCCCGGGGGGCCACTTTCGTTTCGGCCGCGCGGCGCGAACCCGCCGCAGGATGTGAGCGCCCGCCCCCCTTGACTTCCCAGGAGGTTCCTCTATCTTCTCCAGCCGTCTCACCACTCGCGGGAGTAACTCAGTGGTAGAGTGCAACCTTGCCAAGGTTGACGTCGGGGGTTCGAATCCCCTCTCCCGCTCAAAAATCACGGCCCCTCACGGGGCCGTCCTCGTTTGAGGGACACGATCGAGGACCTCGGGCACGGGTGATCGGTGCGGATCCCGGCCACCACCGACGGCCCGAGCCGCGGCCCCCGCTATGGATGGCGGCGGAGGCCGGGGGTATGGCACGGCGCTAAAGACCGGAATCAATCACCTGGTCACGGGGTCAGCGGGTTTACGCACTCCAACACCTTCAGAATGGCAAACCAGACCAGATCGACGTTCACGATCCGATCTGTGCTCGCGGACTAGACCTGGACTAGACCGCTTTGAAGGTCACGCCGGTTCCGTGACCGCCGGTCTTTTTCAGGAGGCCAGCGTCCACCAGCGGCTTGGTGGCCACGGTACGGCCACCCAGGGATTTCTTGGCGCTGCCCACGCTGGCGCCGGGGTTCTTCTTGAAGTAGGCGAGGATTTCTTCATCGGTGGCTGCCTCGCCGTTCGCCTTGGTCCTGGACGCGCCGTTGGCCTTTGGCGCCTTGCCCTTGCGGCCGGACTTCAGCGCCTTGAATTCCGCCTCGGTGATGACCACCAATCCAAGCGCCTTCGCCTCCTGGGCCAGCTGCTCGCGTTGCTCTTGCTCTTGCTCCGCAATCGCGGCCTTCAACCGTTCATACTCGGCCCGCATCATTTCCAGGTCAGCGCCCTCGGTCCGGGCCGTCTTCGCCTTCGCCATTTCCTTTTTTCTCCCTCATTCATTCACGTGCACATCCACCTATGCACCCACGTGAGCTCGTCCATTTCCTGCCGCAAGCAACCCGCTGGGTCAGAGCGGCTCGGATCGGAATGGATTATGGAGCCTTGGCTTTTCCGGTCAACTGTCAGCGGTAAATCAGTTGCCTTTAGGCCGGGCTGAATAGCCCCGGGACAGCTAAAAGAATCACTGCCCCTCACGGGGGCCGTCTTCATTTGAGGGACATGATCGAGGACCTCGGGCACGGGTGGTCGGTGCGGATCCCCGCCACCACGACGGCCGGAGCGCCGGTCGAGGTCGAGCGCGGCGAGCGCGACGGGGGGCGCCGGGTGCACGCCCGCTCGGCCGACGAGTCCGAGGTCTACGTCGAGATCCTGACCTACCCGGGGCTGGTCGATCACCGGGCGGCCGCAGCCGGCCAGCGGACCTTCCTCGAGGAGCAGTCGCCCGGCGGTCGGCTGTCGGAGACCGCGGCGACGACCTTCCGCGGGCGTGACGCCACGGCGTTCGACTTCGTCGGCATTCTCGGTGGGCGCCGGAAGGCGCGCCGCTTCGTGTTCGTCGACTCGGCGAGCCGCACCTGCCGCGTCGTCACCGATCCCTCGTCGCCAGCGAACGCGGGGATCCTGGACAGCCTGGTGATCGGCGACTGACTGGCTCGGAGCCCTGGCGCATGATTGTTCCGCTCTCGAGCCGATCGATCAGGCCACGAAGCGGTCGATCAGGAGCTCGAGGCGGCGGCGGAGCGCGGCGGGCCGCGGGAGGTCGGAGGTCAGGCCATCCACCGCGAGAAGGAAGACGTCGGCCAGCTCCTTGTCGCCGAGGACAGCCTGGGTGCACCTGAGCAGCACGCGGCTCCGCTTGGCCTCTTCCTTCGGTTCAAGGCGCACGCAGGTGTCGTAGAACTCGGCCGCCATCGGCGCGCCGGCGATCATCTGCCAGGGCTCGAGCAGCATGATGCGGTAGAGCTCGAGCAGCTTGTCGCGGGGTCGGCCGTGCTCGGCCACGGCGCGCTCGGCGGCCTGGTAGCGGCCCTCGAACATCTGCTGGAACAGAGCCCCGAAGATCTGCTCCTTGTTCCGGAACTTCCGGTAGATGAGGGTTCGCGAGATGTCGGCTCGCCCGGCGATGTCGTCGAGCGACGTCTTGTCGTACCCGAACTGGAGAAAGCAGGCGAGCGCGGCGTCCAGGATGGCGCGACGTCGCTCGGCGTCTCGTCCGGGGCTCGCCGCTGGGGCCACGGCGGCATGGTGACGATACGGACGCATCCTGTCAACGTACCCCGGCCCCCATGCCGGTGCGACATATTGACAAAAATCAGTTCTGGTGTCACATGCAGCGAACAGCCGAGACGCGCGGGCCCTCACCGGCTCGCGCCGGAAGGAGGGCTCCATGTCCAAGGTATTTCTGGTCACAGGCAGCGGCCGCGGCCTCGGTCTGCACATCGCGCGGGCCGTACTGGCCGCCGGGCATCGCCTGGTCGCGGCGGCCCGGACGACGGCGCAGCTCGATGGGCTGGTCGACCGCCACCGGGATTCGATCCGGCCGGTCAGCCTCGACGTGACCGACCCGGCCGCCGCCCGGGCAGCCGTTCGCACGGCGGTCGACGCGTTCGGTCGGCTGGACGTCGTGGTCAACAACGCCGGCTACGCCAATGTGGCGTCGGTGGAGGACATGACGCTGGAGGATTTTCGGGCGCAGGTCGACACGAACCTGTTCGGGGTCGTCAACGTCACCAAGGCCGCGCTGCCCGTGCTTCGCGCCCAGGGCCACGGACACATCATCCAGGTCTCGTCGGTCGGCGGACGCGTGACCACCCCGGGCCTGTCCGCCTACTCGGCGGCGAAGTGGGCCGTCGGTGGGTTCTCCGGGGTGCTCGCCCAGGAGGTCGCGCCCCTCGGCATCAAGGTCACGGTCCTGGAGCCCGGAGGGATGCGCACCGACTGGGCGGGCTCGTCGATGTCGATCGCGCCGGTCAGCGAGCCCTACCAGGCGACCGTCGGGCAGATGGCGAGCCTGTTCAGCTCCGCAGCCGGCACATCCGCCGGCGATCCGGCCAAGGTGGCCCAGGTCATCCTGCGCCTGACCGAGCTCGAGTCGCCTCCGCTGCGATTGCTGCTCGGCAGCGACGCCGTCAAGTATGCGGCGGCGGTCGAGCGGGCCCGCGAGCAGAGCGACGCCAACTGGCGCGAGCTGAGCGTCTCGACCGATCACGACGAGGCGTCGGCGGCGGAGATCGATCCGCTCGGGCACGGCCCGGCTTGAGCGCGAGCCCGAGCGGCGAGCGGGTCGAGAGCTCGAGGAGCAGAAACGGCGGATCGCCACCGAGCTCGCGTGACCCCCGATCAGTTGGGCGCGCAGCAGGCGGCGTCGGTGCCGCACTGGTAGTGCCTGTCCAGGTGCTCGTTCGCGCCGCAGCGGGACTTGCGACAGGTGCCGCCGATGCTGGAGCAGGTGGCGAGCGTCTCGACCTCCTGGACCGGGACGCAGCACTGGGCGTCGGTGCCGCACTCGAGGTCCTGGTCGGACTCCTCGGTATCGCGGCAGCGCGACTTGCGGCAGGTGCCGCCGGCCTCCTCGCAGAAGACGGCGTCGCCGGCGGCCTCGGCCACGTCGCCGATCGACGACGGCGAGCCGACGTCGGGGGGCTCCTCGTCGAGCCCGCACGCGAAGAGCGTCATCATTCCCAGGACCAGCGTGAATGCCTTGATCATCGAGTCCTCCTTGGCGCGTCGAGCGCACCGGTAGCCCCGTGACACGATCCGTCGCCGCCGGCGGATCGAGCGTCGATCAGGCCGTGGCGTACCGGCAGCGTAGATCACCTCGACCGCGAGGCGAGGCCCGCGCGGTCGAGACATCGATCGGATTCGCGACTGTACGCGCGCCGACGGGAACATCGACGACCGTCACCGACCGCGGA
>DATHKR010000128.1:0-6935 GCA_035489015.1 Kofleriaceae bacterium | reverse complement strand
CGCCGATATGGCGTCAACGAGGCGGTGTGGATCGCCGTCGAGCGCAAGGCGCGACGACGACGGGCTACTCGCCGTAGCTCGAGGAGTTGCAACGCAGCGATCGGCGGTGAGGCGCACCGGATCGTTGATGTCATATCGGCGGCGGTGCACCAGTCTCCGATGGTCTCGATCAGGGCTCGGCGATCAGGGCTCGGCGCCCGGACAGCCGCGCATGTCCACCAGGGAGATCCGGTCGAACAGGCTCGACGCCATGATGATGTAGTCCTCGTCGGGCGACCAGCTGGCCGAGTGGACGCCGGTGTCGTGGCCCTCGAGGACGGCCATGCCGGTGAGCTCGCTGCCTTCGAAGATCGACAGGCGGACGGTGTCGTCGTGGCCGGCGGTCAGGATGCGGCGCCGGTCGCGGCTCCACTGGAGGACGTCGATGCCGCTCGGATGGTCGGTGAACTCGCCGTCCAGGACGAGGGTGCCGGCCTCGGTGTCGACCGAATAGATCTGCACCACGTGTCGCTCGGCCCAGGTCCCGACCAGGAGCGGGTAGCCCCCGGGCCCCCAGCGGACCGAGTTGACGATGCCGATCTCTCGCTCGAGGTCGAGCTGCTCGACGGTGACCGGGTCGGCGTCGAAGTTCACCTCGAGCAGGCGCTCGCTGCCGTCGTCGCCGACCGAGACCGCGTGGCGCCCGTCCGGGCTCCACGACACGCCCTGCACGCCCTCGATGTGGCCGTAGAAGATCGCCTGCTCGGTCAAGGTGCCGGCCTCGGTGTCGACCGCGAACACTCGCACGGCGCCGCCGTCCTCGCCGGTGATCACGTGGGCGCCGTCCGCCGACCAGTCGAGGCCGTAGAACGAGCCCTGGTTGCCGGCGAACGCGGCGAGCTGGACCAGGGCGGGCGGGTCGCGCTCGACGGAGAGGAGCTTGAGCTCCTGGCCGGCGCTCAGGGCGAAGCGTCCGTCGGCCGACCATCGGACCACCGCGGCGGTCGATCGGTCGACCAGGTTCGCCGCCACCTCCAGCTCCTGCGACGCGGTGTCCACCCAGAGGAGGCGAAGATCCTCTCGGGTGCCGGCCAGGGCGAAGTCGTCGATGGGCGACCAGTCGACCGAGTAGACGTAGGGCGCGGCGCCGTCCATCGAGGTGACCGTGCGCAGGCAGGCTCCTTCGCCCGTTGCGTCACCGGCGCCGTCGTCGGGCTGGTCGTCTCCGGGAGAATCGCCGTCGTCTCCGGGCGAATCGTCGTCTGCACCGCAGGCGGCGATCAGGAGCACCAGGGCCGCGGCCGCAAGGAGGCCCGGGACGGGTCGGTCCGGGACCCTGCGCGCATGTGGGGGACAGGCCATCGATCTCCTCATCGAGACCAAGTGCTACGTGGCCTCAGTCTGTTCGGTTTTCGGGCTCTTTCCCATCTCTTTCAGGAATGGGGCGCGGCGGTCATGCTCCCGCGGGGAGGAGGCGGCCGCCGTGGAAGACGCGGACGTCGAGGCCCTGCATGGTGCGGGCGAACTCGCGGGTGGCGTTCACGGTCGACAGGATCGGCACGCCGCGCGGGTTGAGCGACGTGTTGATGAGGATCGGGCAGCCGGTCGCCTGGCCGACCCGTGCCAGCAGGGCGTGGAGGAACGGGTCGCTGGCGGCGGCCACGGTCTGCAGGCGCGCGGTGTTGTCGTAGTGGCAGATGCCGGCCGCGGCCAGGCGGGTGCGCTCGCGCGCGGCGGCGGCGAACAGCATGTAGCGCGACTCGCCCTCCCACTCGAACCACTCCGACACCACGTCCTCGGGCACCAGCGGCGCGACCGGGCGGTAGAACTCGCGCTGCTTGATGACGTGGTTGATGAGGTCGTAGCTGCGCGGGGTCGGGATCGCGATGATGCTGCGGTGCCCCAGCGCGCGCGGGCCGATCTCGCTCTGCCCGCGGTGGAGGAACGCGATGCCGCCGCCGGCCAGGAACGAGACCAGCTCGTCGCCGGCGTCGGCCGCGGCCAGCACGCTGTCGTCGATCCGGTCGCTGTAGCCGATGAACGGCATGGTCGCGGTCACCGGCAGGTCCTTGCGCTCGTGACAGAGATAGAGGAGCGCGCCGAGCGACTGGCCGCTGTCGTCGGCGACCGGCGGGACCAGGAGCTCGCGGCCGGGGCCGAGGTGCTCGCGCACGCGCGTGTTGGCCAGGATGTTGAGCGTGGCGCCGCCGGCCAGCAGCACCTGAGGCGCGTCGGCCGGCAGCTCGGCCACGCTCTGCACGCGCAGCTCCTCGAACACCCGCTGCACCGACGCGGCCAGATCGAACCCGATCTGGCTCTGCATGTACTCGCCGACCGGGTAGTGGCGGGCCAGCTCGGCGCACGAGTCGTCGGGCGGCGCCTCGTGGAACATCGCCAGGTGCTCGCGGATGAAGCCCATCATCTCGGGCCGCACCTGCCCGAGCGAGGCGAGCGCCATCATCTTCCCCTCGCACAGGCGTCGCCGGTACAGGTAGCGCGACATCACGTCGTAGAAGCGGGCCGAGAAGGCGTCGTGCACCGGCCGGTTGGGCAGCTGCTCGATGCGCCGGCCGCGGCAGCGGTAGATGAAGTGGCTGTCGCCGAAGTCGCCGCCGCCGTCGCAGACGTCGATGACCACGTCGCGCGCGCCCGGGAACGCGTACACGATGGCCGCGTGGGCCAGGTGGTGGTTGAGGACCAGCGCGTCGAACGAGCGGCCGCCGATCTCCACCCGCCGCTCGGCCACCCACTTGAAGTCGCGGCTGTCCTCGGCCAGGTGCTCGTTGCGGTACGACGTGCAGGCGACCGCGTCGATCTGGTCGATGCCGATGCCGCAGTGGGCGAGCGCGACCGCAATCAGCCGCTCCATCTCGCCGTGGTCGCAGCGCTTCTTCTTCTCGCCGAAGTAGCGCTCGGCCTCGAGGACCAGGAGGACGCGCTCCTCATCGGCGATGCTGACCGAGGAGTCGTGCAGGTTGTAGGAAAAAGCCAGGAAGTATCGCATCGTCGATCGTCGGAGCCTCGTCGTCCGGGGGGCAGAGGGTCGTAGCACAGCTGCCGGCTGGCATGGCGCGCGGTCGGTCACCTGCTCCACAAGGCACGGAAAAAACTCACGCCGACCCGCTTCGCGCCGGAGCTTGCCCGCTCCGCCGCCATGTTAGAACAGGCCACCGTGCAGGGGCTCGGAAGGCTTCACCAGGCGGTCACGCGCCATCGCATTGCGGTCCTGGTCGCCGGCTCGATCGCGGCCGTCGCCGGGGTCATTGCCTATCTGTCGCTGCGGCACCACACGGTGGCGCGTCTGCTCCTCGCGCTCGGCATCGGCAAGGTCCCCCTTCACGACTACCGCGCCTTCTTCTACCCGATGGGCGCGGTGGTGCTGTCGAACCCGCAGCCGCTCGATGGCTTCCTGTACAGCCCCATGGCCGCGCTGTTCTTCGCGCCGTTCGCCGCGCTCCCCTACTCGGCGTCGGCGTGGATCTGGGCCGCGGTGCTGCTCCTCTTGACCGGCTCGCTGGTGTGGGAGAGCGTCCGGCCGATCCGGCAGCACGGCTGGCTGGTGGTCCTCGTCGTCGGGGTCGCGGCCAGCTCGATGCCGGTGCTCCACAACCACAAGTTCGGCCAGGTCAGCCTGTTGCTGGTCGTTCCGCTGCTCCTGTGCGTGCGCCTGTACGAGCGCGGTCGCCCGACCCTGGCGGCCGCGTGCCTCATGTTCTCGGCGGCCTTCAAGTTCTACCCCGCCCTCTTCCTGTTCTACTTCGTGTTCAAGCGCGACTACCGCTTCCTGGTCGCGGCGGCCGGCTTCGGCCTGCTGTTCCTGGTGGTCCTGCCGGCGATCGCCATCGGCCCGGTGGACACACTCCGCTTCTACCAGGACGTGGCGCGGCAGATCGACGCGAGGTTCGGCGGCCAGATCGCCGACAAGAACTCGCAGTCGTTCCTGTCGCTCGCCGAGAGGCTCCTGTTTCAGAAGGCGCACCTCGACACCGGCACCTGGCTGCCGGCCCTGAAGGGCCTGCGCTACGCGTGCTGCGCCGCGCTCCTGGTGGTGGTGTACCGCCTGGCCCGCAGCGCGCGCCCCGACGCGACCCGCTGGGCCTTCCTGTGGCTGTTCGCGGCCTCGCCCTTCTTCGTCGTCACGTCGTGGCCGCACTACTTCGTGTACCTCCCCGCCATCGTCGCGGCCACGCTCGGCTGGGTGGCCGACAACCGCGCCGCCCCGCGGGCGACGCGCGCGCTGATCGCGACCGCAAGCCTCGGGGCCGCCGCGCTGTCGAGCATGTTCCTGTTCGACCTGATCGGCGACCGCCACGCCTACTCGTGGTGGGGCTTCGTGTTCCTCGCCGATCTGCTCGCGCTCGCCGCCCTCGCGCTCACGCTGCTCGCGCAGCGGCGCCAGCCGCCGATCGCCGACCCGGCCTGACTCGATCACGGGATCGGTGGTGCCTCTTTTTGCGGCACTACTCAAGGGGTCGGCGTTGTGCCAAGAGTGGCTGTTTCAGGGCCGCCGATTGCTGCGTTCGCGACGCGAACGCGAAAGGAGTACGTATGTTCGCACTGCGGAGATGGATCAATGCTGGGGTGCTGCTGTCAGCGGCCATGGGGCTGCTGGCGGCCTGCGATCTGGGTGACTACGAGGAGGAGGACGTCGGCAGCACCGAGCACGAGCTGTTTCTCGAGGGCAACGAGTGGGCCGCTGGCGTCGTGCCGGTCTGCTGGTCGGCAACGAGCCAGGCCCGGACCGATTTCGCCGTTCTCTCGCAGGTGATGCACGACATCGTCAATGCCTCCTGGCCGGCGGTCGCCGATGTCGAGTTCACGGGGTGGGGAGCCTGCCCCGCGAACACGAACGGGATGGTTGTCGTCAATCTCAACAACGGCATGATGGCGAATGGCACGGTCGGCTATACGGGCAGCAACGTCACGCACCGGGTCAATATTGGTGTCGACCGGGCCGATTTGTACGGTGCGATCGCCCCTCATGAGTTCGGCCACGTCCTCGGTTTCGGCCACGAGATGCGTCGGCCGGACTTCGTGGACGCCCCCAGCGGACCGTGTAGCGAGAACAACGGGACAGGAGACACCCTGGGAACGCCCGCTGACCGCGACTCGATCATGGCGTCGACCGGCTACTGCCAGGACAATCTCTTCCTGAGCCGCTGGGACACCGTCGGCGTTCGCAACGCCTACGGTACGCGGGCAGAGAACGTGATTTCGACCGGGACCGACCTGTACGCCCGCAAGCGGTCCACTGGCGACATCTATCGGCGGTCCGGTTCCACCTGGGTTCAGATCGGGAGTCCGGGCGGACAGTTCGTGGCGGTCGGGAACACTCTGTACGCCGTGAATCCCGACAATTCGAAAGTCTTTCGCTACGAGGGAACCGGAACGAGCTGGACCCAGATCGGGGGCGCCGTCGTCCAGATTCTGCGCTGCGGCGCAAGCCTGTGTCGGGTCGACACCGCAGGAAACCTCGAGCGATACCTGCAAGGCACGCAGACCTGGACGGCGATGGGTGATCTCGCTGCCGCGTATGCGTCGACGTCGACGGCGACCTATCGGTTGACCGCGGATCGACAGGTCGTCGAGCAATATACGGGCGGCACGGCCTGGACGGCGATCGGAGGACAGATATCGTCCCTGGTGGCCACCACCACGGCTCTCTACGGCACTGACCTGGTCACCGGTGAGATCCTCCGATACACCGGCGGAACGAGCTGGACCGTCGTCGGTGGACCCGGGCGCCTGTGGGTCGGCGTGGGCTCGGCCCTCTACGGACTCACCCCCAATCGGCAAAAAGTCTACCGCCATCCCGGAACTGGCACGAGCTGGACCGAGGTCGGCGGCGCCTCGGACTGGATCTACGGCGGTCCATCAGGGTCGCTGTATTCGGTGGCTCCGTCGACCAAGGACATCTGGCGCTATGACGGCTCGACCTGGGTGAACATGGGCCAGCCGTAAGGGTAGGTCGGCAGCCCCGGCGCCGGGCTAGCCAGGAGGCGATGAGCTGGCGCCGGGCGCGCGGCCGAAGAAGTCGAGCTGGTGAGCGACGTAGCTGAGCTGGGCGGCGTCGACCTGGCCGCGCCGCGCGGCCAGCCAGCTGGCGAAGCCGGTCCGGTCCAGCTCCGGGTGACCGGTCAGCTCGGCGTCGATGATGTCGAGGATGTGGTGCAGGAAGACCGCCTCGTCGCGCGGGTAGCGGCCGGCGATGGGATGCACGACCGAGTCTGACGCGCCGGCGGCCAGGATCTCGGCCCCGGACGAGACCAGGTGGCCGAACAGGTGGCGGCCGCACCGGCTGTCGCCCGACGGGCGGCCGTCGCGCACGCGCTCGTCCATGCTGCGGTTGTACAGCGCGAACACCTGGGCCTCGAGCGCCGGCGCGATGGCCGGCTCGAGGATCGTCTCGCCGTCGTAGTTGTTGGTGAACCAGAAGGCGCCGCGCGGCCGCACCCAGCGCCACAGGAGCGGCAGCACCGACGGGACGTCGACCAGATCGAGGAACTGGTTGGCGACCACCAGATCGAAGCGGCCCGGCCCGGGATCGAAGCCGAACAGATCGGCGTGGACCAGCTCGACGCCGATCTGGATGTCGCGCCCGCTCAGCCGCGCGCGGTGGACGCCCGCGCTCGCACCGGCCGGCGCGGCGACGTCGAGGCCGAGCGCCGCGGCCCAGCCCGGCACCGCCGCGGCCCCGTCGGCCACCGCCACCGGATCGGCGTCGATCGCCACGTACTCGGCGCGGCGGACCAGGCCCCACTCGACCAGGCGCGCCACCATGGTCGCGTTGCCGGCGCCGAGCTCGAGGACGCGGAGCGGCCGGTCGGCCGGCCCCGGCACCACCTCGGCGCGCAGCGCGTCGAGGACGTGTCGACTGAGCGCGCGATCGTCGACCGAGCGCTTGGCCGAGAGGTACCTGACGAACGGGTTGCGCTGATCGATCGGGTCCACTAGTG
>DATHKR010000127.1:0-6545 GCA_035489015.1 Kofleriaceae bacterium | reverse complement strand
GGCGAGCCTGCCCGAGGGCACCGAGATGGTGATGCCGGGCGACAACATCAACCTGGACATCCAGCTCATCGCACCGATCGCGTGCGAGTCGGGGCTCCGCTTCGCCATCCGCGAGGGTGGCCGCACGGTCGGCGCCGGCGTGGTGACCAGCATCGTCGAGTAGTAGTCAAGCTACCGCCGGGGGCCGCGACGACTGAGCGCGCCGAGCTGATCTCGCGCAGCTCGTGGTCGCCCCTTCCGGGTCAAGGACTTGGACCGCCCTTCATCGAGGGCGGACCACCTAAGCCCTCCATATAGCTGTGCTGTCGGTGGATGCCGACCGCTTTCCGGTTTTTCTGAAGTGAACCCTTGCACTTGAGTTTAAACCGAGGTACACGTCCGCTTCCGTTTCCGGTCAAGTCGTACTCATTCGCCGCGAATTTCCAGAGGAAACCTAGGGAAGTAGCTCAACTGGCAGAGCGTCCGTCTCCAAAGCGGATGGTTGGGGGTTCAAGTCCCTCCTTCCCTGCGAACGCGGATCGCAACCCCTTAAAGGTCTCGCCCCTGGCCGAGGCCGCCCCGTTGGCACCGTGGCACAAGAAAACGCACCCAACAAACCGGTCCACCTCGTCTACCTGTGCAGCGGTCTCCTCTTCTTCTATCTGTTGAAGTGGACCGCCGACTGGGTCTGGGGCTACTTCACGCGCACCCCCAGCGAACTCTACGTGACGACGTTCGCCGCTGCTGTGGCGCTCGTGGTCGGTATCTCGCTCTACCGTCATGAGCGCACCTATGGCCTCGTCAACGAGGTCTGCGCCGAGCTCAAGAAGGTGAGCTGGCCGACCGCCAAGGAGGTCAAGGCAGCCACGATCGTGGTCATCATCATGACCCTTCTCTCGGCCATCCTGCTCGGGTTCTTCGACATCATGTGGTCGAACATCACCGAGTTCATCTACGGCTGAGTCGCGGCAATTTTGAACGGCGCGCCATGCAGGCAGAACCGATCATGAGCGAGACGCAACAGGCAACGCGTGACCTCAAGTGGTACGTCGTGCACACGTACTCGGGGCACGAAAACCGGGCCAAGCTGGCCCTGCTCGAGCGGATCAAGAACGCGGCCCTCGATGATTCGTTCGGCGAGATCCTCATTCCCACCGAGAGCGTGATGGAGGTCGTGAAGGGTCAGCGCCGTACCTCCACCCGCAAGTTCTATCCCGGCTACATGTTCGTCCAGATGGATCTCAACGAGAAAACGTTCCATCTGGTCAAGAACACTCCCAAGATCACCGGCTTCCTGGGCGGCACCAACCCCACCCCGGTCCCCGAGAAGGACATCACCGGCATCCACTCGGCGATGTCCGAGGGCAAGGCGAAGCCGAAGCCCAAGGTCGTGTTCGAGCAGGGCGACACCGTTCGAGTGATCGACGGCCCGTTCTCGAGCTTCGCGGCGACGGTCGAGGAAGTGAAGCCGGACAAGCAGAAGGTCAAGGTCCTCGTGTCCATCTTCGGACGGGCGACGCCCGTCGAGCTCGACTTCGCCCAGGTCGAGAAAGCCTAGAGACGTCCCATGAAGAAGATCACCGCGTTCATCAAGCTGCAGTGCCCGGCCGGGAAGGCCAACCCGTCCCCGCCGGTGGGTCCCGCGCTCGGCCAGCACGGGCTCAACATCATGCAGTTCTGCAAGGAGTTCAACGCTCGCACGGCGCAGTTGGGCGACATCATCATCCCCGTCGTCATCACTGCGTTCGCCGACCGGAGCTTCACCTTCATCACGAAGACTCCGCCCGCCTCGATCCTTCTCATGAAGGCGGCAAAGCTGGAGAAGGGCTCGGGCGAGCCCAACAAGAACAAGGTCGGCTCGGTCACGATGAAGCAGGTCCGCGAGATCGCCGAGACCAAGTTGCCCGATCTCAACACCGCCGACGTCGAGGCGGCGATCCGCAGCGTATGCGGCACCGCCCGCTCGATGGGGCTGGAGGTCGTCTAGTCATGCCCGGAAAGAAGTATCGCGCGGCGACCACCAAGATCGACCGCGGCGTCCGTTACTCGGTCGAGGACGCTTGCGCGCTGGTGCCGCAGGCGAAGATCTCGGGCAAGTACGATGAGACCGTGGACATCGCGGTGCGGCTCGGGGTCAACCCGAAGCACGCCGATCAGATGGTGCGCGGCGCGATCGTGCTGCCCCACGGCACCGGCAAGTCGAAGTCGGTCCTGGTCATCGCCAAGCCGGACAAGGCCAGAGAGGCGCTCGAGGCGGGCGCCGACTTCGCCGGTGGCGAGGAGTACATCAAGAAGATCCAGGAAGAGAACTGGTTCGGCTTCGATGCGATGGTCGCGACGCCCGACATGATGGGGCAGGTCGGCAAGATCGGCCGCCTCCTCGGTCCGCGCGGGCTCATGCCCAACCCGAAGGTCGGCACCGTGACGCCGGACGTGGTCAAGGCGGTTCGCGAGCTCAAGGCCGGCCGCGTGGAGTTCCGCGTCGAGAAGGCCGGCATCGTGCACAGCCCGGTCGGCAAGGCGTCCTTCCCGCCGGCGAACCTGGCCGAGAACGTCCTCTCCTTCATGGAGACCCTGCAGAAGCTGAAGCCGGCGACTGCCAAGGGGACCTACATCAAATCGGTCACCATCTCGACCACGCACGGTCCCGGCATCAAGATCGATCCGGCCTCCGCGCTCCGGGTCGCCGTCTCCTGAGGATCGCAATGGAACGCGCAGCCAAGCAGCAGCTCATCGACGAGGTCTCCCGGACCTTTGCCAGCATCTCGAGCATCGTGCTGGCCGACTTCCGCGGGATGGACGTCGCCACCGTGACCGGGATGCGGGCCGAGTTCCGCAAGTCCGGGTGCGGCTACCGAGTGGTCAAGAACACGCTCATCAAGATCGCCGTCAAGGACACGTCCATGGCGCCGATGGTGAGCCTCTTGAACGGGCCCACCGCGGTCATCTGGTCGACCGAGTCGCCGTCGCTGCCGGCCAAGCTGGCGGTCAAGTTCGCCAAGGAGCAGCAGCAGAAGTTCCGCATCAAGGGCGGCTTCTTCGAGGGACAGCTGCTGGACGCGGTCGGCGTCGAGCAGCTTTCGAAGATGCCCGGCAAGCCGGAGCTGCAGGCCTCGCTGCTCATGACCTTCCTGGCGGCCCCGACGGATCTCGTCCGTACCCTGGCGGCCGGACCGATGAACTTCCTCTATCTCCTTCAGGCGCGCGAGCGGAACCTCGGCGGCGCGTGAAGGGGCCCTCCCAGAAAAATTTCGCAGTTGGTAACCGCTCGTCACGAGCATTTCTCGGCAGACAGACCGAGGCAGTAAGGACATACGACCATGGCTGATGTCACGCAGGAGCAGGTAGTCGATTATCTGAGTGGCCTGACGGTGATGCAGATCGTCGAGCTCACCAAGTCGCTCGAGGACAAGTGGGGCGTCAAGGCGGCGCCCGTTGCCGTCGCGGGACCTGCGGTGGCCTCGAGCGACGCCGTCGAGAAGGAGGAGCAGACCGAGTTCACGGTCATGCTCAAGGCGGCCGGCTCGAACAAGATCGGCGCCATCAAGGCGGTCCGCGAGATCACCGGCCTCGGTCTGAAGGACGCCAAGGATCTGGTCGAGGGCGCGCCCAAGGCAGTCAAGGAGGGCGTGACCAAGGCCGAGGCGGACGAGATGGCCACCAAGCTCAAGGATGCCGGCGCCGAGGTCGAGATCAAGTAGCTTGTTCTGCTCGATCGATCTCCGCACCCTCATCACGAGCGAGTCGCCGCGTGGCGTCGTCCGGCTACTTGCGCCGGGTGCGTTTTTCATTTGCCGCGGACCACTCCCCTAGGGAGCGGTCCGCCGTCTGCGTTTTCGGTTCTACGCGGTCCCAGGACTGGGCACTGTCTCGAACGGGGGTTCCCCAACCATGGCGTCGGTGATTCAGAACAATTTTCGGGTTCGCAAGAGCTTCGCCAAGCTCCCCAAGGTCATCGAGATCCCGAACCTGATCGACATCCAGAAGCGCTCGTACGACAAGTTCCTCCAGGAGGGCGTGCCGCACGAGCAGCGCGAGGACGTCGGGCTTCAGGGTGTCTTCAAGAGCGTCTTCCCGATCAAGGACTTCTCCGAGACCTCGTCGCTCGAGTTCGTCTCGTTCAACCTCGAGAAGCCCAAGTACGACGTTGATGAGTGCCGCGCGCGCGGGATGACCTACGCCGCGCCGGTCAAGGTGGTGATCCGCCTGGTTGTCTGGGACGTCAACGAGGAGACCGGGCTGCAGTCGATCCGCGACGTCAAGGAGCAGGAGGTCTACTTCGGCGAGATCCCGCTCATGACCGACAGCGGGACGTTCATCATCAACGGGACCGAGCGCGTGGTCGTGTCTCAGCTGCACCGCTCGCCCGGCGTCTTCTTCGATCACGATCGAGGCAAGACCCACTCGTCCGGGAAGCTGCTCTACAGCGCGCGGATCATCCCCTACCGCGGCTCGTGGCTCGACTTCGAGTTCGACCACAAGGACATCCTCTACGTCCGCATCGATCGCCGGCGCAAGCTGCACGCGTCGGTCCTCTTGCGCGCGCTCGGCTATTCGACCGAGGAATTGCTGAACTACTACTACCACACCGAGCGCATCTTCCTGGAGCCGGGGAAGAAGTACTCGAAGTCGGTCAACTACGACCTCCTGCTCGGCCAGCGGGCGACGCGCGACATCCGCCACCCGGCCTCGCGCGAGGTCCTGGTCCGCAAGAACCGCAAGTTCACCAAGGCGGCCATCCGCAAGCTCGAGGAGTCGAAGGTCGACAAGCTCTCGGTCGAGCCCGAGGAGCTGGTCGGCAAGGTCTCGGCTCGCGACGTCATCGACGAGTCGACCGGCGAGGTGCTGCTCCAGTGCAACGAGGAGCTGACCGAGGCCAAGGTCGACGAGCTGCGCGACCGCGGCGTGGCCGAGTTCGACGTGCTGTTCATCGACGGTCTCAACGTCGGCCCCTACCTGCGCAACACGCTCATCGCCGACAAGCTGCAGGGCCCGGACGAGGCGATCATGGAGATCTACCGGCGCCTCCGGCCCGGCGATCCGCCCACGATCGAGACGGCGCAGAACCTGTTCCACAACCTGTTCTTCAACCCGGAGCGCTACGACCTGTCGAAGGTCGGCCGGCTGAAGCTCAACTACAAGTTCAAGATCGACGAGCCGCTCGACAACCCGGTCCTCACCAAGAAGGACATCCTCGAGACGGTCCGCTACCTGATCGAGCTGCGCAACGGGCGCGGGATGATCGACGACATCGATCACCTCGGCAACCGGCGCGTGCGCGCGGTCGGCGAGCTCATGGAGAACCAGTACCGCATCGGTCTGGTCCGAATGGAGCGCGCCATCAAGGAGCGCATGAGCATGTCTCAGGAGATCGAGACGCTCATGCCGCACGACCTCATCAACGCCAAGCCGGTCTCGGCGGTGGTGAAGGAGTACTTCGGGTCGTCGCAGCTGTCGCAGTTCATGGACCAGACCAACCCGCTCAGCGAGGTGACCCACAAGCGCCGCCTGTCGGCGCTCGGGCCGGGCGGTCTGACCCGCGAGCGGGCCGGCTTCGAGGTGCGCGACGTGCACCCGACCCACTACGGCCGCATCTGTCCGATCGAGACGCCCGAGGGTCCGAACATCGGCCTCATCGCGTCGCTGTCGACCTTCGCCCGGGTGAACGAGTACGGCTTCATCGAGACCCCGTATCGCAAGGTCGAGGATGGGCACGTCACCGACCAGGTGAACTTCTACTCGGCGCTCCAGGAGGAGGGCCACACCATCGCCCACGCCAACGCGACCTACGGGCCGGGTGGCAAGTTCACCGAGGAGCTGGTGTCGTCGCGCAGGGCAGGGGACGTCATCGTCGCCAAGCCGGACGAGATCACGCTCATGGACGTCTCGCCCAACCAGCTGGTCTCGGTGGCGGCGTCGCTCATCCCGTTCCTCGAGCACGACGACGCCAACCGTGCGCTCATGGGCGCCAACATGCAGAAGCAGGCCGTACCGCTGGTGCGGGCCGAGGCCCCGTACATCGGCACCGGCATCGAGGTCCGCGCCGCCCGCGACGCGGCCGACATGATCGTGGCCGAGGACGACGGCGTCGCCACCGAGGTCAGCGGCGACATCCTGGCGGTCGACTACGCCCGCTCGGGTCGCAAGGTCTACAAGCTCCTCAAGTTCGAGCGGTCCAACCAGGACACCTGCATCAACCAGAAGCCCCGCGTGGCCGAGGGCGACAGGTTCCGCAAGGACGACGTGCTCGCCGACGGGCCCTCCACCGACGGTGGCGAGCTGGCGCTCGGCAAGAACCTGCTCGTGGCCTTCATGCCCTGGGAGGGTTACAACTTCGAGGACGCGATCATCCTCTCCGAGCGCCTGGTGCGCGACGACGTGCTCACGTCGATCCACATCCACGAGCACGAGATCGACGCCCGTGACACGAAGCTCGGGCCCGAGGAGATCACGCGGGACATCCCGAACCTCTCCGAGGACATCCTCAAGGACCTCGACGAGCGCGGCATCATCCGCGTCGGCGCCGAGGTCGGCCCGGGTGACATCCTCGTCGGCAAGGTCACGCC
>DATHKR010000126.1:0-26959 GCA_035489015.1 Kofleriaceae bacterium | reverse complement strand
CAAGCCAGGCACCAGGTCGACCGTCCGCGGGGCGCGGCGGAGGGGCGCGGTTCCGCGGTTCAGCGCGGCAGACGGCGCCAGTAGAGGACTTCGTCGACGTCCGGGAGGACCAGGCCGGGCAGGCGGCCGACCTGGGTGTAGCCGTGGCGGGCGTAGAAGCGCTGGGCGCCGGCGTTGAAGTCGCTGACCAGGAGGAACGCGTGGCCCGACCATCGAGCCACGGCCTCCTCGAACGCGGCCAGGAGCGCGGCGCCGGTGCCGCGTCCCTCGCCGCCCGGCGCCACGGCGAGGAGCCGGAGGTAGCCGCCCATGCCGAGGGTGCCGTGCGACAGGAACCAGACCAGCCCGTCCGGGCCGTCGGCGGGGCCGGGCGCGCCGTCGGTGGGGGCGGGCGCGCCGTCGTGCACCAGCAGGCCGTCGCCGCGGGCCAGCGCCGCGGCCAGGTCCCGGCCGAGCGCCTCGGCGGTGCGCTGATATCGCTGCATGAGCGGCAGGTCGGCCAGCCGCGCGGCCAGCGCCGCGATCTCCGCCGCGACCAGCGGCCGGATCACGGCAGCGCTCCGCCGGGCCGGGCCGGCGCGCCGGCGCCGAGCGGCACCGCGGTCTCCTGGTGCGCGCCCGGCTGGGCCGGCCAGCCGCCCGGCACCGCCGGCGCGCGCGCGGTCACCACCACGGTGGCGCCGCCCGCCAGATCGAGCCACAGCGTGGTCCGCTCCGCCTCGGACCTGATCCCGCCGATCGGCGCGCCCTCCACCACCGGATCGACCGCGGCCGGGATCGCGAGGGTCAGCCCCTCGATCACCGTCGAGCCGACGTTGCTGACCAGCACCGAGCCGTCCTCCCGGTAGCGGAGCACGACCGCGCCCAGCTGGCGCAGCCGGTCGCTGCTCTCGCGCAGGGTCAGGCTGGCGATCGTCCCGCGCGCGGCGCGCTCGCCCAGCCGGGCCAGCGCGACCTCGAGCCCGGGGTCGAGCGCGAACCCGCCCTCGAGGCGCGGCACCACCGCGTCGCGCCCGATGAGATCGCGCCGCCGCGTGGTGCGCGGCGACGCCGACAGGTACGTGTGGGCCACGAACAGGCCGCGCTCGTCCTCGAGCTGGTCGAGGTCGGCGTCGCTGAACGCGGCCGCCATGCGCGCGATCGGCCCGTAGAACCAGCTCGACTCGAACACCCACAGGCGCGGGTCGCTCGGCAGGGGATAGATCGGCGGCAGCGCGGCCGCCGCGCGCTCGGGGTCGAACACGTTGCGCACCCGCACGGTGTGGAGCGGGACGTCGCTGGCGCTCCACACCCAGCGGAACCCGGCGGCGGCGAGCACGTCGTGGATGCCGTAGCTCGGGTCGTCGCGCCAGCCGCGGCTGGCGATCGCCTCGCAGTTGGTGTCGGGCTGGTGATCGATCCAGGTCACCGCCTTCCACGCCGCGTAGCCGCCGATCGACGCCATCACCTCGGCGCGCAGGTCGCGCCGGGGCGTGATCGAGTGCGAGCCGACCTCGCTGCCGTGCGCGGCCAGCTCGTCGGCCAGCTGGCGGGCGTCGGGGTCCTCGAGGGTGCCGAGCCCCGGGCGCAGGAAGAAGGTCTTGGTGATCTTGAGCCGGTGGCCGAAGAACCCGCCCCGGCCGAAGCCGGGCGCCGACCGGTCGGACACCCCGTGGAGCAGCGCGGTCAGCGCCTGCGGATCGGTCCGGTCGGCGTGGTCGGTGAACACCACGGCGGCGCGGGCGCCGCGCGCCCAGCGCTCGACGATGACCGGCGCGAAGTCGTGGCCGCCGTCGACCAGGTAGATCTGCGCCCGCGCGCGCACCACCTCGCCGGCGGTGCGAGTGATCCGGTCGCGCGGCACCCGCACCTCCATCTCGGGAGGCGGGTGGCGCGGCGCGCGCTCGCCCGGCAGGTGGGGCAGGTACGCGCTCCGGCACGAGGCGTAGGCCCGGAACGGGTGCGACGCCGCGTCGTCGACGATGAGCTCGACGTCGGTGTCGCCGCCGCGCGGCGAGTAGCGCGCCGCGGCGATCCCCTGCTCGCCGACCACCGCGGCGCCGGGGCGCTTCCGGTCCGGCGAGGTCGCCATCCACACCGGCGTGCCGCGGTCGACCCGCAGCGTGCGGCCGAGCGGCGCGACCCGCAGGTCGCGGCCCAGCGCGCGCGCCCGCCCCGGGAGCCGCAGGGCGATCGCCTCGCGGGTCACCACCATCGGAGCGCTGTAGTGGATCTCGGCCTCGAGGGTGACGCCGCGCCGGTCCGGGGTCGCGCGCAGGACCGCGCTCCAGCCGCTGCCGGCGCTCTCCTTGATCCACGACGGCCCGGTCGCGCGCCACTCGGACGGCGGCAGCTCGTCGGGCGACGGAGGCGTGGCCCCCTCGCCGGGGCGAACCTCGACCGCCAGCCGGGCGCGCAGCGCCAGCGGCCGGGCCGGATCACCCACCGAGAGCGGCGCGACCCGGCCCTCCTGGGCCCGCGCCGGCGCGGGTCCGAGGACCATCGCCGCGCCGACCGTCCACGGCAAGACGCCCAGGATCCGGTGCCTCACCGGCCCACAGCCTAGCACTGCCGGGCCGGATCGTTCCGCCGCCTGACGGCCGATCCGCGCCGTCGCACCGGAGCGGAGATCAGTCCACGTGTGGGCACTCGGCGTCGGTCAGCCCGTCGGTGTTGTTGCTCTCGTTGCACTCGGCGATGTCGCCGCCGCCGGCGCCCGGGTCGGCCACCGCGAAGTAGCTGGCCGGGGCGGCCGGCGCCTCGATCGCGAGCGCCACCGTGGTGGACTGGCCGGGCAGGAGCGGCGTGGTGGTGATGGCGGTGCCGAGGAGCACCCCGGCCGCGCTGGTCCCGAGGTGGAACGCGACCGGCACGCCCATCGCCACGCCGAGCGCGCCGAGGTTGGTGACCCGCGCGCGCAGCTCGACCTGATCCTGGCCGCACAGGTCGAGGCTGAGCGAGAGGTCGACGGCGAGGTCGGGCGCGTTGAAGATGCCGTCGCCCTGGACGTTCTGCCGGTAGTTGTTCAGGCCCGGCTGGGTCCAGTTGTCGAGCTCGACCATCGGGACGTTGCCGGCCGAGGTCGCGTTGCTCACGTGGTAGGCGTGCTGGGTCCACACCTTGCGGGTCGGCACCCACTCGTCGTTGGCGTCGCCGTAGACGTAGAGGCCGCGTCGGGCCGGCACGTCCGGCCCGCAGTTGCCGGACGCGTTGGTCTCGTTGGCCACGACCAGGATCTCCGAGTTGCCGTCGCCGTCGGCGTCGACGATGAGCGGGTACTCGTGGATGGTGCCGGTCGTGTTGGGGAGCTCGAGCTGGGTGGCGCCGTCGGTGCCGGTGTAGACCCGCAGGTAGCACTCGTCGGCGTAGACCACCTCGGCGGCGCCGTCGCCCTGGAAGTCGAACACCGACGATCCGGTCGCGTTGGAGGACAGATCGTGGGTCACCTGCGACCAGCGCACGAACATCGCCCCGGGCGCCGGCGGCGTCACGCCGTCCGGGATCGACTCGCCGTCGCGAGCCAGGTCGTAGACCGAGTAGCTGTAGCCGCCGGCCACGCCGATCTCGGGGCGGCCGTCGCCGTCGAAGTCGCCGATGGTGGGCGGGCCGCCGCGGTTGCTGGCCGACTGGCCGGGGATCGCGATCGGCTGGGTGCGCAGCCCCGTGTCGGCGTCGCATGCGACCCCGCTCGGATCGATGCCGCACCACAGCTGCCCGCTGCGGCCGTCGAGCGCGATCACCCTGCCGTTGGCGACCAGCACGACCTCGGGGGCGCCGTCGCCGTCGAGATCGGCGACCGCCGGATAGCCGTCGTCACCGGCGTAGGTCCAGGCCAGCGTCACCACCACGGTCGGCGGCGCGCCGTCGACGCCGGGGGTCCACGCCACCTTCCAGGCGTTGCGACCGGACACGATCTCGGGGGCGCCGTCGCCGTCGAGGTCGGCGACCGCCGAGATGCCGCCCTCGTACCCGTTGTTGGTGCCGAGGTGGCCGCCGCTGCCGGCGCCGGTGGTGCCGCCGTCCCACACCACCAGGCCGTCGTCGTCGATGAGCGTGCCGCCGAACACCACCTCGGCCTCGGCGTCGCCGTCGAAGTTGGCCAGGGTGGCGCCGCCGTTGTCGACCCGCAGGCCGTAGTCGACGTTGCTGGCGTTGTGCGACCGCCACAGCAGCGCGCCGGTGCGATCGATGGCGACGATGAGGCTGCGACCGCCGACCGGGCGCGCCGCGTAGACGATGTCGGGCGCGCCGTCACCCGACACGTCGCCCACCGCGATGGTCGACCGCCCGTGCGAGCCATAGCTGGTGGGCGGGTCGTGCGGCACCGCCGGCAGCACCACCTGGCCGGTGGCGCCGTCGAGGATCGCGATCGATCCGATCGGCCAGTCGGTCGGCATCGGCCCCTGTCGGCTCAGGTTGACCACGATCTCCGGCGCGCCGGTGCCGTCCAGGTTCGCCACCACCGGGATCGAGATGATCTCGTCGGCGGTGTAGGACCACTCCTCGACCACCGACAGGGTGTCGAAGATCGGCGAGTACTCGCAGGTGAGCTCGCTCGGCTGGGGCAGGCACTGGCCGAGGGTCGGCTCGCAGAAGCTGCCCGGGTCGCAGTCGTAGGAATCGGCGCAGAGGGCCCCGGGCGCCTCACACACGCCGGACACGCACACATCGCCCGCGTCGCAGCACACCGACTGGTCGGCGCCGCACCGCACGCCGCTGTCGCACAGCGGCAGGCAGCCCTCCTCGACGCACTCGCTGCCGGCCGGGCAGCACAGCGCCGGGCTTCCACACAGGGCGCCGCCGGTGCAGTCGTCGCCGGCGTCGCCGTCGAAGCCGCCACCGGCATCCCCGCCGCCTGCGCCGCCATCGCCACCGTCCACGTCCTCGCCGCGGCCGCCGTCGAGCTGGTCGGATCCGCCGGATCCGCTGCACGCGGCCGCGAACCAGACCAGCGCCAGCAGCGGGGCGCTGGCGAACGAGTACCACCGGGACATCGGGCGAGTCATCGAGTCTCCTGGGTCGGCGCGGACCTTCCGGGCCCGCGCGCACATCCCCAGCGATGTATCGGCAGAGATCGACTCGATCTGAAGGGCGTCGTCGGCCTCCGACGCGCTCGCCGCTCGCCGTCGACGGGACGTCAGGTCTTGTGCGCGCTGGTGATCACGCCGCCCACTCGATCGGGGGCGAGCTTGCGGCCACCGGCGAAGCCACCCAGCTCCGCTTCGATCCGGTCCAGCCAGCTCGCGCTCAGCCGGGCCAGGAACGCCGGGGCCAGCGCGATGCGATGCCGCGCGGACAGCTCCGCGACCGCGCGGACCACCTCGGCGCGCGCGTCGTCGCCGAGTCGACCGGCGGGCGAGAACCGGCGGACCACCGCCTCCAGCTCGGCCGGCTGGAGCGGCGCCGCGTCGAGCTCGCCGCCGCCGAGCAGGCGGGCCAGGGCGGTGCGCGCGTGGTCGTCCAGCTCCGGGCGAGGCTCCGGCACCAGCGCCATGGCCAGGAGGTCGACCCCGAGCGCGTCGGCGATCGCGATGCGCCCGGCCAGCTCGGTCAGGTGCTCGGCGGCGAGGCGCAGGTCGGCCAGCGAGCGGAACGGACGCGCGCCGGTGACCGGCGGCTCGTCGAGCGAGCCGGACAGGAGCGGGCGGACCCCGAGCAGCGACTCGAGCACCGCCTGGCTGGGATCGCCAGCGGTGAGCGCGCGCGGCGCGAGCAGGCGAGCCATGCGCGACAGGCGGAGGATGAGCGAGTAGCCCAGCCGGTGCAGGCGGGTCAAGGAGACGCTGGCCAGCGCCGCGCCGGCCCGCTCGAGCTTCCCGCCGCACAGGTGCTCCAGCCCGAGCGACAGGGTGGCGGCCGCCTGCAGGCTGGCCGCCCGCACCCCGCGCTCGTCGCCGGGCGACACCCGCGACGCGGCGAGCACGCGGTTGACCAGGTGGAGCAGCGCCGCCTCGAGCCGCTCGGCCTCGACCGCGTCGCTGATCTGCTCGAGCGCGCGCGCCAGGAACGTGCCGGACATCGGCTCGACCACCGGCGCGGGCAGCCCGCCCACCGCCGCCTCGCCCCCGTCGGGCTGGCGGACCGGAGGATCCGCGGTCTGTTCGCCGATCCCGATCGAGTCCGGATCGAGCGGGCGGAACACCTCGAGCGCGTCGTAGAACTCGACGTAGCCGAGGTCGGCCATCCGGCCCGAGCGCCAGCGGTAGCTCATCTCTTCCAGCTCGGAGGGCAACTCGGAGTGGGCCGACATGATCGTGTGGCGGGCCAGCACCATGTCGCCCCGGTACAGGTCCTCGATGACGCGGTGGACCAGCCGCGCGTCGTCGTCGCGGTTGGCAGTGATGACCACGGTGAAGAACGAGTCGACCGTGGTGAACATCGGGCGCTCCTCGTCCTCGGGCGCCTCCTCGTCCAGGGTCCGGTCGTAGATGAGGGTGGTGCGGGCCAGGATCAGCGCGGACAGCTCCGGGTCGAGCCGCTCCCACACCTGAGTGAGCTTCTCGAAGCCGGCGTCGACCAGCGCCTGCAGCCACGGCGCGGCCGCCTCGAGCTGCATGCGATCGCGATCCCAGATCTCCATGTCCATGCAGCCGCGCAGCTGCGCCGGGGTGGCCAGGGTGATGAGCTCGCCGGCGTCGCCCAGGCCGATCTCCTTCAGCAGGAAATACAGCTCGGCCGGGGCCAGCGCGGCGACCGCCGCGGCTGGATCGGCGGACTCGAGGAGCGCGTCCATGCGGCGCACCCCGCGGGTGCGGGCCATGCTGGCCCGGAAGCGGGACAGCCGGATGATGTCGTCGCGCTCGCCTTGTCCGCTCACGCGAAGGCGGTTAGCACATCCTCAGCCGCTCGTCACGGCGAGGACGATGCTGACGGTGAGGGCCGCGACCAGGACCGCGACCGCCACCACCAGCCAGTAGCGCCCGGCCGGGCGTAGATCGGACACGCCAGCGGCCGGCGGCGGCCCGGGCGGCCACATCATCCCATGCGGTCCGTGCGGCATGCCGGGCGGCGGTCCGTGCGGCATGCCGGGCGGTCCGTGCTGCATGCCGGGCGGCGGTCCGTGCTGCATGCCTTGCGACAGGCCGGGCGGGACCTGACCTGGTCCCGGCGCGAAGCCCGGCGGCCCCGACATCGGGTAGCCGGGCGGCCCCGCCATCGGATACGCAGGCGGTGGGTAGCTCCGCGACGGGACCGGCAGCTCGTGGGCCGGCCCGATCGTGCGCTGGTCCGGGCCCGCGGTCGCCACCGGACCACGGCCCGCCCGCGCCGCGACCCCCGCGGCCGGGTCGAACGGCAGGTACGGACGCTCCGCCGGTGGGATGTTGCGGGCCAGCCGCGCGATCGGATCGTCGGTGTCGTCGCCGTCCTGGTCGCGCGCGTCGAGCGGGACCCGCCGCCGGGTCGGCGTCTGCGGCTCCGCCCACGACGACGACGATCCGGACATGCCGGCGACCAGCTCCTCGAGCCCCGGGTGGGCCCGGGTGGTCTCGTCCTCACCGGCGCGCTCGCCGTCGATGGCGGCCAGCGCCAGGACCGAGTCGGACGCCTCCGAGCTGAACACCGCGCGGTCGGGCTCGCTCTGGGCCGCGTGGGCCAGGTCGTGCACCGTCGGCATGGCGCCGTCCGCGGCCTGGTCGGGCGGGGCCAGGCTCGAGCCGAGGATCGCCGCCACCGTGTCGCCGTCGCCGTCCTCGATCGCCATGCGCAGGCGGGCCTGCAGGTCGGCGTCGACCACGGTCATGTTCTCGTGGTCCTCGTCGTCGTCGAGCGGGCCGGGCGCCATGCGCGATCGGGGCGCCCCGACCGGCGGCGCGATCGGCGCGAGATCGACCGACGAGGCCGGCTCGAGGTCGGACATGGCCGGCCCGCCGAACGTCTCGAGCATCCAGGCGCCGAGCTGATCGCGCGAGTGGTAGAGCTGGTTCGCGCGGACCACGTCCCACAGATCGTCGCGCAGCGCGGCCGCGCTCTGGTAGCGGTCGTCGACGTGGCGGGCCAGCGCGCGCAGCACCACCTGATCGAGCGTGGCCGGCACGCTCGGGTTGATCTGGCTGGGCGGCGTGATCGCGCCGGACCGGGCCCGCTGCAGCGTCTCGAACTCGCTGCCGCGCTTGAACAGCGGCTGCCCGGTGAGCAGCTCGTGCAGGATGATGCCGCAGGCGAACACGTCGGAGCGGCGGTCGACCGGCAGCCCGCGGATCTGCTCGGGCGACATGTACGCGAACTTGCCCTTGACCAGGCCGGCCAGGGTCCGCGTGGCGCGGCCCTCGGCCTTGACGATGCCGAAGTCGATGAGCTTGACCTCACCCTCGTGCGAGACGATGACGTTCTGCGGGCTGATGTCGCGGTGGACCAGGTTGAGCGGCTGGCCCGCGCCATCGCGCTTGTTGTGGGCGTAGTCGAGCGCCTCGCAGATCTTGAGGATGACGTGGCAGGCCTGGGCCGGGCTGAGCCGGCCGTGGTGGTCCTCCAGGTGGTTGAAGATGGCGCGCAGGTCGCGCCCCGGCACGTACTCCTGGACGATGAAGTAGCGGCCCTCGACCTGACCGAGGTCGAAGATCTGGGCGATGTTCGCGTGGCTGAGCTGACCGGCGATCTTCGCCTCGTCGATGAGCATGGTGACGAAGTCGCTGTCGTTGGCGACCTGCGGCAGCAGCACCTTGATCGCGACCACGCGCTCGAACCCGGCGGTGCCCTGCGTCTTGGCGCGGAACACCTCCGCCATGCCGCCGTGGCTGATCCGCTCGAGCAGCGTGTACTTGCCGAACGCGATCGGCTGCGGCGGTACGTTCTGGATCTCCCCGGGCAAGCGGGTCGTTCCCTCCCAGGCCTGGGCCGTCCCGCATGGTAGCAGAACCGCATCCCGGTCGCTTCGCGGCTGGCCGGCCCTGAGGTAGATTTGCCCGCATGCCGGACTACAGCAAGCTGCGCGAGATGGTCAGCCACCGGGTCGCTTTCGAGTACGACACCGGGGCGCGGATCGTCGGCTACCTTGCTCAATGTCGCCCGGGTGCTGGCCCGGTGCAGCTGGTCAAGCTGGCCCGCGCCGAGCTGCACGACGCGGACGGGAACGTGCTGGAGACTCACGACTCGCTGTCACTCTGTCCCAATGTACTGACTGGCATTCGACTCGAAGAGGGGCCTTCCGGACGGGACCTGTGACCGTCCGGCGGTCCGGGTTGCCGTGAAACCCGACCTGATCCTGTTCCAGCACCTGGTGGTCGAAGGCGGCGAGGATGTCGATCTCGTCGTCGCGGCGCTGGTCGCGGCCGAGTTCGAGTACCCGGATCTGAACGTCGCCCGCTACGTGGACGAGGTCGAGCGCTTCGCCGACCTGGCCCTCGGTCTGGCCCGCGACCCCGAGCGCGAGGAGCTGCCGGACGGCGGGATCCGCGCCCTCGACGCGGCGTTCTTCGGTCACCTGGGCTTCCGCGGCAACCAGGACGACTACTACGACCCGCGCAACAGCTTCCTCAACGAGGTGATCGACCGGCGGACGGGGATCCCGATCACGCTGGCGCTGCTCTACATCGAGCTCGGCCAGCGAATGGGGCTGCAGCTGGCCGGGCTGTCGTTCCCGGGCCACTTCCTGGTCCGCTACCGCGACGGCGAGCACCTGGTCTTCATCGATCCGTTTCACCAGGGGGCGCGGCTCGACCGCGACGCGCTCGAGGCGAGGCTTCGCCGGGTGGTCGGCCCGGGCGCGCAGCTGGCCGAGGAGCACCTCGAGCCGGCTCCCAAGCGGCACATGCTGCTGCGCCTCCTGACCAACCTGGCGGCGATCTACCGGCGCGCCGGCGACATCTACCGCGGCATCGCCGTGCTCGAGCGCATGCAGGTCCTGGATCCGGCCAATCCGCGGGTCGAGGGCGAGCTGCGCCAGCTGATGCGCCGCGCCGAGGGGCTGAACTGAGCCGCGCCGGGACCCTGCTATGTATGATGGCGGCGCGATCCGGACGCTGGATCGGGCCGCCGTCGACGGATCATGGAAGACGACACCCGCGAGCGCCGAGCGATCGAGAGGGGCTTCGCGGCCGTGGCGGCCGCGGGGCTCGTGGTCGCGGTCTACCTGGTGCTGGCCCTCGCCCTGGGCGGCGGCAGCGCTGACGGTCCGGGCGGCGCGGCGGGCGAGCGGGCAGGGGAGGGAGCGGGCGACGAGACCGGCGACGAGACCGGCGACCCGCCGGGAGAGGTGCCGGGAGACCTGATCGAGGAGCGGGCCGGCCACGGATCGCTCGAGCTCGGCGGCACCGTCACCGACGCCGGCGGTCATGCGGTGGCGAGTGTCGCGGTCATCGCGGAGCCGGAGCCGCTGGCCGAGGCGAAGGGGCAGCCCGCCGCGGCGGCGAGCGCGGTGCCGACCGCCGACGAGCGGGCCGCGGCGCGGACCGCGACCGACGGTTCGTTCACCCTGCGCGGCCTGGTGCCCGGCCGGCATCGCCTGCGGGTCGAGGGGCGCGGCGTCCTGGCCGCCGAGGTCCGCTTCGTCGACGTGCCCGGGCCGGTCATGCGGGTGGTGGTGTCGCGCCGGGCCGAGGTCAGCGGCCGCGTCACCGACGGCGGCGCGGCGGCGGCGGGGGTCCAGGTCCGCCTGCTGGCGGCGGGCGCGCCGGCGCCGCTCGCGGCGGTGACCGACGCGGACGGTCGGTTCGCCTTCGCCGATCTGGCGGAGGGTCGGTTCCGGGTGTGGGCCGCGCGCGGCGATCGCGCGGCCCCGTCGCGCGCGGCCGACCGGGTCGGTCCGGGTCCATTCGAGCCGGTCGCGCTGGCGCTCGGCCCGGCCGCCATCGTCGCCGGCCGCGTGGTCGACGGCTCGACCGGGCGCGGCGTCGCCGCTCACGTCACCCTGGTCTCCGACGATCCGGACGAGCCGCCGCGCGCCACCACCAGCGCCGCCGACGGCAGCTTTCGCGCCGACGGGGTGCCGCCCGGTCGCTGGACCGCGGATGCCTTCGCGCCCGGCTACGTCAGCGCCGACGCGGTCCGCTTCGCCGCCGGCACCGGCTACGCGCCGTCGATCGCGCTGCGGCGCGGCGGTGTCCTGGCCGGGCGCGTGGTCGACGGCGCCGGCGCGCCGATCGCCGGGGCCCAGGTGATGGCGCGCGCCGAGGAGGGCGGCTCCGACGTCAGCGCCGAGACCGTCGCGCGCCGGCTCGGCACCGGGGGAGCCGGATGGGACTCGACCCTCGCGCTCGCCTCGGCGGCGGCGTCCGGCGCCGGCCTGGTCACCGCCACCGGCCTGCGCTTCGTGCCGCGCGGCGAGCTGGGCGTGGTGGTCGGCCCGCTGCCGTTCCCGCCCGCGGCCGGCTCCACCGCCGCGGTGCGCATCGCGCTGCCGGATCGCCCGGCGGCGGCGGTGACCGACGCGCCGGCCCTGCCGGTCGATCCCGCGCTCGAGCCGCGCTTCACCACCGATCGCGACGGCCGCTTCCGGCTGACCGGGCTGGCCCCCGGCCGCTACCGCGCGGTCGCCGCGCACCCGAGCTTCGCCGACGGCGCCGCGCCCGCCCGCGCGATCGAGCTCGACACCGCCATCGACGACCTCGAGATCGAGCTCGGCGGCGGCCTCATCCTGCACGGCACCGTGGTCGATCAGCGCGGCGCCGCCGTGTCCGGCGCGGCGATCGAGGCGCGCAGCAAGGGCGTCGCGATCGACCCGCGCTACACCGTCACCGGCGCCGACGGGCGGTATCGCCTGGGGCCGATCGGCGGCGACGTGGTGCTCGAGGTCAGCGCGGCCGGGCGCGGGCTGGCCTGGCGCGAGGTGGCGGTCGGCCCGCCCGGCCGCGCCCCGGTCCTGCGCCGCGAGGACTTCACCTTGGTCCAGGCCGACGCCGCCATCGAGGGGCGCGTCACCGACGCCAGCGGGTTCGCGGTGGCCGGCGCGCGGGTCAAGGTGATCGACCAGGGCGGCGGCCGCGCCGCGCGCGCGGCCGTGACCGACGCGGCCGGCCGCTTCCGCCTGGCCGGGGTGGTGGCCGGCAGCCACCGCGTGCGGGTCGAGCACGCCGACTACCCGCCCGCCGAGCTCGACGCCGCGGCCGGCGCGGGAAACGAGCTGCGCCTGGTCGCCGGCGTCGCCCTCGAGGTCGAGGTGCGCGACCGCGCGAGCGGCGCGCCGATCGCCGGCGCCCAGGTCATCGCGCGCGGGCCGGATCGCGCGGTGCGCCGCGCCGTCGCCCCGCGCGGTCGGGTCGCGCTGGCCGCGCTGGCGCCCGGCGAGTGGACCGTCGAGGTCAGCGCGCGCGGCTACGCCGCCGGCACCGCCGAGGTCGATCTCGCCCCGCGCGCCCGCCCCGACCTGCCCGGCGCCGCGATCGTCCGGGTCGAGCTGGCCCGCGGCGCGATCCTGGCCGGCGTGGTCCGCGATCGCGACGGCCAGCGAGTCGCCGGCGCCGCGATCACCGCCGGGCGCGCCCACACCACCAGCGACGCCGACGGCCGCTTTCGCCTGACCGACGCGCCGAGCGGCGCCATCACGGTCGAGGCCGAGAAGGACGGCGAGCGCGGCGCCCTCGACCTCGACCTGACCCCCGGCCAGGAGCTGGTCACCGTCGAGCTCCGCCTCGAGTGAGGGCTCGCGAATGGAAAGGTCGAGCGACTCTCGCGGTCGAGCCGCGCGCGCCGCGGATCAACCGCCCGCCACCGCCTTGCGCGCCTCGGCCAGCCCCGGCGTGTCCTTGTCCGCCTCGCTCCACACCTCGAGCAGCTGCTGGTAGAGCGAGCGCGCGGTCGCCGCGTCACCGGCCTGGGTCGCCGCGCGCGCGCCGCCGAGCAGCGAGTGCGCGCGGCCCTGGTGCTGCGCCAGCACCGACTGGTACGCGGCCAGCGCGTCGGCCGGGCGGCGCAGGCGCAGGAGCGCGTCGGCCACCTCCTCGGGCGCCAGCACCCCGCCGGCGGTTCCCTCGGCGGCGAACTCCGCCTTGGCGGCCTCGGCCAGCTTGCCGAGCGGCTCGAGCAGCGCGCGGTCGTCGCCGCGCGCGCGCGCCATCATCGCCGCGTCCGACACCGCGCGGTCCTGGTCGAGCTTGGTCACGTAGGCCTGGCCCTGGGCCGACACGTAGAACGGGGTCAGCAGGCGATCGACCTCGGCCCGCTCGGCCAGCATGCGCCGGGTCAGGGCCGGGTCGCGCCGCATCGCGGCCGCGCGCACCCGCACGTTCACCACCGCGCGCCGCTCGAGCAGCTCGAACGGCGGCTGGGACGACTGGGGCGGCTGGGCCGCGTGGGCGGCGCAGGTGCCGGCGCCCGATCCGCCCGGGGTCTCGTCGGTGGCCGGCGAGCCGAGCGGCGCGAGCAGCTCGTCGACCCGCTTCCACTCGCCGGTGCGGACCAGGTACGAGACCACCTGCTTGGCGTAGCCGGTCCGGTTCTGCCGGGTCAGCCCCTGCTTGACCGCGTCGGAGAAGATCGCCATCGCGGCGTCCGCGTCCGCGCGCCGGCCGCGCTCGAAGCTCATCTCGATGATCCAGTTGAGGCTGTGGAAGTCGTGGTGGTCGGCCGACAGCTTCGACCGCTTTGCCCACGTCACCGACGCGTCCCACGCCGACTGGCAGCTGGCGACCGCCTCCTTCCACAGGCCGAGCCGGCCGAAGATGTGAGCCGGCATGTGGCGGGCGTGGAACGCCTCCGGTGCGTTGGCCGCAAAGGTGCGGGCCATCTTCAGCGCCAGGTGCGCGCTGGCCGGCGTGTCCCACGCGTGGATGAGGTAGTGGGCCGCGCCGGGGTGCTCCGGGTTCCGCCGGTACACACTCTGGGCCAGCTGGGCCGCGCGCGCGCGGATCGGATCGCCGGCCGGGTCCTCGGCGCGGGTGGTGGCCAGGAGCGCCACCGCCAGGAACGTGGTCGACTCGTCGTCCGGATAGGTGGCGTAGATCTTCTCCATCGCGGCGGCGAACGCGAGGCGACTGGAATGCACGTTGCCGTCGCCGAACAGCGCGCGCACCGCCGCCACCCACATCTTCTCGCGCGCCGGCAGCCCGGAGCTGGGCGGCATGAGCGAGAGGGCCCGACGCCCGCCGGCGAGGTCGTCGTCGCCCCACAGGAGCTTCGACTTGCTCATCGCCAGGCCCCAGTACGCCATCGCGAACCCGCGATCGGCGGCGATCGCCGCCTCGAACTGCGTGCTCGCCTCGTCGTACCAGAACGAGTGCAGCGCGATCATCCCGCGCCGGAAGTGATCGCGCGCCTCCTCCGAGCTGGTCGCGTTCTCGAACTGGGCCGGATTGGAGCCGTCCTCGGCGCCGCGCTTCGCGCCCGATGTCGCCGCCGTCGCGCCCGGCTTCGCCGCCGCCGCGCCCCCCGGCCTGGCCGCCGTCTTCGCCGCGGAGTCCTCGGGTCCGCCGTCGCGCTTGCAGCCGGCCACCGCCGCGGCCGCGACCAGCGCGAATACCACTCGAACGATCGAGCTCGTCATAGAGCCGGACCTTACAACGACCGCCGGCCCGGCGCGCCGCCCAGGCCGGCTCAGCCGCCGCTCGGGCGCCGCCGGCGGTGAGCGCGGTGATCCAGGATCAAGGTGGGCGCGCTGTGCAGCGCGTCGTCGAGGTCCTGGATCTGCTCGCCGACCAGCCGGCCGGCCAGCGGATCCAGGATCCGCCGCGCCTTGCGGTCGTCGTCGAGGATCAGGGTCGACGCCTCGTGGACGTCGAGCTCGCCGTCGCCGTCGACCTGTCGGTCGTCGACCCGATCGTCGACCTGGCGCGCCTCGACCGGGCGCGCCTCGACCGGGCGAGCTTCGATCGGGCGAGGCGGCAGGCGCGGTGGCGACGGGGCCGCGGTCGGCATCCGCGCCGGCGCCGGCCGCGGCGGAACCACCACCGGGTACGCGGCGCTCAGCTTCTCGAACGACTCGGACACCGGCGTGCGCACCCCCGTGTCCACGCCGGTCTCGACCCCGGTGTCGACCCCGGTCTCGACCTCGCTGCCGCGCATGCTGCTCGGCATGCTGCCGGCCATGCTCTCCACCTCGGGCAGCGGCGCGGGCAAGGGGGCGGGCGCCAGCGGACCCAGCTCGACCGGCGTGCCGTGATCGCGCGATCCGGTCTCGCCCGGCGGGCGCGGGCTGAAGCGCGAGAAGTCGGCCTGCGGTCCGAGCACGCCGGCGATCAGGTTCTCGCCCACGTCGTCGTCCACCTGATCCGAGAGGACGAACTCCTCCAGCATGCGCAGCTCGCGCTCGATCTCCTGGCCGAACTGCTTGCGCACGTAGCGGCCCAGGTGGCTGCGCGTGTACTCCGGCATGTAGGCGCGCAGGAAGCCGCGCAGCGCGTGGGCCGCCTCCAGGCCGGTCTGGAACCGGTGCGCGCGCGAGCGGGCCAGGCACTTGTCGCAGATCGCCTCCAGCTCGCGCGGGATGCCCGGGACGATCTCGGCGATCGGCCGGTACTTGGCGTCGCGCACCTTGATGAGGAGATCCATCTCGTTGGTGGCGGTGAACGGCGGCACCCGGGTCAGCATCTCGTACAGGCACGCGCCCAGCGAGAAGATGTCCGAGCGGTGGTCGAGCTTGCGCCCGAGCGCCTGCTCGGGGCTCATGTACTTCACCTTGCCCTTGATGACGCCGGTCTTGGTGTTGACCTTCGACAGCGTCGCCTTGGCGATGCCGAAGTCGCACAGCTTCACCTCACCGGCGTACGCGCAGATGACGTTCGAGGGCGACACGTCGCGATGGACGATGCGGAGCGGGCGTCCGCGCGGGTCGACCGCGACGTGGGCCGAGTGGAGCCCGGTCGCGATCTCCGACGCGATGTACGCGGCGTGCTGGGGCGGGATCGGCTTCTTGCGCTGGCGGCAGCGCTCGAGGATCGTGCGCAGGTCCTTTCCGTCCACGAACTCCATGGCGATGAAGTACTCGCCGTGGGCGCGCGCGAACTCGTAGACCCGGGCGATGTTGCCGTGGCGCAGGAGGCCGGCGATCTTGGCCTCGTCGACCAGCATCTGGATGAAGTCGTCGTCCTCGGCGAGATGAGCCAGGACCCGCTTCACCGCGACGAGGTGAGCATGCCCGGTGGCGTCGAACGTCTTGGCCCGGTAGATCTCCGCCATGCCGCCGAAGGCGATGCGGTCGAGCAGGTGGTAACGGCCGAGCTGTTGTGCCCTTCGCACGTGCGTACACTATACTAAGGTGCTTTCCCGCCTTACTGCCGAGGTTGTCACCATGAATTCGACCCGTTGCGTGCTATCCGCTGCCCTGCTTTCCTCTGTCGTCCTCGCCGCCTCCGGCTGCAAGAAGGAGCGAGCGGCCAGCGCCAAGGCGCCTCCTGCCGCCGCCGAGAGCGCGCGCCTGAGCGGGGCCGAGCCGGCCAGCGCACCGCCGGTGGTCGACCCGGCCGCCGCCACCCCCACCGCCGCCACCGCGCCGGATCCGGGTCGGTCGCCCGACGTGGTCGCGCTCGGCGCGGGCGGCAAGGCCAAGGTGATCCCGACCGGCGGCAAGAAGGTCGCCGACACCCCGTCGTACTCGGTGACGCTCGCCGCGCCGGCCAAGGTCGGCAAGGGCGCGCAGGGCACCGTCCTCCTCGAGATCACCCCCAAGCGGGGCTGGAAGCTCAACAAGGAGTTTCCGACCAAGCTCACGGTCACCGAGCCGGCGGGAGTGAAGGTCGCGAAGAAGGAGCAGACCGTGGCCGACGCGGTCGCCTTTGCCGACAAGGCAGGCCGCTGGCAGGTGCAGTTCCAGGCCGACTCGTCCGGCGCCAAGGCCTTCACCGGCGTCATCAAGTTCGCGGTGTGCACCGAGACGTCTTGCGATCCCAAGAAGGAGCAGCTGGCCTGGAACGTCGCCGTCAGCGACTGAGCGCCGTAGTACGCTGACCGGTATGGGCATCCGGGACGAGCTGCGCGAGCTGGGCGAGGGGATCCGGGAAGACTTCGTCCAGAACCGGCGAGTGATGTCGTACGCCGAGTACCTGGAGCTGGCCGCGACCCGGCCGCACCAGCAGCTCCGCTCTGCCCCCCAGTACATCCGCGACTGCTTCGACTACTTCGGCGTCGAGACCCTGCAGTTCCCGTGGGGCCCGATGCGCCGGTTCAAGCTGTTCGACTGCGAGTGGGCCGGCGGACGCGACCGCCTGGTCGGGCAGGAGGAGGTGCAGAACCGGATCTACCGGGCGCTCACCAACTTCGTGAACGAGGGCGTGTCGAACAAGCTCGTCCTCCTGCACGGGCCCAACGGCTCGGCCAAGTCGACCCTGGTCCGCTGCATGGGGCGCGCGCTCCAGCACTACTCGACGCGCGACGAGGGCGCTCTCTATCGCATCAACTGGATCTTCCCGGGCCAGAAGATCTCGCGCAGCGGGATCGGCTTCTCCGGCCCGAAGTTCGACGAGCACGGCTCCGGCGACAGCTACGCGTACCTGCCCGACGACCTGATCGACGCCAAGCTGTCCGACGAGCTGCGCGATCACCCGATCTTCCTCATGCCGCCCGACCGCCGCGCCGACCTCATGGGCCGGATGCTGGCCGAGGCGCAGACCGGGGAGGACAGCGAGGCTGACGGCGCCGGGGCGGAAGCCGCCCGGGCCGGCAACGGCGCCGCCGAGGCCGCCGGGCAGCGACCGACCACCGACGGAGGCACGCCGACCAGGGCCGACTTCGTCCTCTCCGACTACCTGCGCCACGGCCGCCTGTCGCACAAGAACCGGACGATCTACGAGGCGCTGCTGGCCAGCTACCAGGGCGACTACTTCAAGGTCCTGCGCCACGTGCAGGTCGAGCGGTTCTACGTCGGCCACCGCTACCGCGAGGGCTACGCCACCGTCGAGCCGCAGCTGTCGGTCGACGCGATCGAGCGCCAGGTCAGCGCCGATCGCACCGTGGCCTCGCTGCCGGCCGCGCTGCAGTCGATCTCGCTCTACGAGTACGGGGGCGAGGTGGTCAACGCCAACCGCGGCCTCATCGAGTACCAGGACCTGCTCAAGCGCCCGCTCGAGGCCTACAAGTATCTCCTCACCACCGTCGAGCGCTCGAGCGTCAGCCTGCAGACGGCGACCCTGTTCCTCGACCTGGTCTTCATCGGCAGCTCCAACGACATCCACCTGCAGGCGTTCAAGGAGATCCCCGAGTTCCAGTCGTTCCGCGGCCGCCTCGAGCTGGTCCGGGTCCCCTACCTGCTCGACTTCAAGCAGGAGGAGAAGATCTACAGCGAGAAGCTGCGCGAGGCGGCCCACTCGCGCCACGTCGCGCCGCACAGCGCCTACGTCGCCGCGCTGTGGGCGGTGCTGACTCGCATGCGCAAGCCCATGGCCGACAAGTTCCCGAAGAAGATCGCGGATCTCGTCGCCCGGCTGACCCCGCTCGAGAAGGCCGAGCTCTACGGGCTGGGCAAGGCGCCGGACGCGCTGTCGACCGCGCAGTCGCGCGAGCTCATCTCCAACCTGCGCGCCATCCTGCGCGAGTCCGACTCCTACCCGAACTACGAGGGGAGGACGGGAGCGTCGCCGCGCGAGCTCCAGGTCGTCATCTTCAACGCGGCCAACTCGCCGTCCTACACCTACGTCTCGCCGCTTGCGGTGCTCGAGGAGATCGATGAGCTGTGCAAGCAGACCTCGGTGTACGAGTTCCTGAAGCAGGAGCCGCTGCCGGGCGGCTTCCACGACCACAGGAAGTTCATCGACCTGTGCCGCGAGCGGCTCATCGATCGCGTCGACGACGAGGTGCGCGCGTCGATGGGCCTGGTCGAGGAGATCGAGTACGAGCGCCTGTTCCAGCGCTACGTCAACCACGTCACCCACTGGCTCCGCCACGAGAAGGTGCGCAACGCCACCACCGGGCGGATGGACAGCCCCGACGAGGCGATGATGCGCGAGATGGAGAAGACGCTCGAGGTCACCGGCCGGGCCGACGACTTCCGCGCCGATCTCATCGCCAAGGTCGGCGCCTGGTCGCTCGACCACCTCAGCCAGAAGCCGGACTACGCGCAGATCTTCCCCGACTACTTCAAGCGCATCCGCGAGGCCTACTTCGAGGAGCGCAAGAAGACGGTGCAGGTGGCGGTGGCCGATCTGCTGCGCCTGGTCACCGGCAACGAGGGCGTGCTGTCGGCCGAGTCGCGCAAGCGAGCCCGCACCACGGTCGACAACCTCATCGCGCGCTTCGGCTACAACGACGCCAGCGCGCGCGACGCGGTCACGCTCCTGGCCCGCAGCCGCTACCCGGGCTGAGCCTTCGCCCGATCGTGACCTGCGGCGTTGCCCCCCGCAGCGTCCCTCCCGGCGAGTCTCCGTTCGATTCGGCGCGGCGGCGCTCGCCGCGCTTGCTGCGCTGCCGCGCCGCCGCGTAGACTCATCGGGTGCGCGCCTGGACGGGTCGCTCGGCTCTGGGGGCCCTCCTCGCCCTGACCTTCGGCGTGGTGCTCGCGGCGGCGCGGCCGGTGTCCGCCGGCGAGCCCAGCCGGTTCCGCAAGGGACCGTATCTGCAGAACGTCAGCACCTCCTCGATCACGATCATGTGGGAGAGCGAGCGCCCGCTGCCCGGCGTGGTCGAGATCGTCACGCCGCCCGGCCGACCGCCGGTCCAGGCCCCGGCCGACGAGATGCACGAGGTGGTGCTCGATCGGCTCGAGGCCGGCCGCCGCTACCGCTACGCGGTCACCATGGCCGGCGAGCGCATCGAGGGCGAGTTCGCCACCGCGCCGGCGTCGGGCGCGCCGTTCTCCTTCATCGTGTACGGCGACAGCCGCGACAGCACCGGCTCGCACCAGCGCGTGGTCGACCGGGTCCGCGGCGAGGTCCCCGACTTCCTGGTCGGCACCGGCGACATGGTCACCGAGGGCGTCAGCGATCCCGACTGGCAGCTCTTCTTCGACACCGAGCGCGCGCTCCTGCGCGAGAACGTGCTCTACCCGTCGCTCGGCAACCATGACCGCCAGGGCCGCGGCCGCACCGCCGACAACTTCCGCAAGTACTTCTCGCTGCCGGAGAACTCGCCCGACCCGGAGCGCTACTACGCGTTCACCTACGGCAGCGCGCGCTTCCTCATCCTCGACTCCAACGCGCACAGCTTCGCGCTGACCGACCAGACCGACTGGATCGAGCAGCAGCTGCAGGCGGCCCGGCTCGACCCCGCCATCCACCACCTGTTCGTGTCGATGCACCACCCGCCCTACTCGGTGTCGCTGCATGGCGGGCAGGAGGAGCTGCGCGAGGCGTGGACCCCGCTGTTCGAGAAGTACCAGGTCGCCGCGGTCTTCTCCGGCCACGATCACGTCTACTCGCGGGCCGAGCAGAGCGGCGTGCGCTACTTCGTCTCGGGCGGGGCCGGCGCGCCGCTCTACCCGCGCAAGGCCCGCTCGTCTCGCATCGACCTGCAGGCCACCCAGTACTTCGAGCGAGTGAACCACTACCTGCGCGTGAACGTGTACGGCGACCTCATCGAGGTCTCGGCGGTGCGCGCCGACGGCACGCTCATCGAGACGACCAGCTGGGGTACGCCGCCGCGCCCCGGCGAGCTGGTCGCCCGGGTCGGCTCGGGCACGCCCGCGGCGGGAAGGCCGGGCGCCCCCGCCGGCACCAGCGCGCCAGCACCCGGCCAGGTCACCGCGGCAGAGTCGGGCTCGAGCGGCGCCGGCTTCGGCCTGCTCGGCGCGCTCGGCATCGTGGCGATCGTCGCCTCGGCCGGCGCGATCCTCTGGGTCCTGCTTCGCCGCTGACCCGGCCGCCTGCCTGCGCCCGCCCGCGCCGCCGACAAAACGCGACGTCTCACGCCGGGTTGGCTTGCCACCATGGCGGAGCGCGTTAGTTGAAGCACGGCATCTGAGTCTCGTGAGCGTGTCGGTGGCCGATGGTGGCCATCCGGGGCTGACGTGGTGCCTACACCGGGTCATCTCCTTGACGACAAACAAACTGCTCTCGAACGGCGCGCTCGCCGCGCTCCTCGCCACACTGGTCGCCTGTGCAAGCGAGGTGGCTCCGCCGGCGCCGCCTCCACCCACCGTGACAGTCGTGAAGGTCGTCCAGAAGGACGCCCCGATCCGCCGCGAGTGGCTCGCGAGCCTGGACGGCTACGTCAACGCCGAGATCCAGCCGCAGGTGAACGGCTACCTCGTCAAGCAGGCCTACACCGAGGGCACCCAGGTCAAGAAGGGCCAGGTGCTGTTCGAGATCGACCCGCGCCCGTTCCGCGCCGCGCTCGATCGCTCGCGCGCGCTCCTGGCCCAGTCGCAGGCCCAGCTCGGCAAGGCCAAGCTCGACACCGAGCGCGATCGACCCCTGGCCGAGGCTCGCGCCATCGCGCGCAGCCAGCTCGACAACGACATGCAGGCCCAGCTGGCCGCCAAGGCGTCGGTCGACTCGGCGCGCGCCTCGCTCCAGCAGGCCCAGCTCGACGTCGAGTTCACCAAGGTGCGCTCGCTGGTCGACGGGATCGCCGGGGTGGCGCGCGGTCAGATCGGCGATCTGGTCGGCCCGACCACGGTGCTGACCACCGTGTCCCAGGTCGATCCGATCAAGGCGTGGATCGCGATGAGCGAGCAGGAGTACATCCGCTTCGCCGCCAGCGGCGACGCCGACCAGCCGCTGCCGGCCGGCGAGGAGCTCCAGCTCGTGCTCGGCGACGGCAGCGTCCACCCCGACCAGGGCCGCTTCGTGCTGGCCGATCGGCAGGTCGATCCCGGCACCGGGACCATCCGGGTGATGGCGTCGTTCCCCAACCCGCAGCGCCGCCTGCGCCCCGGCCAGTTCGGCCGGGTCCGCGCCATCACCAGCGTGGTGCGGAACGCGCTCCTGATCCCGCAGCGCGCGATCACCGAGCTGCAGGGCACCTATCAGGTCGCGGTGGTCGGCCCCGACAACAAGGTGGCGGTGCGGCCGGTCGAGCTGGGCGAGCGGGTCGGCTCCATGGTGATCGTGCAGCGCGGCCTGAGCGCGGGCGAGACCGTGGTCGCCGACGGGACCCAGAAGGTCAAGGACGGCGCGCCGGTCAAGCCGACCGCGCCGCCGCCCGAGGCCGCGCCGGCGCCGGGCGCGCCGGGCGGATCGGCGCCCAACGCGGCGGCCTTGCCGGCCGGGGCCGCGTCGCCGGCGGGGAAGGGCGGCTGACATGGCGCCGTTCTTCATCAGGCGCCCGATCGTCGCGATCGTCATCGCGATCATCACGGTCATCGCCGGGTTCCTGTCGATGCGGACCCTGGCGGTCTCGCAGTTCCCGGCCATCGTGCCGCCGCAGATCATCGTGTCGACCAGCTACCCGGGCGCCGACGCGGTGACCGTCGAGCAGTCGATCGCCACCCCGCTCGAGCAGCAGATGAACGGCGTGGACGACATGCTCTACATCCAGTCGACCAACGCCAACGACGCCTCGATGTCGCTGACCGTCACGTTCGACATCGACACCGATCCGAACATCGACCAGGTCAACGTGCAGAACCGGGTGGCGCAGGCCCAGTCCAACCTGCCGGCCGATGTGGCCCAGTTCGGGCTGAGCTACCGCAAGGCGACCGGCATCCCGATGATGCTCATCGCCCTGTACTCGCCGAAGCGCACCTACGACTCGCTGTTCCTGGCCAACTACGCCAACATCAACGTCAACGACGCGCTCTACCGGGTGAAGGGGGTCGGCGATGTGCGCGTGTTCGGCTCGAGCGACTACGCGATGCGCATCTGGGTCAAGCCGGACGTGCTCGCCCGCCTCGGCCTGACCGTCGCCGACCTGGCCCGCGCGGTGCGGGCGCAGAACGCGGTCAACCCGGCCGGCCGGATCGGCGCCGATCCGGGACCGCCCGGGACCGAGATGACGTACACGGTGCGCGCGCAGGGGCGGCTGTCCACGCCGGAGGAGTTCGCCCGCATCGTGGTCCGTTCCGACCCGTCCGGCCGGGTGGTGCGGCTGGGCGACGTGGCTCGCATCGAGCTCGGCGCGCTCAACTACCAGCAGCGCGCCCGGGTCAACGGCCAGGCCGGCGCCATCATCGCCGTGTTCCAGGCGCCCGGGTCGAACGCGCTCGAGGTGGCCGATGGGGTGCGCGCGACCATGGCCGACCTGGAGGCCCGCTTCCCGCCCGGCCTCGACTACCGGGTCGCGCTCGACACCACGCTGCCGGTCACCGAGGGATTGAGCGAGATCCTGCAGACCATCCTCATCGCGATGGTGCTGGTGACGCTGGTGGTCTTCCTGTTCCTGCAGAACTGGCGGGCCACGCTCATCCCGATGATCGCGGTGCCGGTCTCGCTGGTCGGCACGTTCGCGCTGTTCCCGCTGCTCGGGTTCTCGATCAACACCTTCTCGCTGTTCGGGCTGGTCCTCGCCATCGGCCTTGTGGTCGACGACGCCATCGTCGTGGTCGAGGCGGTCCAGCACCACATCGAGGAGGGGATGTCGCCGCGCGACGCGACCCTGCAGGCGATGAGGGAGGTGTCGAGCCCGGTCGTCGCCATCGCGCTGGTCCTGTCGGCGGTGTTCATCCCGATGGCGTTCGTCGGCGGCATCCAGGGCCGGCTCAACACCCAGTTCGCGGTGACCATCGCGATCTCGGTCATCATCTCCGGGTTCAACGCGCTGACCCTGTCGCCCGCGCTCTCGGCCATGCTGCTGCGCCCCCGCAAGGCATCGCGCGGCCCGCTGGCCCGCCTGTTCGGGCTGTTCAACCGCACCTTCGACCGCGGCACCCGCACCTACGTTCGGGTGAGCCACGGCCTCATCCGCAAGGCGGCGCTCGGCGTCGTCATCCTGATCGCCTTTGCCGGGGCCGCCGGCCTCATGGGCAAGCGCCTGCCGACCAGCTTCCTGCCCGAGGAGGACCAGGGCTACATGCTGGTCAACGTCACGCTGCCGCCGGCCGCGTCGCTGGAGCGGACCGGCGAGGCGGTGCGCAAGGTGGAGGCGATCCTGGCCCACACCGACGGGGTGCAGAACTTCACCGCGATCGTCGGCTTCAGCCTGCTGACCCGCGTCACCGCCACGTACAACGGCTTCCTGTTCGTGCAGCTCGACCCGTGGGACGAGCGCGGCTCGGCCGAGCTGCAAGCGAGCGCCCTCCGCGACCGGCTCAACCGGGCGCTGTCGACCCAGGTGCCGGAGGCCAGCGCGATGGCCTACCTGCCTCCCGCGATCCCGGGCCTGGGCGGGGCGGGCGGCTTCTCGCTGTGGGTGCAGGACCGGAGCGGCGGCACGGTCGACTACCTCGACCAGAACTTGAAGAAGTTCCTCGCAGAGGCGCGGAAACGCCCGGAGCTGACCGGGGTCAACTCGTCCTTCTCGGCGACCGTCCCGCAGATCTTCGCCGAGGTCGACCGCGACAAGGCGATGGTCCAGGGCGTGCCGATCGAGGACATCTACCTGACCCTGCAGGCCGACCTCGGCGGCGTGTTCGTGAACCAGTTCAATCGCTTCGGCCGGCAGTGGCGCGTCTTCCTCGGCGCCGAGGGCGAGTACCGGCGCAACGAGGAGGACATCGGCCGGTTCCAGGTCCGCAACGGGGCCGGCCAGATGGTGCCGCTGTCGACGGTGACGACCACGCGCCGGATGAGCGGGCCCGAGTACACCAACCGCTTCAACCTGTTTCGAGCGGCGCAGGTGATCGGGACGGCCGCGCCCGGCTACAGCTCCGGCCAGGCGATGGCCGCGCTGGAGGAGGTGGCGGAGCAGACGCTGCCGCGCGAGATGGGCATCGACTGGGCCGACCTGTCCTACCAGGAGCGGAGCGCGTCCGGCGCCACCCTGATCGTGTTCGGCCTCTCGCTGGTGTTCGTGTTCCTCATCCTGGCCGCGCTGTACGAGAGCTGGTCGCTGCCGTTCTCGGTGCTGCTGTCGGTGCCGATCGCGGTGTTCGGCGCGTTCGCCGGGCTGTTCCTGCGCAAGTACCACCTCGACGTGTTCGGCCAGATCGGCCTGGTCATGCTGATCGGGCTGGCCGCCAAGAACGCGATCCTCATCGTCGAGTTCGCGGTCGACGAGCTGAAGCAGGGGCGCGACCTGGTCGGCGCGGCGCTCGAGGGGGCCCGGCGCCGGCTGCGCCCGATCCTCATGACGTCGTTCGCGTTCATCCTCGGCTGCGTGCCGCTCTACCTGGCGACCGGCTCGGGCGCGGCCGGCCGGCGCATCCTCGGCACCGTGGTGATCGCCGGCATGCTGGCCGCCACCGCCATCGCGGTGTTCCTCATCCCGCTCCTGTTCGTGCTGGTCGAGCGGGTCGGGCTGCGCAGGCGCCTGCCGCCGGAGCCGCCACCGACGGCGCGAGTGTCGGACAGCTCGACCGGGCACGGACCTGGCGAGCGGCGAGGTGGCGGGTGAGGCGGCTCGCGGTCATCGCGGCCTGCGCCGCGCTGCTGACCGGCAGCGGCTGTCTGCTCGGGCCCGACTACGAGCGCCCCGCCGTCGACCAGCGGGGCGCGTTCCGCGGCGCGGCGGCCGGTAGCTCGTCGTCGTTCGGCGATCTGCGCTGGTCGCAGGTCTTCCGCGACGCCGAGCTGCAGCGTCTCATCCGCGCCGCGCTGGCCGGCAACCTCGACGTCGGCATCGCGGCGGCGCGCATCCTCCAGGCCGAGGCCCAGCTCGACATCGCGCGCGGCGATCAGCTGCCCACCGTCGGCGTCAGCGCGTCGGCCGGGCGCCAGCGGGTCCCGGCCCAGGGCGGCGCCCAGGCCGCCGAGTTCAACAGCTACCGGGCGGTGGGCGCGGCCTCGTGGCAGCTCGACTTCTGGGGCAAGTTCCGCCGGGCCAGCGAGGCAGCGCGCGCCGACTACCTGGCGGCCGAGTGGGGACGCCGCGCGGTAGTGACCACGCTGGTGGCCGATCTGGCCGGCGCCTACTTCCAGCTGCGCGAGCTCGACCTCGAGCTCGAGATCACCCGGCGGACCCAGGAGTCGCGGCACCAGTCGCTCGAGCTGGTCACCCTGCAGGAGAAGCAGGGCACGGTCTCGCTGCTCGACGTGCGCCAGGCCGAGCAGCTGGTCTACGCGGCCGGGCAGACCATCCTCGAGCTCGAGCGGCGGATCGCGCAGCAGGAGAACTTCATCCGCATCCTGATCGGCGCCAACCCCGGGCCGGTCGAGCGCGGCCAGGCGCTGGTCGACCAGCCGCACGATGCCGCGGTGCCGGCCGGGCTGCCGTCGTCGCTCCTGCAGCGCCGGGCCGACATCCGGGTCGCCGAGCAGCGCCTGGTCGCGGCCAACGCGCGGATCGGCGTGGCCCGCGCGGCCTACTTTCCCGACATCGCGCTGACCGCGACCGGCGGCGCGCAGAGCTCGGCGCTGTCGGATCTGCTGAGCGCGCCGGCTCGGCTGTGGAGCGTGGCCGCCGAGCTGACCGGGACGATCTTCGCGGGTGGGCGCGAGCGGGCCGGCGTGCGGCTGAGCGAGGCCCAGCGACAGGAGGCGCTGCTCGGCTACCGGCAGACCATCCTGCAGGCGTTCCGCGAGGTGTCGGACGCGCTGGTGGCGCACCGCACCAGCGGCGAGTTCCGGGCCCAGCAGGAGCTCCTGACCGGGGCGGCGCGCGACGCGGCCCGCCTGTCCGACCAGCGCTACCGCGGCGGCACCGCCAGCTACCTGGAGGTGCTGGACAGCGAGTCGCGCTACTTCGCCGCCCAGCTCGGCCTGGCCCAGGCGGAGCTCGACGAGCTCCTGGCCCTGGTCCAGCTCTACCGCGCGCTCGGCGGCGGCTGGCAGTCGTAGGCGCGGCGGGGCTGCGGCGGGGCGCGGGAGTGGAGGCACCGGCCCTCCGGTGGTCGAAAAATTGCCCGGGCTCGGCGGCTCTGCCAGAACCAGTCGATGGCCACTCGCGAGGGAGAGCTGTTCGTCGAGAAGGTCGAGGTCAGCCTGGATGGCCGTCAGATCTTCTGTCTCTTCTGCGGCGGCGCCGTGATCGCGAGCCTGGTGTTCGTGCTCGGGGTCGCGATCGGCAGGCGGGTGGAGGCGCGCGAGCACCCGGGCTCGGCGGCGACCAGCGGGGCGACCTCGGATCCGCTGGCCGCGCTCGACCAGATGGCGTCCGACGGGGCCGCGGCGGCGCCGGACCAGGACCTTGCGTTCGCATCGACCCTGCG
>DATHKR010000125.1:0-8030 GCA_035489015.1 Kofleriaceae bacterium | reverse complement strand
TCGATGTCGCCGCGCAGGTGCCACTGCACGTCCGGGGTGAAGGTGACCTGGTCGGCGTCGACGGTGAAGCGGCCCGCGACCGGCACCTGGCCGGCGCCGACCTGGACGGTCGCGGCGGTGACGGTGGCCGCGTCGAGCGCCTCCGAGAAGGTGATGACCAGTGGCTCGGACTTGCCGACCTCGGTGGCTCCGTCGGTCGGCGTGATCGATTCGATCCGCAGGGTGGGGTCGCCGTCGCCGTCGCTGTCCCCGTCGTCGTCGTCCCCGGCGTCGGCGTCGTCCCCGGCGTCGGTTGCCGCGCCGTCCTCCGATCCATCGTCCTCGATGTCGGTGACGCCGCCGCACGCCACCAGCGAGGCGAGGGAGAGCGCGAGCAGCGCGGGGGGCTTCGCCATTCCGGTCATCCCCGGGGTGAGAGCAACTTGCATGCCGGCCTTGTCCCATGGAGATGTCACGGTCTGTGACACGCGCGTGGACGGCGCGTCCACACGACGTCGACGGAGCTGCCACTCCGCTGGCGCCGACGATTCCCCTTGCGCTTCTACAGGGCGGGCCGTAGTCTCCTGTAGAAGTGCGAGGGGAGACGCCGAAGATGGGTGACGGAAGCATCGACCTGCCGCAGGGGACGCTGGACCTTCTCATCCTGAAGACGCTGGCGGTCGGGCCACGCCACGGATGGGCGATCTCCGAGCGGATCCACCAGATCTCGAGCAGCGCGCTGCAGATCCAGCAGGGCTCGCTCTATCCGGCGCTTCACCGGCTCGAGCGTCGCGGGTTGATCGCGGCGGAGTGGGGCGCGTCGGACAACAACCGGCGCGCGAAGTACTACTCGCTGACTCGCAGCGGGCGGAAGCAGCTCTCGGTCGAGGAGAGCGCCTGGCATCGGCTCACCGCCGCGGTCGCCCTGGTGCTCGAGGAGGGATAGGGCCGATGCTGAGCATGCTCGCGATGCTTCGGGATCTGTCGTTCCGGGCGCGCGCGCTGCTCCGCCGCGGGTCGGTCGAGCGCGAGCTCGACGACGAGCTGCGCTTTCACCTCGACAAGCAGGCCGACAAGCACGTGGCGGCCGGGCTGACCCCCGAGCAGGCCGCGCGGCGGGCCCGGCTCGAGCTCGGCGGCCTCGACCGGACCAAGCTCGAGTGCCGGGAGGCCCGCGGCGTGACCCTGGTCGAGCACCTGGTCCAGGACGTGAGGTACGGGCTGCGCAAGCTGCGCCGGAGCCCGGGGTTCACCGCGATCGCGCTCCTCACCCTGGCGCTCGGCATCGGGGCCAACACGGCCCTCTTCTCGGTGGTCAACGGGGTGCTGCTCAGCTCGCTGCCCTACCCCGAGCCGGATCAGCTGGTCACGCTCCACCAGAGCAAGCCGAACTTCGCCACCGGCTCGGTCCCGTTCGCCAACTTCCGCGACTGGCGCGACCAGAGCCGCTCGTTCACCGGCATGGCGATCCATCGCCCCTACGCGTTCAGCCTGACCGGCGAGCGGACGGCCGAGATCGTCCGCGCCGAGCTGGTCTCCTCCGAGTTCTTCTCGCTGCTCGGCGTCGCGCCGGTCCTCGGGCGCGGCTTCGCGCCCGGCGAGGACGAGGTCGGCGCGGCGCCGGTCGCGCTCCTCGGCGCGAGCCTGTGGCAGCGCCGGTTCGGCGGCTCGCCCGACATCCTCGGCCACACCCTGGTGCTGAACGGGCGCGGCTACACCGTGGTCGGCGTCGTCCCCGCCACCTTCGACCTCTACCTCGACGGAGGCTCGCGCGACGTCTACGTGCCGATCGGCCAGTGGGACAACAACATCCTGCTCCAGCGCGGCGCCGGGCTCGGCTTCCACGGCGTCGGCAGGCTCGCGCCCGGCGTCTCCCTCGAGCAGGCCCAGGCCGACATGGACCGGATCGCCGGCCATCTGGCCAGCGTCTACCCCGAGACCAACCGCGGCACCGGCGTGGTGCTGATCCCGTTCAAGGAGTGGGTGGTCGGCGGCGTCCGCCCGATCCTGCTGGTCCTTTTCGGCGCGGTCGCGCTGGTGCTGCTCATCGCGTGCGTCAACGTCGCCAACCTCCTGCTCGCGCGCGCGACCGGCCGCACCCGCGAGCTGGCCATCCGCGTCGCGCTGGGCGCTGGCCGCGGTCGCCTGCTCCGCCAGCTCCTCACCGAGAGCATGCTGCTCGCGCTGGCAGGCGGCGCGCTCGGCCTGCTCGTGGCCGCGTGGGGCACACCGGCCGCGCTCGCGCTCCTGCCCGGCTCGCTGCCCCGCGCCGGCGAGATCTCGCTCGACGGCCGCGTGCTCGTCTTCGCCCTCGGCGTCTCCCTGGTCAGCGGCGTCCTCTTCGGCCTGGCTCCGGCGCTCCGGGCGACCGAGTCGAGCCTCCACGTCGCGCTCAAGGACGGCGGCCGCGGCGCCAGCAGCGCGCGCCACCGCGGGCAGGACCTCCTGGTCGTGATCCAGATGGCGATGGTGTTCGTCCTCCTGGTCGGCGCCGGGCTCATGATCCGCACCCTGTCGCGGCTGTGGAGCGTCGATCCGGGTCTCGACCCGGCCGGCGTGATGACGTTCGGCGTGTCGTTACCGCCTTCCATGACCGGGACCAGCCCCGATGCGATCCGCACCCACCTCCGCCGGGTCGAGGAGCGCGTGAAGGCGATCCCCGGGATCGAGGCGGTCGCGCTGTCGACCGGCGCGCTCCCGCTGCAGGCCGACGACGAGCAGCTGTTCTGGCTCGACGGCGTGCCCAGGCCGGCCAGCTCCGACCAGATGAACTGGGCGCTGTGGTACGTGGTCGGCCCCGACTACCGCCGCGCGATGGGCATCCCGCTCCTGGCCGGCCGGTTCCTGGGGCCCGAGGACGACGAGCGCGGCGCGCTCGCCGTGGTGGTCGACGAGGTCCTCGCCCGCCAGTACTTCGGATCCGAGAGCCCGGTCGGCAGGCTCATCCATATGGACGGGTACGACCGGCCTGCACGGGTCGTGGGCGTGGTCGGCCACGTCGTCCAGTGGGGGCTGGCCTCCGACGAGACCCAGTCGCTTCGCGCGCAGCTCTACTTCTCGCCCATGCAGCTCGGCGACGAGACCATCGCGCCGGCGACCGGGATCGACGTCGTGGTCCGCTCGGACCCGGCCGCGCCGGTGTCGTTCCAGACGATCCGCGCCGCCATGCAGGAGATCAGCCCCGACGAGATCGCCGCCGACCCGCGGACCATGGATCAGGTGATCGCCGACTCGCTCGCCGCGCGGCGCTTCTCGATGTTCATCTTCGCGGTCTTCGCCGCGCTCGCGCTCCTGCTCGCCAGCATCGGGATCTACGGCGTCGTCTCGTGCGGGGTCGGCCAGCGGACCAGCGAGATCGGGATCCGCATGGCGCTCGGCGCGCGGCGACGTGACGTGCTCGGCCTCATCCTGGGCGGCGGGGTGAAGATGGTGCTGATCGGCATCGGGCTCGGAGTCGCGGCCGCATTCGGCCTCACCCGGCTCATGGCCCACCTGCTCTACGGGGTGAGCGCGACCGATCCGTTCACCTTCATCGCGGTGGCCGTCGGCCTGACCGCGGTGGCGCTGGCGGCCTGCTACCTGCCGGCCCGCCGCGCCACCCGGGTCGATCCGATGATCGCGCTCCGCCACGACTGAACTCGCACCGCTCGTCGCCGAGGAGAGAAACATGAGAACCGCGCCTGCGCTTTCGTGCGCCCTGGCCCTGCTCTGCTCGGCCTCCTGCACCTCGAGGTCATCGCCGCCGCCCTCACCGGCCGCGGAGTCGGCGGCTCCGCCATCGCCGTCCTCGCCGGCGGCTTCACCATCTCCGGTGTCGCCGGCGGCGTCGGCGGACGAGCTGGCCGGCCTGTGGAAGGCGAAGCGAGGGTTCGGCCCGTTCGCCCGCGGGCCGCTCCTCATCCAGCGGCGCGGCACCGCCTACACCGCGGACATGATCGGCCGCATCGTGCCGGTCGCGGTCGAGCGGGGCGAGCTGTCCTTCGACCTGCCGGGCGGCCAGGGATCGTTTCGCGGCCGGCTGCAGGCGGGAGGAGTCATTCGCGGCCACTGGATCGGGCCGCGGACGATGACCCAGGGATCCCGCTACGCGTCGCCGGTCCGGCTGACGCCGGACGGACCGGATCGCTGGCGCGGCCAGGTCGTGCCGTTCGACGACGTGTTCACGTTCCACCTCATGGCGCGCAAGCGGCCCGACGGATCGCTGGGCGTGTTTCTCCGCAACCCCGAGCGCGACTACGGCGCGTGGCTCGGCGTCGATCGCCTGGTCCGCGACGGGAACACCGTGGCGCTGGTCGGCAAGCGCGCGGGGGAAAAGCAGGACCACGAGCTGGCCACCGGCATCTACGACGCCGAGGACGGGCTCATCAGCCTGCGCTTTCCGTCGCGGGGCCGGAGCTACGACTTCTACCGCGACGACGAGCAGGGCGACTTCTATCCGCGCGGGGCCACCCCCGGTCACTACGCCTACCGCCCGCCGCCCGCCCGCGACGACGGCTGGCCGACCGGAACGCTCGAGGAGGCCGGCATCGATCGCGCCGGCATCGAGCGGTTCATCCAGATGATCCTCGACATGCCGATGGAGACCGTCGACACGCCCGAGATCCACGGCTTCCTCATCGCCCGGCACGGCGTGCTGGTGATGGAGGAGTACTTCCACGGCGAGAATCGCGACAAGCTGCACGAGACCCGCTCGGCCGCCAAGAGCCTGACCGCGACGCTGGTCGGCGCCGCGATCCAGGCGCGCGAGCCGGTCGCGCTGTCGGCGCCGGTCTACGCGACCATGACCGAGGGCGCGCTTCCGGCCGAGCTCGACCCGCGCAAGCGCGCCATGACCCTGGAGCACCTGCTGACCATGTCGTCCGGCTACTTCTGCGACGACACCAACCCGGACGCGCCGGGCAACGAGGACGGCATGCTCGATCAGAGCGAGGAGCCGGACTACTACCGCTACACGCTCAAGGTCCCGATGGCGACCGCGCCCGGCCAGACCGCCGTCTACTGCAGCATCAACCCCAACCTCGCCCTCGGGGTGCTCGGACGCGCGGCCGGGGAATCACCGCTCGATCTCTTCGACCGCCTGCTCGCCGCGCCGATGAAGATCGAGCGCTACGGGTGGCCGCTCGACGGCGCCGGGCACCCGTACGGCGGCGGCGGGGTCCAGTTCCTGCCGCGCGACTTCATGAAGCTCGGCCAGCTCATGCTCGACGGCGGGGTGTGGAAGGGCCGCCGCATCCTCGGCCGCGACTTCGCGGCCCGCGCCTCGTCGCCGCTCTATGGCCTGCGCCGCATCCACTACGGTTATCTGTGGTGGGTCATCGACTACCCCTACAAGGACCGCACCGTGCGCGCCTTCTTCGCCGGCGGCGCCGGCGGCCAGGGTGTGACGGTCATCCCCGAGCTGGACCTGGTCGTCGCCGGCTACGCCGGCAACTACAGCAGCAAGGGCTCGGTCCACATCCAGCAGAACCTCATCCCCCGCTACATCCTGCCGGCGGTGCGCGAGCGGGGGGACGACCGGACCGCGCCGGTCGTCCCGCGAGAGGACTGGGTCACCCCGTACGGCCGCGCGCGCGCGAAGTGATCGAGTGGGCCGGTCCTGACCCCTACAGGGACAGGAGGAACTGGACCAGGTCCGCCTTCTCGTCCGCATCGAGGCCGAGCGCCTGGAACTCGTCGTAGTGGTCGACCACGGCGGCCAGGTCCGCGAAGCGTCCGTCGTGGTAGAAGCCGCCCTTCTGGTGGGCCCAGGCGCCCTTGAGCGGCGCGGTCCGGTAGCGGACGTCGGGTGAGCGCTGGGCCTGGAAGTCGTCGATCCCGATCTCGGCGGCCGTGTGCATGTTCCAGCCCGGCTCGGTGTAGAGCGGCGGCACGTGGCAGGTCGCGCATCCGGCCGCGCCCTCGAACAGCGCGCGCCCGCGCTCGGCCGCGCTCGGGTCGTAGCTGTCGGCCGGCGCCACCGGCGCCTCCAGCGCCAGCTGGTAGAAGTGCAGCGCGGCCAGCTTGGGGGTGATGAGGTCGGGGCTGCTGGTCCGGTGGCCGAAGTCGTTGGCCGCGGCGATCGGGAAGCGCTCCGCGTCGTCGAGCCGCGGGTCGAAGAAGGTGCCCTGGCCCTGCATCTCGAGGTTGGCGACGAACGCGTTCCAGTAGGTCACCGATCCCCAGCCGGTATAGGTGTGGAGGTTCACGCCGGCCAGCCCGTAGGCGGCCGGGATGAGGGTCGCGCTCGAGCCGTTCGGTCCCACCGCCTGTCCGTCGAGCAGCACCTCGGCGTCGAACTTGCCCGGCCCCCAGCTGGTGAACACCGCGCGGAGAGGCTCCTCGTCGATCCCGAGCAGCGCCTGCACCACGGAGAGATCGGGCGCCGACGCGATGATGGCGCCGACGTCGAGGTCGCGATTGGGCCAGCCGTCCAGGCGGCGGCCGACGCCGGGCGCGACCGAGTCATCCACCGCCGAGTGACACAGCGCGCACTGGATCCCGATCCCGTCGAGAGTGTCGCCGTCGAACACGCCCTTGACCCCGATGACCGCGTCGAGGCGGAGGAGCGCCACGGTGGTGGCCGGGTCGTCGAGATCGACGCGGCCGGCCAGGAGGTCGGCGACCAGCTCGGCCGGCAGCGCGTCGGCGTCCACCTTCAGCCCGAGCCCGAGCGCGGCGGCCGGGCTGACTCCCGGACCGACTCCGCCCAGTGCCTCGCCCTCGATCGCCTCGTGCAGCCGGAGCGCGCCGCCCCAGAACGCCTCGTCGCCGAAGGTGTCGTTGCGGAAGGTGTCGCGGCCCTCGTCGATGAGGCGCGCGGCGGTCTCGAGGACCGGGTCCGCCGGGGTCGCCGGTGCGGCGTCGCTGTCCGGCGCTCCATCGGGCGCGCCGGTTCCGTCATCGTCGGTGGCGTCGGTAGCGTCGTCATCGTCGTCGTCCCCGCCGCAGGCAGGGGTGACCAGACAGAATGCCAGTACCGCGCCAATCGCTTCGCGCTTCATGGGGTGCCTCTCGATCCGGCTCTCTCATGAGCCTGCCCGTCCGAGTGATCGAGAGGAGCGTTCGTTACCGCTCGCGTGCCGGATTCGCCCGCTCCCGGCCCGCCATCGGGCGCGTGATACGTTGAAGGGAGCATGACGGACGATCCGTATCGGAGACCCGGTCAAGGTGCCTCGCCGGTGCTGGCCCAGCTGGCCGAAAAGGGTGGCGAGCGACGGCGCGAGATGCCGCGCGACGCGGAGCACATGGCCGAGGAAGAGCGCCGCCGCCGGCTCGAGCGCGTGTTCGAGCTCCAACACAACAACGCGTCCGGCTTCGGCCTGCTCGCGCTGCTCCTCTGGACCATGCTCGTCCCGCTGTGCGGGGCCATCACGGCGCAGGACGGCAATCCCGCGCCGGCCATCATGGGCGTGCTCGCCGCGGTGGCGGCCACGGTCTGGGGGATCGCCGCGTCGGGGCAGCGACGAGAGCAGCGCCGGGCGTCGGTCGCCGAGCGGCTGAGCTGGGCCGGCAAGCAGCCCTTTCCCGTGCGCGGCTACGAGGTCTGGTGCCTGAGCGAGCGCCCGCTCCTGGACGTGACCCTGAGCGCGCCGGTCGACCACCGGCAGCTGGCCGACGCGGTCGCCGCGGTCGATTCGACCGTCGAGCTGGAGTGGCTCGACGAGCGGACCGCGCGCCTGTTCATCCCGCCCCGCACCGTGACGGCCAGCGAGGAGCCGACCCACTGGTACGCCGACCCGGCCGCGCTCGCCCGCCTGGTCGATCGCCTGCTCGTCCCGCTCCACACCGACGTGCCGATCGAGCGCATGGACATGGGCGGCACCATGCACAAGCGGTGAGCTGACCGGATCCCTCCCGCCCGTCTTCTTGCTCGCGAGCCGCGGATCTTTGCCGCGGATCGTGAGTTATTCGGCCCGCGATCCACCGATGCGTCCGTGCACGGTCGAGCTCATGAGCCGGATGCTCCCACTCGCACTCGCACTCGCGGTCGTCTCCCTCACCGGCGCCGCGTGCGCCCGGTACGCCACCCTCGAGCCGGCCCGGGTCGCGAGCCTCGGGCTGCGACTCGGAGA
>DATHKR010000124.1:0-57397 GCA_035489015.1 Kofleriaceae bacterium | reverse complement strand
ATGTCCCAGGTAGGTTCAAGTGGTCCCAGAAGGTCCGCCGCCCACCTCGCGCCCACGCATCGCCGCGTCATCCCGATGTCCGCCGTCAAGTACGCCCGCACCGACCGTCATCGGAGCCACCAACCCGCCCGCGATTGACACACCGCCCCGACGGGGTCCTCCGATGGCCACCGCATGTCGCCGCGAACCCTGGCCCCCGCGATCCTCCTCGCCTGCCTGAACGCCTGCCGGACCTACGACCCGCTCTACTGCGATCCCGATCTTCCATCGTCGCCTGGATCGCGAATGCAGGTCCGAGCGATGCCCTCGGCGGCGATCCCCGAAACAAAAAAAAGTGGCCGCGGATCTCCGCGGCCACTTGCGTTCGATTGAGCGGTCGCTACTCGGGACTATTCACGACTTGCGCCCAGCAATCCACACCCAGGAAGTCGATGCGGCGAGCATTCGCCGGGTCGTACGGAGCACCGTCGGTACCGTTGTTGAACCAGCGGATGATGTGGGAGAAGTTGTTGCGCAGGAGGATGGCGCGGTCCGCTGCCGTGGCGACTCCGCCGGCGCGCTCGATGACCGAAGCCCGGAAGCTCGCAACCTGCTCGGCCGTGATCAAGAACTCCCCATCGGAAGCCGGGACCGGGCAAAGCATCACGGGCGCGCCCGTGTTGGCGTCGCCGAGGACGACCACGGTCAGGAGACCGCCAAATAGATCGTCCGGCTGATTCTCGTTGGGAACGGTCGGCGGATTCCACGTGATGAGCGTGTCGCTCTTGGTGCTGAGTCCAATATCCTCGTCGTCGAGGCCGGGCGTGCCGAGCTCGAAGGTGCCGGCGATGTAGATCGCATCCTCATAGGTAGTGGCCGGGTATTCGGCAGAACCGCTCATCGACACCGTATAGGTCGAGTCAGGCTTGAGGTAGTTCTCCGCGTCCGGCGGAATGAACTGGTAGAAGAGATCGTGTGGGCGCAGCCAGTTGTCGACTGGGTCGGTGCCTGTCGGGACGACGGTCGTCACCTCGTCTCCGGCGGTGTTCACGCCCGTGATGGTCACCTCTCCGACATCGACCTCGTCCCGATCCTGGCCATCGAACGGTCCGAGCGGCCAGCCATCGGTCTCATAGAGATTCACGCAGGTCTCCGTCGGGCTGACCAAGGGCAGCGCGTTCGCCTCGGGCGTCTGCCCGTTCATGAAGAAGCCCATGTTGCGGTTGACCGTGGGCGCTCCGCCTGCGATGGCGTCGGAGAGATCCTGATCCAGGTAGATGTATTCGACGAGGAGCTGACCGCCCTCGAAGTCCGTGATGGCGGGGTCGCGCGGACCGACCGACGCGTCAACGTCGTCGCCGGCGTCGGGGTCGCCGGAGCCGTCGTCGGCGGCAGCGTCGGGCGTCTCGCCGGTGTCGTCGTCGTCGTCGTCGTCACCGCAGGCGTAGGTGGAAAGGGCGAGTACGGCCGAAAAACTTGCAATGGCCAGTCTATTCAACATCCAGGCCTCCTTCTTCATCTTGGTCAGATCCTCGAACAGTTCGCAGTGCATCCCACGGCGGCATCCGCGCGCTGGGTTTCCCGGTGGGTGAGAGGACAGCCCTGGACCAACGACGCCGCGCCAGCGAAGGACCTGTCGCCCTGTCGGGCATTCTAGGCGCGGCGATTTCGCGAAGTCGACGCGGCGTTCGCAGGATTTGCTGGCGAGGTCCACCTTCTCTCGCCTGCGGTCTCCATCGTGCATGGGCGCATCGGTGCCGCGCAGCAACGGCGCCCGCACATGTGGGAGAGCGATTCGTCAACGTTTCGCGCTGACCACACTCTTCGTCGTCGTCGACTGTGTGTCGGATTACGCTTCTCGGAGCTTGTCACCGACGGAGTCACCGACGGAGAAGAGCGGCGCGGCGATCGATACGCGAGTTCGGATCGAGACCGCTCTTTTATCCGTGCTCGAGCACGTCGTCCATTTTTCGGCGCGCGGCTCGTCTCGATGACGCGGCAACGACCGACGGAGCGGGCCGACATGCTCCTCGGTGCCAGAACACGATCGAAGTGCGAGCGACGCGGAGCATCCGCGGCGCGGGGAGAGCAGCGCGAGGAGCGCGCCGGCTGGCAAGCGTGCCGCCGCCGGAGGTGGCGTGCTCGAGGTCGAGAGCGATCTGAAGGACACCGAGGCCCGGTCGCCCCGCGCGTCGGCGGACGAGGAGCTGGCCATCGCGTTCTCGCCGCACGGCGCTGGTCCGTCGTGCAGCACTTCTGTTCGGCGATCTCGACCCGCTCGAGCTCCTTCGAGGACCTCCTCTCGCACCCCGAGATCGATGCGAGCGCCTTCGCAGGCGGTCGCTACCCGTACGACGATGACGAGGTCCGCGAGATCGTCCACTACGCCCGCTCGACGATCTGGCCTGACGCCGGGCCGGTGCCGGATCGCGGTCCCGATGTTCGGCTGGTGAATCTTTCGCTGCAGGAGTGGCGGGCGCTCCGTGGAGGGCACGGATAGGCGTCGCCTTGCACTGGCATCGTGAAGGCGGTCCAGTGACGCGGAGGCGGGGGCGAGTCTGGTGGCGGCGGGCTCGTGTCGATACAGTGTGATCGGTGAGCGCGCCGCCGGTCGTTCGGGTCAACTCGATCGCGGGTGCGCTCGTCATCGTGGCGCTGGCGCTGATGGGTCAATTGGCCTGGGCGCAGCCGGGGCCGGACCGGCCGGTGGCCGCGCGGCAGGGTGGCGCCGGGAAGGTGACTCGGAAGGTTCGGTTGCTTCCGGTGGGGGCGGCGATCGTTCCGGGGTTGTTGCTGCACGGGGCGGGGCACTATGTCGCGGGGGAGCGGGATGTAGCGCGGCGGCTGTTCGTGGTCGAGGGGGTCGGGCTCGGCATGGCGGCGGTGGGTGGGACGCAGCTCCTCGTCACCGGGGCTTCGCGGCACTTCAGCGGGCCGCCGATCGCTCTCATCGTGAGCGGGGTGGGGTTGTTCGGGATGTCGTGGCTGGCGGATCTTTACGGCGTGGCGGGGGGCGGGCACTCGGCCGAGGCCGGGGGCGCGGCTCCTCTCGAGGTCGAGGCGGGCTATGGCTACGTTTACGATCCTCGGTTTGCTTACCGGCAGTTCGCGGTGGCGGAGGCGAGCGCCTGGCTGGGCTCCACGCGGGTTGCTCCGTCGGTCTGGGTCGCGCTCGACGACGACAACCAGCGGATGCGTCTGGAGGGGACCCGGCGGTTGGTGGGGGCGGGCTCGGCGCGGCCGACGGGTGATGTGTCGCGGGTGGAGCTGACCGGGGCGGTCACTCATCACCGGTATCCGGGCCATGGGTTTGCGGTGACGACCGGTGAGGTGATGCTCGGCGGGCGGCTCGACATGGGGCGGGTCGGTGATTCGCTGGCCGGGTCGTTCACCGAGCTGGGGCTGGGGCTGGGGGCGGAGGTCACGAACTACTACACGCCGGGGGCCGGGGCGAACCTCGGTGAGCTGCTGCTGGCTCGCTTTGCCTGTGGCGTGCTGATCGGGCGGCCGGATCGCGTGCACGGGGAGGCGTCGATCTACTACGACCATCGCCGCGACACGTTCACGGGGGGGATCAGCCCGGGCACCGGGCCCGGATCCGGCTTCGCCGGGTTCTTCGGGGCCGACCTCCATCTATATATGGGCGCGCGCTGGGGCGTCCGCGCTCTGTTCGAGCAGGGGGCCGCCCGGGTGGCCAACCTCGGGCTGCTCATGCGCTTCGGAGGTTCGTCGCCGTGAAGGGGCTCTTCGTTTTCGTCGCGGCGGTCTTCATCGCGGGCTGTGTTCGTCCGGCCGAGGAGCGCACGCTCGAGGACCTCGACGTCGGGATCGCCGAGGGGGGCGGTCTGTCGATCGAGGTCGACGGGGGTGCGGCCCAGGTTCGATCGATCGGCGGCGGCTCGATCCAGATGTGGGCTCAGGCGCCGGTGCTGCGCGCGCGGCTGCGCTCGACCGCCGAGGGGCCGGTCGCGATCGCGGTCGAGAACTGCATGCCGGGCGCGGAGCTGCGCGCGCGCGACGCGGGCGGGCTCCCGCTCGAGGTCACGCCGCGGGCGGGCGAGCGCGCGACCGTGTGCCGGTTCGAGGTGTCGGTGCCGGCCGAGGCGGACGTGGTCCTGGACCTGGCTCCGCCCGACGCCGACGTGATCGAGGGGTTCCGCTTCGCCGCGATGGGGGACATCCAGACCGCGCTGCCGCGGGTCGAGGACGTGTTCGAGCGCATCAACCAGGAGCCCGGGATCCGCTTCGTCTTCTCGATGGGCGATCTGGTCGAGGACGGCCGCCTCGACGAGTACGACCTCCTGGTCGAGAAGCTCGCGCTGCTCGACGTCCCTTACTTCTCGACCATCGGCAACCACGAGCTGCGGGCCAACCTCGACCGCTGGCACGACCTGTTCGGGCGCATCAACGTCCACTTCACCTTCAAGGGGTCGGCCTTCTCGATCGTCGACTCGGGCAACGCGTCGCTCGACCCGATGGTCTACGACTGGCTCGACGGCTGGCTGGACGAGGCGGCCGGCTCGGTGCATGTTTTTGGCACGCATTACCCGCCGATCGATCCGGTCGGGGTGCGACAGGGCTCGTTCCGCAGCCGCAAGGAGGCGGCCAAGCTGCTCGCGATGCTGGCCGGCGGCAAGGTCGACCTCACCCTGTACGGCCACATCCACTCGTACTATGCGTACTCGAACGCGGGCATCCCGGCCTTCATCTCGGGCGGCGGCGGCGCGCTGCCGGAGAAGTTCGACGACATCGGGCGGCACTTCCTGGTCATCGAGGTGGATCCGGACCTCGGCCTGGGCGCGGTCGGGGTCGTGCGCGTCGAAGGCGACTGACCCCGCGAGGCCTACCAGGCCTCGTCCCAGGCGTCGTCCGCCTGCATCCGGGCGACCAGCCGGCGGAGCGACGCCTGCATCCAGGCGGCCGGCGCGTGGTGGCGGTCGCCGTGGCCGGCCAGCACCCACTCGAAGCGGAGCGGCTCGAGGCGCTCGAGCGACCGGGTGAGCTCGGGCCACGAGTACCAGCAGACCGAGCGGAACGCCGACAGCTCGCCGAGCCCGCGGCTGTAGTGCATCGAGTCGCCGGTGAACAGGAACCGATCGTCGAGGTGGAAGACCACGCTGCCGCGGGTGTGGCCGGGGACCGGGATCGCACGCAGCCCGGCGCGGATCTCGAGCGGCTCGACCCCGCGGATCCGGCCGGTCGCGAACGGCGCCGCGGCGGCCTCCTCCTCGTGAATCCACGCGCGCGCGCCGAAGTGGGCCGCCCACTTGCCGGCGTCGGCCACGTCGTCGCGGTGGGTCAAGAGGATCTCGCTGACGCCGCCCAGCTCCTCGATCGATCGCACCAGCCGGGTCACGAAGCGCGGCGAATCGACCAGGAGGTTGCCCTCCGCCCGGCGCGCGAGGAACGAGTTGGCCCCGAACGAGTCGGGTGAGTTGAAGCCGCACACGTAGACGCCGCCGTCGAGCTCGTGCGGGAACAGGCGATCGAGGGCAGGCCTCGGCCCGGTCGTGCCGATCGAGCCGGTCGGGCAGATGAGCATCGCGCGAGCCGCCTGGTCGATCTCCTCGGCCGTCACCGGCTGTCGGACCACGACCGACTGGCCATCGACGTCGGCGAACAGCTCGGGCGCACACTGGCGCGACGCGTCGCAGTCGATGCACGAGTCGTCCACGTACCAGGGGCCGGGCGCGTTGCCCGGGTGTCGGCGGGCCAGCTTCGCCATGGTCGGTGAAGCTTGACCCGGAATGCGCCGCCCGGTCAGGGCGTTGGCCAGACATGGAGCGCTGCGAGGTCCTTGTGGTCGGAGGTGGGCTGGCCGGGCTGGCCTGCGCGCGCGGGCTGGCCGCGGCCGGGTGCGACACCATCCTGCTCGATCAGAAGCGCGCGCTCGGCGAGCGCGTCCACACCACCGGCATCTTCGTGCGCCGCACCCTCGAGGACTTCGATCTGCCCGACGACTGCCTGGGTCCGCCGGTCCGCGACGTGGTGCTCTACTCGCCGGATCGGCGCGCCCTGCGCCTGTCCAGCCCGCACGACGAGTTCCGGGTCGGGCGAATGGCCGAGCTGTACCAGCACCAGCGCGCGGCGGCCGAGGAGCTGGGCGCGCGCGCCTTCACCGGGCATCGCTTCCTGGCCGCCGAGCGCTCGGCCGGCGGGGTCGACGCCGAGGTCGAGGTCGCCGGGCCGCTCGCGGCCGGCTCACCGCGCCGCCGCCGCATCCGCGCGCGCTTCGTGATCGGCGCCGACGGCGCGCGCTCGCGGGTGGCCGCCTCGCTCGGCCTCGACCGCAACCGTGCCTTCCTGATCGGCGCCGAGGACGTCCTGCCCTCGGCGCTGCGCGGCGAGCCGCCGGTGATGCACTGCTTCCTCGACCCGGAGCTCGCGCCCGGCTACCTGGCCTGGGTGGTCGACGACGGCCACGAGGCTCACGTCGGGGTCGCCGGCCACCCCGGTCGCTTCCGCCCGCTCGCCGCGCTGGCCCGCTTCCGGGCCAGCCTGGCTGGCCTGGTGCCGCTCGCCGCTCGTCCGATCGAGCGGCGCGGCGGGCGCATCCCGGTCGGCGGGCTCCTGGCGCGCATCGCCGACCCGCGCGCGCTCCTGGTCGGCGACGCGGCCGGCGCGGTCTCGCCGCTCACCGCCGGCGGCCTCGATCCCTGCCTGCGCCAGTCGCGCCTCGCGGTCCAGGTGGTGCGCGCCTGGCTCGGCGCCGGCCAGCGCGACGCGATCGACGCGTACCAGGCGCCCGCCCTGCGCCGCCGGTTCCGCGGCCGGATGCTGCTCCGGCGAGGCTACAGCCGCATCGAGGCCCGCGCCGGCGTCGAGCTCGCGTTCGCCGCCCTGCGCGCGCCGTTCTTCTCGTCGGTGGCGGCCCGCGTCTTCTTCGGGCGCGGGTCGTTCCCGGATCTCGATCTGGCCCGCCTCCTCGAGGAGGCGGGCGGCGGCCGCGGCCGGCTCCTGGCCGGCGCGCGCGCCTGGCTCACCAGCCGCAGCTCTGGCCCTTGTTCTGCTCCGCCAGCCACGCCTGCAGCGGGGCGAAGTACTCGATGAGCGCGTTGGCATCCATCTGGCGCTCGCCGGTGATCGCCTCGAGCGCGTCCTGCCACGGGCGCGACGCGCCCAGCGCCAGCATCGCGCGCAGCGCCTCGCCCGCCTCCTTGTTCCCGTAGATCGAGCACTCGTAGAGCGGCCCGGTGTGCCCGGCCTTGCGGCACAGGGCGCGGTGGAACTGGAACTGGAGGACGGTGGCCAGGAAGTAGCGCATGTACGGGGTGTTTCCCGGGATGTGGTACTTGGCGCCCGGGTCGAACGCGCCGTCGCGCGACATCGGCGGCGCCACGCCCTGGTACTTCTCGCGCAGCTCCCACCAGTGCTGGTTGTACTGCTCCGGCTTCACCTTCCCGGAGAACACGTCCCAGCGCCACTTGTCGACCAGCAGGCCGAACGGCAGGAACGCCACCTTCTGCACCGCGATCATCATCTGCTGGTTGATCGTCGCCTTCTGGTTCTCGACGACCTTGTTGAGCAGGCCGATCTTCTTGAGATAGGTCGGCGTCATCGACAGCGCGATGGTGTCGCCGATCGCCTCGTGGAAGCCGTCGTTGGCGCCGTTCTGGTACAGCATCGGCAGCTTGAAGTACGAGTGGAAGTAGTAGTCGTGGCCGAGCTCGTGGTGGATGGTGACCAGGTCCTCGTGGGTCGACTTGATGCACATCTTGATGCGCAGGTCGTCGCTGAAGGTCACGTCCCACGCGCTGGCGTGGCAGACGACCTCCTTGTCCTTGGGCTTGGTCAGCATCGAGCGCTCCCAGAAGCTGGCCGGCAGAGGATCGAGGCCGAGCGAGGTGAAGAAGCCCTCGGCGGTCTTGGTCATGCGGATCGGGTCGTACTTCTGCTTCTTCAGCGCCGGGGTGACGTCGAGCTGGGCGACGTGCTTGTAGGGCTCCAGCTCGGGATAGATGTTGTTCCACTCCTGCGCCCACATGTTGCCGAGCAGGTGGGCCGGGATCGGCCCCTTGGCCGACACGACCTTCTCGCCGTACTTCTGGTTGAGCTTGCGGCGCGCGTAGCAGTGAAGGTCGCGGTAGAGCGGCTCGACCTGGCCCCAGATGCGGTCGGTCTCCTTCTCGAACTCCTCCGGCGTCATGTCGTAGCCGGACCGCCACATCGCGCCGACGTCGGTGAACCCGACCCCGCGCGCGCCCGAGTTGGCCAGCTCGACGAAGCGCGGGTACATGGTGGCGACCGCGCTGCCCGCCGAGTCGTGCCAGCCCTTCCACGCTTCCAGCAGCTGGGCCGGCTTGCGGCTCTGCGCCATGACGTCCTCGAGCACCTGCAGGTCGCGGCACTTCTTGCCGTTCGCATCGCACGCCTTGGCCTTGCCGTAGGTGGCGTCCATCTTGGTCGTCACCTCGGCCAGCTCGGCGGCCTGGGCCGGGTCATCCGGCGCCGGCTGCCCCGAGATGCGAAGGAGGTGGATCTGGCGCTGGGTGTCGGCGTCGAGCGAGGCGAGGATGCCGTCGAACGCGCGCGACTCCTTGATCGCCTTGGTCACGTACGTCATCACGTCGGCGCCGGCCTTGGCGGCGGCCGCCTCGGTCTCCGGGGTGATGTTGGTCTGCTTGGCCCACTCCGCCTCGGACTGGGCGACGTAGCGCTTGCGCAGCTCGCCGTCCACCTGGGCGACGAACGCCTTGGCCTGCTCGGCGGTGGGCTGGTTCCCGGCCGGCGCCGCTGGCCCCTGGGGCTGATCGGGACCGGTGTTGCCGACGGTGGGCTCGGATGATCCGCTGGTGCCGCCGCCGCAGGCGACGAGCAGCGCGAGGACGCTGACAATGGCTCGCATGGGCCGGAACCTACGTAGGACCCGGCCCGGATGCAACTGCTCGATGGGTGGGATGTACTCTCTGTCGGTAACCGACGCCGCCCGGCGCGGGTACAAGCTCGAACCAGCTCGCGAGGAACGCTCCATGACGCCGTCCGCCCTGCGCCCGCTCGCGCTCATCTGCTTGATCGCGCTGCCCGTCGGGGCCCGCGCCGAGGCGCCGACCGGCCCGGCCCGACCGTCGGCGAAGGTGGCGGCGAAGGCGCCGCCGCCGCGCTGTGTCATCGCGCCGGTCGATCTCGCCATCACGCCGCGGGTGAGCCTCAACGCCCTCCGCTCTCCGTGCGCGCGCAACTACCTGGGTCTGGCGCTGGGCGTGAGCAAGGCGGGCGAGCTGCGCGGCCTCCAGATCGCCCTCGGCGCGAACGGCGTGGAGCGCGACGCGATCGGGCTCCAGGTCGCGCTCGGCGTGAACGGGGTCGGCAGCGACGCGAAGGGGGTGCAGCTGGCCGGGCTGGTCAACGCCGCCGGCGAGAGCTTCACCGGCTTCCAGATCGCCGGCCTCATCAACGCGGGCGGCGAGGACGTCACCGGGCTGCAGCTGGCCGGGCTCGGCAACGCGTCCGGCGAGGGCGCGACCGGCATCCAGCTCTCCGGCCTCTTCAACGCGTCCGGTGAGGGCGCGACCGGGATCCAGGTCGCCGGCCTGTTCAACGCCGCCGGCGAGGGGTTGCGCGGCGCCCAGGTGAGCCTGCTGTTCAACGCGGCCGGCGGCGGCGGGGCGGCGATCCAGGTCGCCGGGCTGTTCAACGCGATCGGCGGGCCCGCGACCGGGGCGCAGCTGGCCGGGCTGTTCAACGCAGCCGAGCGCCTGCGCGGCCTCCAGATCGCCGGGGGCATGAACGCGGTGGAGAACGGCGAGGGGATGCAGGCCGCGCTGGGCTACAACCGCGCGCTCGGCCAGCTGGACGGCGTCCAGATCGCCGCGCTCAACGTCGGGCGCGACGTCCACGGCGCCCAGATCGGCCTGGTCAACATCGCGCGCGACGTCCACGGCATGCAGCTCGGCCTGGTCAACGTGGCCGATCACGCCGACGCGCCGATCGGCGCGGTCAGCTGGGTGCGGTCGGGCGAGCGCGCGCTCGAGGTGTGGGGCGGCGAGGCGCTGGCGCTGTCGGCCGGGTTCCGGCTGGGGACCGAGCGCATCTACTCGCTCGTCGGGCTGGCCAGCGGACCGCTGGTCGACGGCAACCCGTGGGGGCCGGTCGGCGGCGCCGGGGTGAAGGGCAGGTTCGGGCGGATCGGCGTGCTGGTCGACGCGCTGGTCCACGGGCTCTTCTTCGACGGGATCGACGAGCAGGCGCTGCTGGTGCAGGCGCGCGCGCGGCTGGCGTACGACCTGACCCCGCGCCTGGCGCTGGTCGCCGGGCCGACCTGGAACCTGTTCGTGTCGGGCGATCGAGACGGCACCGACCTGCCGCTCGGCGCGGACACGGTGGATCGCTCGGGCGACAGGGTGGTGCGGCAATGGCCGGGGCTGACCGCCGGCGCCGCGCTGCGCTGGTGACGCGGCCGGACGGCGCCGTCGAAGACGGTGGGTGACCCTCCGGGGGTGACCGGCTAGGCTTCTCGCCAGATCGATCCGCGGCGGGAGGACTTCGCCGCGCCTCGCCCGGAGGCCCCGATGCAGCTCACCTCTCGCGCTTCGCGCGCTCCGCGCGCTTCGCACCCTGCGGCGCTGGCCGCGCTGTGGCTGGCCGGCTCGACGATCGCCGCCGGATGCGGTGACAACCTCGCAGGCCTGAGCGGCGGCGGGGCCGGCGCCGACGCCGCTGGCCTGCCCGACGGCGCGCCGCCCGCGCCCGACGGCGCGCCGCCCGCGCCCGATGCCGGCGCGACCGTGCCCGACGCCGGCCCGCCGGTGACCGAGGGCGCGCAGTCGGGCGGCTCACCGACGGCGATCGAGCTGGTCGGCGACCTCGCCTACGTCGGCGTCGGGCCGCGCCTCGCGATCTGGCGCGCGCCGGTCGGCGGCGGCGCGCCGGCGCTGGTCGGCCAGACCTCGCCGTTGCCGGGCGTGGTGACCGGCCTGGTGGTGTCGGGCACGCGCGTCTTCGTCGCCGAGCGAGTCGACCTGGCCGGCCGCATCCATGTGATCGACGTGTCGGATCCCGCGGCGCCGGTCGAGACCTCGTCGTTCGCCCTGGCCAGCGAGGGCTCGGCGACCACGCCGTACGGGATGGCCGTACTCGGCGATCGCCTGTTCGTCGCCGACAGCCAGCTGGGCATCGTCGAGCTCGACGTGGCCGATCCAGACGCGCCGCTCTTCGTGGAGTTGACGACGCAGCTGGCGATCGACGTCGAAGTGGTGGGCGAGCGGCTCTACTACGTCGGGCAGTCGTTCATCGGCGGCGGCGTGGTCGGCGCGCTCGATCTGACGGACGAGCTGGCCCCGCTCGGCGAGACGCTGCTGTCCCTGGCCAACGGCTTTGTGGTCACGCCCTCGGACCTGGTGGTGGCCGCCGGGATCGACGGGATCCACGTGGTCGACATGACCGACCCGGCCCAGCCGGTCGAGCGCTTCGCCTACGCCGATCCGGCCGGCGGACCGTTCGCGCGCGCGCTGGCGGCGTCGGCCACGGCGGCGTGGATCCCGGCCGAGGACGGAATGTACGTCCTCGACCTCGAAACGCCGACCGCGATCACGCTGGCCGGGCCGTTCCTGCTCGACACCCGCGGCGCCAACGCCGCCGCCAGCGCCGACGGGCGGCTGGCGGAGGTCACCGATCGCGGCGAGCTGCGCGTCTTCGACGTGGCCGGCGCCGAGCCGTCCGCGCTTCCGTCGGCCGCGGTGACCCTGTGCGCCGACTGCGTGGGTCTGGCGGTGGACGGTGAGCGCCTGGTCGCGGCCGACTTCGCCGGCGGTCTCCGCACCGGGCGGGCCGACGACCTGAGCCTGATCGGCCGCTCGGTCGAGCCGACCGAGCAGGTCGTGTTCGAGGACGTCGCTCTGGCCGGCGACACCGCCTACGCCGCCGACTGGGCGTTCGGGCTGCGCATCTACGACGTGACCGATCCGGCCGCGCCGGCGCTGACCGGCCAGGTCGACACCGCGGGCTATCCGTCGTCGGTGGCGGTGGTCGGGACCCGCGCCTACCTGGGCGAGTCGACCAACGGCGGCAACCTGCGCGTCATCGACGTGGCCGACCCGGCCAGCGCCGCCGAGATCGGATCGATCGCGACCAGCCAGGCGCGCGGCCTCGAGGTGCGCGGCGACCTCGCCTACGTCGCCGACGGCTCGCTGGGCGGACCCGGCGGGCTGCGCATCTTCGACGTCTCGGACCCGGCCAGCATCTCGCTGGTGGGCTTTCAGGGCGATGGCTGCGGCGAGGCGCTGGACGTGGCGCTGAGCGGCACGCTCGCGGTGGTGGCCTGCTCGTTCGACGGCTTCCAGATCGTCGACGTGTCGGACCCGGCCAGCCCGGCCGTGCTCGCCGTGATCCCGGCCGGCGGGATCTCCAGCGCCTGGTCGGTCGCGGCCTGGGACGGCGGCGCCGCGCTCGGCCACGACTTCGGCGTCATCGTGGTCGACCTCGCCGACCCGCGCGCGCCGGTCACCGTCGCCGAGCACGCCACGTCGTGGACGGTCAGCGCCCTGGCCGCGCCGGGCGACGGGCGCCTGTTCGCCGGCTGCGGCCTGGGCGGCGTCTACCGGTGGCCGTTGCCCTGACCGCCGGCTCGAGCCCGTTCCTCGCGCCCCTCAGTCGTGGCGCAGCGCGAGGATCGGGTCCACCCGGGTCGCCTTGGCCGCCGGCAGCCAGCAGGCGATCCCGCCGATCACCGCGACCAGGATCGGAACCACGACGAAGGTGAGCGGGTCGAGGGCGGCGACGCCGAACAGCATCTCGCCCAGGACCCGCGACAGCGCGATGTTGAGCGCGGCGGCGCCGACCACCCCCAGGACCAGGCCGATGCCGACCAGCAGCATGCCCTCGCGCAGGACCATGCGGCGCACGCTGGCCGGCTGCTCGCCCAGCGCCATGCGGATGCCGAGCTCGCGGGTGCGCTGGCTGATCGAGTAGGACATCACGCCGAAGATGCCGATCGCGGCCAGCAGCAGCGCGATGCCGGCGAAGCCACCCAGCAGCACCGCGAAGAAGCGCGGCCGCGCCACCGCCTGCCACAGGATCTCGTCCATGGTGCGGATCTCGGCCACCGCCAGGGTCGGGTCGAAGCGCGACACCACGCTCCGCACGCTGCGCACGAGAACGCGCGGGTCGCTGTCGGACCGCACCGCCAGGTACATGCGGCGCGGCGCGCCCTTGTCGTCGCCCTCGGCGGCCAGGCGCATCGTGATGTAGAGCTCGGTGCCGGTCGGCTTGTCGAGGCCGGCCTGCTTCACGTCGGACACGATCCCGGCGACGGTCTGGAACGGCCCCTTCTCGTCGCTGGTGACCGAGACCTGCTTGCCGATCGCGTCGCCGTTGGGCCAGAACTTGCGCGCCATCGACTCGTTGACGAGCAGGATCGGCTCCATCTTCTGGTCGAGCGGGCGGCCGCTCACCCGCCGGATCCCCATGGTCTCGAAGTAGTCGTCGCCGACGATCTGCCAGTAGTCGACGTTCCAGATCGGCCCGTCCTTGCTCTTCGGCCGTCCGACGAAGTAGATGTCGTTGGCATTCACCTGCCGGTAGGGCGGCATGCCGGTCATCAAGGTCGCGCCGCTCACGCCCGGCAGCTTGCGCACGTCGCCGCTCAGCCGCTCCCACGCCGCCACCACCGACTGCCACTTCGGGTAGTTCTTCTCGGGCAGCTCGATCTCCATGGTGATGAGGCCCTTCGGGTCGTAGCCGAGGGCGACCTCCTGGACCCGCGAGAAGCTGCGCAGCATCAGCCCGCAGCCGACCACCAGCACCACCGCGAGCGCGATCTCGACGATCACCAGCCCGCGCCGCACCCGCAGCCGCGCCCCGCCGGTGGACGTGCGTCCGCCCTCCTTGAGCCCGTGGTAGAGGTCGTCGACCCGGGCGTGGAGGGCGGGGGCCAGGCCGAAGAGGAGGCTGGTGGCGAGCGAGCAGCCGACCCCGACCACGAGCACCCAGCCGTCGATGCTGATCTCCTGCTTGCGCGGCGCTCCCTCGGGCAGGAGCGCGATCGCCAGGTCGACGCCCCACACCGCGATCGCCAGCCCCAGGGCGGCGCCGAGCAGGCCCAGCACCACCGACTCGGTCATGAGCTGGCGGACGATGCGCAGCCGGTCGGCGCCGACCGCGGCGCGGATCGCGATCTCGCGGTTGCGCGCCTCGGCCCGGGCCAGGAGCAGGCTGGCGATGTTGGCGGTGGCGATGAGCAAGAGGAAGGCGACCGCGCCCTGCAGGAGCAAGAGCGACCACTTCGCGCCGGCCACCGTCTCGCCGTAGAGCGAATTGGCGATGACCGGGTGGCCCGGCCCGCTCATCGGGTGCTCCTCCTTGTGGCGATCGCGCTGCCAGGCCATGAACGCGTCGAGGTCGGCGCGGGCCTGGCCCAGCGACACGCCCGGCTTCAGCCGTGCGACCACGTTGAGGAAGTGGCCGCCGCGGTTCTCCTTCATCAGGTCTCGCCCGAGCGGCGCCCACAGCTCGGTCTCGCGGGTCGGGAACGCGAAGCTCTCCGGCATGACCCCGACGACGGTGACCGGGGTGGCGTCGATCTGGATGCGCCGGCCGATGATGTCGGGGTCGCCGCCGAACGCGCGCTGCCACAGGCCGTGGCTGAGCACCACAGCGGTCGGGTCGCCCGGGTGATCCTCCTCGCGCGAGAGCACCCGGCCGAGCTCCGGCTCGACCCCGAGCGTCTCGAAGAACGGCCCGGTGACGTACGCGCCCGGCACCCGCACCGGCTCGTTCCCGCCGGTGACCGGGCTGCCGCCCTCGGCCCACGCCGCCAGCGACTCGTACGACTTGGTCTGCTGGCCGAGCTCGACCACCTCGGGCCCCGAGATCCAGAAGCGCTGGTAGTCGAGCCCGCCCAGGAACTGGCTGTGTAGCCGGACCAGGCGGTCGGGCTCGCGGTAGGGCAGCGGCTGCAGGATGACGGCGTTGACGACCGAGAAGACCGTCGTGTTGGCGCCGATCGCGACCCCCAGGGTCAGGATCGCGACCAGCGCGAGGCCCGGCTCCTTGATCAGCATGCGGAGGGCGAAGCGCGCGTCCTGGATGAAGGTGGTCATCGGCTGCGCTCGCTCCATGCATCGACCGGACCGCCGCCATCGGTCTGGATTTGCTGATCGACCGCGCGCGGCGGGTGCGTTTGCGGGACAGCGGATCCCGCAGGCGGGCAGGGCGCCGCCTCGGGCGCCGTCTCGGCCGCCGCACCTCCGCCCACCTTGGCCGGGACCTCGGCCTGCGGCAGCAGCAAGCGCGCCTCGCAGCCTCCGCCGCTGGCCCGGTTCTCGAGCGCGAGCTGGCCGCCGTGGGCATCCGCGATCTGGCGCGAGAGGGCCAGCCCGATGCCGGAGCCGCCCGGCTTGGTGGTGAAGAACGGCACGAACAGGTTCGTGGTGTCGACCAGGCCGGGCCCCTCGTCGGTCACCAGGATCTCGATCTGGTCGCCGCGCGCGGACCAGGTCACCGCCACGGCGCCGCCGGTCTCGCGAGCGGCGTCGACCGCGTTGCCGACCAGGTTGATCAGCACCTGCTCGAGCTGGGCGCTGTCTCCTGCCACGACCGCGTCGGCCGGACCCGGCACCACCGCGACCGCGGCGCGCTTCTCGAGGTCGACCACGCGACGCACCCACGGCCCCACCTCCACCCGCCCGCGCTCGGGCGGCGGCAGGCGGGCGAGCCGGGCGTAGGCGGTCATCAGGCGGGCCAGCGCGTCGGCGCGGCGCTCGATCACCTCGAGCCCGCGCGCCGCGTCCTCGTTCCAGCCGTGCCCGTCCCCCTGGCCGCCCAGGGTGTGGCGGAGCGTCCCGGCGATGGACGAGATCGGGGCCAGCGAGTTGTTGATCTCGTGGCTGAGCACGCGCACCAGGCGCTGCCACGCCTGCCGCTCCTCCTCGCGCAGCGCGCGCGACACGTCGGCCAGCACCACCAGCGTCAGCGGGCGGCCGCGCTCGCGGAACGGCGTGCGGCGCAGCTCCCACGGCCCGCGCGAGCCGCCCAGGGCGAGGTGGAGCGTGCGCGGCGCCTCCAGCTCGAGCAGGGACTCCAGGCCGATCTCGCCGGCCTCGCGCCCGAGCAGCCGCTCGCGCCGCCCGCCCAGGAGCTCGCAGCCGGCCCGGTTGACCAGGCGCAGCCGGCGCTCGCCGTCGAACGCGAACATCGAGACGTCGGTCTCTTCGGTCAGCTTGGACAGGAGCGCGGTGGCCTCGGCCGCGCCGAGATCCTGGCCGCGCAGCGCGTCGGCCAGCGCGTTCAGCTCCGACATCACCTGGCCGAGGGTGTCGTCTGCCCGGGGGCTTCGCCCGCGCATAGAGAAGTCGCCCTCGCGCAGGGCGGAGAGCAGGTTGGAGACCGTCTGCAGCGAGCGCACCACCCGCTGGCGGGCCGAGTGGGCAAACGCCAGCACCGCCAGCACCAGCACCACCGACAGCGTCCACCGGGTCTGGGTCGAGAACGGGCCGGTCCACAGCACCGCCGTCGCGATCACCGCCGCCGGGGAAGCGGCGAGCAGGACCTCGGCCAGGACCCGGTCCTCGTGGCGGAGCCTGTCGCGCCTCCGGCGGCGCCGCGGGGGCCGGGGCGGCCGGGGCGGGCTCGGCTGGCCGGCGGCTGTCTGTCGCGGGTTCCGCATCGCCAGCGACAACGCTACGCGATCGACGGCAGGCCCACCATCGCCACGGGCCGCCGGCGATCCGCGCATCCGCTCAGCCGGACGCCTTGAGCCCGTAGTGCTGCAGCCGCCGGTACAGCGCCGAGCGGGACAGCCCGAGCGCGCGCGCCGCGTCGCTGACGTTGCCGCCGGCCCGCCCGAGCGCGCGCTGGATGAGGTAGCGCTCCGCCTCGTCGAGGGTGGACTCCTCGAGCGACACCGCGCCGCTCTGGCGCGGGCGCAGCATCAGGTCCTCGTCCTCGATCACGCGGGCGCGCGCGAGCAGGCAGGCGCGCTCGATCACGTGCTCGAGCTCGCGCACGTTGCCCGGCCAGTTGTGCTCGAGCAGCGCCTGCATCGCCGACGACGAAAGCTCGCGCGCCGCCTCGCGCCCGCCGTCGGTGGCGCCGTAGCGGGCCGCGCGCACGGCCAGGAACTGGGCCGCGATCTCCGGGATGTCCTCGCGCCGGTCGCGCAGCGGTGGCAGGTGGATCTCGACGGTGTTGAGCCGGTAGAGCAGATCCTCGCGGAAGCGGCCGGCGGCCACCTCGCGGCCGAGGTCGGCGTTGGTCGCGGCCAGGAGCCGCACCTCGACCCGGCGCAGCTTGGACGAGCCGACCGCGTGGAACTCGCCCGACTGCAGCGTGCGCAGGAGCTTGCTCTGCTGGCCGACCGGCATGGTCGCGATCTCGTCGAGGAACAGGGTGCCGCCGTCGGCCAGCTCGAAGCAGCCGACCCGGTCGACCTGCGCGTCGGTGAACGCGCCCTTCACGTGGCCGAACAGCTCCGACTCGAGCACGCCGTCGGCCAGGCCGCCCGCGTTGACCGCCACGAACGGCCGCCCGCCCCGCCGCGACATCGCGTGGATGCGGCGCGCGACCACCTCCTTGCCGGTCCCGTGCTCGCCGGTGATGAGCACGCTGGCGTCGGACGGCGCCACCCGCTGGATGAGGTGGATGACCGGCGCCATCGCGCGCGACTCGGCCACCATCGGGGGCAGGTCGCGCCCGCGCAGGCGGGTGGCCTCTCCCTCGAGCCGGCGGGTCCGGCGCAGCGCGCGCGACAGCTCGATCTGGGTCTCCACCGCGCGCAGGACGCGCTGGTTGTCCCACGGCTTCTGGATGTAGTCGCGCGCGCCCAGCCGCATGGCCTGGACCGCGCCGTCCACGCTGCCCCACGCGGTCATGACCAGGACCGGCAGGAGCGGGTCGAGCTCCTTGAGCCGGGCCAGGAGGTCCACCCCCTCCACGCCCGAGGTGGTGTCGCGCGCGTAGTTCATGTCCACGATGGCCGCGTCGTAGTCGTCCGACTCGACCCGGGCCAGGATGACCGCCGGCGACATGGCGGTCGCGGTCTCGATGCCGGCCGACTTGAGCAGGAGGCGGAGCGCCTCCAGCACGTCCTTCTGGTCGTCCGCGATGAGGACGCGCGGCTTGCGGTCGGACTCGAGGGTCATGCTTGCCGAGCGACCCCTCTGCTCTCGTCGACGATCTGCCCGTCGAGCAAGTGGACGCTGCGGCGAGCGTGCTGGGCGTAGACCTCGTTGTGGGTGACCATGCAGATGGTCGCGCCGGCGTCGTGGAGCTCGTCGAGCAGCTTCATCACCATGTCGCCGTTCTTGGTGTCGAGGTTGCCGGTCGGCTCGTCGGCGAGCAGGATGAGCGGCTCGCCCGCCACCGCGCGCGCCACCGCGACCCGCTGCTGCTGGCCGCCGGACAGCTGGCTGGGCATGTGGTTGCGCCGGTGGGCCATGCCGACCCGCTCGAGCGCCGCCTCGACCCGCTGCTTCCGATCCGACGCGCTCATCCGCTGGTAGGTGAGCGGAAGCTCGACGTTCTCGTACACGGTGAGGTCGCCGATCAGGTTGAAGCTCTGGAAGATGAAGCCGATCTTCTTGTTGCGGACCAGCGCGCGCTGCGACGACGACAGGTTGGCGACCGGCTCTTGATCGAGCAGGTAGGCCCCGTGGGTCGGCGAGTCGAGCAGCCCGAGGATCGACAGCAGCGTGGTCTTGCCCGATCCCGATGGGCCGGAGATGCACACGTAGTCGCCGCGGCGGATCTCGAGGTGGATGTCGAGCAAGGCGTGGGTCTCGACCTCGTCGGTCTCGAACACCTTGTTGACGCCATCCAGCTGGAGGATGACGCCGTCCTGTTCACTGGGTCCGGTCATGAGAGTCCTTTCCGAATCATGGCCCTGGCGGGGGGGTCACTGCAGGCGAATGCGCTCGACATCGTCGAGCTGGGCGAGGTCGGACAGGACGACGGAGTCTCCGACGGCCAGGCCGGACCGGACCTCGACCGTGCGGGCCGAGCTCTTGCCGATCTCGACCGGGACGCGGATCGCCTCGTCGCCGCCGTCCACCACCTTGAAGAGAGAGATCCGCGAGTTGGCCTCGCCAAAGGCCGGCCTGCCGACGTAGAGGACGTCGGCCATCCGCTCGATCTGGATGGTGCCGTCCACGGTCAGGTCCGGGCGGGCGCCGGCCGGAAGCTTGCCCGCCAGCGCGATGTCGACCCTGACCGTGCCCTCCTGGGCGGCCGGGTCGATGCGGATGACCTTGCCGGTCACCTCGCCGTTGCGGGTGTCGATCACCGCCGGGAGGCCGATCACCACGTCCTTGGCCTGGGTCTCCGGCACGCGCAGCTCGGCCTTGAGCTGGGTCGGGTTGACCACCTTGGCCAGGAGCGCGCCGGCCTGCACCATCTGACCGGGCTGGAGCGGCAGCTCCTGCACCACCCCGGCGGCGCCGGCCTTCACCTTGAGGTTGGCGACCTGCCGGCGCCCGAACTCGGCCAGGTCCTCGAGCCGGTCGAGCTGCGCCTTCTGCGCTTCGAGCTGGGCGCGGCGGCTGCGGCCGACCGCGACCAGCCGCTTGCGCTCGAAGCCGAGCCGCGACTTCAGGATGACCGCGCGCCCGCGCGCCTCCTCTTTCTCGAGCAGCGACACGGCGCCCTCGTCGTGCAGCTTCTGGGTCGCGTCGGCGCGGCGGGCGGCGTCCTCGAGCTCACCGTCGAGCGTCGCGACCGCCGAGGCCTGGGCCAGGCGCTGCCCGTCGAGGCCTGCCTCGAGCTCGGCCAGTTGCGCCCTGGCCCGGGCCAGCTCGTTCTCCGACTCGAGCGCGCGCAGCTGCACGTCCGGGTTCGACAGCTCGATCAGCACCGTGTCCGGCTGGACCTCGGCGCCGGCCTGGACCATGAGCCGCTCGATCCGCGCCGGCGTGTCGCTGGTGATCCAGCGGATGTCGGTCGGCACCAGCGTGCCGGGCGCCTGGACCTGGCGCAGCATCTCGCCGCGCTTCACCGTGTCGATGAGGACGGTCCCGCGCGAGACGACCGGCGCGGCGGCGCGCAGGGTGCTGAGTCCGAGGGTGATCCCGAGGACCGCGGCGAGACCGGCAGCCAGCCAGAGGAGGCGGCGCCGCGCGCGCCGCGGGGGCTTCTTGGGACGGTCCATTGAAGAGGGGCCAAGCGAGGACCGTGCCACCGGGCCAAGCTGCCGCGATGGCCCGGATTGGCCTGCGGGCGGCGGCGCCGGAGCGGGCGCGCCCGGGACGGCCAATCCCAGGATCGGACACCTCAGGCGATCGGGATCTCGGCCAGATCGAGCGTGATGCCCTCGCGCTGGAGGAGGTTCTTGAACTCGGCCTTGTTGACCGCCTTCACGAACGCCTCGCGCGGCTCGACCACCTTGCGCTTGACCAGATCCATCAGCGAATCGTTGAGCGTGAGCATCCCCTGGGCCCGGCCGGTCTGCATGAGCGAGAACAGCTGGAAGGTCTTGCGCTCGCGGATGAGGTTGGAGACCGCGCTCGAGCCGAGCAGGATCTCGTAGGCCGCGGTCCGCCCGCCGCCGATCTTCTTGCACAGGGTCTGCGCGATCACCCCGCGCAGCGACTCGGACAGCATCTGGCGGATCTGGTCCTGCCGGTCGGCCGGGAACTGATCGATGATCCGGTCGACCGTGGACGGCGCGGTGGTGGTGTGGAGGGTGCCGAACACCAGGTGGCCGGTCTCGGCGGTCTCGACCGCGATCGCGATGGTCTCGAGGTCGCGCATCTCGCCGACCAGCACGATGTCGGGATCCTCGCGCAGGGCGGCGCGCAGCGCGTCCTTGAACGAGCGGGTGTGGGTGTGCACCTCGCGCTGGTTGACCAGGCAGCCCTTGTTGTCGTGCACGAACTCGATCGGGTCCTCGATCGTGATGATGTGGTCCTTGCGGTTGCGGTTGACGTGATCGACCAGCGTGGCCAGCGTGGTCGACTTGCCGGACCCGGTCGGGCCGGTCACCACCACCAGGCCCTTGCTGAGGAAGCAGAGGTCGAGCACACCCTTGGGCAGGCCGATCTGCTCGGGGGTCAGGATCTGGAACGGGATGGCCCGGAACACCGCGCCGGGGCCGTTGCGGTCGCGGTACAGGTTGGCCCGGAAGCGCGAGACCCCCGGGATGGAGTGGGCGAAGTCGGTGTCGCTGCGCTCGTCGAACTCGGCGCGGTTCTTGGCCGGGATGATCGGCGAGAGCAGCGTCATCATCGACTCGGCGTCCAGCACGACCTCGCCCACGCCGAGCTCCTGGATCTCGCCGTGCAGTCGGATCCTGGGCGCGTTGCCGGTCGACAGGTGCAGGTCGGAGGCGCCGCGCTCGTACATGCGGGCCAGCATTCGCTCGATCGGGCGCAGCTGTCGTCCCTCCTCGATGGCGGGGCCGAGCGCCGGTCCGTCCGGCTTGCGTCGGCGAGCCGGGCTGCTGGGTTCCGGCGACGGAGCGGCCGCCACCGCGATGGGTGGCGCGGCCGCGAGCGGCGGCGGCCCGCCCGGCGCCGAGGCCGCGGTCGCGCGCGACGACGACGAGTGAAACGAGGCGGCGTGCGCCGATGACGGCTGGAACGGGGCCGGGTTCGGGCGCGACGCGGGCGTGCGCGACGAGTACTCGTGTGACGACGGCGCGTGCAGCGTGGACGCGGGCGCGTGCGCCGCGCCGCGCGACGACGATGATCCGGCCGCCCCCTCGGCCGCGGCGGTCGCCGACTCGATGGTGACGCGCCACTTGCCCGGCTTCGGCTCGACGCTGACGCTGTAGGTGTCCCCTCCGGTCTGGTAGGGGAACGACGCGCGCGAGCCAGCCTTGATCTCCGCCGCCGCACCGGACGGCGCGATCTGCTCGACCAGCGCGACCAGGTCGGCGTGCGTCGTGGTCTGGTTGGCGAAGCGCTCGCCGGTCGAGAAGCGGAGGCAGACGTTGGCCTCGCTGGCCAGCACGATCGAGGACGCGTGGAACCGGGTGAGGGAGGGAAGGTAGAGGTCGATGCGCGGGCTCATCCCGCCGCCCCTGGCCGGTCGAGCTCCGCCTCGCTCGCCTCCGCGTCGACGATCTCGACGACCGCGCTCTTGCGCACCATGATGATCTTCTCGCCCGCGTGCACCGACAGGAACCCTCCCGGCTGGTTGACGTGGTCGACCAGGCGCGCGTGCTCGATCGGCGCCGAGTAGAGCAGCGCGCCTTCGATCGCCGGCCCGCTGATCAGCCGCAGGGTGACATGGTGGCGGTGGTCGTAGAGCTGGTCGAGGTCGGGGAGGTCGTCGTCGCTGGGCGACGAGCCCTCGCTCAGCGCCATCGCCAGCCACACGATCTGATCGCGGTTGACCAGGGTGGCCCCGCCGGCCCCGGGCACGATGCAGGGCAGGAACTGGCGCGAGCCCTCGAGCAGCTCGACCACCTCCTGGCGGTGCCAGGCGTGGCTGCGGTGCTCGCCGAGGAACAGCTCCACGCGCCGGGCCGGCTGGCCCGACAGGCCGAGCTCGACCGCTACCCGCCTGAGCGGCACCCTGAGATCGGACCGTTCCCCCACCCGGCTCGATGATAGCCAATCGACGGCCGGGCGCGCGAGGTCCGCGCGGGTTTGGTCGTCGAGCGGGTCCGGCTCACCCCACCCGGGGGCGTGCTAGCCTGCGCGCTCATGATCGAGGTCCTGAGAGGCGCTCGCGACGTCGGGCGCGGCGGCAAGCTGCTCCTGGCCCATCCCCGCCTGTGGATCTGGGTGATCGCGCCGGCGGTGATCACGCTCCTCCTGGTCGCTGCCATCATCTGGGGGGTGGTGAGGCTCTCGGATCCGGCGGTGGCCTGGGTCGCGGCTCGCCTGCCCGACTTCCTGGCCGGCTGGGTCAGCGGGCTGCTCCGCGTGGTCGTGATCGGCGGGCTCGCCCTGGCCGGGTTCGTGGTGTTCGTGTCGCTGGCCGGGGTCCTGGCCGGCCCGTTCTGCGAGATCCTGTCCGAGCGAGTCGAGGAGCAGGTGACCGGGCGGGCGGCGCCCGGCACGTCGATCGCGGGGTTCGTGCGCGGGCTGGTCACCGGCCTGGTCCACGCCGTGCGCCGGCTGCTGGTCTACCTGGTCGGGCTCGCGCTCGTGTTCGTGCTCGCCGCCGCGGTCCCGGTCATCGGCGCGGTGGTGGCGGCGGCGGTCGGCGCGTACCTGTCGGCGACCTCGGCCGCGTACGACTGCTTCGACGCGGTCTTCGCCCGCCGGCTGTGGCCGTACCGGCGCAAGGTCGAGTTCCTGCGCGTCCACCGCGGCCGCAGCCTCGGTCTGGGCGGCGCGACCGCCGCGCTCCTCCTGGTGCCGGGGCTCAACCTGCTCGCGCTCGGGGTCGGCGCGACCGGCGCGACGCTGGCCGCCCTCGAGCTGGAGTCCGCGCCGCGCGCGCGCGGCTGAGCCGGCCGAGGCGCTACTTCGCGCCGGTCCGTGCGCCGCGGACGCGGGCTCGCCGCCTGGGCCCCCACAGCTCCAGGTCGGGCCCCAGCCGGTAGTACGGCTCCCACCCGTAGCTCTGCATCCAGCGCTGGCGCACGTCGCTGTACGGCCGGCCGCGATAGCCGGGCCGACCGGCCGAGGCCAGGTCGTCCTGCAGCGTCGGGTTGATGAAGTGAGTCGCGCCGCCGGTCGGGTCGAGCAGCGGCGGCGACAGGAGGATGTAGCGGGCCAGCTCGCGGTCCGGCTCGGTCGCGTCCTGGCGCGACGACACCGGGCGGCCGAGCTGCTGCTCGCCGCACGGGCTGCACGCCATCTGCGCCACGGTCTGGCCGCGCTCGGCTGCCAGGTTGCGCGTCACCCAGGCCACGTGGATGCGCTGCTGGGCCGAGCTGGTCCCGGCTTCGCTGCGGATGACGCGGGCCAGCGCCTCGGTCTCGTCGTCGACGTACACCGCCGGCTCGGGCCGGGTGGTGAGGACGTGATACGCGGCGACCGCGCCGGCCCCGAGGCCCGCCACCACGGCGAGCTGCACCCAGCGGCGCTGGCGGAGCAGCCACCGTCCGGCGTGGGCGGCCACCCGCCAGGCGTAGCGAAGGATCATGCGCAGGAGCCACACGCACGCGGTCCACAGCGAGGTGAGGACCACGTGCCCGGCCCGCTCGACCTGATCGGCCAGCGGCTCGCGCCGGCCGCGGCTTCGCTTTGCACCGCTCCCCATGGAAGCCCGTATCCTAGCCAGGAACGCCCGATCTCCCGGACTAATTTCTCGCGCCGGTCGCCGGCCGGCTCACGGCGCGAACCGACTCCGTCCTCGCTTGCGCTGACCGGCCCGGTCGCCCGCGCTCCGCCGCCCGCGCGCCGGCGCCGGCTCCAGCTCGGGCACCGCGCGACCGGCCGCGGCCAGGCAGCGATCGCAGCCCCCGCAGTCGCCGGCGCTGGCGGCCGGATCGCCGAAGTACGCGAGGATGTAGCGGTGGCGACAGCCTTCCTCGTACGCGTAGCTGATCATCGCGCGCAGCTTGCTGCGCTCCACCCGCCCGCGCCGCTCGATCGCGTCCGGGTCGAAGGTCGGGAAGTCGCCGCGGATGTCGGCGGGCCGGCACGCCGACAGTCGCTCACCCTCGCCGGTCAAGAAGCCGTGGCGGGCCAGGATGCGCGCCGCCGACTCGATGACGCTCGGGTGGGGCCGGTCGGGCAGGTCGTCGCGCATCGAGTCCGGGCGGAACCGGCCCGGCCTGTCGCGCAGGAGCTTCCACAGCGCGCGCAGGAGCGGGGCGCTCGGGTTGCTGGCGTCGATGAGGAACTCCTGCACCCGCACGTCGGCGTAGTTGAAGAGGAGCGTGCAGTCGGCCGGGCCGCCGTCGCGCCCGGCCCGGCCGGCCTCCTGGTAGTACGCCTCCGGGCTGCGCGGCACGTCCGCGTGCACGACCAGGCGAACGTCCGGCTTGTCGATTCCCATGCCAAAGGCATTGGTCGCCACGATCGCCTCGAGCTCGTCGCTCATGAAGCGGTCCTGGACCGCCGAGCGCTCGTCGTCGTTCATGCCGGCGTGGTAGGAGCGGGCCCGCACCCCCGCCGCGGCCAGCCCGTCGGCGTAGGCTTCGGCCTTCTTGCGGGTCGCGGCGTACACCACCGCGCTGCCGCCGTCGCGGCCGCGGACCAGCTCGGCCAGGCCAGATCGCTTGTGCGCCGCGCCGCCGACCGGCTGCACGATGAGGCGCAGGTTGGGCCGAGCGAACCCGCGCACGTGAAAGCGGGGCCGGCTCATGCCGAGCTGGTGGGCGATGTCGCGCCGCACGTCCGGCGTCGCGGTCGCGGTCAGCCCGATGAGCCGGCGCGGCGCCAGCTGGCCGAGCACCTCGCCGAGCGCGCGGTAGGCCGGGCGAAACTCGTGGCCCCACTCCGAGATGCAGTGCGCCTCGTCGACCGCGAAGAGCGCGATGCGCGCGCCGACCGCCGCGAGCGCGTCGAGGAAGCGCCGGCTGGCGAACCGCTCCGGCGCGACGTAGACCAGGGTCAGCGAGCCTCGCCGGATCCGCTCGAGGGTCGCGCTCTGCTCGTCCATCCCGGCCGCGCTGGTCAGGGCGGCGCAGGCGATGCCGCGCGCGCCGAGCGCATCGACCTGGTCCTTCATGAGGGCGATGAGCGGCGAGACCACGACGGTGAGGCCGCCCTGCTCGGCGAGCAGCACCGCCGGCAGCTGGTAGCACAGCGACTTGCCGGCGCCGGTCGGCATCACCGCGACGACCGGACGCGCGTCGAGCACGTCGCGCATCACCTCGCGCTGGCCTGGCCACAGGCGCGCGAAGCCGAACGCGCTCTTGAACGCCCGGTCGATCGCCGGGTCGTGTGAGCTCTCCCCACCGACGGTGGACGGGGCGCCGACATCGTCGCCCTCATCATCTCGTCCGTCGCCCTCGTCGGCCACGCGGCCGCCGAACGACGAGCGGGCCATCGGCGGGCGCTCCATGGACCCACCATAGCGCCGCGCGGTGACGCCGGCGAAGCGCGCGAACCCCCATTCGCGCACCGTCGTCGGCGTCCCCACGCGGCCCCCCCGCCGCTCCCCCTACAGCTCCGGAAAGCCTCCGTCGCCCTCGCGGGCTCGGTCGGCTAGTTGCGAGGCGCCGCTTGCGCTGCGCGCGTGATGCCGTCGGTCTGCGAGTAGTACGTCCGGGCCAGCGCTCGCAGCGTTGGCGCACCGCACTTCGACAGCAACAGACGCACGTGCCGCTTGAGCGTGTTGCACGTGATGCCGAGCTGCGTCGCGATCTCCGAGTTCTCCAGCCCGCGAATGGCCAGGCTGGCGATCTCGACCTGCCTCGGCGACAGCGAGAAGCGCCACTGCAGGTAGTCGAGGAACTCCGCCGCTCGCTCGTCCGACGGGTGCCCCCTGGTCAGCAGCCGATCCGCCAGGAGCGACAGGTTCTCGAGGCAGTTCTCCTTGTGGAGAAACTCCGCGCCGAGCCGGTGGGCCTGATTGACCAGATGCGGCAGAAGGTGTCCGGTCAGAATGACGACCCAGCTCTGGGGTGCCATCGCCCGGACACGAGACGCCACGTCGAAGCCGAACCCTCCGGGGAGGCTCGGCCCGAACGGCTGACCTCCCGGCAGGTCGAGATCCACGATCGCCAGCTTGAGATCCGTTACATGGTCCAGCGATTCGTGGGCCTGCGGTACGTTGAATGCAAATTCGAGCTTCCACCGCCGTGAAAACGGCGGCGCAACAACGATGCGCGCAAAAGCTTCGTCGTCATCGACGATGAGAATTGTTCCCTGTTCCGCCATCCTAGCTCCCACTTTGCTCCGCGCCTTGCCCCTGGGTGGGTTCGACGCACGACCGATATCTTAAACCCGGAACCCGCGCCGGCGCGGCAGGAATTTCCCCAGCCTGCAGCGCCGACGCGGATGCCGACCCCCCCATGTCCTGCTGGTGAGGAGTATGCGCGACTCCCGACCCCCCGATCCGAAATCGCAACTCCGGCACGAGCCCCCCGGCGCATGCGTCACCAGCATTTCCCCAATCAACAGAGCCGCATCGACCCAGTCGGTCCGCAGAGATCGCCACCCCCTCGAGCGGCAGGTGGCCCCCGTGCGGCTTGCCCCGACTGGCTTCCCCTCCATGCGACCGACCCGCCTCCCCTTCGGGTTGGGATGTTCAGTCCCGGTGCGCTGTCATCGACCTGCGAGGGGGATAGATCGACCACCTCGCGAGGGCCTTTAGCCCTTTGTGGTTGAAAATGTCTCGCGGCGCTCGTCGGCGGCACGGCGTCGCCCCCGCGACAGATAAACCGATTCATCTCGTCTGCTTGGAAGGCAACGAGGACGCCGCCGCCGCCGGCCTGCCGACCGTGGGCCACCGTGACGGGACGAAAAATCGACGTGGGGCTGGCCACATCGCGCGTTCGTGAAGCAGGCGGAGCGCGCCAGTCGAAACGCCTGGGCTTCACCGCGTGCCCCCCCTGTTTGCTCGTTCAATTCCGCGTAAAAGCGACAAGCTCCGTCACTTAAACACATTGAAGGGGGCGGTAAATCACCCTGTTGGGGTGCCGGCGTCGTTTTTGCGCGTTTTTTCTGTACCGCCCATGAAGTGAAGAACCCGCGAAGAGGGAAGCCGCCGAGTGGCGCCCGAGGCCGCCGTGACCCGCCAAGAGGAGAGGATCGCGGGGATGACGCCGCGCGGGCGCCGGGACAGCCCGCCCGTGGGGCGGGAACCCGCCACGGCTCGCGAGGTTCCTGCTCGAGGTCGCGAGGACGTGCGCGGCGCGCCCCGCGCGGAAGCGCCTCGCGCGTCCCGATGGTGGGAGCCAGGTGGGGCCAGATCTCTGGCCGGGCTGGCATGTTGGCCCACCGAGCCGGCGCTCACCCCGTTGACACACGTGACCGCGGCGAAGGAACGTCATGAGCTCAGGAGGGGGGAGCCGATGAGGACTTGCGCCATCCGCGCGCGCCACGCGCGGGCATGCCGGGCCGGTGTGCTCGCCGCGTCTCTCGCGGTCGCCGGGGGCCACGCTCGCGCGGGGGCTCCCGCGGTCGATTCGCGCGACGCGCAGCCCTACGCGCTCACCATCAGCGGCGGTGTGAGTCTCGGCTCGTACGAGGCCGGGGTGAACTGGGCGCTGCTCGAGGTCCTGCGCAGCGCACCGGCCACCGCCAACTTCGGTCGCCCGTACCTGGCCGGGGTGACCGGCGCATCGGCCGGCAGCATCAACGCGCTCCTCACCGTGATGCACTGGTGCGACGCTTCCGCGGCGAGCGGTGGCGCCGCGTCGCCCGACATCGGCGACCCGGAGCACAACCGCTTTGCCGACACCTGGCTGCCGATCGGCCTGGCCACCCTGGTCCCGACCGAGCGCATGTACGACGACGGCTCGGCGGAGATGCCGGACGCGCTGCTCAGCCGCTCGGCGTTTCGCTCGATCCGCGACGAGATCCGGGCGGCGGTGGCGGAGCCGCGCTTCCGGCCGGGCTGCGCCATGTCGCTCGGCCTGACCGTCACCCGCATCGTGCCGAGCCGGGTGCAGACCGCCGGGCTCTCGGTCGACAACCAGCGCTTCGTCGTCCCGCTGCGCGCCTCGGTCAGCCCCGACGGACGGCTCCACTTCTGGAACGACGTGCGCCCGCACCGGGCCGAGCTGGTCGGCAGCCGCATCTTCCTGGCCAACCGCGCCGACCGCGACTCGCATCCGTCGGTGTCGGAGGTGTCGATCGAGACCGTCATCGACGCGGTGCTGGCCTCGTCGGCCTTCCCGGTCGCGTTCGGGCCGGTCAAGCTCGACTACTTCTCGGAGCGCGAGGACTGCGCCACGCGCCTCCTGCGCCGCCGGGCCGGGTTCGCGCGCTGCTCCGACTGGTTCGTCGACGGCGGCGTGTTCGACAACATCCCGCTCGGCCTCGCCATCGCGCAGATCGAGAGCAACGTCCTCTTCGCCTCGACCTCGCGCCCGGTCCGCTACCTCTACATCGACTCGAGCAGCCGGCGTCACCACCTGGTTCAGGCCAGCTCGTCCGCACGCGCGGCCGCCGACAAGCACTGCGCCAGGAAGGTCGCCGGCGGGCCGATCTCGCGCGCCTTCCGCTGCTGGAAGTACACGTTCATCGGCGCGGTCGGGACCGCCCGCGGCTACGAGCTCCACAACGTGCTGCGCTACAACGCGTGGAACCGCGGGACCACCTGGGTCGGCCGCGAGACCGCGACCCGGCTGGCCGCGCGCGCGAGGCTGAAGCCGGGCGAGGCGGCGGCCGGGCGCGCGTCGCTGGCCGCATGCATCGGCCGCGGCCTCGATGCGTTCGAGGTGCCGATCGGCGAGACCCCACCGGTGCCGATGTCGCGGGTGGCGGTCTGCTACCAGAAGGCCGCGCTGCAGCTCAAGCGGCGCTACCTGGGCGCGCTGGCCGGGCAGCTCACCGACTGGAGCCGGCGCCTGGACCGGCTGCGGCTCGACGGCACCACCACCCGGGCCGAGCACGAGCGCGTGCGCGGCGCGGTGCTGCGGGTCGTGTCCGGCATGCCGGAGCTGGTCGGCCACGCGAGCGCGATCGGACCGGCCCTCACGATCGATCAGCTCGCCGCCGAGGCGCTGCTCCTGTCGAGCGATCCGGGCGCCGAGCGCGTCCTTTACCCGTCGCGCCGCTTCTTCCCGCTGGCCGCGACCTACGTGGCCAACTTCAGCGGCTTCCTCGATCCGCCACTGCGCCGCTACGACTACTACATGGGCATCCACGACGCGATCCACTCGTCCGCCTCCGCGGTGTGCGAGCAGGAGACCGCCGACCGGCTCGCCCTCGATCGGCCCGCCCTCGAGCAGCCGATCATGCAGGACTGCCTCGACCGCTGGATGACGGAGCTGCGCGCTCGGCTCGGTCTGGCCCGCGGCCCGGCCGGCGAGTTCCTCTCGCTGCTCGCCGCCGCCGAGCGCTCCTACTGGCGCGGGACCGCACCCGGGCCGATCGCCGGCCGCGACGATCTTCACCGCATCCTGCGCGCGCTGACCGGCGGCGGCGGGCGCGAGCTCGTGCTCGACGACACCGACCTGCCCGAGTTCGTCGCCGCGCTCAAGCGCGAGGGCTACCGGCCGGAGACCGCCGAGATGGCGGCGGCGATGCGCGACCCGGAGCTGTGGTGGACCAGCCTGTCGGTCAGCCTGCTGGCCCGCCAGCGCAGGCTCGAGGGGACCGGGCTACCGGCGGGCATCATGTTCTTCGGAGAGCGGATGATGGCGTCGCTCGAGAACGCGCAGGAGGAGGGGCTGATGGTCCAGCCGGCCTCGATCCCGCCGTACGCTGCGCGCGGCTGGCAGTGGCTGCGACTCATGCCCGAGCTGCTCGCGACCAGCGCCAGCCAGGAGCGCGCGCTCGACGCCGGCTGGCAGGTGGGCGCGGCGTGGCGCGGGATCCGCGCGTCGCTCGAGCCGCGCTTCTGGATCGGCTACGGCGCGCCGGCCCTCGATCTGGGGATCGATCTCGGCTACCACTCGCGATCGCTCGTCTCGCACGTGCTGTTCTCGTCGGTGGGCGTCTCGCCGGCGTACACCGCGCTGGGCGAGAACCGTGGGCACGTGCGGGTGGAGATCTACCTCACCACCCTCTCCAACAAGATCCGCTTCGCGCTGGGCACCAACAGCCTCACCGCGCGCGACGATCTGCCGGTCGGCGAGCTGCTCTACGGCTCGGTCGGATTCGTGGACCTCCCCGGGCTGATCTACTCGGGGCTCCACCGGCTGGCCTGGATGGTCGACTAACCCCGCAGGGGTCCAGTGGAATTCAGGTAGTTTCGCGAGTCGTTGACCACCCTTGGAGTTCTAGAGCAGAATTTCGCGTGTTCTCGGAGACGAAATTCCGAGATGGGGGTGGGCATGACGTTGGCGGGGGACTTCCGGGAGATCTCGTTCTCCGATGTGGTGCAGTTCTACGCCCAGTCGAGACGAACGGTCGTCCTGGTCGTGAGCTGCCCCAGATCGGGTGACGAGCTGGGCTACTTCTACTTCGATCGGGGCGAGCTCTTCGACGCGCGCCTTGGCGAGTGGGAAGGGCTCGAGGCGGTCTACCGCGCCCTCGAGCTCAAGGACGGCGTCTTTCACGTCCTTCGCGACGTCCAGACGCCGCACCGGCGGATCTTCAAGCCAGTCGGGGCGATGTTGCTCGAGGGCATGCGCCGCCTGGAAGAGCGAGCGCAGCCAGAGGAACCAGGCGATCAGCAGGAAGAGGGGGGCGAGATGATGAGCGGTGAGCTGAGGGAGCTGGTTTGTCCCACGTGCAGGAAGCAATTTCACCACGGCGACGTGTGCCCGAGAGACGGGACCCGGCTGGTGACCGCGTCGGGGAACATGGAGGTGGTCGACCACCTGACGCCGGCGTCGGGGACGATCCAGCCGGCGGCGATCCTGGCGCGGCGATCGCGGCTCGGGGCGACCTGGTGGATCGCGATCCTCGCCGGCCTCACCATCCTGACCGCGCTGTCGATCGTGTGGATGCGGCGCACCGGCCTGCTGCCGTCGGGCGAGCCGGTCGCCACCGCCGCGGAACAGGCGCCGCTGGTGCAGAGCAGCGGCGCGAGCGGGCTGGCCGCCGCCGGCGACGCGCGACGGGCGGTCGGCGACCAGCCGATCGTCAGCGTGCGCGGGGTGACCGACAAGGAGATCGTCTTCGGCATGGCGGGGCCGCTGAGCGGCCCGGCCAAGGAGCTCGGCCGGCAGATGAAGCTCGGCATCGAGACCGCGTTCCAGGCGGCCAACGACGCCGGCGGTGTGCACGGCCGCCAGCTGCGCCTGATCGCGCTCGACGACGGCTACGAGCCGACCCGCACGGCCCAGGTCATGACCGAGCTCTACGACCACGAGAAGGTGTTCGGGATCGTCGGCAACGTGGGCACGCCGACCGCGGTGGTGGCGGTGCCGTACGCGCTCCAGCGCAACATGCTCTTCTACGGCGCCTTCACCGGCGCCAGCCTGCTCCGCCGCGATCCACCGGACCGCTACGTCATCAACTTCCGCGCCAGCTACGCGGAGGAGACGGCGAGCGTGGTGCGCTACCTGGTCAAGGTGCGGCGCATCCGGCCCAGCCAGATCGCCGTCTTCGCCCAGCAGGACGCCTTTGGCGACGCCGGCACCGCGGGCGTGCAGAAGGCGATGAGGGGGCTGCGCGCCGACGGCGGCAACGTCTTGCGGGTCGGCTACGTGCGCAACACGATCGACGTGAGCGAGGCGGTGCAGCGGGTGGTCGACAACTCGGTCGCGATCAGGGCGGTCGTGATGGTCGGCACCTACCGCGCGTGCGCCAAGTTCATCGAGAAGATCCGCGACATCAATCCGAAGATGATCCTGACCAACGTGTCGTTCGTCGGCAGCACCTCGCTGGCCGAGGAGCTCAAGCTGCTCGGGCCCCGGTACGCCGAGGGCGTGATCGTCACCCAGGTGGTGCCGCCGGTGGAGAGCCACTCGACCGCGGTGCTCAAGTACAAGGCCGCGCTCGAGAACTACTTCCCGGGAGAGGCGCCGGACTACGTGTCGCTCGAGGGCTACCTCTCGGCCACGGTCCTGGTCGAGGCGCTGCGGCGGGCCGGGCGGTCGGTCGACACCGAGCGGCTGGTCAACGCGTTCGAGGGGATCCGCAGCCTCGAGCTCGGCATCGGATCGCTCATCACTTTCGGCATCGCGGAGCACCAGGGATCCCACAAGGTCTGGGGCACGCAGCTCGACGCGCAGGGGCAGTACCAGGTGATCGACCTGGAGTAGGACCGGCCGGGCTTTTCAGCTTCCGGGTCGGGCTGCCGCGACCTATTCTCGGTGGTCGGCGGGCACAGCATGGACGGCACAGGCGAGCGCGGCGGGAGCCAGAGCACCGTCACGATGAGCGCGGAGCGCCCCACGGGGCGCTCCGAGGCGTACGCCTTTGCCGCCGGCGACCTGATCGGCGCGCGCTACCGGATCCTGCGGTTCGTCGCCCGCGGCGCGATGGGCGAGGTGTACGCCGCGGAGGACCACGAGCTCGGCGCGGTGGTGGCGTTGAAGACCCTGCGGACCGAGCGCGCCGACGACTCGGTGACCCTGGCCCGCTTCCGGCGCGAGGTGCTCCTGGCCCGCGAGCTCACCCACCCGGGGATCTGCCGCATCTTCGACATCGGGGTGCACGAGGGGCCGGGCGGGCGGCTGCTGTTCCTGACCATGGAGCTGCTCGCCGGTGAGACGCTGGCGGCGCGGCTCGGCCGGATCGGGGCGCTGGCGGTGCCGGCGGCGCTCGCGCTGGCCGAGAAGCTGGTCGCCGCGCTGTCGGTCGCCCACGCATCGGGTGTCGTGCACCGCGATCTCAAGCCGGCCAACATCATGCTCGTCGCCGACGAGCGAGCGGCCGGTGGCGAGCGAGTGGTCATCACCGACTTCGGGCTGGCCCGGCGCGCGTCGGACTCGCTGGGCGGCGAGCTCGGCGGGTCGGTCGGCGCTCTCGAGCGCGGCGTCGGCGCTGGCGCGGGCGACGGCGGTCGGTCCACGGTCGCCACGGGTCGCGGCGAGGCCGGGGCGGCGGCCGGCGCGGCGATGTGGGCGAGCCCGGCGCCCGGCGAGCGCGCCACCGCGACCGGCGCGCTGCTCGGATCGCCGGCGTACATGGCGCCGGAGCAGGTGACCGGGCAGCCGATCGGTCCGGCCGCCGACATCTACGCGCTCGGCGTGGTGCTGTTCGAGGCGCTGACCGGTCGCCTCCCGTTCGAGGGCGTGACGCCGCTCGGAGTCGCCACCCTCCGGCTCGAACGCGATGCGCCGCGAGCGCGCAGCCTGCGCGGCGATCTCGAGGCGCGCTGGGACGACGCGCTGGCCCGCTGCCTGGCGCGAGAGCCGGGCGCGCGCTTCGCCCGCGCCGACGATCTGTTGCGCGCCCTGGCCGAGCAATCCCAGCTCGCCCGCGGGAGCGTCGGCGGCGTGCGCGACCGCACCGGCGACGAGAGAGTCGTTGCCCGGAGCCGGGCGGCGGACGAGAGCGAGGGCGCCGCGGTCGACGGTGGCGAGGCCGGTGACGGCCTCGAGCCGCGCGGCGAGGCCGAGGTGGCGGGATCCGGGCGGGCACCAGCGGGCTCGGCGCCGGCTGGCTCGGCGCCGGCTGGCGCCCGGGCCGTGGCTCGCGGCTGGCGACGGGCCCGGAAGCCCGCAGTGGGCGCCGCCGCGTCCGGACCGGCGAGCTCGGCCGATCCCGCGCCGTCCCTCGCGACCGCGACCGCGCTCTCCGCCGACGGCTCGCGTCGCCGCAGGCGGATCGCCACGACCACCGCGGTCGTGCTCGGCGCGATCGCCCTCGCCGTGGTCGCCCGGGTCGCGGGCAAGGCCGGCGACGCGCCGATCGCCGCGAACGGGCAGGGCGCGCGGGTTCCGGCGCCGGCTCCCGCCCGGCCGCCGGCGCCGCTCCTCGCCGTGGTGCCGCTCCGCAACCTGTCGGGGACCACCGAGACCGCCTGGATCGGGACCGCGGTGTCCGAGATGCTCACCACCGAGCTCGGCGCCGGCGATCGTCTGCGCGTGGTGCCGAGCGACGTGGTCGCGGCGGCCGCCCGCGCGCGCGGCGTCGCCCTCGACGATGCCGCCGGGGCGCGCACCGCCGCCCTCGGCGCGGCCCTCGCCGCCGACTACATCATCGACGGCAGCGTCGTCACGGTCGGCGACGGCAGCGCACCGCGCGTGCGCGTCGAGCTGCGCGTGGCCGCCGGGAAGACCGGCGCGCAGGTCGCTCGGATGGGCGCCGATGGGGACAAGGCCGAGCTGTTCGACATCATCGCGCGCCTCGGCGAGCAGGTGCGCGCGCGGCTGGGCCAGGAGCCCTTGACCGCGGAGGAGCGGAGCGCGGCGACCGAGTCGCAGCCGAGCAACCTCGAGGCGGCGCGCGAGCTGGCCAGCGGTATCGCCGCGCTGGGCCGCTACGAGGCGCAGAAGGCGCGCGCCAACTTCGAGCGCGCGATCGCCCTCGAGCCGAACAACGCCAAGTATCACGCCGCGCTGGCCAGCGCCTGGCGCGCCCTCCAGTTCCCCGACCGGACCAGGCAGGAGGCGGAGCGCGCCTTCGAGCTGTCGGCCGGGCTGCCGCGGCCGGAGCGGCTCTTCATCGAGGCCCGCCACCACGAGGCAGCGCGCCGGTTCGACCAGGCGATCGAGCTCTACGCCGCGCTGGTCGCGTTCTTCCCCGAGAGCATCGAGTACCGCCTCACCCTGGCCGACGTGCAGAGCGGCGCCGGGCGCCCCCGCGACGCGCTGGCCACGGTGGACCGGCTGCGCGCCGCCGGCGGCGCGGGCACGTCCGACCCGCGCGTCGACGTGCTCGAGGCGACCGCCGCGCGGGCGGTGGGCGACAACGATCGCGCCCAGCGGGCCGCGCTGGCCGCGGAGCAAAAGGCGCGCGCCCTGGCCGCGCCGGCCATGGAGGCTCAGGCCGAGCTGGTCGTCTGCGATGTGATGGGCAGCAAGGACCTCGACCGGGCCCGCACCGCGTGCGCCCGCGCCGCCGAGCTGGGCGAGCAGGTCGGCGACCGCGCCGCGGTGGCCCGCGCTCTCCTCCAGATGGCCCTGGTCCGCGACCGCCAGAACGCGAACCAGGAGGCCGCTCGCCTCCAGGCCCGCGCGCTGGCCATCTACCGCGAGATCGGCAACCTCCGCGGGGTGGGCAGCGCGCTCCTCAGCCGCGGCAACTCGCTCAAGTCGGCCGGCAAGCTCGACCAGGCGATGGCGCTGCAGCGCGAGGCGCTGGCCGCGATGCGCGAGGCCGGCGACGACTTCGGCGCGAGCCTCGCCCTGTCCGGGGTCGCCTCGACCCTGGTCGAGCGCGGCGACCTCGAGCCGGCCCGCAAGACCTACCTCGAGGTGATCGACCTCGGCAAGCGGGTCGGCAACGACCGCGGCGTCGCCATCGCGCTGCAGAACCTGGCCTGGGTCGAGCACGACTCCGGTCAGGTGATCGAGGCCCGCCGCCACGCCGAGGAGGCGATGGCGATGCAGGAGCGCCGCGGCGAGAAGCTCGACCTGGTCTTCTCGCTCGACTGCGCCGCGATCATGGCGCTCGAGCAGGACGACCCGGACGCGGCCGAGAAGCTGCTCGTGCGCGCCCTGGCGCTGCGCGACGAGCTCAAGACCAAGAAGGTGGCGTCGCTGCAGAACCTGTCCGAGGTCCGCCTGGTCCAGCGCCGGATCGACGAGGCCAAGGCGGTCATGGCCCAGAGCATCGCCGCCGCCGCCCCGGGCAGCCTCGACGAGGGCTTCGCGCGCGAGGTGGAGATGCGCATCCTGCTCGAGGCGGGCGATCTGGACGGCGCGGCTCGCGCGCTGGCTCGCTCGCGCGAGATCACCGGCGACCGCATGCGCCTGCCCCTCGACGTCGACCAGGCCCGCCTCTTCACCGCGCGCGGCCAGCCCCGCAAGGCGCTCGCGATGGTTCCCGCCGCGATGGTCCAGGCGCGCAAGACCGGCGCGATGGCCATGCGGATGGCGGTCGAGGCGGCCCAGGGCGAGGCGGAGATGGCGCTGGGGTCGAAGGCCGGCGCCGAGCGCCTGGCCGCGATCGAGAAGGAGGCATCGGCGCATGGATACGCGCTGATGGCCCGCCTGGTGGCGGAGGTGCGCACCGGCGCCCACGCGCCCCCCCGCGCGTCCCGCTGAGCTTGGCTCGCGGCAGCCTCGCTCGCCCGGACCGGGGCGGATCAGATCGGCGTGCGAGCATCGATCCGCGTTCCTTTCGGAGGAGCGCGGAGACATGCCGACATGAAGCACCGCGACGGGATGTTGCTGCTGTCGGCGAGCGACCTGGTCGGCTGGCTGGGTTGCCAGCACCTGGCCGGGCTCGAGGTCGAGGTCGCGTGCGGAACCCGCCCCCGACCGCGCCCGTGGGACGATCCGGCCCTGGCGCTCCTGCAGGAACGCGGGCTGGCGCACGAGCGGCGCTACGTGGAGTGGCTGGCGGCGGCGGAGGTGGTCGAGATCCCGGTCGGCGATGACGGGGCGGAGGCGGCCACGGTCGACGCGATGAACCGCGGCGCCGGCGCGATCGTGCAGGCCTCGCTCGCCTCCGGGCGCTGGTTCGGCCGGGCCGACCTGCTCCGGCGCGTCGAGCGGCCCAGCCGGCTGGGCGCCTGGTCGTACGAGGTGGTCGACACCAAGCTGGCCGGCGAGACCCAGGCGCGCACGGTCCTTCAGCTGTGCCTCTACTCGGACCTGATCGGCGAGCTGCAGGGGGCGCTGCCCGAGGCGTTTCACGTGGTGATGCCGGCGCCGACGACGGCGGCCACCCCGTTCCGACACGAGCAGCACCGGCTGGTCGACTACATGGCCTATTACCGGCTGGTGAAGAGGCGGCTGGAGGGCGCGGTGCCGCCGTCGCTGGTGCGCGCCGCGCTGACCGCCGGCGCCGGCACCTATCCGGATCCGAACCAGCACTGCGACGTGTGCCGGTGGTGGTCCGGCTGCGACGCGCAGCGGCGGGCCGACGACAGCGTCTGGCTGGTCGCCGGGGTCGGTCGCGCCGAGCGACGCGAGCTGGACCGGCACGGCGTGGCCACGCTGGCCGGGTTGGCCGGCCACGGCGATCGCTTCGAGCCGGAGCGGGTGTCGCGCGAGCGGCTGGTCCGGGTGCGCGATCAGGCGCGGGTGCAGCTGGCCGGACGCACCCAGGCCCGACCGGTCCACGAGCGGCTCCCGGTCGAGGAGGGACGCGGGCTGGCGCGCCTCCCCGCGCCGTCCCCTGGCGATCTGTTCCTCGATCTCGAGGGAGACCGGTGGGGCATCGCCGAGGGCCGCGAGTTCCTGTTCGGTGTGGCCTGGGCCGGCGACAGTGGGATCGAGTACCGCTGCCGGTGGGCGACCGACGATCGAGAGGAGCAGGCCGCGTTCGAGTGGCTGGTGGACGAGATCCTGGCCCGCTGGGAGCGCGACCCGGACCTCCACGTCTACCACTACGCGCCGTACGAGCCGGCCGCGCTGAAGCGGCTCATGGGGCGGCACGGCTCGCGCGAGGACGCCATCGACCGCATGCTGCGGGCCGAGCTGTTCGTCGACCTGTGCGCGGTGGTCCGCCAGTCCACGCGCGCGAGCGTCGAGAGCTACTCGCTGAAGGAGCTGGAGCGATTCACCGGGTTCGAGCGGACCGGCGAGCTCCGCACGGCCGGCCAGGCGGTGCGGGCGGTGCAGCTCGCGCTCGGGCGAGGCGCCCCGGAGGCGGTCGACGATCAGCTCCGCGCCCAGGTGGAGGCATACAACCGCGACGACTGCGCGTCCGCGCTGCGGCTGCGCGAGTGGCTCGAGGGCGAGCGGACCGCGCTCGAGGCGGCCGGTGAGACCGTCCCGCGACCGGAGCCGCCCGGCGACGGGGCGGCCCCCGACGCGCTCGGCGAGCGGCTCGCGCGAGTGCGCGCGGTCGCCGACGCGCTGGCGGCCGACCTGCCAGCCGACCCGGACCAGCGGAGCGACGCCGAGCGGGGGCGCTGGCTCCTGTCCCGCATCCTCGACTATCACCGGCGCGAGGAGAAGGTGGCGTGGTGGGAGTTCTTCCGACTGCGCGAGCTCGCGCCCGACGAGCTCATCGACGAGCGCGCCGGCCTCGGCGGCCTCGAGCACGTCGGCGCGGTCGGCGAGAGCCCGACCGGGCTGCCGATCCATCGCTATCGATTCCCGGAGCAGGAGTCGGACGTCAAGGTGGGCACGAAGGTCCGCGCCTGCCTCGACGGCGACGAGGTCGGCGCGGTGGTGGCGCTCGACCGGTCGCGCCGCACCATCGACATCCAGAAGCGGCGGGCGCGCCAGGACCAGCATCCCGGCGCGGTCTTCCGCCACGAGGTGATCCGCGGGCCGATGGACGACTCGCTGCTCCGGCTCGGCGAGCACATCCTTCAGACCGGCGGCCGAACGGATGAGTGCCCATCGCCGGCACCATCGAGCCCCGCCGCGGTCGAGGAATCGCGCCAGCCGATCGCCGCGTCGTCCGGCGCCTCCGCGCGCGCGACCACCGCGCCGGGGGAGGACGCGTCGCGCGGGTCGTCGGTCGAGGAGCTGAGCGCGGCGCTGGTCGCCGCTCTCGGCATGCCATCGAGCGCCCGGCCGAGCGCGGGCAAGGCCCGGCCGCGCTCGCCCTCGTCCGCCGCACCGGGCGGGACGGCGGCGGCGGGCGTCCGGCTGCGCGCGCTGTCGAACGCGGCCCGGCGCGGCGACTCGCGCGGGACGATCGGCGCCCAGGAGCGCCCGGCCCGGTCGGCGGCCGCGCTCGCCTTGCTCCGGCGCGAGCCGCCCGCGCTCGATCTCGCGGCGCGGTCCGCCGAGTCGATGGTCGACCGAGCCTGCCGCCTGGCGATCGACCTCGACGGCGCGGTCCTGCCGATCCAGGGCCCGCCCGGGGCGGGCAAGACGTACACCGCCGCGCGCATGATCGCGACCCTGGTCGCCGCCGGCCGCAAGGTCGGCGTGACCGCGGTCAGCCACAAGGTCATCCGCCACCTGCTCGACGAGGTGTGCGCCGCCGCGCGCGAGGCCGGGCAGTCGATCGCGTGTCTGCACAAGAGCGACGGCCAGACCGCCGGCCGCGAGGCCGCCGTCGAGGAGACCGCGGACAACGGCGCCGTCCAGGCCGCGCTGGCGTCGGGCGCCGCGCAGGTGGTGGGCGGCACCGCCTGGCTGTGGTCGCGCGCCGAGCTCGAGGGCGCGGTCGACGTGCTGTTCGTCGACGAGGCTGGTCAGATGGCGCTGGCCAACGTGCTGGCGGTGGCGCCGGCCGGCCGCAGCCTGGTCCTGGTCGGCGATCCGCAGCAGCTCGAGCAGCCGCACAAGGGCTCGCACCCCGGTGGCGCCGACGTGTCCGCGCTCGAGCACCTGCTCGGCGGCCGCGCCACCGTGCCGCCCGACCGCGGCCTGTTCCTGGCCGAGACCTGGCGCCTGGCCCCGGCCCTGTGCCGCTTCACCTCCGAGCAGTTCTACGAGGGGCGGCTCCAGCCGCGATCCGGGCTCGAGCGACAGCAGCTGGTCGGGGCCTCCCCGGTCGCCGGGGCCGGGCTGTTCTTCGCGCCGGCCGAGCACCGCGGCAACCAGAACGCCTCGGTCGAGGAGGTCGCCGTGGTCGAGCGCCTGGTCGACGCGCTCCTGGCCGACGGCTCCTGGATCGACGCGCGCGGCGCGCGCCGTCCGCTCGCGCCCGGCGACGTCCTCGTCATCGCGCCGTACAACGCGCAGGTCGATCTCCTGCACGAGCGACTGGCGGATCGCGGCGTGCGGGTCGGCACGGTGGACAAGTTCCAGGGCCAGGAGGCGCCGGTGGTCATCTTCTCGACCGCCACCTCCACCCCCGAGGATGCCCCCCGCGGCATGGAGTTCCTCTACTGCCCCAGGCGCTTCAACGTCGCGACGTCGCGCGCTCGGTGCGCGGTGGTGCTGGTCGGCTCGCCGCGCCTGTTCGAGCCCGACTGCCGCACGGTCCGCCAGGTGCAGCTGGCCAGCGGCTTCTGCCGCTTCCTGGAGGAGGCGCGCGCCGTCGACCTCGACCCGGCGCGGCCCACTCGACGCGTCCCCCCCGCCCGGTTCGGAACCCGGCGCGCCGCCCGGGCCGCCGTGCGGCGATAGGGTACCTTTGCGGCTCCCACAGCCGCCAGGGAGGGCGCCATGGATGGAATTGTTCGAGCTCACTTCGAGCACCCGGTCGAGCGCGTCTTCGGCCTGGTGACCGACCCGGCCTACCTGCGCCGCCGGGCCGAGGCGGCCCGTGAGCGAAACGTCATGGTAAGCGCCGACCGCGACGGCACGCGCCTCAGCATCCGGATCGAGCGGGACCTCGAGCGCGACATGCCCGGCTTCATGAAGAGGATCTTCAACCCGGTCAACCACATGGTGGACGTGCAGACCTGGGAGACCGCCGGCGAGGTGAAGACCTCCGACTGGAAGGTGGAGATCGTGGGCCAGAAGCGGATCGACCTGCGCGGCCGGCTGTCGCTGGCGCCGGCCTCCGACGGTGGATGCGACTACAGCGAGGCGTTCACGGTCGCGGTGGCCATCCCGCTGGTCGGCGGTCGGGTGGAGAAGTACGTGGCGGGCGAGACCGAGGGCTCCATGCGCGAGCAGATCGCGTTCCTGCGCGCGGAGCTCGCGCGCACCGGCGGTTGACCCGGGGGCGCGCGGGCAGGGCGCCGGCCCACTCACGGGCGCGCCTCCGGTCGCGGCCCCGCCGCGGCCTCCGCCTCGAGCTCGTCGAGCATCACGCGGAGGCACATCCACGCGCGGCGGACCAGCGGCGCGGCCACGCTGGTGCGCACCAGCAGGTCGAGGCACTCGCGGGTGGCGAGGGTCATCTCGCCGAGGCATCGCGTGGCGTGCTCACCGCCACGGCGGTGAAGCGCGGCCAGGAGGTAGAGGTGCCACGAGTCGGCGATCAGCCGGTCCCACGTGTCCTCCGGGTAGCCCTCGGGTGGATCGCGCTCGAGGAGCGAGCCGTAGAGCCGGAGTGCGGCCACATACAAGGTGACGTTCGCGCCCATTCACCCGGATGTCGGTCCGACGGCACCGCTGTTTCCGCGATTTCTGGGCCGTCCGGGGGCCCGTACGGAGTGTCCGGGCATCAGGACGCGCTGTCCGGTAGGGAGGACAGTGTCGACGACCTTCCGCTGGCTTGCGCTGGCCGACGGCTTGCTTCGTCCCGCGGCGATGGGTGAGCTGGACGGCGGCAACCGCGATTCCAACGGTCGATCGAACCGGCCGGGAGAGGATGATCGACGGCGACGGCGTGACTTCGACCGCAACGCGGTGATGCTGGCGTTCACCGCGTCCCCCGAGCACGCGGCGCTCGATCCGGGCGAGGGAGACCTGCGGTGGATCGACGAGCTCCTCGATACCATGCAGTCGGCCGTGTGGGGCTGGGCCGACCTCGATCTGGAGCTGTTCGAGGCGGTCCTGCTCGACGGGTTCGGCTGGACGATCGAGTGCGCACCGGACGACCCGGCCCGGGTGGCGCGCGTCCTCGATGTGTTCCTCAGCTTCGCCGCGCGCGAGTACGGTGCGCCCCACGCGCCGGCGTGCTGCGAGTACCTCCGCTCGCCCGCCGCGGTCGACGACATCGCCCGCTGGGTCAGGCCCTTCGATGATCTGTGTTCCGATCCGCTCTTCGCCGCGCTGAGCGCGCCCTACAACTGGTGCGACGGCCGGTGCGAGCGATGTCCGCTCGCGTCTCGCTGCCCGGTGCACAACTTCGATCTCGAGCCGCTGCGACCGGTCAGCGCGGACGATCGGGAAGGCGTGCGCGCCGCGGCGCTCGCCGCTGCTCACTCGATCGCGGCGCGTCAGGTGCTCGAGGCGCTCGAGGATCGCGCCGGTCCAGGCCGCCCGCGGGAGCCCGAGCCGCCCGCGGCGGCGCGGCTTCGCCATTCCTGTCGCGAGTACGCGTTCGCGGTGATCGCGCTGCGGGACGCGCTGGCCGACGTGCAGCCGGAGCGCGACCTCGGCGAGCTCCGCGCCGACGCGATGCTGGTGGCGGTCAAGGGCGGGCGAGTGGCCGGCTACCTCTCCGACATGGGTGCGCTCGAGGACGAGGCGGCGCTGATGGACGGCGTGCCCAACCTGCTCCTCATCGAGCGCATCATGGCCGAGATCGAGCGATGCCTGGCCGACCGGAGCCAGGTGCCCGGGTTTGCGTCGGCCTATCGCGCGGCGCGGGACGAGCTGCGCGACCTCTTGCGGCCGCATCTTCGCTGCGTTCCGTCGTGCTATCGGGACGAGATCCGCTCGCGCGTCCTCATCGGAGGCGCGCCCAGCCCGTTCTCAGTCTCGCCGTGATGTCCGCGCGGCCGGCTTGCTCCGCGCGGCCGGCTTGGCCCGCGCGGCCGGCTTGCTCCGCGCGGCTGGCCTGGCTCGCGCGGTCGGCTTGCTCCGCGCGGCCGGCTTGCTCCGCGCGGCCGGCCTGGGGATCTTCTTGCCGGCGGCCGGCGGGGCGGATCCGGCACCTGGTCCGGCGCCGTCGAGCAGCTTCAGCAGCTTCTTGGGCGCCTGGGCCCGGTAGCTCTCGTCGATCCATTCGCGGAAGAGGTCGACCGGGATCGGCTGGTCGGTCGGCGGAGAGGCGGAGACCCAGCCGCTCTTGCCGAGACCGTACGCGGTGGGCTTCACGAACGGCAGCATGAGCGCGATCGCGCTCGTGCGCGGCAGCTTGCACGAGATGCCGAACGGTTCTCCCTCGAGACTGAGGTACGCGAATGTCTTGTCGTTGACTGCGAGGTCGTGGTGACCGGGCCAGGGGCTCTTGATGTGAGCACCGGGGTAGGTGAGGCCGAGCTCGCGCAGGGCCAGGAGGGGCGCGTCGCTCGCGCGCTTGCTGCGTGCCATCGTCTGTCGAGACTACTACGGGGACCGCTCGATCCGCAGGACGTCGTCGAGGAGGGTCCGCATGAGCTCGACCCCGACGAACGCCTGGTCGTCTGGATCGCGATGGAGGTAGCTCACCTTCACGATCAGGTTGGCCATGATCTCGACCTGGAGCGAGGCGCCATGGCGGAGCTCGGGGTCACCGAGCAGCTCGGGCGCGCCGTAGATCTGGCCCGCGTACATCACCCCGAACCGGGTCAGCGGACCGAAGTCGATCCGCCAGACCGGTCCACCCTCGAAGAGCACGGAGTGCGGCGCGCCGGCCAGGAAGCTCGCGCCCACGTGGGCATAGGTGAGCGAGGGGACCGTGTGCACCACGTGATTGTCCGGGGCGCGGGCGACGCGCGAACGGCCCAGCCCGATCTCGAAGAAGCCGCCCAGTCCGGCGGACAGGTCAGCGTCGCGGCCGCCGGCAGCCTGGTCGGTCCAGCTCACCAGCGCGGTCGCGGTGAGGAGGAAGCGCTTCGGCACCAGCGGCTGGTCGAGCGGGATGGCGTCGGGCGGCGCCTGGCACTGTCTCTGGCGGTTGCACACCGCGCCGCCGCAGTCGCTCGACTCGCGCTGGCCGGCGGGGGCGTCGATGCCGGCGTCGGGGGCGCAGGCCCCGCACAGGCCGTCGCGCGGCGCGGCCGAGCGCGGATCGTCCACGCAGCCGAGCCCGCGCGCGCCGCAGGTCCACTGCGGGTCACCGATCGCGTAGGCGGACTCGGATCCATCGCTCGATCGGGTGCAGCGGAGCGGCTCGTCGGCCGCGGCCGGGGCGGGGGTCGGTCGCCAGCCGAGCAGCGCGGCGAGGATGCCCGCGGCGATCGCGGGCGCCGGGCGAGGTCGGCCGGTCAAATCACCGCCTCGGCGCGGGACAGGAGGGTGCCGACGTACGGGTCGGTCAGCAGCATGGAGTGGACGCCGATGTTTCTCGCCCGATCGGAGGCCAGCTCGACCAGGGTGCGCTTCTCGGCGGCGCCCATGCTTCTGGTGGTGGCCGCGAACGGGACCAGGGTGTCGCCCCGGCCTCCGGGGGCCGGGAAGGCCAGCCCGCGGGTGGTCAGGGTGGCGAACTCGCGGGTGGGGCGGTTGGTGCTGAGGACCAGCGCCACCCGCACGTCGCGCAGGTAGGCGAACGGGTGGCGCAGGAATGTCCGGTGCACCTGGAGCGCGCGGTTGAGGAGATCCTCGGACAGGCCGCCGTTCGCGCTCCACGACGCCGCGTGGAGGAGGCCGGTGGTGGCGTTCGACCCGTTGGGGCGGCGCAGCCCGTTCTCGAAGTCCGGAAGCATCTGGTAGATGGCCGGCCACGATCGGATGACGCTGGCGAACTGGGAGCTGGCGGATTCGCCGAGCTGCTCGCCGAGGGCGAGCGCCGAGGCCGCGTTGATGGTGCCGTGCAGCGGGACGCCGACCAGCACCACGCTGCGCACCAGCCGCGAGAAGGCGTTGCCGGCGTCGTCGCCGACGCGCTGGGCGTGGAGCTTGCTCGCGATGACCAGGAGCAGGCCTCCCTGCGAGTGGGCGACGATGCGCCAGCGACCGCCGCCCGGCTTCTCCGCGATCAGACGATCGAGCAGCTGCTGGGCGCTGTGGCGCAGGTCGGCGCGCCAGTCGTAGCGGAACCGGTGGTACTTGAGGCCGACCTGGTTGTAGGCCAGCTCGAGCACCGGCCCGCCGACGATCTCGGTGGACCGACGCATCGAGGTCCGCACCGGGGCGATCTGTCCGGCGCGGTGCTCCATGCTGAGCAGCTCGACGATCTCGCCGATCGGCCGGCGCAGGTAGCCGAGCAGCAGCGCGCGCAGCTGCATCTCGACCGGGTAGCCGATGTCCGCGCCGTTGGCGAGGAGCTTGGTGCCGCCGGTGCCGGGCACCAGCAGAAAGGCGTCGGCCATCGCGGTCGGCCCGGTTCAGACGCCGAGGTCGTGGACCGACGGGCGAATGAGCCGCCGGGCGTGATAAGTGGTGGGCGAGACGCTGCGATCCAGCCCGACCCGCCGGGTGGCGCGGACCACGCCGTGGATCCGCTCGCCGCGCGGGCCCGGCCCGGTCGCGTTGCCCTCCAGCGTGGTGAAGAGGCCGGTGTCCGGCGACCAGCTCTCGACCAGGGTGATGTGCTTGCCGAACCCGGTCCCCTCGCCGCCGACCAGGAGGATGTCGCCCGGCTGCGGATCGCGGTAGTCCTCCGCGCCGCCGCCGAACGCGACGTGCGACGGGCCGGAGCGCTCGTCCAGGCGCAGGTAGCGGCGCGGCAGATCGGCAGGCGCGGGGTTCTTGGCCCGCTCCATGGCGAGGTACTGGCCCCATCGATCGAGGCGGTAGGCCGACGCGAAGAACGCCTCGCGCCAGCGCGCGGCCAGCCGCACCGCGCTCCATGCGGTCGCCACGAACGATCCGCACCACTCGAAGTCGCCGTTCTGCACGTAGGGCGCTTCCCATCCCCAGAGCAGGCCGCCCGGGCCGCGGATGAAGTCGTCGATGAAGCGGCGCGAGCGGTCGTAGGTCTCCGACGAGCTGGGCGGATCGATGATGCCGTTCAGCCACAGGCTCTTCGCGCGCGCCACCGCGAGCGAGCCGGCCCGGCGGACCAGCGCCTCCCCGTCGACATGGGCCAGGCCGCCCAGCCCGGCCTCGAAGCGCTCGTCCAGCCAGCGCTGGTAGCTCATTGGACCGAGGATGCCGTCGGCGGTGAGCCCGGGCTGGCGGCCCTGGAAGTCCCGCACCGCGTCGACCAGTTCCTGGTCGACGATCACGGCACCGAGATCCGACGGGCTCCAGCCGAGCGCCCTTGCGTATCGCCTGTTGAGCTCGATCTCTCGCGCGGACATCTCGCACCTTCCCCACGGCATCCCCGCCCCAGAGGCCGCGCCGGCCGCGCGCCGCTCGGGGGAACGGCGCGCACGACGACCGGCTGCAACGGTCGTACCGGAACGCCGAGCCAGTAACCCAGCGCCAGTCCGGACCCACCCGGCCGGCTTCGCGCGCGGGCCCATGCCCGATCGGGCACGCCATGCATGCGCGGCCATGGTCAGCGCCGCGGCGGCGATCCGGCGGCGATGGCCCGGGAGTTGCGGAGAGGTCGACCCATGGGCGTCGACTGGACCATCACATCGACAGATCTCGGCGCCGCTCGTGGCAACGCCCCTGTGGCACCCCGTGAGACAGCCCATGGGACAGCCCATGGGACATCGCCGGCGACGATCGGCCCGTACCGCGTGGAGCGGCGCCTCGGCTCCGGCGGATTCGGCGAGATCTTCGCGGCGCGCGATGCGGACGGCCGTGCGGTCGCGGTCAAGCGAATGCGCCGCGAGCTCGCGCTGCGCGCCGAGGCGATCCTGCGCTTCGAGCGGGAGATCGAGGTCGTTCGCCGCATCCGGCACCCGAACCTGGTCGACATCCTCGGCGTCGGCGACGACGTCGCGCCGTACTTCGCCATGGAGCTCCTCCACGGCGCGGACCTGGCCCGGCATCTGCGCCAGGTGGGGCGGCTCTCGCCGGCGGAGGCGCTCGAGGTGCTGGTGCCGGTCGGCCACGCGCTCACGGCGGCGCATGCCGAGGGTGTGGTGCACCGCGATCTCAAGGCGTCGAACGTCTTCCTCGACCGGCACCGCGTGGTGCTCCTCGACTTCGGCGTGGCCAAGCTGCTCGACGACAGCGGGCCGCAGCTGACCCGGTCGCACATCCTGATCGGCTCGCCGCCGTGCATGGCGCCGGAGCAGATCCTCGGCCAACTGATCGACCAGCGCACCGACGTGTACGGGCTGGGCGCGCTGGCCTATCACGTGCTCACCGGCAGTCCGCCGTTCGTGCACGAGCAGCCGACCGTCGTGCGCGAGATGCACCTGGTCGCGCCGCCGCCGCCGGTCAGCCGGCGCGCCCCGGTCCGGCCCGAGATCGATCGCGTCATCGGTCGCGCGATGAGCAAGGACCCGGCGGCTCGCCAGGCGAGCGTCGCCGAGCTGGTCCGCGATCTCGAGATCGCCGCGCGCGCGGCCGCGCCGCTGGCCGACGGCGGCGTCTCGCTGGCGGTCCACGTCGACACCGCGGACGGCGAGCGGCTCCCGGAGATCGTCCGCGACCTCACCCGCGCGGGCATGGAGATCGCGTTCGAGGCGGTCAACGCTGCCACGCTGCTCCTCCCTCTCTCGCTCGACCCCGGGGCGAGCCGCGCCCAGCGCCGCCGCGCGCTCGCGCTGGTGGCCGACGCGTCCCGCACCTGCGAGGCGGCGTGCTTCGTGAACGTGGGGAGCCCGGCCGCGCTGCTCAAGCTGGGCGCCTGGATCCCGCCGATCGCGATGAGCGGCGTGATGGTGGTGCCCGACGCGCTCGAGGGGCTCGACAGCGAGGTCGAGCCGGTCGCCGGGCAGCGGCTCGTGAGGCTGGTTGACGGTCCGCTCGGACCGGGAGGAGAGAGATGATCGTGATGAGGCGGATCCTGATCGTGGCCGCGGTGCTGGCGTCCGGGTGTGATCTGGACATGGGGGAGGAGGGAGAGGACCCGGTGGGGCTCGGCGAGTCGGCGCTCATCTCGATGAACGGCATGCCGTGGGACAGCCTGTCGCTCAACTGGGTCGGTACGCGGGCGCTCCTGGGCTCGCCCCTGGTCCAGTCGGCCAACATCGCGGCGCTGGCGGACACCCCGGAGGGCCTCCAGGTCCTCCACTACGCGGTCGCCTGCGCCCTCCCGGCCGGCCGGCAGATCGCGTTCAAGGACAGCGGCCGCCAGCTTCATACCTTCGAGGGCATGCTCGGCGTCTATCCGGCCTGGCCCCAGTCGGTGCCGCGCAAGAAGGACATCGAGTGCGTGGTGGGCTGCCTGGCCGCGCACCTCAACGCGGTCGGGGCGGTGATCCAGATCTCCGCGCGCGGGCAGGCCTGCGGCTACACGGTCGAGCCCGCCGAGAAGGCGGGCTTCAAGTACGAGGAGGGTGGCTTCGCCGGTGACGACGAGCTTCACATGTACGTGTGCCCGGGGGAGGGGCTGGTCAAGGAGTGCGGCGCCACCGCGGGGGTGACGGTCAAGGACCGTCGCTGCACCTCGGGCGATCCGCTGTGCGGCAATCTCATCGTGACGCCGCCCTGCTCGCAGATCTGCAGGGGCAGGTCAGCGGAGGGCGGCTATCACGGCTGCGCGTGGGGCGGTGTCCAGCTGGACGGATTCACCACCGCCTGGCTCGGGTCCGGCTCTCACGGTTGCTCGAGCGACTGAAAGCGCGGCCTCGAGATCGGCCACTGCGCCAGCAGCGGTGCCGCCTCGTCGAGGGCGCGCTGGCGTCGGGCCGGACACGAGCGCGCGGTCCAGTAGAGGACCTCGAGCAGCTCCTCGGGCGGCAGCCGCGCCCGGGCGTCGTCGACCAGCGCCTCCCAGTCGCCGACCGGGGCGGCCGGCGCGGCGCTTCGTCCGTGGAGCTGGAGCGCGCGGGCCAGCAGTCGATCGCCGTCGCTCCAGTCGCCGCTGGCGGCGCGATCGCGCAGCCAGTCGAGCTCGCGCTGCATGTCGGTGAGCTCGCCGCGCACGGCGTGGATGCGCGCGATGAGCAGCGGCGTGCGCGGGGCCAGTCGCCCCTCGAAGCGCTCCTCGAGCAGCCGGGTCCGGCGCGCGAGGGCGAGCGACTCGTCGTCGTCGCCGCTCCAGAAGCGGAGCTCGGCGAGGTTGAAGCAGGCCTTGCGCTCGTTGGTGGGGTGGCCGTCCTCGCGTGCGAGGTCGATGACGCGGCGGAGGTCGGCGATCGCGCCGTCGATCGAGTGGCGGGCCAGGGCCAGGAAGCAGCGATTGAAGAGGGCCGCCTGCCGGTGCAGTCGATCGCCCGTCCGCGCGCAGCGGTCGAGGACCTCGTCGAGCGCGGCGGCCGCGGCCTCGCTCCTCCCCTCGCTGACCCGGATCGGCGCGAGCAAGAGGAGGGCGATGACGCGGCTCTCGTCGTCGCCGTTCGCCGCGGCGGCCGCCGCTGCTTCCTCGAGCAGGTCACCCGCCTCCGCCGCGCGGCCGGCGCGCCACAGCGAGCGGCCGACGGCGACGCGCAGCCGGACCGCGAGCCGCGCGTCGCCGCATGCGTCGACCAGCGGGCGTGCCTCCTCGGCCCGTGCGCGCGAGGCGGCGACCGACTCCATCCAGTCGAGCGCGGTGGCCTCCTCGAGCAGGAGGTCGGCCTGGGCCGGTGAGTCGCCGAGCCCGCCGGCGAGGGCGCGCGCGGCGGCGAGATCGTCGAGCGACTCCGGCACCCGGTCGATCCGGTAGCGGGCCCGCCCGCGCCCGCCGAGGGCCCGGATGCGCCGCGGGTCGCCCTCGTCGAGGAGGGCCAGCGCGCGGGTGTAGTAGCGATCGGCGTCGAGCAGGCGGTGCGCGCCGCGCGACGCGTCGGCCAGCTGGAGGACCGCGTCGGCCGCCTCGCTGCGCTCGCCGCACGCGGCCGCGTGGCGGGCGACCTGGACAAGCGCGGCCGGGTCCGGCCCGGGCGCGGCGCCTCGCCCGACCGGCTCATCGACGGTCGGTCGGAGCGCCGATTCGCCGCTCCTCGCCCGCCAGGCGGCCAGCGCGTGGCGGTGGAGGCGCGCGCGCTGCCCCTCCGGCAGGCGCCGGTAGATCGACTCGCGCACGAGATCACTGCGGAAGCGGTGGCGCTCGCCGTCGCGCCGGAGCAGGCCGGCGCGGGTCAGCTCGTCGAGGCCGACCCCGGCGTCGATCGCGCAGGTCAGCTCGCCGGATCGCTCGGCCAGATCCTGGACCTCCTCGAGCTCGTCGCGCCCGACCTCGGGACCGAGCACGGCGACCAGCTGCGCGCACGCGGCCACCGCCGCGGGGAGCTCGGCCAGCTCGCGCACGCCCAGCCACTCGATGAGGGGCGAGGCGGGCAGGGCGTCGAGCAGCTCGGTGGCCAGGTGGTGGCCGTGCGCGCCCGCGCGCGGGCGGACCAGCCCGGCCCGCTCGAGCGCGCGCACGACCTCGGTCAGGTGGAGCGGGTTGTCGCCGGTCCAGTCCGCCAGCCGGGCCAGGATCTCGGCCGGCGGATATTCGGCCGGCAGGAGCAGGTGCGCGGCCAGCTGCCGGGCGGCGGCGGAGCCCAGCGCGGGCACCGCGATCGCGTCGTGCCGCTCGGCGCGGAGGCCCCAGCGCGGCCGCAGCTCGGCGGCGGCGGGAGACGCGGCGGCCAGCGCGGCCACCACCACCCACAGGGGCCCGCCGGATCCCGCGGTGGCGTACTCGAGCGCGTCCAGCAGCGCCTCGTCGGCCCGGTGGGCGTCATCGACCAGGACCGCGAGCGGGCCCCGCTCCGCCTCGGCGCGCAGCGCATCGCCGAGCGGACCCGATCGGCCGAGCTGGCTCAGGAGGTCTCCGGCGGCGTCGCTCGCGCCGCTGCAATCCACTCGCATGACCCGCGCCGCGTCCGACAACCTCCGGAACCGCTCGCCGGCCTCCCACAGGAGCCGGCTCTTGCCCTGGCCACGTCCGGCCACGAGCGTGCACAGCCCCGGCGCGCCGTCGGTGAGGCAGCGCCGTGCGCTCGCCTCGAGCGCGGCCGCGATCTCGTCGCGCCCGAACAGCGGCCCGTCGTGCGCGTCCGACAGGGTGCGGCCGGCCAGCTCCGCGCCGACCTCGACGCCGCTCCAGTCCCCCGCCGGAAGCCACGCCTCCGGGCGATCGATCGCGTCACCCGACAGCCGCGGCGCGTGCCCGGCCCGCGCGACCAGGGTCACCGAGGCGAGGTGGAGCGCCGCGCGACCGCCCTCCTCGGCGACCACCTGGACCGCGGCCGCGTGGGCCGCGCGCAGCGGATCCTCCGCCGATCCGCTGGCGAACGCGGCCAGGTAGTGTCCGCCGCGCTGTCGCGCGAGCCATCCCCCGCGCCGCTCCACCGCCGCGCTGACCGCGGCCCCCGATCCCGCGGTCTCGATCCAGGCCAGGATCACCGGCTGTGCCTCTTCGGCCGGACCGGCGGGGCGCTCGACCTCCAGCGCGGCCGGCGGCTCCGCGCACGCGGCGGCCAGGCGCGCGCGCACGGTGCTCGCGTCGGGCGGCCTGCGCGCCGGCTGCTTGGCCAGGCAGGCCAGGGTCAGGTCCTCGAGCGCGGCCGGCAGCGGGCGGAGCAGCCGCGGCCGCACCGGGCGCAGCGCGAGGTGCCCGTGCTCCACCGACGCGGCGCCGCCGGCGAACGGCGGCCGCAGGGTCAGCAGCCGGTACAGGATCGCGCCGAACGCGTAGAGATCGGCGCGCGCGTCCAGCTCGGCGTCGCCGCGCAGCTGCTCGGGCGAGAGGTAGAGCGAGCTGCCCATCACGACGCCGGTGCTGGTCCAGCCGTCCCGCTCGGACAGCCGGGTCAGCCCGAAGTCCAGGATCGCGGCGCTGCCGTCGTCGCGCAGGAACAGGTTCTCCGGCTTCAGATCGCGGTGGATGAGGCCGGCGCCGTGCACGGCGGCCAGGCTGGCGAGGATCGCGTCGGCGATCGCGTGGACGCGCGCGAGCGGCATGAGCGCGCCTTGGCGGTCCTCGATCACCCGGGCGAGCGTCTGCCCGACGAGTCGCTCCATGACCAGGTACGCGCGCCCGTCGTCCAGTCGGCCGTGGTCGTGCAGGCGCGGCACGTGCGGCGCACCGACCCGCTCGAGCGCGTCCGCCTCGCGCGCGAACCGGTGCGCGAACGCCTCGCCGGTGCCGAGCGCGATCTTGACCGCGACCTCGACCTCGCCGAGTCGCCCGGCCCAGACCTCACCGGAGCCGCCGGCGCCGATCCTCGCGGCGAGCCGGACGCCCGCCACCTGCGGCGTCTGCTCCGGCGCCGCCGGCGACCCAGGCTCCACGGCTCATTGTACGCCGACCGTGATCGCCGTCGTCGGTGCGTCTGTCACATCGCGCGTCTCAGGGTCGCTCGTCTCATGGTCGCGCGTCTCAGGGTCGCGAGAGCGAGGCGCGCGGCCTACTCGCCGCGCAGCGCCTCGGTCGGCTCCACCCGCAAGACGCGCCGGGCCGGGACGTAGCAGGCGAGCAGCGCCACCGCGGCCAGGATCGCGGCCACCGCCACGAAGGTGGCCGGATCGGTCGGGCTGATCTCGTAGAGGAGCGCACCGAGGATGCGGGTCAGCATCAGCGCGGCGGCGACGCCGACCGCGATCCCGGCCGCGGCGAGCGCCATCCCCTCGCGCAGGATCGAGCCCATCAGCTGGACCGGCTGGGCCCCGAGGGCCAGGCGGATCCCCATCTCGTGGGTCCGCCGGGCCACGCCGTAGGAGGTGACCCCGTAGATCCCGATCGCCGACAGGAGCAGCGCGAGGGCGGCGAACGCGGCCAGCATGACCAGCGACAGGCGGCGACCCGCCACCGAGGTCGACACGTACTGATCGAGCGCGGCGACCTGAAAGATCGCCTGGCTGGGATCGACCGAGCGAACCACGCGCTCGGCCGCGGCGGCCAGCTCCAGCGGCGGCCCGGTCGCGCGAATCGCGATGATCATCTGCGAGTCGGCCTCCCACTGCGCGTGCGGCACGTACATCTGCAGCTCCGGCGTCTCGTCGAGGCGCTGGTGGTGGACGTCGCCGACCACGCCGATGACGGTCCACCAGGGGCCGTCGGTGCCGCCCAGCTTGACCCGCTTGCCCAGCGGATCCGAGCCCGGCCACACCCGCGCCGCCGCGGTCTGGTTGATGAGGACGACCCGCGGCGCGCCGTCGACGTCGCTGGCCGCCAGCGCGCGGCCGCGCACGAGCGGGATCCCCATGACGCGCAGGTAGTCGGGAGAGACCGCGTATCGCTGCGCGCTCGGGTCCTGCTCCGGGTTGGCTGCCATTCGCCCCTCGGCGTGAAAGCCGTGCGAGTCGTAGTTGCCGGCGAGCGGGACCTGGCTGGCCACCGCCGCCGCCTCCACGCCGGGCAGCGCGCGCAGACGGGCCAGGACCTCGTCGTGGTGGCGGCGGACCGCCCCGTCGGTCTCGTAGCGCGGACCGACCAGCGACACCTGCATGGTCAGCACGCGCCCGGCGTCGAAGCCGGGCGGCAGGTCGAGCAGGCGCCACAGGCTGCGCACCATCAGCCCGGCCCCGACCAGGAGCGACAGCGACAGCGCCACCTCCGCGACGACCAGGAGGCCGCGCAGCCGCCGGCCGGGCGCGCCGGCCGACGTGCGGGTTCCGCCCTCGCGGAGCGCGCCGGGCAGACGGCCGCGGGTCAGGCGCAGCGCGGGCGCGAGCCCGGCCAGGAGCCCGGTCGCGAGCGAGAGCCCGAGGGTGAACAGGAGCACGCCGCCGTCGAGCTGGACCTCGGACAGGCGCGGGATGGCGCGCGGACCGAAGGCGGTGAGCGCCCACGGCAAGACGACCGTCAGCACCAGCCCGGCCGCGCCGCCGAGCACGGCCAGGAGGCAGGTCTCGCTCAGCAGCTGGCGCAGGACCCGACCGCGCCGCGCCCCCAGCGCCATGCGGACCGCGATCTCGCGCTCGCGATGGCTGGCCCGGGCCAGGAGGAGCAGGGCCAGGTTGACGCACGCGATCAGCCACACGAAGCCGACCGCGCCGAGCAGCACGTGCAGGACCGGCCGCGCCGACCCGATCAGCTGCTCGGACAGCGGGACGACCGCGACGTCGCCGCCCGGGTAGTCGACCGGGTGCTCCTTCCACAGCGCGCCGGTGATCGCGGTCAGCTCGGCCAGCCCGGCGTCGCGCGAGCTGCCCGCCTGCAGCCGCCCGAGCGCGCGAAGGTGCCGGCAGGTGCGACAGGCCCACGGCTGCGTCGCGTCGTAGCCGAGCGGCGCCCACAGCTCGGCCTTGCCGCCCACCATCGCCTCGGACACCAGAGGCCGAAAATCTGGCCCCAGCACCCCGACCACCAGGAACGGCGTGGCGCCGAGGAGGACGGTCTTGCCGACGATGTCCGGATCCGAGTCGAACCGGCGCCGCCAGAGGTCGTGACCGAGGATGACCACCCGCCGCGTGTCCGGCGTGTCCTCGTCGGGGTGGAAGTCGCGGCCCAGCGCCGGCCGCACCCGCAGCGCGCGGAAGAAGTTGGCCGTGACCCGGGCCCCGGTGACCTGCTCGGCGTCGCCCGCGCCGCTCAGGGTCGGCTGCCAGTCGCGCGCGAGCGCGATCTCCTCGAACTGGCGGCTTCGCGCCCGCCAGTCGACCCAGGTCGCGAACGAGGTGCTGGTGGTGTCCCCCGAGTCGGCGCTCCGCTCGCTCAGCAGCATCAGGTCGGCCGGATCGGGGTAGGGCAGGGGGCTCCACAGCACCGAGCGAACCAGGCTGAAGATGGCGGTGTTCGCCCCGATCCCGAGCGCCAGGGTCAGCACCGCGAGCAGCGAGAAGCCCGGGCTCCGGCGAAGCAGCCGCAACCCGAAGCGGAGGTCGCCGAACAGCGACTCGATCCACGGCAACCGACGCCGCGCGCGGACCAGCTCCTGGGTCTGGGCCAGCCCACCCAGCCGCAGCCGCGCGTCCCGACGGGCCGCCTCCGGGCTCATCCCGCGCCGCACGCACTCGTCGATGTGGAGGAGCAGGTGACTCTCCAGCTCCTCGGTCATCTCCCGCTCGCCCCGCGCCGGCCGCAGGGTGCCGAAGAGCCGCAACAACCAGGCACGCACGCCCCTCACGATTCACTCTCGGGCCGGAGGAACCGGGCCACGATCGCCGCCGCCTCCTCCCACTGCCCGGCCTCCCTCACCACCTGCCGGCGCCCCGCCCGGGTCAGCCGGTAGAACTTCGCCCGCCGGTTGTTCTCCGACTTCCCCCACGAGGAGGCGATGTACCCCTCCTGCTCCAGCTTGAGCAGGGCGGGGTAGAGCGTGCCGTAGTTGACGATCAGGCGGTTCCCGCTGGTCTGCTCGATCCGCCGGCCGATCCCGTAGCCGTGCAGTGGCCCGAGCGCCTCCAGCGTCTTCAGCACCATGAGGGCCAGCGTTCCCTGCCACACCTCGCCGTTCGGGCTCATCGCATCTCCTATGGCCGACCCATAGAAGCACCCTGACCGATGACCTATGGGAAAGCAATAGGGAAGAACGGCGCGCGGGCCAGCAGCTCACCCGGGCTGGCGATCGATGAAATCCGCGATGGCGGCGGCGAAGTCCGCCGGATCGGCCGCGCGCACGGTGCAGCGAGGGACATGACGGCGGTAGACATCGGCGACCTCGGCCGGGTGGAACGGATCGATGCCGGGCACGACCAGGGTCGGCGCCGAGATCGCCGCCAGCTCGGCGGCGGTCGCGAACGGCTGGGCGCCCGAGGCCAGGAACCGGGTGGTCGCCGCCACGCTGGCCGGGTCGAACGCGTCGACCATGGCGCGCGCCCGTTCCCGGATCGCCGCCGGCAGCGCGTCGAACAGGGGATGCAGCACCTGCACGCCCTCGGCGATCGCGCGGCTGCCGGCCGCGTCCATGGCCAGCATGGCCCCGTGCTGCGCCGCGGTGAGACCCACGTCGGCGCCGGCGAACGCCGGGGTCAGCAGCACCAGCGCCGAGATCCGCTCGGGATGGCGGAGGGCGGCGCGAACCGCGCAACCCGCGCCGAAGGAGATGCCGCCGATCACCGCCCGGTCGGCGCCGACGTGGCGCACCAGCGCGGCGACGTCGTCGGCGAGCTGGTCCCAGGTCAGCGGACCGCCGTATATCGAGCGACCGCTCGCCCGCAGATCCGGCGTGATGAGCCGGAAGCGCCGCGACAGCGGCGCCGCGAACACCTGGCAGGCCAGGTGACTGGCCAGCCCACCGTGCAACAGGATGACCGGCCGCCCGCGACCGCTGTCGACCGCGAACAGCCTCACCCCGTCGCTCTCGAACCAGATCTCCGCCCGTCGATCGTCATGAACCGGATCGCTGCCCATCTCGTGCTCCCTTCGTGAAGTGCACGCCGCCGGCACGGCTGGCCGGTGGCGAGCCCCGAGCGCACCGGCCGCGCGGCCGGCGCCAGATGCGGCCGCCGAGCAGGCGGCGCCGAAAATCAGAACGCCAGCCGGGGGGCTGGCGCTCTCCATCGAGTATCACCGACGCGCCGGTCCTCGCAACCCTTCACGACGATCAGAGGCTCCTGGCGAAGTAGTAGGCCCCGACCACCGTCACGACCAGCAACCCGCCGACCAGGCTCAGGCCCGCCACCCGATCCCACGGCTCGTCACAGGCAAGCGCGCACACCCCGAGGCCCACGGCGGCGGTCAGCGAGGCGGTACCGACCGTCCAGTCGCCGACGGTGCCCCAGTCGACCACGCGCTCGCGCTCGACGATCCAGGCCGGCGTCTGGGTCGCCTGGAGGAGGCATGGCGGATCGCGACGATACGGATCCTCGGCGAACGGCGGCACATCCGGACAGTTCGCGATCAACTCGGCGATGGTCAGCCGCGCGGTGACCTGCTCCTGGCCCGGTCCGGCGAGGCCTGCCGCGGGCAGCCGCGCGGCCAGGGTGGCGGGAAAGGTGGCGGAGACGATTCGATCGGCCGGCAGGTCGATGCGGCGGCCCGCGGTGGTCTGCACGCTCGCGTGGCCCCGGGTCCGCAGCGCGCGGATCTCCTCGTGGACGGCGCGCGGCGTCACCGATCGCGAGCTCGTCGCGCAGGCCGATACGATGAGGAGGCACGCGGCGACCCTGGTTGCCGGGGCTGGTCCGGAGTCTCTGGCGCTGTGCATGACGGGAAGCCTCTTTCGATGCGTACTCCCCGAAACTCCCACTCGTCCATGACGCTGGAATGGAATGCGGATCACGGACGCGACGAATCCTTCGACCACGCCGGCTGGACGACGTCGACCTCGGGATCGGCCGCGAAGCCGGAGAGCGCGCTCTCGTAGACGCCGGTCGGGGTGAAGTCGTAGCGGACGGCGAGCCGCTCGGTCTCGTCGGGGCCGTCGACTCCGCCCCGGAAGACGAACACGAACCCGGGCGTCGCGGGATCGTACTCGCCGAGCAGCGGGGCGGGCGATCCGCACTTCACGCCGGAAGAGTCCGGCGTGTCAGCGTCCGACAGGCAACCGGTCAGGAGGGCGGCGAGGGCGGTCGTGATGAGCACGCGGTTCAGGTCGCGATGATCGTGCACCGGATGTGCCAGCGATGCCGACGAGCCCTTCCATCCGCTTCGCGACCGGAGCCTCGAATCTTCGAGAGTCACAGTCCGCGGTCGGTGACGGTCGTCGATGTTCCCGTCGGCGCGCGTACAGTCGCGAATCCGATCGATGTCTCGACCGCGCGGGCCTCGCCTCGCGGTCGAGGTGATCTACGCTGCCGGTACGCCACGGCCTGATCGACGCTCGA
>DATHKR010000123.1:0-7662 GCA_035489015.1 Kofleriaceae bacterium | reverse complement strand
GTGAGATCCGCGGTCTCGTCGGTGAAGCCCGGCGTCGCCTCGAGGCTGAGCCACCCGGTGGCGGCGTGATACTCCCAGGCGAGCCGGGGCGCGCCGGCGGCGGAGATCGCCTCGACCAGGCGGAACGTGATCGTGACCCTCGCGCTGGCCCGGGAGAAGGCCTCCTCGCACGCGAGGTAGAAGGTGACGTGGCGCTCGGGGCGGCGGCCGAACGGCCAGAAGCGGTTCGACGTGTCGACCGGCGCGGTGTCGCTGAACGCCGCGTCGGGCGGGAGGTCGCGCGAGTTGAACGCCACCCGCGCCTGGATCACATCCACCGCCGGCAGCCGGCCCACGCCCCCCGCGCCCTCGGGGGGGAGCGGCGTGTCGAGGACGGCCCGCAGCCAGTAGCTCTCGTGCCCGTCGATCGTCTCGAGCGTCGCCGCCGGTCCGCACGACGAGGCCAGCGTGACGGTCCCCGATCGCGTGAGGCCCTCGGTGCCGTCCTCGACCGCCGCCAGCGTCACCCAGTCGCCGTCGGCCAGGTAGGCCCAGCGGAGCGACAGCCCCTGGCGGATCGTCTCCGCCGGATAGGCGACCATGCGGAAGGAGACCGAGATGGTCACCGCTCCCTGCACCGCGAAGTGAGCGTCGTGGCCGAGGTAGAGCGCGTGCTCGATCCGGGCGCCGCCGTCGAACAGGGTGAAGCCGGTGGTCAGCGCCGCGACGTGATCGGCCGCCTCGTCGTCGGCCGGGCGGACGCTGTGGAGCGCGGCCAGCCTGGCCGGGGTCACGCTGATCGCCTGGGTGGTCGCGAACACGACCGCCTCGGCCGGCGCGCTCGGGTCGCCCGACCCGGCCAGCGGCGACGCCGGCGCGGGGGCCGCCGGCGCCGCGATGCGCGTGTTGGCCGGGACGGTCACCGCCGACGACGCGGTCTCCATCAGCGCGAACACCAGCGGCGCGCGGGCCGAGCGGGCCGGCAGGAGCTGCGCGCCCAGCATGTCGAGGAAGGCGAGCTTGCTGCGCGCCGGCACCTGGTCGAGGCCGGCGGCGAGGAGCGCGAGCTGGTGGGTGAACATCTCGAGCAGGGCGCCGCTGGCCGAGCCGGGGCCGGGTCTCCAGCCGGGCACGTGGCCGGCGATGTCGTCGCGCAACGCCGCCTCGATGGCCGCGCGGTCGCGCGGATCGACGGTGGGCCTCGACGACCGGCAGGTCACGACCGCCCCTCCTGCAGGTAGAACGGATAGACCAGGTTGTAGAAGGTGTTGGTCGAGCGGATCCGGTAGCGGACGGTCAGGTCGAGCCGACCCTTGCCCGGCGCCGCGACCGCCTTCACCTCGATGCTGTCGATCCGCGGCTCCCACGTGATGAGCGCGGTCTCCACCCGGTGCCGGGCCAGCGCCATCGTGGTGGTGCCGAGCGGCTCGAACGCCAGCGCGCCGAGCCCGGCGCCGAAGTCGGGCCGCATCGCGCGCTCGTCCGGCTCGGTCTCGAGGATGAGGAGGATCGCCTGGCGGACGTCCTCCTCGTGGCCGACCAGCGCGACGTCGCCGTCGGCGCCGAGCGCGACCGGGAAGGACCAGCCGACCCCGAGGAACGCGCGTGGATCCGGCGCCGCCATCGCTAGCCTCCGACCAGCACGGTGACGGCCCCGGACGCGATCGGCGCGCCGCAGGCACACAGGTCCCCCACCCGCAGCGCCGGCCTGCCGCCGATCAGCACGGTGGCGCTGCCGACCGGGAACGGCGTGGTGGCGTGCGGTGCCCCCGTCACCAGCGGACAGATGTGAAGGTCACCGGCCACCGCGGCCGGCAGCCCGGCGATGAGCACCGTGGCCACGCCCGGCCCGGCCACCACGCCTCCGTGGGCCGACAGATCTCCGACGCGCGCTGCGATCGACATGGCTGGCTCCCTCCGGTCAGTTGATCTTCACCAGGGCGCCCTGCACCGCGCAGAGCGCGCCGCCGTTGAGCGTGGCGCTGGTGCCGCCCTGGATCGTCACCGCGGTCGCGCCGTTGATCGTGATGCTCGGCGCGTTGAGCTCGATGCTGGCCGAGGCCGTGATGGTGACCGTGCCGGCGGTGGTCACCTGCACGCTCGCCACGCCGAGCCCGGCCGACAGCTCGATGCGCGCCGGATCGAGCGTGATCGTCTGCTGGGTGGTGGACGTGATCGTCAGGGTCTGGGTGGCGTCGTCGAAGTCGATCTGGTGCCCGAGCGGCGTGCGCATCACCCGCCGGGTGACCGCCTCGGTCGGGGCCAGGATCGGCGGCCGGTCCACCGTGTTCCACAGCGCGCCGATGACGTACGGTGCGCCGGCGTCGCCGCCCTCGAACGCGACCAGCACCTCCTGACCGATCTGCGGCATGAAGTAGGCCCCGTGCGCGAGCCCGGCCATCGGCGAGGCCACCCGCGCCCACGGATCGAGCCCGGGCGCCCACGGCAGGTGGATCTGCACCCGGCCCTCCATGGTCGAGTCGAGGTTGTTCACCACGGTGGCCACCACCACGCCGTAGACCTTGCGGCTGGCCGGCGACAGCGGGCGCAGCAGGCCGGAGAGGAGATCGGGATCGAGCGGCATCGACGGCTCTCTTTCTTAGGCGCTGGTCCCGGGCGGATCGGCCCACGCGACCGGCCAGGCGCCCTGCTCGCGCATCGGGATCGAGGCGAACCAGATGTCCTTGCGCACCTCGAAGCGGGTCTGGTAGCCGCCCGCGTCGAGGGTGTGGGTGGCCTGGGTGACCCGGTAGAGCCCGCCGAACTCCTCGCCCAGCCCTTCGAGCCGGAGGACGGTCCCGGCCCGGATCCGCGGATCGCCCGGGGTGCTCCCCGAACCGGTCAGGCGCTCGTTCAGCTTCGGGATGAGGGTCCCGACGATGAAGCGCGGCGCGGTGGTGAGGGTGATCGGCTCGTCGAGCAAGTAGATCGACGGGGCGCTGCCCAGCGGGAGGCCGGCCGGCGCGATGTTGAGGGTGAGCTGGGCCCGGTCCCAGTCCCAGCCGACCGTCACGGTGAAGGTCGTCTTCACCATCGGGACCCACACGTTGGCGCTGACCGCCGCCACCTGGCCCACCTTGGTGACCCGCGGGGAGAACTCCATCAGCGAGTGGCCGTAGGCCAGGGTCACATCCGCGCCGAGCCGGTCCATCGGCGACTGGAATCGCAGCATCCAGCCGCCCAGCGGCCCACCGTGGTCGATGAACATCTCCCAGCCGTTCTCCCGGGCCACGATCGACAGGAAGTCGAAGTCGCTCTGGCCCTCCTGCTTGCGGATGAACTTCTGGGCGTCGTCCTTGTCGGCCAGGGCGGCGATCTCCAGCCCGCCGAGCAGGATCGAGAGCGCCGCGCCGATCGGATCGAAGACCGGCACGAGGAAGTTCATCGCGCTCACGAACCCACCGACCACCGGGTCGGGCAGCGGATAGTTGGCCAGCGACGGGATCGGGATCCCGTACGACTGCGTGTTGGTCCCCTCCTGGAGGAGGTGCATCCGGTCCTGGCAGGCGACCCGCAGCGTGGGCACCCCGCCCGACGGGAAGCTGCACTCGCGACCGACGATCTCGCCCACGAACAGCTGCTCCATGGTCCCGTCGCGGTAGCCGAGCGACAGCTTCACGTCGGTGTCCAGGGCCAGGAGCGGGTGGTCGAGCCAGCGCAGCCGCTCGTTGACGATGTCGATGTCCACGCGATCGGCGCCGACCAGCCCGGTCTCGTGGGTGATGGCGGAGATCGACGCTCGCAGCTCCGACGGGATCGGATCGCCGTCGATCGTGAGCGAGAAGTCGGGCACGTAGCGCGGACCCAGGGTCACGAGAACACCTCGCCGGTGTCCGGGTCGCGATAGGGCAGCCTGGGCACGATCAGCCGCTCGCCGACGGTGAGCGATCGGGGCCGATCGATCCCGTTGCGCAGCGCGATCGGCCGCCACAGCCGGGCGTTTCCGTACTCGGCGTGCGCGATCGCCGCCAGCGTCTCGCCCTCGTGCACCTCCCAGGTCTTCGAGTAGTCGGCGGTCTCGCGCTTGACCTCCTTGGCCTCCAGATCGACGTTCTTGAACTCGTTGAACGTGACCTGCAGCGTCGCCCGCACCGGCGTACCGTCGCCCAGGAACATGGTGAACTTCTGGCTCGCGCGGGCCAGCACGCAGGTGAACGACAGCGAGCCCCACACGAACAGGAGGACCGGCGGCGCGTGGGTGGTGCCGTCGATGCTCATGAGCTCGGTCACCCTGGCGGTCAGCTCGCGGACGTCGCTGCCCGCCTCGTTCAGCACCGCCGAGCCCTCCTGGTGCGCCTCGTAGGTGTCGAGGAAGAGCTCCATCTCGAGGGTCTGCATGTTGCCGGCGACGAACTGGAGGAGCGGCGCGCCCAGCCCGGGGATGGCCGACTGGGCGTAGGTGACGTCGCGCTGGACCGTGTACTCCCCCGGGTTGAACTGCACCGGGATGCGCTCGCCGGTGACCGAGTTGGTGAGCGTGGCCTTCTCGAGCGACATCAGCGCCCTCCCATCCGCTCGCGCTGGACCGTCACCCGGCGCTGGATCCGCTCGACCACGCGATCGGCGAGCCGGGTGATCTCGACCTCGGCGAGGGCGACCGGCTGCGCGGCGCGGGGCGAGCTCGAGCGGCGCGGGGCGGGCCCGGCCAGCGCGTCGTCGCCGGAAGGCTGCCCCGCGGACGACGACGAAGACGACGCCGACGCAGACGCCGGCGAGGCGACCGGGCCCGCCGTCTCGGTCCGGGTCCGTCGCACCACCGTCTCGACCCGCTCGTGCTCCTCGCGGCGGACGATCTTCGCGGCGACGACCGGGCCCGGCCGGCCGGACCGCACCGGGGCGAGCTCGGCGGCGGGCAGCGTCACCGGTCGCAGCGCGATCGGCGACCGCGGCGCGGCGGCGAGGACCGGGGCGGCGCGCTCTGCGAGACGAGCGATCCGATCGACCACGACGGCCCTCGCGCCGCGCCCGGGCAGCGGCGCCCTGCCCTCACCCGGCCTCGCCGCCGGTGATCGATCGCGCCCCGCCCCGCCACCCAGCGCCAGCTGGATGCGAACCTGGGGACCGGCGTGGTGGTGAGACACGACCACCGGCGCGATCCGCTGCACGATGGTCCGCGCCGGCTCCCGCTCGATACGCCGCAGCGTCATGTCGAGCGCGCTCCAGCGCCCCGGCAGCGCCTGCCACCGGGCCATGAGCCGCCCGGCGAAGGCCGCGGCGCGCGCGGCCGTATGGGTTCGATCAGTCACTCGTGTTCATCCGACGGTTGATGCTCGAGATCCCGGCCACCCAGCTCCGACGGTCCTCGTGCTCGAGCGCCATGATCTCCTCGTGAGACCAGTGGAAGTGGTAGGCGACGAAGGCCACCTCCTCGAGCAGGAGCTCGAGGGGGTAGCCGGTCATCACCCCGGGCCGGAGACCGGCCGCTGTACCTCCTCCTGACAGTTGTGGCAGACGATCGGCTCGCGAGCCGCGTCGAGCTGGTTGATCTGGTTGTAGAGCTCCTGCAGGTAGGCCAGGTCGGTGGCGTAGAGGCGCTCGATGGTGGCCGGGTTGATCGGCTCCACGCCGGCCAGCGTCACCACCCGGGCCAGGAGGATCACCACCAGGTAGGCGGGGTTCTTGACCACGCGCGGGTCCTTGAGCGGCAGGATCTCGTCGGCGGCGGTGGCCCGCCGCATCACGCCCGCGCGGTGGAGCGTGCCGTCCTCGTCGAGGAAGCCGCACGGCAGGGTGAACTCGAACTCGGTGCGGAAGGCCATGGTCAGGCTCGCTCCAGGCCCTCGTGGGCCAGCTCGATGAGCTCGATGGCGAGGTCATTGGTCTCGGCGTTGAGGTCGGGGCCGTCCCACTTGGTCGGCCACGCCCGCACGAAGTTCCAGCGGGCCACCTCGTCCCCCTTGCGGTTGAAGAGCACGATCGAGCCGTTCTTGCGCTCGAAGTCGCCGCTCACCACGTCGCGGTGCCAGTCGTAGAGGTCGGTGTCGTCCGCCATCCCCCACTTGAGCTGGATGTTGCTGTACTTGGTGAGCCCGGGCAGCTTGCGCACCGTCGTGTTCTCGCCGCCCTCGCGATACTCGGTGACCTCGACGTCGGAGCCGAAGCCGGTGCACTCCTTGAACGCGGCGCGCACGATGCCGTCGATCTCGACGTTGAAGCGGAAGCTGCCGTAGGGATCCTTGACCTGACCGGTTGCCATGTTCTGTCTCCGGGACGTCGGGGTTCACGACTCGCTGACGTCGCTGCCGCCCGGCCAGATGCCGATGCGGACCACGATGAACTCGGCCGGATAGGTCGGCCGCATCCCGATCTCGATGTGCAGGCGGCCGAGCGCCTGCTCGAAGAACGGGTTGTTGCTCTCGTCGCACCTCACGTACCAGGCGTCCTCCGGCCTGGCGCCGAACAGCCCGCCGTCGCGCCAGATGCGGGCCAGGAACTCGTTGATGGTGCGCTTCAGCTTCTGCCACAGCTGGAGGTTGTTCGGCTCGAACACGGCCCAGGCGATGCCCTCCTGGATCGACTCCTCCACGTAGAGGAACAGCCGGCGGATGTTCACGTACTGCCAGTTCGCGTCGGTGGCGGTGGTCCGCGCGCCCCACAGCACCGCGCGGCCCGACTTCGAGAAGACGCGGACGACGTTGATGCCCTGCAGGTTGATCTGCCCGTGGTCGACGTTGCTCAACGAGCGCTCGACGCCGAGCGCGCCGTTCACGATCTCGTTGGCCGGCGCCTTGTGGACCCCGCGGCTCGCGTCGGAGCGGGCGATGAGGCCGGCGACGTGGCCCGACGGCGGGACCAGCACCGGATCGCCCGACCCGGCCGGACGAACCCGCAGCCACGGGTAGTAGAGCCCGCCGTAGCCGCGGGTCGAGTCGAGGCTCTGCCGCTGCTCCTCGACGCTGTCGCCGGCCCCGGTGCTGAACGGCTGGAGGCCCGGCTGCGAGTCGAGCAGGGCGAAGCGGTCGGCCAGCAGCTCGCAGTGCTGGATCATCGCCTGCTGCACCGCGGTGGCCGACGAGTCGGGACAGGCGACCAGGTTGACGTCGTCCACCGACTCCAGCGTCGCGAGCGCGTCGATGAAGTCGACGTCGCCCAGGGTGGCGAGATCCTCGGGGCCGCCGACCGCGATCGCGGTGGCGGCCAGGTCGGCCGGCATCGCGTCGGGCAGCCGCGCCGCCGGCGGCGGCTCGACCAGCGAGACGGTGACCAGGCCGGCCGGGTCCCCGTTGACCGCGGTCACGAAGTAGCGATCGTGGGCCGAGTCCACCGACAGGCTGGCGTAGGTCTGGCTGCTCGCGCCGAGGCTGACCGTGAGATCGAACGCCTCGGTCTGGGCGGTCACCGCGCTGGCCAGGCCGAGCGGCGCGTAGAGCCCGTCGCGCAGGGTCACCCGGTAGGTCGTCCCCTCGGGCAGGTACTCGGCCTGCACCGTCTCGACCACGTGCGCCTCTCTCGCGCCGCTCGGGTCGAGCGTCACCACGGTCCCCTGGGTGAGCGTGCCGGCCGGCACCGCGCTCCACACCGATCCGGGCGCGTAGCGCAGCCGGACCGTCTGCAGGCCGGCCGGCGCGTCGGCCAGGCGAACCAGGTCGGTCCCGGCGGCGTAGGTCCCGACCAGATCGCCAGCCAGGCGCAGCCCCGCGCCGCTGACCCGCGTGATCAGCTGCCGCTCGCCGCCGCTGCCGA
>DATHKR010000122.1:0-58548 GCA_035489015.1 Kofleriaceae bacterium | reverse complement strand
GAGACCTGCACGCAGTGGACGACAGGGGCCTGTTCACCGGGAATCGAGGCTGTGTCGTCGACGGGCACGAGACGGTGGTACGCCACCACGGCAGCAACCTCTGGATCACGTGCCTGCTGCGGTACAAGGACTGGCGCGTCCGGCTGGCCCGGCCCAACCGATGGACGCCGATCTTCTTCCTCGACGATGCCGTGTCGCTCGCCGCCGGCCATCGCCCGTGCGGCCTCTGCCGGCGCGACGCCTACCTCGCCTATCGAGACGGCGCGACCAAGGCCGCCGCCGCACCCGCCCCGTTGACCGCGCACGAGCTCAACCGGCGGCTGGCCCGCGAGCGGCTGCAAAGAGGCCGCGGCATCGACCGGGCCAAGGACCGCACGACCTGGGAAGCCGACGTCACCGACCTGCCGCTGGGGACCGTGGTGGTCGACGACGCCGGCCGGGCGCGAATGCTGCTCCACGATCGCATGCCGGCGTTCACGTTCGCGGGCTGGGTAGATCCGGTGCCCCGGCCGGCCGCCGGGACCGTCCGGGTCCTCACGCCCCCGACGTCGGTTGGCGCGCTGGCCCACGGCTTCACCCCGCTGCTCCACCCGAGCGCCGGCACCCGCGCGGTGACGGGCTGCCAGGGTCCCGCTGCTGGCGAGACCGGCGAGCTGCCGGCACCCTCCTGAGTCTCGCGGCGGCTCGCGGTTCCGTCACCGACGGCATCCCCGGGGCTGGCCGCCGTCCGCCCTTCGGGCCTTTTGGGTTCGCCGTTCCCGGTCGCCGACGATCGGTGGCGCTGGGTGACGCCGCTCCGCTAGACACCGATCTGGCCTGCGATTCCGCCCCGGACAGCGGCCGTATGGAAAGAATAGTTTCCATATGGATGCTAGACTTTCCCAATGGATCTCTCGCGCCCCTACGCTGCCGTCAGCTCCGGTCTCGAGGGGGAGGTGCTGGTGACCCTGTCGCGGACCACTCGTCCGCTGACCGGCAGCGAGGTTGCCCGGCTGGTCCGGCGCGGCACTCGCCCCGGCATCCAGCGCGCGCTCCACCGCCTCGTCGGGCATGGTCTCGTGCTCTCGAGGGAGGCCGGGCGCGCCTTCTTGTACACGCTGAATCGAGAACACCTGGCCTTCCCGGCCGTGGAGCTCCTCGCCGGGATCCGCGGAGCGCTGCTCGAACGCCTGCGCGAGAGGATTGCAGCCTGGCAGACAAGAGCAGTTCACGTGTCGGTGTTCGGCTCCGCCGCTCGCGGCGATGGCGGCATCGACTCGGACGTCGACCTGCTCGTCGTGCGACCGGTCAAGGTCGACGAGGAGGATCCTCTCTGGCGCTCGCAAGTGGACGACCTGCTGCAATCCATCGAGCGCTGGACCGGCAACCGCGCCGCCGTTGCCGAAATATCCGAGCAACGCGTCGCGCGTCTCAAGCGCGATCGGCCCTCGGTGGTTGGCGACCTCAAGAAAGACGCCGTGGTTCTTGCCGGCCTGACCACCAGGCAGCTTCTCGGAGGTCGACGGTGACCCCGCGGAAAGGGTTCCATTCGCACTGACTCCTGTGGTCGCGCGGACGCCGAGGCGAGGCTCGCGCAGGCGAGGAAGTTCCTCGAAGCCGCCGAGATCGCGGCCGATGAACGCGAGAATCCGAGCGCCGCCGACGTTGCCGCCTCGAACGCGATCCTTGCCGGAATCGCCGCCTCGGACGCCGCGTGCTGCCTCGCTCTCGGTCGTCGCTCGCGAGGCCAGAGTCATCACGATGCCACCCTGCTTCTCAGGGACGTCGAGCCAGGCGGCAAGGAGGCAGCGAGGACGCTCGGGCGCCTGCTCGCGGTCAAGGACGTGGCCAACTACGGCATCGACCATGTCAGCGGCAAGCAACTCGACGCTGTGCTGAAGCAGGCGAGGAGCCTGCTGGAGCTAGCGGAGGATCTCCTCCGACGGTGAGCGTCGACCGACGCTGGTCGCGCTGCGCGATACGTCGAGGCGACAGCTCGGCCGGGGCCGCGGGAGCGCCGTGCCGCGCGCGGCCTCGAGGCGGGCGTGGAGGCGGCGCGCCTCGAGGGCGTTGGCCGGATCGGCGAACAGCTCGGGGTGGGCTCGCAGGGTCGCGGCCGCCTCGTCGTGGCGCGCGAGCGCCAGCAGCGCCTCGACCCGGAACAGGCGCAGGGTGGCGGTGTTCTGCTCGCAGTCCGGATCGCGGCATCGAGCCAGGAGCTGGTCCTGGACCGACAGATAGTGCGCCGACGCCGCGAGGAGCTCGTCGAAGCGGGACAGCTGGGTCAGCGCTCCGACGTGAGCGAGGGCCAGCCCCGACAGCGTGACCGCAAGCAGACCGTGGTCCGGTGTCCGCCGCGCGATCTCGCAGCCGCGGGCGTGAAGCCCGGCGGCCAGCGCCGCTCCCACCGAGGGGCTCGCGCCGAAGCAGTAGCGCCTGGCGAGCGCCGCCAGCACCGCAACCAGCGTGGCCGGTGAGCGCGACTTCATCATCGCCCGCGCGGTGGCTCGCAGCGGGTGATGCGGCAGCGCGTCGACCAAGGCCTGCCGGTCGGCGACGGAGCCGGAGCCGAGCGTGCGCCGCACTCGCTCGGCGGTGAGCGCCATCGACGCCTCCCCGCGGGGCGCGGGCGGGCCCGCACGCGAGGCAGGATCCCCTCCCACGTCCTGGAGCCGGATCTGCACCGCGTGTCGCCGCACGATCAGGCCCGGGATGGTCGTGCGAAATGGTGAGGTCGTGACCAGCCGCCGGAACTGCCCCACGACCGGTTCTGCGCGCGTTCGCGTCATTCTGCCTCTCGCTGCCCGAGCGCCACCCGCTCGTGCCCGCGGGTAGGAGCGCGGGGTACAGAGCGAGCGGGAATTGATCCATTCGAGGGGCGGTTTACCCCCCGCTGGCGTTACGCGTGTCGGGCCGTAACGTTTCGCCCGCAGGATCTGTCGTCTATACTGTGACGAGGAGCGGGGCTTGGCTGAGTACAGGGCCGTTGCTGTGCGCGGTGTTGTCTCGGATCTGCCGACGATTGCCGTGGAACGGGATCCCGAGCAGGCGCGTCTGCATGCCGCGCTGGCGGAGCGCGACGGCCACGGCGCGCTATCGATCCTCATGCGGCTCTACAGCGCCACCGTGTGGCGCTACTGCCGCCGCATGCTGGGCAACGAGCCGGACGGAAACGACGTCTCGCAGATCGTCTTCCTGCAGGCCTTCGAGGCCATCCAGCGCGGCTCGCAGATCGAGAACGTGCGCGGCTGGCTGCTCGGCATCGCCCGCCACCGCTGCCTCGATCAGCTGGTGCGGGGCCGCCACGACCCGATCGCCGTGGAGACCGAAGAGCTCGAGCGAGTGGCGGAGCGCGATGGCCCCGACGAGGTCATCGTGATCGACCCCGGCGCCCGCCAGGCGCTCGAGGACTGCATCGACTCGCTCGACATGCGCAGCCGCACGGTCCTCCTGCTCCGCTTTCACGACGACCTCTCGTACGAGGCAATCAGCGAGCTCACCGGCGACACGCCCGGCGCGCTGCGGGTCCGCGTCGCTCGCGCGCTACCCGCCTTGCGCCGATGCCTGGGCAGCAAGGGAGTGACGCTGTGACCTGCAATCGACTCGAGCGCGAGGACATGCTCGCCTATCTGGGCGAGGAGATGGACCCTCACGTGGACGCCTGCGCCGACTGCCGCGCGCGACGCGCCGAGTACGTGAAGATCGCCGCCGCGCTGGCCGCCGAATCGGAGCGGCCGCTGCCGGCCGACTGGATGAAGCAGACAGAGGCCCGGCTGCGGGCCCGGTGGGTGACGCCACCATCCTCGCCCGCCGTGCCGGTCGTGTCGGTCGTGCCGGTGCCCCGCCGTCGACGGGTGGCGATGTGCGCCGGGATCGCGGCGGCCACCGCCGTGGCGGCCGCGGCGATCTTGATCGCGCGGCCCGGGGCCGCCGATCCGCCGACCCTGGCGATGCGGGTCAGGCAGGGCCGGGACCATTACCGCGGCTCCGGCCAGAAGGGCGACGTTCTCGAGATCACCGCCACGTCGGGAGACGCCGACCGGTTCGAGCTGCGGATCTATCGCGATGACGACCTCGTGCTCCGCTGCCCGGGCGGGCCGGCACCCGCATGCCGACCGGGCGACGATGGCGTCCGGGTGGCCCATGTGTTCGCCAGCCCCGGGCGCTACGACGTGATCTGGCTGACCGCGGACTCGGAGATCGCCGCGCCGGTCGGCGGCCGCGACGCCGACGTGCGGGCCGCGCTCGAGGGCGGCGCGCATCTCGAGACCGGTGAATCGACCGATGTCCATTGACTGGCTTCTGGCCCTCGCCGCCTGCGCCTGTGTGAGCAGCTGCTCGTGCAGTGCGTCCGACGTGCTGCCTGACCGTCGGGACGGCGATCCACAGGCCGAGCGGCTGCAGCGCGAGGGGATCGAGCTGGTCGATGCGCGCGAGCTCGACCAGGCCGGCGCCAGGCTCGAGGCCGCCTACCGCAGCCACGTCCGGCTCGAGGAGCACGCCGCCGCGGCGATCGACGCGTGCTGGCTCATGCGCCGGTACGTCCTGGAAAGCGATTACCGCGCCGCGCTGCGCTGGGGCGACCTGGCCCACACCCAGGCGGTCGCGTCGGGGGAGGACGAGCCACTCGGCAAGGTGCTGCTCGGCCTGGTCGGGGTCTTCCAGAGCATCGACGACTCCGCCGCCAGCGGCGAGCTGCTCGCCAGCGCCGAGCGCTACGTGCCGGCCGACGATCTGGCCGACCAGGCCCGGCTGCGCTACTACCGCGGGCTCGACCGGCGGGCCAGCGGGCGCCTGGCGGAGGCCGAGCAGCTCCAGGAGGAGGCGCTCGAGCTGGCCCGCGCCGCCGACGACCAGAGGCGGATCCAGATCGTCTCCATCAACCTCGCGGATCTGGCGCTCGCCGGCCACCGACTCGACGATGCGGAGCGGCATCTGGACGTGGCGATGAAGGCATGGCAGACCCGCGGCGTGCCGCCTTCGCCCGGCATCCTGGTCAACCGGGCCGCGCTGGAGCGGGCGCGCGGCCATCTGTCCCAGGCGATGGCGGCGCTGGACCAGGCGGCGGAGGGCGCACCGCCGGACACGCTGTGGGCGGTCGATCGCGACCGCGGGATCACCGCCGAGATGGCCGGCCGGCCCGACGAGGCCGAGCGCCGGTACCGGGAGGCGATCGAGCTGATCGACGAGCTGCGCGCGCGCTCCGCCCCGACCGCCGGGATTGCCAACTTCTTCGTGAAGCGCTGGACGCCCTTCGAGCACCTGTTCGCGCTCCAGGTCGCGCGCGGCGACGCGCCCGGCGCCTTTGCCACGCTGGCCCGCGCCCAGGGGCGGATGTTCCTCGACGAGCTCGTCCGGACGGCGACACCCGTGACCGGCACGCGGGTGAGCGACACGATCGGCCGGATGGATCTCATCGTCCAGCTGGTCCCGGTCCTGGCCGTCTCCCCGCTGGCCGACGCCGGCAACGAGGACTACGTCCTCGGCGCGCTGCGCGACCGCCACGTGCTGACCTACTTCGTCGGGGCTGGCCGGCTGCGCGCCCTCGCCATCGAGAACGGAGAGCCGCGCATCACCAGCGTCGACGTCGAGGTCGGCGAGCTCGAGCGAATGGAGAGCGAGCTCCGCGCTCACCCGGACGACGACTGGGCCGCTGCCGAGCTCGGCGCGGCCCTGCTGCCGGCCGACGCGCTCCCCGCCCAGCCCGGCCGGGTTCACATCGTGCCGACCGGCGTCCTGGTCAAGGTGCCGTTCGCCGCGCTCAAGGTCGCCGGCGAGCGCGTGCTCGACCACTACGACGTGGCCTACGCGCCCAGCGTGGCCAGCCTCGCGGTGAGTCGGCCGGCCCGGGCTGACGGCGGCGAGCGGTCCGCGGTGCTGGCGGATCGCCGCCTCGGGCTGCGCGCCGACGACCGCGAGCTGCGCGCCGTGATCGACGCCACCGGTGCGGTTGCTTACCTCGACGCGGAGGCGACCACCGCGGCGCTGCGCCGCGCGGCGCGCGCGCCCGTCCTCCATGTGATCTCTCACTCGGGCGTCAACTCGCGCGGCGGGTTCCTCGCCCTCGAGGACGATCAGGAGGTGACCGCCGCCGACATCGTGTCGTGGGGGCTGCGCCCGGGCCTGGTCGTGCTGTTCACCTGCGCCTCGGCCGGCACCACCAGCACCGAGATGTGGGGGTCCCTGGCGGCCGCGTTCCTGGCCGGTGGCAGCGAGCACGTCGTCGCCACCTTGACCGGCGTGCGCGACGACGACGCGTCCGCGTTCGCGGTCACCTTCTACCGGAATGGCGGAGCGGTCGATCCGGTGGCCGGGCTTGCCCGCGCTCAGCGAGAGATGGCAAGGACACGCCCGGTCTCGGAGTGGTCGCCGTACATCGTCGCCGGTCCGTAACGCGGTCGCCCCATGGGTCGCCTTCACGTCGAAGGAGGATTTCGATGAAGAGCGTGATCTGGATCGTGATGCTCGTTGTTCTCGCGGTCGGCTGTACCAAGGACGAGCCCACCAACCATGCTGCTCTCACGGCCACGCCCGTCTGCGCGAAGGACGTGGTGGAGGTCAAGCGTCCGACGGTGGATCCAGTCAAGCGGGTCGAGGGCGGGACGTTGCTCTACGTCTACCAGGACGGTGACCTGCGCACGATCCTCGACGTGCAGAGGACCGGCGACGTCGTGGTTCCGCTGCGGTCGGTGGATGACGGCAAGAACCCGCTCTACTTCGGGACCTGCAAGCGCGAGCTCGGCCAGAAGATCGACGACGTCGTCAGGGTGGCCTGCATCCAGTGCAACCACTTCTTCGAGCCGTGCTGCGGGGAGCAGAACTAGGTCGAGTCGGCCAAGATCGACAGACAGGTGAGCGCGGCGTCGGCCTTGCGCATCTCGGAGGTATCGAGCGGGATGACGCGGAGGCCGGCTGCCTCGAGCAGATCGCGAGTGGCTGGCGCCCCGGCGGCGACCAGGACCGTCTCGCCCACCGCGACCGCGTTGGAGGCGTGGGCCTCGATCGGCGGGGTCAGGATGACTCGCGCGGCGCGGAAGGTCGCCGGTGGGATGGTGTCCGGCGCCAGGAGGACCAGGTCGCCGGACAGGGGCGAGCAGACGGACTTCAGGTGCAGGACGCCCGCCGGCATCGCCACCGCGACGACCTCGACGCCTCGCTGCCTGGCAAAGGCGGCGAGGCTCTCGATCCCCTCGCGGTTGGTCCGGGTGGACTGGCCGACGTAGATCGTGCGGCCGAGGCGGAGGCAGTCGCCACCGTCGAGCGTGGCCGGCGACTCCATGCGGTGGATCTCGACGTGAGCGGCGAGCGCCGAGGCGACCGCGTCGACCTCGGCCCGGCGCGACGGGGCGCCCGGCCGGGTCACCAGCGCGGCGTCGCCGATCACCACCGCGGCGTCCTCGACGAAGCAGCAGTCGGGGCAGGCGTCGTCGGCGGCGAGCGCGGTGACGTCGGCGCCGGCGGCGGCCAGGGCCGCCACGTAGTCGGCGTGCTGGGCGCGGGCCCGCGCGAGGTCGATGGGCGGGTCGGGCGGCGCGGCGGACAGCGCGCGCTCGAAGCTCGCCGGCACCGCGCGGACGAGGGCCCAGGAGGTCATCAGGGAGTGCCGATGTCGCAATCTTCGCCCACGCACGACACCGACTCGACGCTGCGCTGGGTGAGCAGCTCGTTCAGCCAGTCGGTCAGCTTCACCCCGCCGGTCTCGACCGTGTAGAAGTTGTCGTACGGCAGGATGCAGTGCTGGGTGCCGGGGGCGATGAACGACGAGAAGTTCGGGGTGCGCTCCTCGATCTCGGCGATCGACGCCAGCATCTTCGTCGACCACTCGGCGACGTCGCCGCCGCCCATGGCCTGGTAGAAGAAGTGCTGGTTCTCGTCGAAGGTGGTGTTGTACTGGCTCATCCACTGGTCGGGGAAGAAGCCGGCGATCCCGGCGTAGAGGTCGGGCAGGGCGGTGGTCAGGATGTCGACCTGATCCGGATCGAGCTCCGGGATGAAGCTGGGGAACGCGTCGACCGCGTTCCACGACGGGAAGCTGTCCTGGAAGAACTCGTCGGTGATGATGCCAGCGCCGCTGTCGCCGAACTGGAAGACCTGCGAGTCCGGGTAGTGCTGCATCACGAACGCCGACCACAGCGCGGCGCCGTACGAGCCGGCGCTGCACCCGGTCACCATGACCTGCTCGGGCGCGTCGAAGTTTCCGAACACCCAGTCGAGCACCGCGCGCGAGTTCACCGCGCCCTTGTGGTTGATGGTGACCTCGGACTCGGTGCCCTCGCCGTAGACCGCGACCGCGTCGCCCCAGTGCACGTCGCCGGTGCAGTACGGGATGACCACGTGGTACCAGTCCTTGAACGGGTTGTCGGGGTTCTGATCGTCGTAGAAGCCGGCCGGCTCCTCGTCCTCGATCCGCGTGCGGACGCTGTCGACCGTCTCCTCGAAGAGCGAGTCGGCGAAGCCGCAGGTGAGGGCGTCCCAGCAGGCGCCGCCGCCGATGTAGTCGATGACGACCTTGTTCACCGTGCCCTTGCGCACCCAGTAGGCGAACTCCGAGCCGCGCGAGCAGATCGTGTCGCCGCCCGGGACGATCTCGTTCCAGCCGTCCTCGAGGACCGGCAGCCCGGTGTCGACCGCCGCGTCCACCTCGGCGACGCCGGCGTCGGGGCTCCCCGAGCCGTCGTCGGCCGTGTCGTCGTCATCGTCGTCGCCCCCGCAGGCGGCGCCGAAGAAGACCAGCGAGAGACAGGCGGGCAGCGAGGCGAGGACCAGGCGCTTCATGCGGCGGACGTTAACACCGGAGGGGTCGGTCGTGGCCGGCGCTCGATCGGGACGACGGACGCGGCCGAGTGTGGCCGAATGTGGTCGTCTTCCGGCATGTCAGCGGCGGCAACGACTCGCGGCTGGCAGGCGCGGGGTGAGCCCAGGCAGGCCGTCGCGGCCAATCCCGGCCGCGGAGCGCCCCCTTGACCTCGTTTGCGGGAATTTTCGCGGCCCGGCGTGGGTCGTCTCCCTACGTTCAGACGTCTGGCTGCGGTCCTCGCTATCCTTCGGCCACCTTGACTGATCCGGAAGAGCCCTTCGGCCCAGCCCGCCCCGATGCGCCCGCCCTGCCGCGACGCATCGCGGCGGCGTTCGGCGCGTTGATCAAGGCGCTCCTGGTTCCGGATCGCGGCGTGCCGCCGCTGGTCGCGGGCGGGCGCTTTCGCCTGGCCATGGCGATCGTGGTCGGCGCCGCGCTCCTGGCCGGCGCGTCCGCGTCCGCGCGCATCGACGTCGCCCCGGCCGTCCTGGCCGAGAGCGCGGGCGGGCCGCCGCCCGGATCTGCCGAGCAGCCTCCCGGCGGCGATGGCGAGGAGCGCACCGACCGCGAGGTCGACGAGGAGATCGCGAAGCAGACCGCGATCTTCCGGGTCAAGACGCTGTTCGCCGCCGGGCTCGGCACGCCGGCCCGCATCCTGCTCCTGGCGATCGGTCTGTTCCTGATCGGCCGCTACGTCGGCGGAGCGCCCAGCTTCCGGCGCGCGCTGGCCGCCGCGTCGGTCGGCGCGCTCCCCTGGGCGGTCCGCTCCGTCATCGCGGCGGCGGCGGCCTGGCGCCAGCACGGCATCACGCCGAAGGATCTCCCCGGGCTGGTCACCAGCGGGCTGCCGGCCGCCGTCGATCACCCGCTCCTCGGCCACCTGGTGGCCAGCGCCGACCTGTTCTCGCTGTGGTCCGTGGTCCTTTGCAGCTACGGCCTGGCCGCCGCGGCCGGCATCGGGCGCGCGCGCGCAGCGGTCGCGGTGGTGGTCGGCTTCCTCCTCGTTCTCCTTCTCAGCACGGTAGGTGCCCGATGACGATCGCGCGGTGGATCTTCGCTGTTGTGGTGGTGGCGCTGGTCGCGCTGGTCGCGATCTCCAGCCTCCGGCCGCGGGAGGACCCGCCGGTGTCGGTCCACACCGCGTCGGCCGCCCGGACCTCGATCACCCGCACGGTGAGCGGGGCCGGAAAGCTCGAGCCGGAGCGCAAGATCAACGTCTCGTCCAACATCACCGGCGTGCTGCTCGAGCTCGGCGTCGAGATCGGCTCGACCGTCACCAAGGGCCAGATCATCGGCCAGATCGACACCTCGCGCTACAAGGCGCAGTTCGAGCAGCAGCAGGCCCAGGTGCGCTCGGCCCAGGCCGACGGGCAGCGCGCCAAGGCCAACGTCGACTACCTGACCAGCGAGGTGCGCCGCGCCGAGCAGCTGGTGGCCAGCAAGGTGTCGAGCAGCTCGGAGCTGGACAAGGCGCGCTCGGCGCTGGCGCTGGCCCACGCGGAGAGGTCCGCGGCCACCAGCCGGTCGACGATGGCGCGCGCGGCGCTGTCCGAGGCCGAGAGCGCGCTCGGCTGGGCCACGCTGACCGCGCCGGCGGCCGGCACCGTGCTGGCGATCAACCACCGGGTCGGCGAGCGCGTGCGCGGCAGCGACTTCGCCGAGGACGTGATCCTGGTGCTCGGCTCGATCGGAGAGGTCGACGTCAAGCTCGAGGTCGGCGAGCAGGACGTGGTCTTCATCCAGCCGGGCCAGGAGGCGTCGATCGAGATCGACGCGTTCGGCGAGCGCGCGTTCCACGGCAAGGTGATCGACGCCGGGCGCGACGCGATCGTGAAGAACGAGGGGACCGAGAACGAGGTGACCACCTTCCCGGTGTGGGTCGCGCTCGACGAGGCGCCGCCGCGCGCGCTGTCCGGCATGAGCGCGCAGGTGACCATCTCGACCGAGAGCAAGCGCGATGTGGTGGCGGTGCCGATCCAGGCGGTGACGGTGCGCCCGTCCGGGCAGGTCGGGGCGGGCGGCGCGAGAGCGGACAAGGGGCAGGGGGCGGCCAGGCCGGCCCCCGCGCCAGCCGCAGCGCCGGCCGCCGGCACCCCCGCCGGTGGCAAGAGCAAGCTCGACAAGGTCGTGTTCGTGGTGAAGGGCGGCCAGGTCGAGAAGCGCGTGGTCGAGGTCGGCCTCTCGTCGGAGAGCCACGTCGAGATCGCGCGCGGCCTGGCCCCGGGTGAGGTGGTGGTCGAGGGGCCGTACCGCACGCTGGCGCGCGAGCTCCAGGACGGCATGGCGGTGGCGGTGGGCGAAGAAGGCCACCCGTGAGCGGGGCGCTGCTCGAGCTGGCCCGGGTCTCGCGCCTCTACCAGATGGGCAGCGAGACGATCCACGCCCTGCGCGACGTCAGCTTCGTGATCGGCGCCGGCGAGTACGTCGGCATCGTCGGCTCGTCCGGCTCGGGCAAGAGCACCCTGCTCAACATCCTCGGCTGCCTCGACACGCCCAGCGCCGGAACCTACCGTCTGCGCGGCCGCGACGTGCGCGGCCTGTCCGACGACGCGCTGTCCGACCTCCGCAACCGCGAGATCGGGTTCGTGTTCCAGACCTTCCAGCTGCTCGCGCGGACCACCGCGCTCGAGAACGTGGAGCTGCCGCTGGTCTACCGGGGCGTGCGGGCGGGAGAGCGGCGGCGGCGGGCACGCGAGGCGCTGGCCCGGGTCGGCCTGGCCCGCCGCATGCGCCACCGGCCCAACGAGCTGTCCGGCGGCCAGCGCCAGCGCGTGGCGATCGCGCGCGCGCTGGTGACCGAGCCCAGCATCCTCCTGGCCGACGAGCCGACCGGCAACCTCGATTCGGCGACCGGGCGCGAGATCCTCGACCTGTTCGGTGATCTCCACGCGGCCGGCAACACGCTCATCCTGGTCACCCACGAGCCATCGATCGCCGCCCAGTGCCCGCGCGCGCTGCGCATGTCCGACGGGGCCATCGTCAACGACGGGCCAGGCGCGCAGGTGGTCGCCGACCTGATGGTCGGCGCGGCCGGAGCCCGCGCGTGATCCTGGGGGCGGCCTGGCGGCGAGGGCGCCGGCTCGCGGTCGAGCTGGCCGCCTCGGCCGGCACCGCGGTGCGCGGCATCGTCGCCAACCGCATGCGCGCGTTCCTGTCCACGGTCGGCATCGCGATCGGCGTGGCCACGCTCATGACCATCTACGGCCTGGTGTCGGGGCTGACCACCTCGTTTACCCGCCAGCTGGCCGCGCTCGGCTCGAGCACCATGTACGTGACCAGCCGGCCGTGGGTGATCCGCGGCGACTGGTGGCGGTACCGCAACCGGCCGCCGATCTCGCGCGACGACGTGGAGGCGCTGCGCCGGCGCGGCGATCTCCTGTCCGCGGTGGCGCCGGTCGCCAACGCCGCCGCCGAGGTGTCGTACCGGGGCGAGCGGATCGGCCTGGTCCAGATCCAGGGCACCAGCAGCGAGTACATCGACACCTCGACCATCAAGCTGGCCAGCGGGCGGTTCCTGTCGTCGCTCGAGGGGGCCGGCGCCCAGCAGGTCGCGGTGATCGGCAGCGAGGTGGCCCAGCGCCTGTTCCAGGGGGCCAGCCCGCTCGGCGCGCGCATCTCGCTCGGCCCAAGCCGCTTCACCGTCATCGGGGTGCTGGTGCCGCAGGGCAAGGCGTTCGGCCGCTCGCTCGACAACCTGGTCATCATTCCGATCGACGCGTTCGGGCGGCTCTACGGCATGCGGCGCGACATGGCGATCGCGGTCACCGCGCGGCCCGACTCGCTGTTCCAGGCCGAGGACCAGATCATCGAGATCCTGCGCGGCGAGCGAGCCCTGGCCGCCGACGACGACGACACCTTCTCGATCAACCGCCAGTCGGAGCTGGTGAAGATCTTCAACGAGGAGACCTCGGCGCTGTTCGGCGTGGCGATCGCGATCGGGCTCATCACCCTCCTGGTCGGCGGCATCGGGGTCATGAACATCATGCTGGTCGCGGTCACCGAGCGGACCCGCGAGATCGGGGTCCGCCGCGCGCTCGGCGCCCGCCGCCGCTCGATCCTGGTCCAGTTCCTGACCGAGGCGGCGCTTGTGACCATGGTCGGCGGCGCGATCGGGACCGCGATCGGCGTCATGGCGTCGGCGATCATCGACCGGACCGCGCCGGTCAGCGCCGAGCTGTCGCCGGCGGCGGTGATCGGCGCGCTGGTCTTCTCGGGGATCATCGGGCTGGCGTTCGGCACCTGGCCGGCCTACCGGGCCGCCCACCTCGATCCGATCGAATCGCTGAGGTACGAGTGATGAGCACCGCGTTCGTCGACACGCTGCGCGCCGCGCTGCGCACCCTGGCAGCTCACAAGCTGCGCTCGGCGCTGACCTTGCTCGGCATCGTCATCGGCGTGGTCGCGGTGGTCGCGATGGCGGCGACCATCGAGGGGCTGCGCCGGCAGATCCACCAGGACCTGGCCCAGCTGGGGACCGGAGTGTTCCAGGTCCAGAAGCAGCCGAACGGCGGCTTCGGCCCCCGCGATCGATCGAAGTTCGAGCGGCGCAAGGACTTCACCCTGCGCGAGGTGGCGCTGCTCGAGGAGCACTGCACCAGCTGCCTGCGGGTGGGCGGCGAGGCCTGGGAGGGCGAGCGCGACGTCCGCGCCGGCGACCGCGCCATCCGCACCATCGTGAGCACGGTCGGCGCCACCGCCGCCTTCTTCGACAACAACGGCTTCGCGCTGGCCGCCGGGCGGCTGTTCAGCGAGGGCGAGGCGCTGACCGGGCTCAACGTGACCGTGATCGGCGCCGACGTGGTCGACCTCCTGTTCGCCGGGCAGGAGGCGGTCGGGCAGTCGATCCGCGTGCGCGGCCGCCGCTTCAAGGTGATCGGCACGCTGGCCCGGCGCGGCCAGCAGATGGGCGGCTCGATCGACAACCTGGTGGTGCTGCCGATCGCCGCGTTCCTGCCGATGTACGGGTCGAAGCGGTCGCTCAACGTCACCATCCAGGGGCGCGACCCGGACCGGATCGCGCGCACCCAGGACGAGGTCGTGTCGATCCTGCGACGGGCGCGCGGGGTCCCGCCCGAGGCGGAGAACGACTTCGAGATGTTCTCCAACGAGTCGATCCAGGAGACCTTCGACAGCCTGTCGGCGATCGTCGCGGCCGCGTCGGTCGGCATCTGCGCGATCGCGCTCCTCATCGGCGGGATCGGGGTCATGAACATCATGCTGGTGTCGGTGACCGAGCGGACCAGCGAGATCGGCCTGCGCCGCGCGATCGGCGCTCGCCGCCGGCGCATCCTGGCCCAGTTCGTGGTCGAGGCGGTCATGCTGACCAGCATCGGCGGCGCGCTCGGCGTTGCCCTGGGGACCGCGCTGGCCGCGCTCATCCACGTGATGGTCGGCATCCCGACCGCGGTGCCGGCCTGGGCGGTGGTGCTGTCGATGCTGTCGGCCGGCGGAGTCGGCCTGGTGTTCGGCATCTATCCGGCCTATCGCGCGTCGAGGCTCGACCCGGTCGAGGCGATGCGGCGCGAGTAGGCGGCGGCCGCCCGCATCAGAACAGGAAGCGCAGCGGTGCGCGGTCGGTCCGGCTGACGCTGAGCCCCTCCGGGGTGGCGAGGATGAGCGCCGGCTCGCGCGGGGCGAGCAGCGGCATCGGGGTCGACCACAGCATGCAGAGGACGGTCACGACCCCGCGCCGGCCGCTCATGTAGAGCGCCATCATCCGCCCGCCCGGGCTCACGCCCCCCAGCCCGGCCTGGGCGCGGGCCACGAACTGCCTGGTCGCGGTGATGCCCCCCAGGGTCGGCGGCGCCGGCTCGGGATGCTCGCCGCGCAGCGCGACCCCGCGCAGCGTGCGCGTGGTCGGATCGTCCTCGGTGGCGAGGAGCGCGCTGCGGATGCGGCCGAGTATCACCTCGGGATCGAGCCGCGCGAGCAGATCGGGAAAGGCGATCACCTTGCACCGGAAGCCGAGCGCCGCCGCGGTGGCGGTCAGGTCCTCGAGCTCGAGCACCGGCACGGCGTCCTTCTTGCCGTCGAGCACCTGCTTGAGCGCGGTGGTGTAGCGCTCGCCGGTGCGGGCCTGTCGCTCGCGGACGAGCTTCTTGCGATCACGCCTGGCGGTCATCGGTCTCCCTCTCTCCACGCCGCGATCGGGAGCCCATGCATCCCCGCGGCGCGAGGAAAGGAACCAGCCGGTGCGATGTGCCGAGGAGAGCGCTCCCCTTTGCCCGTGAGCGGTCAGGCATGGGCTGACCGTGAGGGTTGCGCGGAGCACGCCGCGCGTCGATCGAGAATCGCGCTCGGGTCGGCGACGGTCAAGCTGGATGGCCTGGCTCGGGCGGTTTGGCGCGGCAGGTTCAAGGCGAGGCGCCGACGCACAGTGCGGCCCGGCGCCACAGGCGTGGTCGCCGCGGCTCGTGTGCTGGGGCGGACATGCGCTGGCATGCCGATTGCGCTGACCACCTGCATGACCAAGCGACTCCTTACCGCGATGTTCGTCAGTCTCACGCTCGTGCTGGGCGCCGGCATCCCGGCCGCCCTGGCGGCTCCCCCGGCGCCGCGCCCCGCAGCGACCTCGACCGCCCCCGCACAGACCAGCGCGCCGCGCCAGGCCCGCGCCGATCGCGACACTGACGCCGCCCGCTACGCCGAGGCCGAGCGGACCCGGCCCGACGCCGCCAAGTACGAGGGTGGCGCGGCGGTCGTGATCATCGGCTCGACCACCGCGATCATCCTGGCCGTCATCCTCCTCATCGTCATCCTGTGATCGCGGCGGCCAAGCACCTGAGGGCCGCGGGGCTCGCGATCGCGGGCGCCGCGCTGGTGAGCGGCTGCGTCCGGGTGGCCTCGAACGCCACGCCGGTCGCGCCGGCGGCGATCGCGCCGGACCGCGGCTGGATCTCGGTCGCCGGGGTCGAGCCGGTCCGCCAGCGCAGCCAGCTCGACTGCGGGCCGGCCGCGCTGGTGATGGTGGCGCGCCGCTGGGGCGTGCCGCTCGACCTGCGCACCGCCACTCGCTCGGCCCGGCGCAAGCCCGGCCACGGGGCGCGGCTCGGCGCGCTCCGCTCGGTCGCGCGGGCCAGCGGGCTCACCGCGTTCGCGATCCGCGCCGACCGCGCCACCCTGATCCACGAGCTGGAGCGCGGCCGCCCGGTCGTGGTCGGGCTCCTGCGCGGGCGCGGGCGGAAGCGGCTCAGTCACTACGAGGTGGTGGTCGGCTTTCACCCGCGGCGCGGCGAGGTCGCCACCATCGACCCGGCGGCCGGCTTCGCGGTGCGGCGCTGGCGCGACCTGGCCGCGGAGTGGGATCCGGCGGGGCGCCCGGCGCTGGTCGTGCTGGGGCCGGCGGCGGCGAAGCAGCCGCGCGCGGCGACCCGCTGAGCGGCCCGGCCTGGCACACTCACCGGATGCGGCGCCGCTTCAGTCAGATCGATGTGTTCACCGAGGAGGGCTACCGGGGCAACCCGGTCGCCGTGGTGGTCGACGGTCAGGGCCTGTCGACCGAGGAGATGCAGCGGTTCGCGAGCTGGACCAACCTGTCGGAGACGACCTTCCTGGTCCCGCCGCGCGACCCCGGGGCGGACTACGCGGTCCGCATCTTCACGCCGGCGCTCGAGCTGCCGTTCGCCGGCCATCCGACCCTGGGGACCTGCCACGCCTGGCTCGAGGCCGGCGGCGCGCCGGCCCGGGCCGACCAGATCGTGCAGGAGTGCGGGGCCGGGCTGGTGCGCGTGCGGCGCGGCGCGGCCGGGCTCGCGTTCGCCGCGCCCCCGCTGGTCCGCTCCGGCCCGGTCGACGAGGCGCTGGTCGCCGAGCTGGCCGCGGCGCTCGGCATCGCGCGCGCCGACGTGATCGACGCCGAGTGGGTCGACAACGGGCCGGGCTGGGTCGGGCTGCTCCTGGCCAGCGCCGAGGCGGTGCTCGCGCTGCGGCCCGGCCGGGTCGATCACGACGTCGGGGTCGCCGGCCTGTACGCGGCGGGGTCGCCGTGCGCCCTGGAGGTGCGGGCCTTCTTTCCGCTCCAGGGCGCCACCGTCGAGGATCCGGTGACCGGCAGCCTCAACGCGTCGCTGGCCGGGTGGCTGATCCGCACCGGGCGCCTCGGCGCGCCGTACGTGGCCAGCCAGGGCGCGGCGATGGGCCGGGCCGGCCGGGTGCACGTGGAGCGCGACCCGGACGGAGCGATCTGGGTCGGCGGCGGAACCGTCACGTGCATCGACGGCCACGTCGAGCTGTAGCAGGTGTCGACACAGGGCCGGGCCGTGGCAGCCGCGCCGCGCCGCGCGGTCGCCAGCTCGTGCGCTATTCTGGGCGGGCATGGCTCGCATCCGGTCGAGGAGATGGCCCCACGCGCGGGTCGGCGCGGCGCGGGTCGGCGCGGCGCGGCTGGTGGCGGCGCTGCTGGTCGCCGCCGTCCTCGTCCCCGTCCTGGTCGCCGCCTGGCCGGGCCGCGCCGCGGCCAGCGATTCCGCCCCGCAGTTCCGCGCCCTGGCCGAGGGCCTGAACGGCGAGAAGAAGACGATCGCGCCCCGTCCGTCCATCGCCCTGACCGGCGGCGGCATCACCGATCTCGAGGGCGGCGGGCTGGCCGGCGAGGTCGAGGTCGGCGTCACCTGGGGCGTCTTCTCGACCGGGATGTTCAAGCCGATTCGCCTGTGGCGGATCGCGCTGGCCGGCCGCGTGTCGGGGCTCGAGCCCGACACCTTCGCCGCGGCCGCGCTGGCCGGCCGCACCGTCGACGATGTGCTCGGCTACACCATCGAGGGCGGGATCGTCGCGCGCCTGTCCGACGAGCGCGAGCTCGGCCCGGTCATCCGGCTGACCCCTCGGCTCGGCTCGGTCGGGCTGCAGATCGGCGCCTGGTGGTACGCGACCGCGTCCGACGAGGTCGGGCTCAGCTTCGGCATCACCTTCGACGCGGTCGGCATGCAGCGCCGGTCGGACTGAGCCGGCCGGCGCGCGCGGGCGATCACTTCTTCAGCAGCTTGAAGGCGTGCATCCACGTGCCCGAGCGCATGCCGTGGAGGACCCAGACCATGCACATCGGCTCGAGGTGGCGCGACGCCTCGATCCCGCCCAGGTCGATGACGTCCCAGCCGAAGTTCTTCAGCAGCGACTCGACCTGCTTCTTGGCGCCCTCGTCGTTGCCACAGATGAACATGTCGGGCGGCCCACCCGGCAGGTCGGGCCGGAACATGAGCAGGTTGCCGACGGTGTTGAACGCCTTGACCACCAGCGCGCCGGGCGCGAGCCGCTGGACCTGCTCACCACCCGAGTCGGTGTGGCCGACCGCCAGCTTCGGCGCGCCGGTCGAGAAGTCGAGCGGGTTGGTCGCGTCGATGAGCACCTTGCCGCGCAGCCGCGCGGGGCCGGCTCCCTCGATGACGGCCGGGTTGGCCACCCCGAGCGAGGCCAGGACGATCATCTCGCCGAACTCGGCCGCGTCGGCGAAGCTGCCCGACGACGCCCGCGGGCCGCTCTCGTTGGCCCAGCCGGCCGCCTTCTCGTTACTGGCGTCGCGCGCGCCCATCTTCACGTCGTGGCCGAGTGCCAGGAAGGCCGCGCCGAGCGCCTTGCCCACGTCGCCGGTTCCGAGGATTCCGATTCGCATTGTCGTCGCTCCTTTTGGGGTGGTGGCGATCAGGCGCTGAACGCCGCGGCGTGGTCGCGCGCGAAGGCCTCGAACGAGCGCGCCGGCTGGCCGGTCGCGCCGTGGACGTCGGTCGACACCGCCGCGGCCGCGCCGGAGGCGTACATCTCCATCAGCTTCAGCAGGTCGCCGACGAACCAGTCGGGCACGCCCTGGGCCAGCATCGCCCGGCCGGCGGCCTCGGGCGGCACGTCGACGTAGGCGATCGGTCGGCCGAGCGCGGCGGTGAGCGCGGCGGCCACCTGCTCCATGGTCAGCGCCTCGGGGCCGGTCAGGACGTGGGCCGCGCCCTCGTGGCCCGGGCCGGTGAGCGCGGCCGCGGCGACCGCGGCGATGTCGCGCACGTCGACCGTGGCGACCGCGCCGTCGCGCAGCGGCAGGTAGAACGCGCCCTGGGCCCGGATGGTCGGCGCGTGCATGAGGAAGAACTGCATGAACAGGCTCGGGCGCAGGAACGTGTGCGCGATGCCCGACCCGGCGATCTGCTGCTCGACCTCGGCGTGGGCGCGGGCGACGCGGATCGGCGAATCGAGCCCGGCCCCGGCCGAGCCCAGCTTGACGATGTGGCGCACGCCGGCGCGGCCCGCCGCGCGCACCGCGTTGCCCTGCAGCTCGGCCAGGCGCGGGTCGGCGCTCGAGAGGAGGAACAGGCGATCGACGCCGTTCATGGCGGCGTCGAGAGACGAGGGGTCGCCGAGGTCGCCGTGCGCGACCTCGACCGATCCGGGCAGCGACGCCGTGGCCGGGGTGCGGACCAGCGCGCGGACCCGGGCGCCGGCCCCGGTCAGGAGGCGGACCAGCTCGCTGCCGATCTTGCCCGTGGCGCCGGTGACCAGAATCATGCCGGCGGCTTCGCCGCGCTGAGGAGGCTGAGGGGTGGTTGCCATGCGTCCACTATCGAGTCGCCTCCCCGGCTCATCAATGACCGTTCGTCGCACGTTCCTGCTCGAGCGTCCAGCGCATCTGGACGATGGAGCGCGGGGCGACCGATACTCTCCGGATGAAGGACTGCTGGGGCTCGATCGATCCTCTGGGCGAGGCGCTCCACTTCCTGCGCATGTCCGGCACGTTCTACTGCCGATCGGAGCTCGCTGCTCCGTGGGGGCTGGCGCTGCCGCCGCGCCCCGGCTGTCTCAGCTTTCACGTGGTGACCAGCGGGCGCTGCTGGCTGGAGGTGGAGGGCGGCGACGACGTCGCGCTCGAGCCGAACGATCTGGCGCTGGTGCCGCACGGGCGCGGGCACCGGATGACCAGTGAGCCGGGGGTGCCGGCGATCGGGATCGGACAGCTGCCGCACGAGCGAGTGAGCGACCGCTACGCGGTCATGCGCCACGGCGGCGGCGGCGCGCCGACCGTGCTCATCTGCGGCGCGGTCCGCTTCGATCACCCCGCCGCCCATCACCTGGTCCAGCTCCTGCCGCGCGTCATCCACGTGCGCGCGTCGAGCTCGTCGCAGCTGGACTGGCTCGACGGGACGCTGCGCCTCATGGCAGCGGAGGCGCGCGAGCTCAGGCCGGGCGGCGAGACGGTCATCACTCGCCTGGCCGACATCCTGGTCATCCAGGCGATCCGCTCGTGGATCGCGGCGGATCCGGCGGCGCAGACCGGGTGGCTGGGCGCGCTGCAGGACGCGCAGGTGGGGCGCGCGATCGCGCTCATCCATCGAGAGCCGGCCCGGTCGTGGACGGTGTCGTCGCTGGCCGGCGAGGTCGCGATGTCGCGCTCGGCGTTCGCGGCGCGCTTCACCCAGCTGGTCGGCGAGCCGGTCATGCACTACCTGGCGCGCTGGCGGATGCACATGGCGCTGACCTGGCTGCGGGAGGACGGGCTCGGGCTGGGCGAGACCGCCAGCCGGCTCGGGTATCGATCCGAGGCCGCGTTCAGCCGCGCCTTCAAGCGGTTCATCGGCGTCTCACCCGGCGCGGCGCGGCGGCGCGGACAGGGCGAGGCGACCGGGGCGGCGACGGAGACGGGGGCCGAGGCGGCGGTCCGCGCCGCGGCGACCGGCGGCTGACCCGGCGCGGCCTCAGCCAGCGACGAGGTCGACGCCGTCGATCCTGACCACGGTCGGCCCGCGGTACCAGCCGAGCGAGCCGACCTCGGACGAGAGGCGCGCGCGGGCCAGCAGGGCAAAGGCGTTGCCGACCAGGAGCCCGCCCGACACGCGAACCGGGCCGGCGCCGCCGCCGCGCACCTCGCCGAGCCGGATGCCGGCGGTCAGCGCGCCGCTCCGCGGGTCGACGTCGATCCAGGCCAGCTGGTCGATCGCGAGCAGGCGGTCGCGGCCAGGCTCGGCCAGGCGCGCCGCCGCGTTCGGGCCCGGCGACAGGACCAGGTTGCGAACCCCGCCGTTGGGCGTGGTGCGGGCCAGGACCGACTCGCGGTAGTCGAGCGACAGGCCGGCCGCGGCGCCGGCGCGCACCAGCTCGAAGCGCCGGACCGGCTCGCCGAGGTCGCCGAACGGGGCGCTGAGCGGCGCAAAGGCCAGGGTGCCGTCGCTGGCCAGGGTCAGCGGATCGCCGTCGCCCTCGCGGCCGGCGCCGCGGCCGCCGCGCCCGGTTCGCCCTCCAGCGACGGCGTCGAGCACCGCGTCGTCACCGACCGGCGGGTGGAAGACCGACTGGCCCGGTCGGTAGCGACTGATGCCGAGCCGGACCCAGCCGGCGTCGGCGTGGGCCACGAGCGGCGCGAACCAGCCGTACCCGGCCGCGTCGGAGCTCGGCTCCAGCTCGGCCAGCGGCCCTGCCAGCGCCGACGGTGACAGGAGGACGTCGTAGCGCCCGGCCTCGAGCGGACGCGCGCCGGCCCGCCAGGCCGCCCGTCGAGCGGCGTCGGCCGCCCGCCGATGGACGAGCAGCTGCGCGGCGCTGCGCACGCGGGTGTGGGCGCGCTCGAGCAGCGCGCGTCCCGGCCCGGCGAGCGGGCCGATCGAGGCGTCCAGCTCGAGCGCGGTCGACTGGTAGTGGCTGGCAAAGCCGCGGCTGGTCTCGGCGCGGTGCGATCGCCACTCGGCGTCGACCCGCGCGCGCGCGACCCGGCACAGGCGGCCGTCCGCCTTGCCGAGCTGAGCGACGGCGGCGTCGACCACGCCGACCGGCTCGGCCACGATGTCGGGGTCGGCGACCGCCACGCGGGCCGGCGCGGCCGGCGCGGGCAGCGCCCACCCGGGACCCAGGGCGAGCGGGGCGCGCTCGGCGGCGCGCGCGATGAGGCCGCGCACCTGCGCCTCGTCGGCGCTGTCCGCGTCGATCCACAGGCGCGCGACTCCGCGCCCGCGCTCGCTGTCGCGGAACACGACCGCGCCGAGCTCGACGGTGTCGCACGACCGCCGCGCCGGCCGCCCGCCGCCGGTGTCGCGGCCGACCCGCCGGGTCCGGGTCTCGGTCGCGATCCACTCGTCGATGTCGGGCGCGCCGTCGAGCAGGGCGATCAGGCGGTCGGCGGTGATGGCCACGATCCCTCCTTCCGCGCGCGCGTCGGCGCGGGCCGCGCGCCCATCACGAGCCTCCCAGCCAGCCGCGGGTCAACATCGACGGCGCGGCGGCCGACAGCGCGAGGGCGCCGTCGCCGCTCGGCTCGCGCCAGCCGTGCGCCTCGACGTCGCGGCCGACGCCGCGCACCGCGCCGAGCAGGGCCGGCACGTCGCCGGCGACCACGACCGGCCCGTACACGCGCCCGGTCAGGCGGCCGCCCTCGATCTCCCGCGCTCGCCGCGCGCGGATCGCCACCCGCCAGGACGGGCCGTCGCCGCTGCCGTCGATCCCGCTCTCGACCAGGTAGCCCTGCCCGTCGATCGCGGCGATGAGCTGGTCCAGCGTGCGGGTGCCCGGCTCGAGCACCAGGTGCGACGGGCGCGCCTCGACCGGATCGCGCGGCCCGGCGCGCCGCCCGTGACCGGTGCGCGGGCGACCGAGCGCCGCGGCGCCGGCCTCGTCGCACAGCGGGCCGCGCACCGCGCCGCGCTCGATGATCGCGACCGGCGCCGCCGGCCAGCCCTCGTCGTCGAAGCGGTAGCCGCCGTAGCAGGCGTCCGCGGTCGGGTCGTCGCGCACGGTCACGATCGCGGCGCCGGCCGTGCGCCCGGCCAGGGCCGAGGCCCGCGCCCCGCCGCGCGCCCACGCATCCGCCTCGAGCCCGCGCGCCCCGTGCCGCACCAGCAGCGCCGCCACCGACGGATCGAGCACCAGGTCGCGCGCGCCCGGCACGACGGTGCCGCTGGTGAACAGCGTGAGCGCACCCGTCGCGGCGCGCTCGAGCTGGCTGTCGGCCAGCTGGGCGACCTCGAGGCCGAACGCGCCCGAGCGCGACGCCTCCTCGCCGACCAGCGCCGCCCCGGTCCAGGCCAGGAACAGGGCGCGCGCCCGGGCGCGGACCAGCCGCTGGGCCAGATCGCGCCCGTCACCGACGAAGATCACCTCGCTGTCGTCCACCTCGAGCGAGGCCGCGCGATAGACCAGCCGGCTGCCGCCCACCCGTCCGGCGCGGTCGTGGAGCTGGGCCGCGCGATCGAGCCACTCGCTGGCCGGACGCGCGCGCGGGTCGAGCCGCATGCGCGGCCCGGGAACCTCGTCGCTCGCGCCGCTTTTGGCGGCCACCGCCGCCGCGGTGGGGATCGGCGCCGCGCGCGCCGCCGCCGCGCCGCGGCCGATCACCAGCGCTGCCGCCGCCCGCGCGATCGCGTCCGGCGACAGATCCTCCCCGACCAGCTCGGTCCAGCTCCGTCCGTCGAAGCCGGCCAGGCTCAGGCTGGTCCGGCCGCGCTGCTCCAGCGCGCGATCCTCCGCCTCCACTCGCACCGAGGTCAGCTGGCCCAGCTCGGCCCGCACGGCCACCCGGCGGAACCGCCGGCCCAGGTCGGCCGCGACCGAGCGCAGCTGCGCGCGCAGCCCGGCGATCGACTCCATCGGCGGCGGCGCCGGAGCCGCGGCGGGAGCCGGGCGCGCCCCGCCGCACCCGAGCAACCCGGCCCAGCCCGGCACCGCGGCGCCGGCCGCGCCGGCCGCCAGCGCGGCCATCACCTCGCGTCGCGACCAGCCCGCCATCGATTCTAGTCGCGCACTAGAACGCGACCTGCAGCCCCGCGCCGAGGAAGAAGTCGATCACGTCGCGGCCGAGGTCGTCGAGCGGGACCCCGAAGGTGAAGTACGGCTGCAGCGACCCGCCCATGAACCGCGCGCTCAGCGCGAACGTGTTGAGGAAGTCGTTGTCGTCGTCGTCGTCGAGGCTCGAGGTCGACGCGACGTTGACCAGCTCGGCCATGAGCGCGACCGAGCCGAGGTCGATTCCGCCGCCCACGTTGATGCGGAACAGGTTCTCGGCGTCGAAGCCGAACACCACGCCCGCGATCTCGAGCTGGTCGTCGTCCTGGACCGCCAGGTCGACGCCGAGGTCGGCGCGCAGGAAGACCCGGTTCGCGTGGTAGAGCGGCGAGAAGCCGAGCCGGAGGTAGGTCGCGTTCGGGATCGCCTGCGAGAGGTCGGTCAGCCGGCTCCAGCTGGCCAGGACGTTGGCCGCGAACCCGAGCCCGTCGTCGTCGGCGGTCGGCAGGGCCAGACCGGCGCGGAACACGTACGACACCGCCGGGCTGTCGATGACGTAGAGCCCGCCCACCTCGATGTTGCCGAGCGCGGTCTCGTTGTCTCCCTCGCCGACCAGGATCGAGATCGGCAGCGAGCCGTAGACGCCGAGGCCCTGGCGGCTGATGAGCTGCCCGAAGAAATCGAAGCGGAGCGCCGCGTCGAACCCCTCGATCGAGTCGTCGGGGAACGCCGCGCCGAAGTCGAGCCCGAGCCGCGAGATGCCGTCGCCGCGGTCGAGCGTGGCCATGTCCGGCATGCGCTGGGCCAGCGCCGATCCGGCCGACCCGGCGACCCCGGCGAGTGAGAGCGCGAGCGCAAAAGCCAGGCGATGCTGCATCGGTACCTCCTAGGTTTCGATCATCATGCCCGGCGGGCGGGGCGCAGGTCAGCGGGCGTCCCCGGTATTCGCCGCCGGCATCACCGCCGGTATCGCGGTCGCCTCGACCGACACGCTCGCCGCATCGCCGCCCCGGTTGCCCACCATCCACCCCATCACCCGGTTGAAGTCGGCGAAGCGGGTGAGCTCACCGTCGCCGCCGAGGAACACGAACGCCAGCCGCCGCCCGTCCATCTCCACGCCGGTGACCAGGCAATAACCGGCATCGCGGGTGTAGCCGGTCTTTCCGCCCAGGACGCGCAGCCGCTCCCGGTGCAGCACGCGGTTGGTGTTGGTGTAGTGCAGCGTGCGAGGACGTCCATTCGTCACCGTCTGGATGCTGACGAAGCGAGTGCTGAGGATCTCGGCGAGCACCGGATCGCGGAGCGCCGCCGCCAGCGCCATCGCCATCTCGCGCGCGGTGGACCAGTTGCCGTTGAGGCCGGTGGGATCGGTGAAGGTGGTGCGCTTGAGGCCGAGGTCGACCGCGAGCCCGTTCATCTCCGTCACGAGCTGGTCCGGCGTGAGCCCGGCGCCGCGCGCGACCGCGGTGACCGCGCGGTTGTCCGATGCGACCAGCATCGCGCGCAGGAGATCGCGGTTGCGGAAGCTCTGCCCGACGTCGAGGTGCGTGCGCGAGCCGCCCCGGGCGTAGGTCGCGTCCTCCATCGTGATCTGGGTGACGCCGTCCAGGTCCATGCCGCGCCGGCGCGCGACCAGCGCCACGAAGATCTTCCCGGTCGACGCGATCGCCCGGACCGCGTCCGGATTCTTGCCGAACAGGATGGTGCCGTTGTCCATGTCGATGGCCAGGGCGGACCCGGACCGCACGTTGGGCAGGCCGAGTGCGGTCAGGGCCGGGATGGCCGGCTGCGGGCGGGCGGCCCGGTGGTGATGCCGGTGCCCGCGGCGCCGGCGCGCCTCGGCCGGCCCGGTCAGGAGCGCGAGGAACAGGGCTCCGCATATGCCCAGAGCGACCCAGGACCGCGCCCGCCGCATCGATCCTTGGTATCACGGAGGCAGATCCAGTCCAATGTCGCGCATTTATCCCACCTGAGCGCACATCCAGATCATCTCGTGAGGAGTAGCAACCAGTGCGACACTCATGCGTCCCATCCCTGGAGACGGTGACGGGAAAAGTCGTCTAGGCTACAGTCTCGCGCTCGGACGAGGGGTTGCATGGAGCAGGCCACCGCGCAGGACCGATTACTCGGGGCGAAGGTCGGCAATTACGAGGTCAAGCAGAAGCTAGGTGAGGGCGGGATGGGCGCGGTTTACCTCGCCGTCCACCCGAACATCGGCAAGCGCGTCGCCCTCAAGGTGCTCCACCCCGAGTTCTCGTCCAACGAGGATGTGATCGGTCGCTTCTTCACCGAGGCGAAGGCGGTCAACGACATCCAGCACCCCAACATCGTCGACATCATCGACTACGGGGAGATGCCGCCGTTCGGCGGCATGGGCCAGAAGGTCGTCTACTTCATCATGGAGTTCCTGGCCGGCGACAGCCTGGCCAAGGTCATCCACGACCAGGCGCCGCTCGCCCCCGAGCGCGCGCAGATGATCGCGATCCAGATCGCCGACGCGCTCGGCGCCTCGCACCGGCACGGCATCGTCCACCGCGACCTCAAGCCGGACAACGTCATGATCTCGCAGCGGCGAGACGGGCGCGACTTCGTCAAGGTGCTCGACTTCGGCATCGCCAAGCTGACCGGCGATCAGCAGGGCTCGCGCCGCACGCGCACCGGCATCGTGATGGGCACGCCGGCGTACATGTCACCCGAGCAGTGCGAGGGGCGCGGCAACATCGATCACCGCACCGACATCTATGCGCTCGGCATCCTTCTCTACGAGATGCTGACCGGCCAGGTGCCGTTCGGCGGCGAGGGCTACGGGGAGGTGCTGGTCCAGCACCTGACCCAGCTGCCGCGCAAGCCGTCGACCGTGCGCGGCGTGATCCCGCCCCACCTCGAGGCGGTGTGCATGAAGGTGCTCGAGAAGCGCCCGTCCGATCGCTTCGCCGACATGGAAGTGTTCCTGCGCGCGCTGCAAGACCCGGTCGCGTTCGTCGAGGCCAACGGCGGCCTCGACGGGTTCCTGAGCTACGGGCGCGCCGGGCCCGGCCACGCCTACGGTCCGGGGGCGAGCCAGCACGGCCACCCCGGCCAGGGCGGCTACGCGCCGAACCTGGCGCCGACGTCGATGACCCCGTACCCGTCGCTGTCGGCCGACCCGGCCCACCAGCGGATGACCACGCCGATGGGCGGGAGCGGGCCGGGGCTCGGGATGCTGACCCCTCCGCCGCTGGCGGGCGGACGAGCGGACGTCATGCCGTCGTTTCCGACCCCGCCGCCGGGCAAGCTCCGCACGGGGGTCAGCGGATCCAAGATCGCGCTGGTCGCGCTCGGCGCGGTCGCGCTCGGGGTCGGCGCTTTCTTCGCCTACCGAGGGGTGGCGGGCAACAAGCAGCCCCGCCGGCCGCCGGTGGTGGCGAGGCCGGAGCGCACGCCGACCACGCCGGTCGATCCGACCGGCACCGGGCCGACCGGCACGGGCGCCGACAAGGGCGTGGGCGGTGTCGCGGCGCGGACGCCGCCGCCGGCCACTGACGTGGAGATCGCGGTCGGATCGACACCGGCGGGCGCCGCGGTGTACGTCGCCGGCGAGAGCGAGCCGCGCGGCAAGACCCCGGTCTCGCTCAAGCTGGCCCGCTCCGACGCCGCGGTCGAGATCGTCCTCAAGGCCGAGGGCTACGCCGACAAGCGCGAGAGCGTGACCCCGAGCGAGAATCGCGCGCTCGACCTGGTCCTGACCGCGGCCGACAAGCCGTCCCAGACCAGCCCGCCCGGGGAAGCCGGCGACAAGGGCGACCAGAAGGGCGACGCGACGTCCTCGGCCGACGCGGACAAGGAAAAGAAGGACGCGGCCAAGAAGAGCCGCGACCGCCACCGCAGTCGGGACAAGGAGCGCGACCGGAGCGATCGCCGCACCACCGTGGGCGACGACGTCATTCGCCCCGAGCTCTGACCGCGGCGCGCGTGCCCGCGGCTCCGGCCGCACCCGCGACTCCGCTGCGCGAGGCGATCCAGGCTAGAATCGCCCGCCATGAACGTTCGCCCGAGCAGCCTCGTCCTCGCGTGCGCCTTGCTCCTGACCGCGGCCGCCCCCGCGCTGGCCCAGCAGCAGCCGGTAGGCGACAAGAAGAAGGCGCTCGACCTCTACGACCGGGCGAAGGTCCAGTACGACCTCGGTCACTGGAAGCCGGCGATCGATCTGTGGGTGCAGGCGTACGAGACGTTCAACGCGCCCGAGTTCCTGTTCAACATCGGCCAGGCCTATCGCCAGGACGGCAACTGCGACCGCGCGCTCTTCTTCTACCGGCGCTACCTCGCCAGCAGGCCGAACGCGAAGAACCGCGGCGAGGTCGAGGGCTTCATGAAGGAGATGGAGGCCAAGTGCAAGACCTCGGGCACGGCGCCGGAGCCGGGTGAGGCGGGCGGTGAGCCCGCCGCGGGCACCGGCGGGACCGGCACACCGGCGGGCAGCGACGGCGGCACCGGGGCGGTGAAGAGCGGCGCGGGCACCGGCGCCGACGTCGGCGAGACCGAGGCCGACCCGGACGCCGGCGTCGACGAGGAAGTGGAGGGCGAGGCCGACCTGGAGGTCGACAGCGACAGCGATCAGGCGCGCTTCTTCGCGGTGCGCGTGGCGGCCGGCGCCTGCTTCCCGTCCCTCGGCCCCCTCGACGTCGGCACGCTGGTGGCGTTCGCCATCGGCGCGGGCCATCCGTTCTACCTGGGCAAGTTCGTGGTCGAGCCGGGCGTGCTCGCGACCTACACCCCGGTCCCGTGGGAGACCGAGGCCAGCATGACCAGCGGCACGGCCGGGATGACCGGGCTCCTCGGCAACATCGGGCTGGCCTATCAGTTCCTGCCCAGGCTGGCCGCGCGCGCCGAGGTTGGAGCGGGCGTACTCATCTTCAGCGGCCTCGGCGAGCCGGGAGCTCCGTTCCTCCAGGGCGGCACCCAGCTGACCGACGGCAAGTCGATCGGCCTGTTCAACGCCCGCGTCGCGCTCGGCGCCGAGTACGCGGTCACCCGCAACCTGATCGTGAACGCGCAGCCGGTGGTCTTCTCGTACAGCCCGTCCAGCCCGCTCCGCAACGACATCGAGAAGATCACGCAATTCGAGATCCTGGTAGGAGTCGGCTACAGGATGTAGCCTGCTGGGGCCATGAAAAAGTGTCCCTTCTGCGCCGAGGAGATCCAGGACGAGGCGATCAAGTGCCGCTTCTGCGGCTCGTTCCTCGACCGAGCAGGTGCCGCCCCGGCCGAGGGCGGTGAGCCGGCCACCGGGGCGGGTCCGGCTCCGACCCAGGCGCACGCCGCGTCACCGCTGATGCCGGCGTCGTCGGTGCCGTCGCGCGGCCCGGGGATCGACCCGGGCGAGCGCAAGGTCCTCTACTCCGGCTCGCCGTCGTGGCGGGCGTACTTCGGCGAGTACGCGATCGTGGTGCTGGCCACGATCGGCATCCCGTTCCTGTCGGGCTGGATCGCGACCCGGTTCACCAGGGACCAGACCGCGCTGGTGCTCGCGGTCGCGATCCCGATCGCGTTCGGGGTGATCGGCTTCTTCGCGGTGCACTTCTTCCGGCGCTCGAAGGTGTTCCGGGTGACGACCACCAACATCGAGAGCGAGTACGGCCTGCTCAGCAAGAAGATCGACGTGCTCGAGCTGTGGCGCTGCCGCGACGTGCGCTACGTGCAGTCGTTCGTCGACCGCATCCTCGGCGTGGCCCACATCGAGATCAACACCGCCGACGTGACGACCCCGCTCCTCCAGATCGTCGGCCTGCCCGCGTCGCGCCAGCTGTTCGAGCGCATCCGCGATTCGATCGAGATCCAGCGCCAATCGCGCAACGTGGTCGGCATGGTGCAGTAGCCGCCGGGGTCGCTCGTGCGGTAGCGCGTCAGCCGGTCGCCGCGTCGATGCGTCGGCAGAGGAGCTCGTGGAAGCGGGCCGGCGACAGCGCGTCGGGGCGGCCGCTCGAGGTGTCGGTCAGGAGGTCGCGCACCAGCGGCGGATCGGTGTCGATGCGGCGCACGATGTCGTCGGGGGCGGGCGGCGCGATCCGCCACGAGGCAGCCAGCTCCGCGGCCAGCTCGCGGTTCTCGGCCAGGGTGCGGCCGTTCTGCACCACCAGGCCGCCGCCGCACTCGACCCGCGAGCGGACCTTGCCGCCGAGCTGGCCGGTCGTCTTCAGCGCGCGGTGGCCGGTGAAGTCGACCGGGCCGACCGGCGCCGCCCACGCCGCCACCCGCACCGACACCGCGCCGTGGGCCCCGCCGACCCGCACCCGGTGCAGGCCGGCCTCGAGCGCCAGGTACCCGAACGCGTGGTTGCCGCGCACCGCGAACATGGCCGGCTCGTCGTCGGCCAGCGGGTCGCGGATCCAGTCGATCTGGTGGCGACGGGCCTCGGCCCACGCCAGGTAGGCGCCGACCACCAGGTCGCGGGCCGGGCGGCCGGACGCGCCGAGCGGGCGCGCCTCGATGAGGGCGTCCTCGTTTCCGCCCGCGCCCATCGCCACCATCTCGCGCCGGGCCGACTCGAGCGTGTCGTCGAGCTGCTCGAGCCGGTGGGCCACGTCCTGCACCTCGCGGCGCAGCTGGGCGCGCCCGGCCGCCTCCGCGATCGACTCGGCGCGGGCGCGCAGGCCGTCCACCCGGGCCAGCCGGGCGGACAGGCGGTCGACCTCGCGGATGGCGCGGGCCGCGGCGTCGGCCTCGCTCCAGAACTCCGGCGCGTGGCGGAGCGCCATCAGGCGGTCGAGCTCGAGCCGGGCCTGGCCCTCGCCGACCTCGCCGGCCAGGTGCTCGACCCGGCCGGCCGCCGCGGCGACCAGCTCGCGCAGCTCGCCGCGCCCGACCTTCTCTCCCTCGGCCAGCCGGATCGGCTCGGCCTCGCGGCGCGCCGCCCGCGCCTCCTCGGTGTCGTGCACGACCACGCGGATCCGCCCGTCGCGCGCGCTCACCCGCAGGATCGAGCCGGGATCGACCCGCCGCTCCATGAGCGTCATCGCCAGCGGGAGGACCAGCTCGCTCTGCAGCTGGCGCTTGAGCGCGCGCGCGCCGTAGCGCGGATCGAAGCCGCGGTCGATGACCAGGTCGAGCACCTCGTCGGGGATGTCGACCACCAGGTTGCGCGCGCTGATCCCCTCGCGCAGGAGCACCCGGCGCAGCTCGTGGCGCGCGATGATGCGGACCTGCTCGCGGCTGAGCGGATGGAACACCGCGATGTGCTGGAAGCGGTTGAGCAGCTCGGGCCGGAAGACGCGCTCGAGCGCGTCGCGGATGCGGCCCTCGCGCGGATCGGCCCCGCCGTCGCCGCCGAAACCGACGCTTCGCCCCGACTCGGCCGCGCCGACGTTCGAGGTGGCGATGAGCAGGGTGTTGCGGAAGCTGACCGCCTGACCGCCCGGCGGGGTCAGCCGGCCCTCGTCGAGCAGCGGCAGGAGGAGGTCCCACACGTTGGCGTGCGCCTTCTCCAGCTCGTCGAGGAGCACCACCTGGAATGGCTGGCTGCGGACCGGGTCGACCAGCCGCGCCTCGCTCTTGGGGTTCTCCGGATCGCCGATCAGCGTGGCGATCGAGTTGTAGTCCTTGAACTCGGACAGATCGAAGCGGAGCAGGCGGGTGGTCGAGCCGAACAGGAACTCGGCCAGCGCCCGGGCCAGCTCGGTCTTGCCGACCCCGGTCGGGCCGACGAACAGGAACGTGCCGATCGGCCGGTTGGGGTCGTGCAGGCCGGCCTTGAACAGCGCGATCGCCTCGACCACCGCGTCGATCGCGTCCACCTGGCCGACGATGCGCTCGCGGAACCAGTCGCGGATCTCGTGGGCCGGCCGGGTCGCGGTTCGCGACACCACGAACAGCGGCAGCCCGCAGTAGATGGAGAACACCTTGTCGACGAACTCGGGCGTGATCGGCTCCGGCTCGCCGATCGCGCGCTTCTGGGCCTGGTAGTCGAGCACCTGGCGCAGGAGGTTGAGCGCCGGGCCCGGCTGCGGCCGGCTGGGGGTGAAGCGCGAGGTCAGGTCGACCAGGTTGCGGCGGGTCGCGCCGTCGGCGATGAGCCCGGCGCGCTCGGCGGTGCGGCGCACCACCTCGTCCACCTGGGTGGGGTCGAGCGGCGCGACCGGCACGCACTCGAACAGGCTGGTGAAGCCGCGCTCGCGCTGGAGGATCGGCAGCACCTCGGAGGTCGCCTCGCCGATGAGCAGCACGCGGCGGCCCTCGAGGAACGGGCGCAGCGCGTCGAACAGGTTCTCGTCGCCGCCCGACCAGCGCCCGACCCGGGGCAGGTTCCACACGTCGGTGATGTAGAGGATGGCGCCGGTCTGCTCGCACGACTCGGCGATCTGGGTGATGCGGGTCTGCCACTCGCCCAGGTACTTGGTGCCGCTCATGATCATCGTCGTGGACAGCTCGCGGATGGCGCCGCCCGCGCCGCGCGCCATCTCGAGCGCGAGCGCGTGGATGACCGCGGTCTTGCCGGACCCCTCGGGCCCGGTGACGATGAGCGAGCGCTTGCCCTCGAGCACCTTCCGCACCCGCTCGACCTCTTGCTCGCGAAAGTCGACGATCGGCAGCTCGTCCGCCCGCGCGGCCTCGACCAGGTCGCGCGCCGCCGCCGGGAGCTTGTCCTCAGGGCCGCTCACGCGGGCAGTTTGACACCGCCCGGCCCGCCGGCCCAGCCAGCCGGGGGCAATCATCGGCGTGGATCGGGCCCCACGTGATCGGCGCCGCGATCCCCCCCACTTCGTCAGGCGTGCGACGCGCCGCCGTCCGCGTCCCGTGCCCGGCCGAGTCGACCGCGATGGCCGCACCCTGCATCGAGATCGATCCGCTACCGCGGCCCCGCCGCCGGCAGCGAAGGATCGATCACTCGGGCCCGCTCCCACGCCGCCCGCGCCGCCTCGGTCTTTCCTTCGGCCGTCAGCACCGCGCTCAGCCGCGCGTGGGTCTCGGCCACGCCCGGGTCGCGCTCGATCGCCGCCCGGAACAGCGCCTCCGCCTCGGCCAGCGCGCCGCGGTTGGCCAGGTGCGAGGCGAGCAGCGCCATGGACCCGGCGTCGTCCGGGAAGCGGGCCAGCAGCGCGCGCAGGTGAGCCTCCACCGCCGCGTCGTCGCCGCGCCCGACCAGGAGCCGCGTGGTGGCCGCCGCCGCGACCGGGCCGAGATCGAGCAGCGCCGCGCTGCCCGGCGCGATCCGACCCGACAGGAGCGCGCGCCAGCGGGCGTGAAGCACTCGCTCGAGCGCGGCGTCCTCGGGCGGGTCGGCCGCGTCGAGCCCGGCCCGCCACGCCACCTCGTCGGCGAACAGATCGCCCATCCAGTCCTCGTACAGCATGACGCGGGTGAGGGCGGGGAGGAGCGCGCGCAGCGGCGGGCGATCCGCGCGCGGGCGAGCCGCGGCCAGGCGAGCCGGCCCGTCCGGGCCGAACCGGTCCTCGACCCCGGCGGCCCGCGCCGCGCCGCCGAGCCGGCCGCGCTCCAGCTCGTACTCGCCGCGCGCGAGGCCGACCAGCGCCGCGATGCGCCGGCCGATCGCGCCGCTGAACCGCGGCGGCGGTCGCGCCTGGTCGCCCGGACCGGCGTCGGCGGCGACCAGTCCGAGCGCGAAGCCGCGCCCCATCGGGCGGGCGAAGCGCGGGTCGAGCCGGCCGAACGCGGGCTGGTCGCCGCCGACCGGGCGGCCGCGGCGCAGGTTCTCGACCGCCAGGCGCTCGCCAATCGCGCCGCGCGCGCCGTCGTCGACGTAGGGCACGAACAGCTCCGGGCGCAGGCGCTTCAGGTGGCGCACGAACCACTCGTCGCGGCACAGCTCGGCGCTGGCGACGGCCACGTCGGGGCGGCCGCCGGCGACCAGCCGCTCGTACTGGTCGGAGAACAGCGCGTGGTCGCCGACCGCGAAGTAGACCGCGGGGCCGGGCGGCATCACGCCGACCGTCGCGGCCCAAAGGCGCGTGGGATCGTCGGCGCGGTCGAGCTCGGCCGGCCCGGCGCCGGTCCCGGTGCCCTGTCCGCCGCGCGCGCCGGCCGCGACCAGGCCGATCGCGGCGACCGGCACCAGCACCGCGACCATGGCGATCCGCCGGCCGCGCGCGCCGCCTCCGGCCAGATCGGCGGGCAGCAGGCGCAGCGCCGCGGCCAGGAGCGGGGCCAGGCCGGCGGCCAGGACCAGGAGCGCGGGCAGGACGTAGCCGGGCAGGTCCGGGTTGAGCCGGTCTTGCAGGCTCGCGCCCAGCACGACCGCCACGGCGACGCCGAGCGCGGTGGCCGCGCCGCGGAGGCGCGTGGTCGCCGCGAAGCCGAGCCCGACCAGCCCGCCGACGAGCACGCCCAGCGCGGTGCCCTGGCCGATCATCGACCACAGCCCGCCGAATCGCTCGATCATGCCGGCCGGCGAGAAGTTGCGCTGGTACGCGGCGGCGGTGACCAGCTGCCAGAAGCCGGACCCGGTCGACGGGTCGCCCCAGACCAGGAGCGCGCGGTCCGGCGCCAGCGCGCGCACCGGCAGGTAGAGGTAGGCGGCGAAGGCGAGCCCGCCGAGCGCCGCGGCGGGGACCGCGAGCCGGACCAGGCGGCCGCGCGCGGCGGCGATCGCCCGCGCGGCCATCGGCAGCGCCGCCGCCGCCGCGATGACCGGATGGATCGCCGCGGCCAGCGCGCAGCCGAACGCCGCCGCGAGCAGCAGCCGCGCCCGTCCGCCCGGCGCGCGCGAGAAGTCGAGCACGGCGACCAGCGACCAGACCAGGAGCGCGGCGGTCGGCGCGTAGACCTCGGCGCGGGTCGCGTTGGCCATCGCGGCCGGGGCGAGCGCGACCAGCGCCGCGCCGACCAGGCCCGCCGCGCGCGCGGCGTCGCGGTCGCGCTCCGGGGCCAGCCGCCGGGCCAGCGCCACGGTCCCGGCCAGCGCGGCGCCCATCGATGCGCCGCTGAGGAGGTTGATGCGGAAGCCGATCTCGCCGAGCGGCACCAGCGAGGCCAGCTTGCCGAGCAGCGAGTGAAGCGGATGGCCGGGCGGATGGGCTCCACCGAGGGTGAACGCGGCGGCGCTGAGCTCGCCGGCGTCCATCCACACCACCCCGGATCCGGCCAGGATCGCGTAGAGGGCGGTGGCCAGGGCGAACACGACCCACTCCGGCCGCGTCCGTATCCGCGCCATCCAGCTCGCCGCTCTGTCGTCGCCCCCGCTCACCGAATCCGCCTGCCGCCTGCCGCCTGCCGCCGCGCTGCCGGTCAGCGCATCCGCTCGACCCGCGCCGGCGACCCTCGCGCCACCGCGCCGGCCGGCACGTCTCGCGTCACCACCGCGCCGGCCCCGATCTGCGCCCCGCGCCCGATTCGCACCCCGGGCAGCACGATGGCGCCGACCCCGATGTCGCAGCCGTCCTCCAGCTCGACCGGCGCCAGCCGCAACGCGCCGTCCATGATGGCCCCGTCCAGAGCCATGCCGGGCGCGCCGCCGCCCAGCTCGTGCGCCGACGTGATGATCCGGACGCCCGGTCCGATGCCGACCCGCTCACCGACGACCAGCCCGCCGGCCGCGTGCAGGAACGCCATCTGCCCGATCCACGACCGATCGCCGATGCGCAGGCGATTCCGGTGGTAGCCCTTCAGGATCGCGTAGTGCCCGACGTACACGTCGCGCCCGATCTCGACGTTCTCCGGGTGGAACACGAGCGCGCCGGCCTCGAACACCGTGCCCTCTCCGCAGGCGGCCAGGTCGGCGCGGTCGAACGCGCCGGTCCCGTGCGAGCGTGCCATCGCCGTCAGGCTACCACGCAGGCGGGCCGGGCTCGCGCCAGCCGCCCCCGCCGCGCGCCCGGTCGCGTCGCTCGTGTACACTGGCCCGGGTGGCGCGCATCCGCATCATCGACGAGTGGTTGCGCAGCCCGGTGTCGTCGCCGTCGCGCCACCGCTCGGTGATGGTGGTGGCCGAGTCGTGGGCCGAGCAGCGCGTGCTCATGCGCGCTTTTGCCGCGTCCGGCGATCAGACCCGCCCCACCATCGTGCTCTACGGCTTCGAGCTCGCGATTGGCCCGGCCGGGCTCGACGCCCACGGCGAGTGGGGCATCCACGTAGAGCCGCCCGCCGACGGTCGCGCCCAGGATCTCCGCAACGAGCTCGAGATGGCGGCGCGCCGGCTGGCCGGAAGCCGGGGCAACCCGCCGCGCCTGGCCGACGAGGCGACCCGCTTCGAGAGCAAGGCGACCCATCTGTGGGCGCCGGGCACGCCGCCGGACCTCCCGGCCGGGCCGCGGGCCGGGCACGCCTACTACGAGCCGGCCGAGATGGTCCCGCGTCCGGTCCGCCCCAGGCTGGTGCCGGGCAACACGCACCCGCCGTTCGCGTCGGCCGACCGCGCCACCCTGCTGGCGGGAGACGGCCACGGGTCCGGGGCGATGTTCGCCGCGTCGGGGCCGGGCTCGGCCGGCGCGAGCATGGTCACGGTTCCGGACGCGCCGCTGTTCGGCGGCGCCGCGGCCGCCGCGGTCGGGGTCGCGCCGCCGATGAGCCCCGGCAACGGCGGCACCTCGGTCGGCTCGCGCACCCAGCCCGGCTTCGGCCCGGCCGGCCCGACCCCGGAGCGCCTCGGCCCCGTGGTGCCGCGCGCGCCCGCCGGAGCCAGCACTCACCTCGCCTTTGTCTCGCTGGTCGGCCGCACCATGCCGCTCGGCCTGCAGCTCGTGCAGCCCGAGCGCGACGTCCTCGACGCCCTCGGCCGCGCGCCGGCCCTCTCCGCCGACGACATCGCCCGCATCGTCGGCACCGACGCGCCGGTGCCCTGGATGGAGCGCTTCCTGGTCAAGCTGAGCGACCTCGGCCTCGACCTGATCCACGCCGGCGTCGACCGCACCGGAGCGCCGACCTACATCCTCCGCCGGTAGATCGACTCTAGAAGAAGACGAAGAAGCCGATGTCGGCGCCAAAGTTGAGCGAGCTGAGGTCGCCGACCGCGGTGTCGTTCGCCTCGAGGCTCAGGCTCTGGTACTCGAGCACGGCGGCGACCTCGAGCAGCCCGCCGGATCCGAACGGCACCCGCAGCGCGCCGGCGCCCTCGATGTCGAACCCACTCGAGGTCGCGTCGTCGTCACCCTGCTCCGTCGAGGCCTTCGCGTATCCCACCTGCGCGCGCGGGCCGATCCACACGCTGCCGGCCGGGACGTAGTAGCCGGCGCCGACCAGCGCGCCGAACGCGGTGGTGGTCTCGTCGTCGCCCTCGTCCGGGCTCAGCTTGTCGATGCCGAGCTGGAGCCCGCCGAACAGCTCCAGCCGGGGAATCACGAAGTAGCCGATCACCGGCTGCAGATCGACGCTGGTGACGCTGACGTCGCTGCTCTCGTCGGCGCCGTCGGGCGTGAACGACTGGCTGGAGAAGAAGATCTCCGCGGTGCCACCCAGCGAGACCACGCCGGCGCTGGCGTAGGGCTTCTCGGCCGAGGCGACGCGAACACCGGCGCCGACGAGGGCGAGCGCGGTGACAGAAACGAGACCAGAGACATGTCGCATGATCGATTCCCCCTGACAATTGGCAGCAGAAAGGCGCCGCAGCCTAAGCCCCCCGTCTGACCCCTCGCCTCGCTGGCGGGCATGTGGTAGGACCCGCGTCCAGGCATGCAGGTCAAGGTCGAAGACGTCTCCCCGGTCGAGAAGAAGCTCATCGTCGAGGTCCCCTGGAACGCTGTGGACACTCGCATGGGCGACGCGTTTCGCGAGCTCACCAAGAGCGTCCAGCTGAAGGGCTTCCGCAAGGGCAAGGTGCCGCGCAGCGTCCTCGAGCGCATGTTCGGCAAGCGCGTGCGTGCCGAGGTGGCCGGCCAGCTGGTGCGCGAGTCGTTCGTGACCGCGATGACCGAGCACAAGCTCGAGCCGGTGTCCGAGCCGCGTGTCGAGGACGCCCCCGAGATCCAGACCGGTCAGCCGTTCTCGTTCACCGCCATCGTCGAGGTGCGCGGCGACATCCACATCGCCGACTGGAAGGGCATGCAGCTCGGCCGCCGCCCGGTCGTGGTCGGCGAGGACGCGGTCGACATGGCGCTCGAGCAGCTCCGCCGCGAGCACACCGAGCTGCGCCCGATCGAGGGACGCGAGGTCCTGGCCGAGAGCGACGTCGCGGCGATCGCGCTCAAGGGCAAGGTCGGCGAGCACGACGTCGACAAGCCGCAGATGCCGGTCGACCTGGGCGACGCCGAGCACGAGCCGCTGCCGGGGCTGCGCACCGCCCTCATCGGCCTGCCGCTGGCGACCGCGGATCACCCGCTCGAGATCGCCATCCCGGACGACTTCCCCGACCCGCAGCTGGCCGGCCGCACCGCCGCGCTGACCGTGTCGGTGCTCGACGCGCGCCAGAAGGACGTGCCGGATCTCGACGACGAGCTGGCCAAGGACACCGGCCGCGCCGAGTCGCTGGCCGAGCTGCGCGGCGTGGTCCGCGCCGAGCTCGAGGCGCGCGTGTCGCAGGACATCGACGACGAGGTGCGCAAGGAGGCGCTGGCCGAGCTGGTCAAGCGCAACCCGATCCCGGTCGCCTCGAGCCTGATCGAGCGATCGATCGAATCGAAGTACCAGCGCCTGCGCCAGCTGTTCGGCATGCAGGCGGACGACGCCGGCGATCTCGACAGCGAGCTGCGCGAGAAGCTGCGGGCCAGCGCCACGGATGATGTGCGCGGCCAGCTCCTGCTCGACGCGGTCGCGACCCAGGAGGGGATCGAGGTCCCGGAGGAGGACCTGGACGATCGGATAGCCAGGCTGGCACGCCCGCAGGGGCAGGCGCCCGGTCGGCTGCGATCCGAGATGGATCGCGACGGCCGGCTCGACTCGCTCCGCTTCCAGATCCGCCAGGAAAAGACGCTCGATCGCCTGGTCGAGCACGCCGAGGTGACCGAGAGAATTCCGGAGCCGGAGCCGGAGTCGGTCCCGCCCGATCAGGCAGGATCCGACGCACCGGAAGCGGCATCGCCCGCGCCGGATCCCGAGACAGAGCCCCCGTCGGATCCCCGGTCCGATCCGAAGTAGCGGCGGACTGGCGCCCACCGTTGCGCCGGGGCCAGCGCGGGCCTACGCTTGAGAGACATGGACCCGCGAAGCAGCATCCTCATCCCGACCGTGATCGAGCAGACCCACCGCGGTGAGCGCGGGTGGGACATCTTCTCCCGGCTCCTCAAGGACCGCATCATCTTCCTGGGGACGCCGATCAACGATGACGTGGCCAACATCGTCATCGCCCAGCTCCTGTTCCTCGAGTCGGAGGAGCCGGAGAAGGACATCATGCTCTACATCAACTCGCCGGGCGGCCACGTGACGGCGGGGCTCGCGATCTACGACACCATGCAGTACGTCCGCTGCGACGTCTCGACGATCTGCATGGGTCAGGCGGCGTCCATGGGCGCGTTCCTGCTCTCCTGCGGGACCAAGGGCAAGCGGCGCGCGCTGCCCCACTCGCGCATCATGATTCACCAGCCGCTCGGCGGTTATCAGGGCCAGGCGACCGACATCGACATACATGCGAAGGAGATCCTCCGCATGCGCGACAGCCTCAACGGCCTGTGGGCGCGGCATACCGGCCAGCCGGTCGAGCGGATCAAGAACGACACCGAGCGCGACTACTTCATGGGACCCGGGGAAGCCAAGGAGTACGGCATCCTGGACGAGGTGCTGGTCCAGAAGAAGGTCGGCCCCGAGCACAAGTGATCCGGGCGCAGGACCCGACGAGGACCCGTCAGGATACGATGGTAGAGCCGTGCCGGAAAAGCGAGACACAAGCCAGGCCAACCTGACCTGCTCCTTCTGCGGGAAGTCGCAGAAGGAAGTGAAGAAGCTCATCGCAGGCCCGACGGTCTACATCTGCGATGAGTGCATCGGTCTTTGCAACGACATCATCGCCGAGGAGATCGAGAAGGAGGAGCAGGCCTACGGCGGGGACAACATCCCCAAGCCTGCCGCCATCAAGAAGATCCTGGACGAGTACGTCATCGGCCAGGAGCGGGCCAAGAAGATCCTCGCGGTCGCGGTCCACAACCACTACAAGCGGATCGACTCCAAGCCGCTCGCCGGGCGCACGGCGACCAGCAACGTCGGCTCGAACCCGGGGATCGCCGACGACGACGACGTCGAGCTGCAGAAGTCGAACATCCTCCTGCTCGGGCCGACCGGGTCGGGCAAGACGCTCCTGGCCCAGACCCTGGCCCGGATCATCAACGTCCCGTTCGCCATCGCCGACGCCACCAACCTGACCGAGGCCGGCTACGTCGGCGAGGACGTCGAGAACATCATCGTCAGCCTGCTGCAGAACGCCGACCACGACATCGAGCGGGCCCAGCGCGGCATCGTCTACATCGACGAGATCGACAAGATCGCCCGCAAGAGCGACAACCCGTCGATCACGCGCGACGTCAGCGGCGAGGGCGTGCAGCAGGCCCTGCTCAAGATCCTGGAGGGTACGATCGCCGCGGTGCCGCCCAAGGGCGGCCGCAAGCACCCGCAGCAGGAGTTCCTCCAGGTCGACACCACCAACATCCTCTTCATCTGCGGCGGGGCGTTCACCGGGCTCGAGGACATCATCGAGAACCGGATCGGCCAGAAGCTGATCGGGTTCGGCGCCGACGTGAAGCCCAAGAAGGAGCGGGATCAGTGGGCTCTCCTCAAGGAGGTGCAGCCCGAGGATCTGTTGAAGTACGGCATGATCCCGGAGTTCATCGGGCGCCTGCCGGTCATCGCGCCGCTGCACGAGCTGAACGAGGACGCGCTGGTCGAGATCCTGACCAAGCCGCGCAACGCGCTGGTCAAGCAGTACCAGAAGCTGTTCGAGATGGACGGGGTGAAGCTGAAGTTCACCCGCGGCGCGCTCTACAAGGTGGCGAAGATGGCGCAGGCCCACAAGAGCGGGGCGCGCGGCCTGCGCGCCATCCTCGAGGGCGCGCTGCTCGACATCATGTACGACACGCCGAGCCAGGCGAACATCAGCGAGGTCATCATCAACGAGGACGTGATCGAGAAGCACGCCTCGCCGATGGTCACCTACGCCAAGGAAGCCCAGACCGGGTAGCGGTCGGCCCGGTCAGCGCGTGCGTCGCCGCCGGCGCAGGGCCACGAGCCCCACGAGCAGGAGCGCCGCGCCGGAGCCGCCGGAGCCGCCGCCCGCCGCGCAGCCCGCGTGCGGGGCGGCGCTGTAGTCGAAGGGCTCGTCCTCGGGGCCCGGCTTGACGTCGAGGTCGACGGTGGCCACGCCGCTGTAGGTGCCGTCGCTGGCGCGGTAGCGGAACGCGTCGTGGCCGACGTAGCCGGCGTCCGCCTCGTACACGAAGCCGCCGCTCGCGGCCAGGGACACGTGTCCATGGCGGGGCGCCTTGTCGAGCACGGCCGACAGCCCCGGTCGCGCGCTCTCCTCGTCGTTGAGGAGCACGCCGGCCGACGGACCGATCATGTACGGCCGGGTGCCGTACACCGAGTACCAGTCGTCGTGGCCGATCGGCGCGCCGGGGAAGGTCGTGCTCACCACCTCGAACTCGCCGGCCGCGCCGGTGTCGAACCCATCGTAGGAGTAGACCTGGATGTGCCAGGTGCCGGGCGCCGGCGAGTGGATGCCGCAGAAGCCGTGCGGGCTGTCGCCGTCCGCGCTGCAGTCGAACCGGCCCGGCCCGGCCGGCGCGCCGGCCATGAGGTAGAGGTTCAGGTTGGAGCCGTTGCCGTCGCTCGAGTTCATGGCGACGCGCAGCTCGGCGCTGCCGGGCGGCACCTCGACGGTGAGGTCGGTCGCCGCGCCGCGGTCGACCGTCCCGTACGCGAAGGTCGAGATCACCCCGGGATCGCCGATCCGGGGCAGCTCGCCGCACTGCTCGGGCGGCGTCGGCGCGCGGGCGGCCAGGAAGTCGAGGTGATCGAACACGGCCGTGTCGGTGCTGGTCCGCGTGTCCGGGTCCTCGAGGCAGCTAAGCTGGTTGGTGGTCGAGTGGACCCCGGCCACCTCGTAGACGCCGTCGCTCTGGACGAAGGTGGAGCCGCCGGAGTCGCCGTGGCAGACGTTCGAGCTGCTGGAGTCGTCCGAGCCGTCGAACAGCCAGCAGAGCTTGCTGGGGCCCTGGCCGGGCGAGCACTCGGAGACGGTCACGTCGCCGCGCCGCTTGATGCCGTACTCGAACGAGTCGCCGCCCGCGCGGCCGAACCCGGCGATCACCGCCGGGCTGCCGAGCGGGACCGGCGCGCTCGCCAGCCGGGTCGGGCGGATGCCGGTGACCGGCTCGACCAGGGTGAGGACGGCTGCGTCGTGGGCCGGCGTGTCGTTGTAGTCGGGGTGGACCTCGACGCTCTTCACCCGGAAGAAGCCGGCATGCTGGAAGAAGACGTAGAACGGCAGCGCCGGGACCGTGTCCGAGCACGCGGAGCCGAACCGCTCGCACACGCAGTGCGCCGCGGTCAGGATCTTGTCGCAGCCGATCAGGGTCACGCTGCAGGCGGCGGCGCCCACGTCGGGCGTGCCGCCGACCAGGAGCATGCCGGCCGAGGGGAAGTCGGCCGTCTCGACCCCGCCGACGATCGATTGCTGGCCGGTGCCGATCTGCTCGGCGTCCTGGTCCGCCGGGGTCGGGTCCAGCTCGAGCTCCAGACATCCGGAGCCAAGGACCGCCGCGAGGGCGGGCCCGACGGCCCAGGACGCAACGCGGCACGCCACGGATCACCACAAGGGCAATCGGGGTGCCACCTTGGATGCGATCGTCGGTGGCGGAGGCGCGGCGCAACCGGCTGCAAATCCAGCCCCGGCGGCGCCGCGCAGGCCGGTCCCTGCCGACTCGTCACCCCACTTTGCCGGGGATCGTTCCCCACCGCGACGCGGCGCGCCCGGCCGTGGAGCCGGTGCTCAGTACCAGTTGAAGCCGACGCCGACCGTCCCGACGCTGACCTGCTCGTCGATCCCCTCGTAGCTGCCCGACGCCAGCCGGGCCTGGAGGTCGATCGAGAACCACGGCGCGCTGAGGACCTCGTAGCCGACCGCGCCCAGCACTGCGATGCCGGTGTCGATCGTGTCGTCGGCGTAGTCGTAGCCGTCGTCGTAGTGCGTGTCGAGCGAGGCCACCCCGATCCCGCCCTTCAGCCACAGCTGCGGCGTGACCCAGAACTGGATCGCGCCGAGCAGCATGGACTGGCTGAGCCAGTTGAAGCCGTCGGCGTCGATGTTCTGCGCGTGCCAGAACACCTCGCCCATGATGGCCAGCTGCGGGTTGATCATGGCGCCCAGGTGGAAGTCGAACGCGAGCGCGATCGGGTCGTAGTTACAGTCGAAGCACTCGGTCAGGTTGGAGTCGCCGCTGTCCATCGCGCCCAGCCCGACGCCGAAGCCGAGCGTGAACCCGCGCCGGTACGGGTCGGGCGGGGGCGGCGGGTAATAGCCGTATCCCCTGCCACCGCCGTAGCCACCGTCGGGCGGTGGCGGCGGCGCGCCCGGCTGGGCCCGGGCGGTGGACGACGCGGCCAGGACCACGAGGGCGGCGAGGGCGGCGGCGACCAGTGCGGGCGCGCCGGTGGAACGCGGTGATCGGATTTGCATGCGGCGTGGACCTCTACATGACGGACGGGCTCGACGACAGCCGCCACGAGTGTAACGGCGCGAGTCGGAGGCGCCAAGCGATCGGGGCCGCGCCGCCCGGAACCCGGGTCAGCGGCGCGACTCTGCCGTCTCATGTGATGTGGAGCAGCTGGTCGAGCACTGCGCGGGCCCGCTCCGCCTGCTCGCTGCCGATGGTCAAGACCGGCACCTGGCGGGTCTGCAGCGCGCGCTTGAGCACGCCGGCATTCGGATCCGACGCGAGCAGCCCGGCGTCGATGAGCGCCGCATCCGGCGCCGGTCCGCTGTCGACCGAGTCGGTCAGCCCCGAGAGGTCGTTGCCGGAGTGGACCGCGTAGCCGGCCGCGATGAGCCCGCGCCCGAGCTCGGTGCCGCGCTCGCGCCGCGCCGCGATCAGGACGCGCTTCTCGGTGCGCAGGCGGACGCGGTCGAGGAACGAGTCGTAGCGCTGGGCGTCGTTGCGCGAGAAGTCCAGGATGCGCACCCCGTAGCCGCGCGACAGCCCGCGCCGCGCCGCCATCTCCTCCGACACCTCGCGGGCGATCTGGGCCCGCCCGGCCAGCGCGCGCCCGGTCGTGTCCATCGGCAGGTGGAAGACGATCTCGCGCGCGGCCAGCGCGGTGCCGGTCGCGGCCAGGAACAGGCCGCTGCGCGACACGTCGAGCGCGGCGGTGTTGAACTCGCCCCACGAGGTGATGACGCCGGTCGGCCACCTGACCGGAAAGCGCACCGACGCGCGCGGCGGCGGCGGGCGGAGCGAGATGCCGCCCTGCTTGGCCCGCTTCAGCACGCTGACCAGCCGGGTGCGCGCCTGCGGCTCGAGCTCGCTGAAGTGGACCGAGAATCCGCTCGGCTCGCCGGTCAGCGCGGCCTCGGCCGCGGTGGTGACCGAGGTGACCTCGCCGCTCACGACCACGTCCAGGTGATCGAGGCCGATGGTGAGCTGGACGATGTCGCCCGGTCGCGGGGGCGCGGCGGCGGCCAGGCGGGCGCCCTGCAGGCTGAGCGCGCGCAGGCGGCCTGGCGTCCATTGATCGCCGCGCAGGAAGCGGACCTTGAGCGGCGGTGCCGACTCCTCGTCCTCGACCACGACGGCGGGTCGCTTGCCGCGGCCGATCGCGTCTTCGCGGGCGGGCGGCGGGTACGAGCCGGGATCGGGCGGCGCGACCGTGCCGGCCGCCGACGGAAACGAGCCGGACGACGAGGCCGCCGACGACGTGGAAGGCGACGACGAGCGCGCGAACGAGCTGGCCGGCGGCGAGGTGGCCGGGCGCGCGGGCACCAATCGGGCGCGAGAGGGCGGCGTGCCCCGCGGCGGCGCGATCCCTGCCAGTTCCCCTCGTCGATCGAGCGATGGCTCTGCCCGCACGGCCCCCGCAGGAGCCCGCGGCGCCGCCACCGCCTGCTCGCCAGTCGGCGCCGATCGGGCGGAGCGCGCGGCCGGCTCGGTCGGCGCGAGCGCCCCGGCCGGCGGAGTGGTCTGGCTCGGCCCGAGCGAGCCACCCCGGGTGCGGAGATCGCGGCGAGACGGCCCGCCGCTCGGCGGCGGCAGCGTCTCGCCACCGGCGCGCTCGCCGGACAGCGACTCGCCGCGGACCCGCGCGCGCGCCGCGGTGACCCCGCCGATCGACCTCGCCCGCGCGCGTCCGTTGTCGGCGCCGGCGGCCACCTCCTCGGGCGTCATCACGCGCGGCGACTGTGGCGTGGTGAGAGCGGGCCCCTGCCGGCGGCGCGCCCGCGCCCCGCGCGACAGCGCCTCGTAGGGGAGCGTCTTGGGCCGGGTCGTCGCCGTGTCGATCGGCTCGGCGCTGGCCGGAGCCGCGACGGCCGACGGCGGGCTCACCGCGGCGAGCTTGTCGCTCGCGACCGGCGCGTCGGAAGAGATCCTCCGGCTGCTCGCTCGCGCGCCCGGCCCGCGTCCGACCGTGCGCGCGGCGCCGTAGCGCCCGTTCGGCTCGTCGAGCGAGGGCCGCGACGGGGCCGAGATCGGCGACTCCTCGACCGTACCGGTCGCCACCCGCGCCGACGGCGTCGACAGCGATCGCATCGGCGGGGCGTCGGGTAGCGCGAGCAGGCGAGCCAGCTCCTCGAGCGCCTCCTGCGGCCCGCCGCGCGACTCCACCCGCACGCGGTAGTGGGGCAGGTAGTCCTCGTAAAAGGCGCGCCGGTCGCTGAACCCGAGCCGCGCCGGATCGAGGACCGGCAGGTCGGCGCGCGCCGCCACCGCGGTCAGCCAGGCCAGCTTCTGCGGCGTGACCGCGTCGCGGTCGAACCGGAGCGACAGCAGAGCGATATCGGTGTCGGCGCGGTAGTAGACGTCCGAGCTGCCCAGCACGGGCCCTTCGTTGCCACCGCTGGTCAGAGGTTCGAGAGCGCGGACGAAGTCGGCGAAGCCGGTCCGGAATGGCTCGAGGACGACGAAGAGATCCGCCGACTGGGTCGCGCTTCCAGAGGAGGATGAATGCATGGAGAGCGTTGTCCGATCAGAGCAGCTTCGATGCCGCAGGACCTTGCTGTAAGGTACTGCGCATTGCCCGATTCAAGTAGGCGTTTTTACATAGGCTGTCTACAGACCTACCGTGGTCAAGATACCATACACTTTCGTGGTAGATAGACCCCAAGCGGGTCCGCCAGCACCCAGGCGCCTGAGCTGGGTCAGCTGCTTCAGGCCGATTCTTGCGCCGTACCCCCCACGTCGTAGAGTAGGGGATCGCCCGTCGCGTCGACCGGCCGCGGCGAGGCCCTACACCCCTGCCGGCCGAGCCTCGAAACGCCCATGTTCTCCAAGAATGACGGCCCCCCGAAAGGGGGAGCTTCCGTGCGCACGGTCCCGCTCCTGCCGCTGCGCGACATCATCGTCTTCCCCCACATGGTGGTCCCGCTGTTCGTCGGGCGCGAGAAGTCGATCGCCGCGCTCGAGGAGGCGATGGCTTCCGACAAGGAGCTGCTGCTCGCGGCCCAGAAGAAGGCGAAGACCAACGACCCGAAGGACGCCGACATCTTCCGGCTGGGGACGATCGGTTACATCATCCAGCTGCTCCGGCTGCAGGACGGCACCGTCAAGGTGCTGGTCGAGGGCAAGCGGCGCGCCCGCATCGTCAGCTACCCGCAGTCGACCCCCTTCTTCATCACCGAGGTCGAGGAGATCGACGAGCCGGAGGACAAGAGCGTCGAGATCCAGGCGCTCATGCGGTCGATCCAGGGGATCTTCAAGAACTACGTCAAGCTGAACAAGCGCATCCCGCCCGAGATGCTGGTCTCGGTCCAGACCATCGACGAGCCGGGCCGGCTGGCCGACACCATCGCCGCCCACCTGTCGCTCAAGCTCAACGACAAGCAGGCCATCCTCGAGACCGAGTCGCCGCAGAAGCGGCTGGAGCGGCTCTACGAGCTGATGCAGTCCGAGATCGAGATCCTGCAGGTCGAGCAGAAGATCCGGACCCGCGTCAAGAAGCAGATGGAGAAGTCGCAGAAGGAGTACTACCTCAACGAGCAGATGCAGGCCATCCAGAAGGAGCTGGGTGACCGCGACGAGTTCAAGAACGAGCTCAACGAGCTGGAGCAGAAGATCAAGACCAAGAAGATGAGCGCCGAGGCCAGGGAGCGCGCGCTCAAGGAGTTCAAGAAGCTGAAGATGATGTCGCCGATGTCCGCCGAGGCGACCGTGGTCAGGAACTACATCGACTGGATCCTCGCCTTGCCCTGGGACGAGAAGTCGGTCGACAACAAGGACATCGCCGCCGCCGAGCGGATCCTCGACGAGGACCACTACGGGCTGAAGAAGGTCAAGGAGCGCGTCGTCGAGTACCTCGCGGTCCAGGCGCTGGTCGAGAAGATCCGCGGGCCGATCCTCTGCCTGGTCGGTCCCCCTGGCGTCGGCAAGACGTCGCTGGCCAAGTCGATCGCGCGCGCCACCGGCCGCAAGTTCGTGCGCCAGTCGCTGGGCGGCGTGCGCGACGAGGCGGAGATCCGCGGGCACCGGCGGACGTACATCGGCGCGCTGCCCGGCAAGATCATCCAGTCGCTGAAGAAGGTCGGCACCAACAACCCGGTGTTCCTGCTCGACGAGATCGACAAGATGTCGCAGGACTTCCGCGGCGACCCGGCCAGCGCGCTGCTCGAGGTGCTCGACCCGGAGCAGAACAACAGCTTCAACGATCACTACCTGGATCTCGACTACGACCTGTCGGACGTCATGTTCATCACGACGGCCAACACGCAGCACCAGATCCCGCTGCCGCTGCAAGACAGGTGCGAGATCATCAACCTCCCCGGCTACACCGAGTGGGAGAAGCTGGCCATCGCGCGCGAGTACCTCATCCCGAAGCAGCTCGAGGCCAACGGGATGGCGAACAAGCCGGTGTCGGTCTCGTTCACCGAGGACTGCCTGCGCTCGATCATCCACGACTACACCCGCGAGGCCGGGGTGCGGAGCCTCGAGCGCGAGATCGGCGCGGTGATCCGCAAGCTGGCCAAGGAGTGGCTGGCGACCGACCAGGAGGAGGGTAAGAAGTTCGTCCTCTCCCCCAAGCAGCTCGGCAAGTACCTCGGGGTGCCGAAGTACCGCAAGAACCGCAAGGAAGACGTCAACGAGATCGGGCTGGCCAACGGCCTGGCGGTGACCACTCACGGCGGCGACCTGCTCCCGGCCGAGGTCACGATCGTGCCCGGCAAGGGGAAGCTGACCTTGACCGGCAAGCTGGGCGAGGTGATGCAGGAGAGCGCGCAGGCGGCGATGAGCTACATCCGATCGCGCAGCGAGTCGCTCGGCCTCATCCGCGACTTCCAGCACCGGGTCGACATCCACGTGCACTTCCCGGAGGGAGCGATCCCCAAGGACGGGCCGTCGGCCGGGATCACCATGGCGACGGCGGTGACCTCGGCGCTGCTGCGCATCCCGGTCCGCCAGGACATCGCGATGACCGGCGAGATCACCCTGCGCGGGCGGGTGCTGGCGATCGGCGGGCTCAAGGAGAAGATCCTGGCCGCCCACCGGGCGGAGATCTTCGACGTCATCATCCCGGCGGAGAACGAGAAGGACCTGAAGGACATCCCCAGGCGCGTGCTCAAGGAGATGAAGATCCACCCGGTCACGCACATGGACGAGGTCCTCAAGCTCGCGCTGGCTCACGAGCAGCCCGACCTGTTCCTGCCCGAGCCGACCGCCGCGATCGACTGGCGGCTCTCGCTCCAGGCCTCGACCGACTCGCCGCCGGTCGAACCGCACTGATCGCACTGATCTCGATCGGTGATGAAGGGGGAGCGCGGCGCCCCCCGGCCGGCTTCGCCGCCGGTCGGCGGGCTTTGCCAGTGGTCGGCCGGAGCCGACTTGCTAAGCTGGGCGGGATGCTCGGCCGTGGCGAGGCGGTGATCGCGGTGCGACGCCGGGTGCTGGCGTGGGGCGCGTGGGTCGCCGCTGGCGGCGCGATGCTGCTCTGCTTGAGCGGCTGTCCCGGCGGGCTCGGGACGCGGCGGGTGATCGGGACCGGGTCGGCGACCAGCGCGGCGCCGGCGGCGAGCCCGGCGCCAGCGGCGGCACCGGCGACCGCGGAGGCCGGATCAGCGGCGGCGGTTGCGTCGGAGGGCGCGGCGGCAGGCCCCGCGGCTGGCCCGGCTGGCCCGGCTGGCCCGGCGCCGGCAGGTGCTCCGACCGTCGGTGCGCCGGCGGTCGGCTCGTCCGCGCCCGTGCCCGCAACGGCGCCCGCACCGGCGATCGCCGCGGCGCCTGCCGCGCGGACGCCGACCATGTCGGAGCCGGCGATCGCGCCGGGGGCCGCACCGGCCCGACCGACCAGCTCGAAGCCGGCCCCGCATGCCGATGGCGCCCCGGCGGCGCCGGGGCTGGCGCTTCACTCCGACCCGGCGCGCGATCCGTCGCGCGGCATGACCGCCCCCGAGCGCGACGTCATCGCCACCCTCGACGGCAAGCTCCGCCCGATGCTCACCGACGCGGCTCGCGCCCGCGAGCGCCGGCGCGCCTTTGCCCGGGCGGTCGCGAAGATCTCGGCCGAGCTCAAGGTCCCGATCAGCGAGGCTCAGGCCATGCGCGAGATGCCGTGCGGCGGCTGGAGCGGCCCCTCCTGCCCCAACCTCACCGTCGGGCTCGACATCGCCAAGGTGTCCGCCCCGGTCATCGCCTCGTTCCACCGCAAGCGGACCGCCGACATCGTCCCCGCGATGGTCGACGCGGTCGCGATCCACTCGGTCTGGCACGACGCCTACGGCTACGTCCGCCGGGTCAAGAAGAAGGGGCCGGGCTACACCTACGCCGGCTGCCTGTTCTCGCGCTGCGACCCGGACGATCTCAAGAACGGCCAGGTCGACGGCCTCCTCTACCAGGTCGGCCGCCTGCTCGGCGCGCAGACCGGGCCGGCCTGCGGACCCGCCTGCACGCTGCCCGATCCGTAACTCGGCCCGTAGCTCGGCCAGTAGCTCGGCCGTCGCTCAGCGGGCGGCGTCGTCGAGCACGCGCTCGAGCCGGTCCAGGTCGAACGGCTTCTCCAGCATCTGGTTGGGCAGCGCGGCCAGCGCGCGGCCGTCGTCGCTGCCGAGCGTGGCGCCGGTCATGAAGACCACGCGCCGCTCGAGGCCGGGCCGCGCCGCCGCCAGCGACCGGTGGAACTCGACCCCGGAGCTGCCCGGCATCACCACGTCGCACAGGATGACGTCGAACGCGGCGTCGCGCTCGATCTGGGCCAGCGCCTCCGCGACGCTGCTGGTGACGACGACCTCGTGGGTGTGGAGGAACGCGGCCAGCGCGCGGCCGATGGCCGCCTCGTCGTCGACCACGAGGACCCGCAGCCGCCGGTCCGACAGCGGCGGGCGCGGCTCGGGTGTCTCCATCGGCGGTCGCCACGCCGGCAGGGTGACGGTGAAGGTCGTCCCTCGCCCGGTCTCGCTCTCCACGTCGAGGGCGCCGCCGAGCGCCTGCACGACGCTGCGCGAGATGGCCAGGCCGAGCCCGGCGCCCTTGCCGTACGCCTTGGTGGTGAAGAACGGCTCGAACACGCGCTCGAGCAGGTCCTCGGGGATGCCGGCGCCCTCGTCGCACACCCGCACCGCCACCGCCTCGGCCGAGGCCTTGTGCAGCTCCACCGTCACGCGCCCGCCGCCCGCCTCCGACAGCGAGTCGAAGGCGTTGGTCAGCAAGTTCACGAACACCTGCTCGAGGCGGATCGGATCGCTCTCGGCGGCGGCGACCTCGTCGTAGTGCCGCTCGACCTGGAGCTTCGACGCCGCCGGGTGAGTCTCGCGCACCGCGCGCAGCGCGTCCTCGAGCGGCTGGCGCAGGTCGACCGGTCGGCGCGCGCCCGGCTGCGGGCTGGCGAACAGGCGCAGCTCGCGCGCGATCACCACCATGCGCTCGATGTCCTGGGCGATGAGGTCGAGCTTGTCGCGCGCCTGGGTGAGCGCGGCCGCCGGATCCGGCGGGGTCTGGGCCAGCGTGCGGCGCAGCCCGTCGACCGCGAGCACCAGGTGGGTCAGCGGGTTGTTGAGCTCGTGAGCGACACCGGCGGACAGCCGGCCGAGCGCGGCGAGCCGCGCCGACTCGGCCACCTGTCGCTCGAGCGCCTTGCGCTCGCTGACGTCGCGGACGAACGCGAGCACGGCCGGCTCGTCCTCGTACGTGATGCCGACGGTGGCCACCTCGATGATGGAGGTCTTGCCGTCGCGGCCGCGCACGCGGTAGTCGCGCGGCAGGCCGACCGCGCGCCCGGTCCGCATCGTCTCGCCGATCCGCTGGATGGCGATCTGGTACTCGGTCGGGCTCAGCCAGTCGGCCAGGCTGAGGCCGATGACGTCGGCCGGGCGATCGAACCCGAGGATCCGAGCGCCGCTCGGACTCATGTAGAGGACGATCTGTCCGCGCAGGATCGCGATCGAGTCGGGCGCGATGTCGAGCAGCGTCCGCAGCGTCTCGTCGTTCAGGTTCATCCCGGCGCCGGACATCCGCCGGACTCTAACCGAAAGCACCGCGGCCCCGGATGCCCGTTGACAAACCGCGTGGCTACCGCTAGAACACTCCGGCCTCGAAGGGATACGGGTGGATAGCTCAGCGGTAGAGCGCCGCCCTTACAAGGCGGTGGTCGCAGGTTCAATCCCTGCTCCACCCACCCCTCCCGAGCCTGAAAAACAGATTCTTCTGGGGCGGTAGTTAAGTCGGTTATAACGCCGGCCTGTCACGCCGGAGGCCGCGGGTTCGAGTCCCGTCCGCCCCGCCAGAAAATGGCCGAGACCACCAGGTCTCGGCCGTTTGCCTTTTTGGGGCCTCCGTTCGCCCGCGGGCGTCTCGGCGGAATCCGCTCAGCGCGCGCCGAGGTACTCGGACGTCTCCCACATCTGGACGAAGGCCTCGGCGCCGTCGTTCTCGAGCTGGTCGAGGTAGGTCGCCGCCAGGCCGACCGACTCGAGCTCGCGGTGCCACTTCTTCATCACGCCGATGTGCGAGAGGCCCTCGGTGATCTGGGTGCCGTAGGCATGGATGTAGTCCGTACCCAGGCTGGTCCCGCACGACTCGGTGGTTCGCGAGTGAACTCCCTCGGTGACGGTCGCGAAGTCGAGGGAGTATCCGAGGTGCAGCCCCTCGTCGAGGAGGTAGGCCAGGACCTTGGCGGTCTCCGTGCTGGTCCGGGGGCAGTTCAGCGTCACGCCGGAGGCGCTGTATCCATTCGCGTCGAGCGGTCCCAGGCGGACGCCGAAGATCCCGCCGCTGGTGCGGACGTAGTCGCGCTCGGCGCGATCGAAGTCGTACTCGTGTGGCGCCGGCAGGCCGGACGGAGGTGCGGCCGGGAGCATCTCGTTCGGGTTGTTGTGCAGGGCGTTCAAGGGATAGCCGTCGAGCTCGTCCTCGGCGATCCGGTGGATGTCGGCGCGCGCTCGGCTCGAAACGTGGTCGAGGTTGATGATCATGCCGAGCTCCATCGCGCGGCGGACCACCCGCTCGCCGTCCGCCGACAGGCCGAGGTTGTTGCGCTCGATCGCGCCGTCCATGGTCGAGCCCCCGACGCCGGAGAAGCCCGGCGGCCTGGGGTAGATGCCGAAGCCGTTGAACGTGCCCGCTCCGCGCAGGAGGACGTAGTCCGCCATGTTGACCTCGGAGATCTCGCCGAGGCGGTCGTTGCAGGCGTCGAAGATCTTCTTCCCCTTGAACGCATTCAGGCCGCAGCTGCCGTCGTTGTTGCAGTAGTTGAAGCCGCCGTCGACCAGCGGAAAGGTGCCGACGTGGTCGTCGTAGTAGAAGCAGCCGGAGATGGCCTGGATCGCGCGGATGGCCTTCCCGGCCGACGTGGTCTTCGGATAGTAGATATCGGCGCCGGCCAGGCGGCTGTTGACCTTGTGAGCGAGGTAGAAGGTGCGGACTCCCTGGTCGTGATAGGCCTCGAGCCTGGCGACCGGATCGAACGTCTTGCTCTCGGCGCCGAACGCGTAGTCCGACTCGACGCCGAGGATGATCGCCAGCTTGCTTGCGCCGGCGATGCGCCGGACGTCCGCGGCGGAGTAGGCGACCTCCATCCACGAGCCGTGCGCTGCGACCCAGGCCTTCAGGCTGTCGAGCTGTCGCGTCAGCGACGCGTAGCTGTCTCCTCGCGAGCAGGCGTATCCGTCGCCGCCGGCGCCGCCGTTCCCCAGGTTCACGTCGTGGAGCTGTTCGCACATGGCCTCGTTCTCGACCGCGAACGCCACCATGATCTTCATGCGGGTGCCCTGATAGGCGACCTCGGCCGGCGAGAACGCCTGCTCGATCCACTGCGTGCTGTACCGGAGATGCGAGTTGCTATCGTGGAGCGGCCCGGTGTAGCTCGCGTGGTCTCCCATGTCGCGGCCCAGCGTCCCGACCGCGGCGGTGAAGCTCCCCTTCACCTCGCCGTGGCTGCAGCTGGACAGGGGAGCGCAGCCGCCGCACGAGGCGGTGTAGCCGTTCTCCATGATCCCGTTCTGGTAGTTGCCCGTGGCGCCGGCGAACGCGTAGTTGCCCCCGAAGGCCATGCCATAGGTCGGGTGCTCGTGCGTCATCACGTAGCCGCCGGTGATGGCGGGCGTGCCGTGGGGGATGAGACGCCGGGGCGCCGCGCTCGATCGCCTCGAGCGGGCCGGCTCCGATGGAGCGGGCGCCTCGTCCGGCGCGCCGAGGCACGCGGGGGCTGCGGATAGAAGGCAGAGGCAGAGGCCGACCGGCGCGATGCGCCATGGCCTCAGGGATGCGGTCGTGAAGTGCGGGGTCTTCTGCACGGGTCGCCTTTCGGTTCGAGACGCGTCGACGGCGCCGTGCAAGATGGCCGCCGCGATTCCCGGCCCCGCAAAGTCGGGAGCGCGTGCGCTCCAGGGGGGCGGTCATGGTCCGAAGCGCCGATCCGGCGCGCCGGTCCGGCATGCGCGCCCGGCGCGTGCCGGATCGGCTGTCGCGGCCAGACGGCGGAGTCCGCTGCTGCTGGCCACTTGTGCCGGGAGCCGCGCTGGCCCGGCGCGTGCTCGGGATCGGCGAGGCTGCCCGTCCTGGCCAGCAGAAAAGAGCGGACATGATCCCAGCAGACGAAGATCGCGCCACGCGGAGCAGGTGGCGGCGCACGACGTTTCTCGGGCCCCTGGCGCTGGCGCTGGCGGCCTGCGACTCCTCATCCATCGGCGACCGCGACGGCGTCGAGGACATCGCGGCGGTCGCCGACGCCGTGGAGCCAGTCGACGCGCTGGTGGCCGAGAACCGGCTCGTCACCACCGGGGCGGTCGCCTGGGCCACGTTCGGGTCGCCGCTGGCCGTCAGCGGCGACGTGCTCGTGAGCGGGGCACCGGGCGAGGACCTGATCATCCCCGAGGTCTACTCCGGCGCGGCGTACGTCTTCCTCCGCGACCCGGCGACCGACCAGTGGATCGAGCACGAGCGACTCGTGCCCGACGACACCACCGAGTTCTTCGACTTCGGCAACGCGCTCGCCGTCGACGGGGATACGGTCGCCGCGTCCATCCCGACCGGGCTGCGCAATGGCCTGTCCCAGAAGGGAGCCGTCTACGTGTTCGGGCGCGATCAAGGCGGCCCCGACCAGTGGGGCGCCGTGATCAAGATCAGCGACGCCGTGGTCGACACCGGCGGTGACTTCGGCACGAGCCTCGCCGTCGCCGGCGATCTCCTGGTGGTGGGCGCCGAGACGGCAGCCGGTGAGGGCATGGTGATGATCTTCGAGCGCGATCGCGGCGGCCCCGGCGCCTGGGGCGCGGTCGCCACGATCCTCGAGAGCGACGTCGGCGACAGCGGGGCGGGCGACGAGCTCTTCGGCCGCGCGGTCGCGGTCGACGGGGACAACCTCCTCATCGGGGCGCCACCGACGGTCACCTTCTCCAGCGACAACGACGGCTCCGCCTATCTGTTCAGCCGCGATCCGGTCGACCGCGATCGATGGGCCTACGTCACGCGACTGGCGCCGGCCGACGCCGGGGCCGAGAACGACGGCTTCGGCGGCCCCATCGCGCTGGAGGGGGACACCGCCGTGGTCGGCGCGTCCTCCGCCGAGGGAAAAGAGGGCGAGACCCGCGCGGGCGCGGTCTATGTCTTCCGACGCGACGCCAGCGCGGTCGACCAGTGGCACCAGGTCGACAAGATCACCGCCACCGACGCGGTGCGGTTCGACGACTTCGGGAGCGCCATCGCGTTCGAGGGCGATACCCTGCTGATCGGCGCCAGGGAGAAGCCGGTCGGGTTCAATCCCGCTCAGGGCGCTGCCTACGTCTTCCGGCGCGACGCGGCCAGCTCCGACATCTGGCGCGAGATCGAGAAGCTCACCGCGAGTGACGGCGCCTCGAACGACAGCTTCGGCGAGGCGGTGGCGCTTCACGATGAGACGGGCGTCGTCGGCGCGCCCCGCCGGGAAGGCGACGGGGCGCCCGCCGGGGTCCACGACTTCGGGGCGGTCTACCTCTACGACATCAGCGAGCCGCCTCCTCTCACGTGCCAGCCGGCGACGCAGCCGACCGACACGCTGGACGACGGCGAGACCATCACCACTCCCTCGGGCTTCGCGCTGTCCGCCCCTGCCGGGACCCTGTCGGCGCCGGTGCCGGTGTGGATCGAGGAGGTGGCACCGCCGACCGACCCACCGCTGCGCAGCGACACGCCGCTGGGCGCCTACTACGACGTCGGCGCCCTCTGCACGGTCTCCTCGCTGCCCGGAGCGTCGTTCGAGCTGGAGCTCCCGGTGCCCGAGGGGGTGGACACGGCTCGACTGGCGGTGTCCGTGCTGATGCCGGCCTCGTTCGTTCTCGACGGTCCCCGGTCCGGCTTGTCATGGGATCAGGTGATCGGGGTCTACGATGCGGCGCGCAACGTGTACGTCATCACCGTGGTGGGGCTCGCCACCGAGGGCATGACGTTCGTCCTGGTGGAGCAGGACATCGTCGATCCTGTCGCGCCGCTCGCCGGGCGGCCCGCGCGGCCCGGGCGAGACGCCGCCGCTGGCGCGGCTGTCACCGAGGATTGTGACGGTCCGCCGGTGTTCGCCGTGCAGTGCAAGCTCTCTGCCTCGCTCTGCCCCGCCGCTGACGTGGCCCGCGAGATCACCGACGCGTACGACACCTACAAGGCACAGGGCTTTCCCGAGCCGCTCCTCAAGAGGGAAGGGTGTGAGTTCACCAGGATCTCCGTCTACCCGATCACCCACGACGCCTGCGATCGAGACCCGGCCAGCGACACCGAGGTTCGCTCCGGTGGTCGCTACGTCTGGGCCATGGAGAGCTTCCGCATCTGCGTGGACCCTGGGGCCCCGTTCGCGCCCGATCAGCTCCGTCGCATCATCCGCCACGAGCTCTTTCACGCGGTCGAGCACGGATTCCCGAGCTTTCACCCGCCGATTCCTCCCGGACAGCCGGTACCTCCGGGCCCCGAGCCGGACAAATGGATCGTCGAGGGCATGGCGGAGGCCGCCATCGACTCCAGCTTCGTCATGCAGCGGGTGGTCGACCCGGCCCGACATCTGCGAGAGGTCGACGCGTCCATGATCTCCCCTCTCGGCTTCCAGCCGTACGAGGCGCAGGACTTCTGGGTTCACCTGTTCTCGTCCACGGTCGATGGCGTGCGCCGGGGCTATCCGCTCGCCCAGCTCGCGGACTTCCTGGCGGTCGGCGGAAGGACCGAGAACGTCGCGGAGGTGATGCGACATCCTCCGGGGTCGCGCTATCGCGAGCTCGGCGCCGAGTACTGGGCGTGGGCCAAGAACCAGGTCGTCGAGAAGACGGACGTGACATTCGGCGGCGAGCTCGCGAATCCGTGCGTGCTCGAGACCAGCCTCATCGACAAACCGCTCAAGCTCGCCCACCCGGCCGCGACGGAGGTCGAGGGGCACTTCGAGACCCCGCTGCAGACCCGGTGGGTCGCGATCAAGTTTCGCCGGAGAGCGGACGGGGTGGTCATCCAGGCCGAGGGGGACAGCCTCGCGTACAAGGTCTATCTGATCGGCGACACCCAGGCGTGCACGGACGTGGCCGATGGCTCGCGCTTCTTTGGCAGTTTGCCAGCCGGGTCGGAGGTGTTCGTGCTCGTGGCCAACAAGTCGTACAGGACCGTCGCGAGCTTCAAGGTCTCGGTCTTCGCCGGCGGCTAGGCGCTCGCTTCACCGGCCGGGCACGTCGAGCAGGCGTGCCCGGTCGTCCGGTGGCAGTGAAGATCTTCGCCCAGACCGCGATTCGACGCCGGAGGGGGCCGCCCTTCGGGGGTCGACGATCGATGCCGACAGCATCTGATTGCAGAGCGGAACTGGCAGTTTGACCTTTTGGCGTCGCGCTGGCGGAGGACATGCGATGGTGGACCCGAGGGAAGGAGGGGGTCCGTGGGGCACTTCATGTCGCCTGCCATCCTGCTCGTGGGGATCGGGTGTAGCTCTGGCTCCATCGAGGCCGACCTGGATTCGGGCCCGGAGCGCGACGCCGGCGGTCGCGACGCCGCCGCCGATGAGCTCCGGGTCCTGTCGACGCAGCCAGTCTCCGACGCCGTTCGCGTCGAGACCAACGCGTCGATCGTGGTCGCATTCTCCCGCCCGGTCCGCCCCGCGACCGTGACCCCGGAGACGTTCGCCGTGAGTGGACCGTCGGGGCCGGTGGCCGGCGCCCTTGCGGTCGAGGGTGAGACCGTGACGTTCGTGCCGGACGCGCCGCTCCACCTGCTCGGCAGCTACGACGTGACGCTGACGACCGGCATCGCCAGCGACGACGGCACTCTGGTCGATCCGTACCGGCTCTCGTTCCGCGTCGCCGACGGAGTGTGGTCCAGTCGCCTCGACCTCGCCCTGGATGTCGGGGCCTTCCTCTCCGTCGAGTACAACCGGCGCGGCGACATGGTGCTCGCGTTCACGACCGCGAGCGCGCCCGCCACCATCAAGGCGGTTCGCTTCGACGCGGCGCGGAGGGCCTTTTTCCCGCCGGAGTTGCTCGAGGAGGACGACCAGCCGTTCGGCGCCGCCCACGCGGCGATCAACGACGGCGGCGATGTCGTGGTCGCGTGGTCCGGCTCGACCGACCCGGAGAGTCGCGGCTGGGTGCGCTACCACGACGGGATCTGGGGGACGCCCGCTGTCGAGCCCGGCACGGCGGGCCTCCTCGGCCTGACCAGCAATGGCACCGCCATCATGGCGTCGCAGTCGGCCCCCGGCGCCGACGCGCTGATCGAGGTCCTCGGCCCGACCGCCGCCGCGTGGACGACGCCCGAGATCGCGGTCCCGATGGCAGCTCCGCTCGAGATCCTTCAGTCCGGGGACCGCCTCGAGATCCTCGCTCTGGTCGACGCGCCCCGCCAGCTGGTCGCGCGCGGCTACACCCAGGGGGTCGGCTTCTCCGACACGCAGGCGCTGTCCGCGGCGGGCGAGACGGCCAGCGCGGTCCACTTCGAGTGCCTGCCCGGCGATGACCTGAACGTGTCGTGGGTGCGGAGCGAGGAGGAGATCTGGTACGCCCGGTTCGACGGTGCCGCGCATACCTGGGCGCCCGCCATGCTGGCCGAGGGCGGGCCGGGGAGCGCGATATGCGCCAACTCGGCGGGGGCTCGCCTCGCCGCGTTCATCTCCGATGGCTCGATCTATGCCGTCCACGCCGACCCGGGGCAGGGATTCTCGGCGCCCCGGAAGCTGGGATCGCCTCTCGGCATGGAGTACGCCCGGTGCGCCATCGACGAGCTGGGCAACGGCGTCCTGTTCTGGGCCCGCGCCTCCGGCCAGTCGTTCCGCTCGCGGTTCGCGGATGGTGTCTTCAGTGCGCCGGAAGAGCTCGGCAACGGCCCGACCATGAAGGAGGCAGTGACCGACCCGCTGACCGGTGCCGTGCGCGTGGTCTTCTACACCGGGGTGAGCCTGACCGCGCGCACGTTCGAGTGACGAGAAGATGCCGGGCACGCCCGAGGGGGCATGCCCGGCGGTCGTGAAGGATCAGCTCGTGGCGATCAGTAGGTGACGCTGGCCAGCACGTTCTTGATCTCGGGGAAGACCTCGGAGTGGACCCACGACCAGGTCTCGCTGAAGAGCGTCCAGCCGAGGGTGCTGACGTCGATCGAGACAAAGGCGCCGGCGGCGCCGCC
>DATHKR010000121.1:0-54658 GCA_035489015.1 Kofleriaceae bacterium | reverse complement strand
TCCGCCTCCGCCGGGTCGCTGGCCGGGACCGCGGCCTCCGCTCCGCCGGCCGAGATCGTGCCGACCACGTCGCCGACCCTGACCGTCGCCCCCTCGGCGAACTTCTGCTCCGACAGCGCGCCGGCGCTCGGGGCCGGCAGGTCGACGGTGATCTTGTCGGTCTCGAGCGCCAGCACCGGCTCGTCGGCCTCCACGTGGTCGCCGACGTTCTTGTGCCAGCGACTGATGACCGCCTCGGTGATCGACTCGCCCAGCGCCGGCACGACCAGGTCAGGCATCTTGCATCCCCTCTCGTCTCGCGCGTCAGTCTGTGGCTGCGGCCGTGGCCGCGGCCGTCGTTGCAGCCGTGGCCGTGGCCGTGGCCGGCCGGGCGAACGCGGCGTCGTAGATCTGCCGCTGTTCGATCTGGTGCGCCTTGTGCGACCCGGTGGCCGGGCTGGCGCTCTCGACCCGGCTCACCGCCGCCACCGACTGGTGGCCGAACACATCGGCCAGCCGGGGCAGGATGAACTGGCGAGCCCCCATGTTGGCCGGCTCGTCCTGCACCCACACGATGGCGCGCACCCCGGTGTACGGGGCCAGCGCCGCGCGCAGCTCGTCGGGCCACCACGGGTAGAACTGCTCGATCCGGACGATCGCGACCCGCTCGTCCTTGCGCGTCTTGCGCTCCTCGACGAGGTCGTAGTAGATGCGGCCGGAGCAGAGGATCACGCGGTCGACCTGCTCCGCCACCACGTCGGTGTCGGGGATGAAGCGGAGGAAGCGGCCCTCGGTCAGCTCCTCGAGCCGCGAGCTGGCCGCCGGCAGGCGCAACAGGCTCTTCGGGGTCAGGACCACCAGCGGCTTGCGCAGCGGGCGCAGCACCTGCCGGCGCAGCATGTGGAACATCTGGGCCGGCGTGCTCGGCTGGACGATGAGCATGTTGTCCTCGGCCGCCCCCTGCAGGAAGCGCTCGACGCGCGCGCTCGAGTGCTCGGGCCCCTGCCCCTCGTAGCCGTGCGGCAGCAACAGCACCAGGCCGGACAGCCGGTGCCACTTGTCCTCGGACGACATGATGAACTGATCGATGATCACCTGGGCGCCGTTGGCGAAGTCGCCGAACTGCGCCTCCCAGATGACCAGGCCGTCCGGGTAGTCGAGCGAGTAGCCGAACTCGAAGCCCATCACCGCGGCCTCGCTGAGCGGGCTGTCGTAGATCCGGCACTCCCCCTGGTCCTGATGCAGGTGGCCGAGCCCCATGTGCTCGGTGCCGGTGTCGACGTCGACGATCATCGCGTGGCGGTGGCTGAAGGTGCCGCGGCAGCTGTCCTGCCCGCTCAGCCGGACCATGTGTCCGTCCCAGAGGAGCGTGCCGTAGGCGAGCATCTCGCCCATGCCCCAGTCGAGGGGACGCTCGCCCCGCCCCATCTTGAGCCGCTCGTCGAGCAGCTTCTTCACCTTGGGGTGGGCGTTGATCCCGTCCGGGATCGCGTTCATCCGCTCCGACACCTCGCGCAGGCGCTCGGCCGGGACGCCGGTGGCGACGTCCGGCACGTTGGCGGCCGGCCCGCCGAGGTAGCCGGCCCAGATGCCGCCGAACGACGAGATGACCGGGCGCTTGTCGGCCGCGCGGGCCAGCTCCAGCTCGCGCTCGTACTCGGCGCGGTAGCGCGCGCGCACCGCGGCGACGTCCTGGGCGGTCAGGACGCCCTCCTCGATCAGCTTGGCGCCGTAGATGGCGTCGATCGGCTGCTTCTGCTGGATCCGCCGGTACATGACCGGCTGGGTGAAGCTCGGCTCATCCATCTCGTTGTGGCCGAACTTGCGGTAGCAGAACATGTCGATGACCACGTCGCTCTGGAACTGCGCGCGGTACTCCATCGCCATCTCGACCACCCGGTAGACCGCGTCCAGGTCCTCGCCGTTCACGTGCCAGATCGGGCACTGGATCATCATCGCCATGTCGGTGCAGTAGGGCGTCGAGCGCGCCTCCTGCGGGCTGGCGGTGAAGCCGATCTGGTTGTTGACGATGAGGTGGACGGTGCCGCCGGTGCGGTAGCCGTGCAGGTTGCTGAGCTGGAGCGTCTCGGCGACCAGGCCCTGGCCGGCGAACGCGGCGTCGCCGTGGAGGAGGATGCCGAGGATGCGCCGGCGGACCCAGTCCTTGTGTCGGCGCTGCTTGCCCCGCACCCGCCCGACCACCACCGGATCGACCGCCTCGAGGTGGCTCGGGTTGAACGCGAGCGAGACGTGCATCGCGTTGCCGTCGCGGTCCTCGCGGTCGCACGAGTAGCCCAGGTGGTACTTCACGTCGCCGCCGCCCAGGGTCGCCTCGGGCTCGATGTCCTGGAACTCGCCGAACAGATCGCGCGCGCGCCGCTGCATGGTCTGCACCATGACGGTCAGGCGCCCGCGGTGGGCCATGCCGACCACCGCCTCGATCGAGCCGAGCCGCCCCGCCGCGTTGAGGACCTCCTCCAGCATCGGGATCAGCGTCTCGGAGCCCTCGAGCGAGAAGCGCTTGGTGCCGGGGAACTTGGTGTGGCAGAAGCGCTCGAACGTCTCGGCGCCGATCAGCTTCTCCAGCATCGCGCGCCGGATCGGGGCGGGCGGCTTCGCGCCGTTGGCCGCGCGCTCCATGCGGCGGTTGAGCCACTCGCGCTTGCGCGGATTCTGGATGTGGACCGACTCGAGCCCGACCGAGCCGCTGTAGGTGCGCCTCAGCCGATCGAGGACCTCGCGCAGGGTGGCGCGGGTGGTCCCGAACAGGCCACCGGTCGGGAACTCGCGGTCGAGATCCTCCTCGGTGAAGCCGTGGTGCTCCGGCTCGAGCTCGACCGTCTCGGGCACCGCGAGCAGGCCGAGCGGATCGAGGTTGGCGGCCTGGTGACCGAAGCTGCGATAGGCGTGGACCAGCGGCCAGATCCCGAACAGGTGCTCGCCCGCCGGCGTGGGCTTGACGGCCGGTGCGGGCGGCAGCGCGGGCAGCGCGGGAGCGCCGGCCGGCTCGAGGCGCGGGGCCGGCGGCGGCGGGCCCTCGACGCGCTGCGCCACCGGATCATCCGGCGTGGCGGGCAGCGACGCCACCGAGCGCGCCAGGGCTGCCACTGTCTCCGGTGCCTGGCCGTTCAGGAACAGCTCTCTCCAGGCGGGGTCGACCGAGTCCGGGTCGCTGCGGTACTGCGTGTAGATCTCGTCCAGGAGCTCCATGCTCTGGCCGAGACTCACCGGGTCGACTGACACGGGGCAAATCCTAGCCCGAATCTCACACCGCGTCACCGTGTCAACCCGCGAGGTTGCATCACGCGCGGCGTCGACGCGACGCGCGCGAGCGCGGCGGTCGGCTGGCTACCGGTCGCGGCGCGGCGCGGCGCGCGGATGGACCCGCCGCTCGAGCGCGTCGACCTCCTCGGCCGGCCAGGCCGCGTCGTCCTCGACGACGATACGCCCCGCGCGGGTCAGCGCGTCGAGCGCGACCGCCTCGAGCACCGGGTGCCCGGTGATCCGGATCGCACCGCCGACCCGGCGCAGCGCGCCCAGGTCCAGGCGCAGGAGCGAAAGGTTGTCGCGCACGGTCAGGTCGCCACCGACCTCGACCAGGTGATGGAGCGAGGCGGTCTCGAGCTGGCGGTTGTTCTCGATCACGACGTCGCCGCCAACCGAGACCAGGCCGGGCAGGAACACGCCGCCCAGCTCGATGTTGTCCGACACGTCGACCGTGCCGGTCACCCGCGCGATGTCGGCCAGCCCGGCCGCCGAGTCGAGGGTGAAGCTCGGCCCGACGACGAGGTCGCCGTTCACCGCGGCGCAGCCGGACAGCGCCGCCGCCTCGGCGTCGACCTGGACCAGCGCATCACCGGCCGGGCACGCGCGGCGCGCCGGATCGGAGGAGCCGGACCCGGCCGACGATTCGCCCGCCGACCCGCCGCCGCACGCGGCGAGAGCGCCGCCCGACGCGAACACCGCGGCGACCAGCCCGACGATCGCGAGCGCGCGGCGCGCGCCGATCGTCGGGGCGCTCAGCACGTGAACGGCGGCTCGGTCTCGACACCCCGGCACGCGGCCACGTAGGCCCGCACCGCCGGCTCCAGCCCGATGTAGAGCGCGTCGGCGATGAGCGCGTGGCCGATCGATACCTCGAGCATCTCCGGCACCTCGCGGGCCAGGAGCGGGGTGTTGCGCAGATCGAGGTCGTGGCCGGCGTTGACCCCGAGCCCGGCCGCGGCTGCCGCCCGCGCGCAGTCGCGCAGCCGCTGGAACTCGCGCTGCTGGCGCGGGGTGCCGAACGCGCGCGCGTACGGCTCGGTGTAGATCTCGACCCGCCGTACGCCGGTCGCCGCCGCCGCCGCCATGTCGGCGTCGACCTCGACGAAGATGGCCGTGCGGATGCCGAGCCGGTCGAGCGGCGCGAGCGTGGAGCTGACCAGCTCGCTCTGGCGCGGCAGGTCCCAGCCGTGGTCGCTGGTGATCTCGCCCGGGCGGACCGGCACCAGGGTGAACTGGGTCGGCCGCAGCTCCTCGGCCAGCGCCATGAGCTCGTCGCGGCCGTCCCCCTCGAGGTTGAACTCGACGCGGCGCTCGCGGGCCAGCGCGACCAGGTCGCGCACGTCGTCGACCCGGGTGTGGCGGTTGTCGTGCCGCCAGTGCAGGGTCAACCCCGACGCGCCGGCGCGGATGCAGGTCTCACCCGCCACCACCGGGGCCGGGTTCACGCCCCCACGCGAGTTGCGCAGGAGAGCCACCTTGTTGAGGTTCACCGACAGATTGATGCCCATGTCGGCGCCACCATACCGCAACGGATCCGCGCCTGGCGATCGGCGCCCGGAGCCGCGAATAGATCAGAGGTCGCCGCCCACGCCCTGGCGCAGGTACTTCACCGTGTCGGCCAGGGTGAGCTGCGGATCGCGCGCCTCGAACCCGAGCTCGCGCTCTGCCTTGCTCGAGTCCACGTACCAGAAGTGCTCGCTCATCTCGACCGAGATGCGGTCGACCGGCGGCTCCTTGCCGGCCGCGCGGTAGGCGCGCTCGACCAGGGACGCGCCGGCCCGGGCCAGGCGCCCGGGCACCCGCAGGCGCGGCCCGCCCTGCTTGGCCACCCGCTCCAGCCGGCCGAAGAACTCGCGGAACGTCCAGTTGGGCCCGCCGAGGAGATATCGCTCGCCGGCCCGGCCGTGCTCCATCGCCGCCACCGTCGCCTCGGCCGCGTCGCGCACGTCGACGAAGTTCAGCCCGCCCGGCGGCACGATCGGGATCTGCCGGCGCAGGAAGCGCTGCACGTCCTGGGTGGACGACTGGCGCCGGTCGCCGGGCCCGAGCAGGAGGCTCGGGCTCACCACCACCACCTCGATGCCGAGCTCCTCGCCCAGCTCGTGCGCGACCTTCTCCTGGTAGATCTTCGAGCAGTAGTACGGCCACCCGGCCACCACCTCGGTGGCGTAGCCGGCCGCCTCGTCGTGCACCGCCTCGAGCCGCGACACCGCGACGGTGCCGGAGCTGGACGCGATCACCACCCGGCGCACGCCAGCCCGCGCGCACTCGCGCAGGACGGTGCGGGTCCCGTCGACGTGCACCCGCATCATGCGCTGGCCGTCGTCCGGATCGCGCGACACCAGCCCGGCCAGGTGAAAGACCCCCTCGCAGCCGGCCGCCGCGGCGGCGACCTCCTCGGCGCAGGTGACGTCGCCGCGCAGCTCCTCGACGCCGAGCTCCGACAGCACCGGCGACGGCGAGCGGGCCAGCCCACGCACCGAGTGGCCGCGCGCCACCGCGACCCGCGCCACGTGCTCGCCGAGAAAGCCGGTCGCCCCGGTGACCAGGAATGTCCGCTGCGCGCTGCTCGCGCCCTGGCCGCCGTCGCTCGCGTCCTCGCCCGCGCCGCTGTCTTTCTCTCCGCTCGCGGCCTCGCGCACGCCGCTCGCGGCCTCGCGCACGCCGCTCGCGCCTGCTCGCCCGCCTGCCCGGCCGCCGCTCGCGCCCGTCCGCGCCCGGCTCACGGCTGCACCCGCGCGGCCGGCGGCGCCCCTCGCTTGCGCGACCGACCGTCGTCGCTGGCCTCACCGGTCCGGGCCGGCTCCGCGCTCGCCGCCGGCGCTCTCCCGCTCTCGCCCAGCGTCCACTCGAGGTCGGCCGGGCACAACCGGCGCACCACGCCCTCGACGTGCATCGCGATCCGCCGGTACGACTCGGCCTTGCCGTGCCCCTCGGCCAGCGCGCGCACCTTCTCCGGCGTGACGAACGGGCCGATGTGCGCCTCCACCCGCGCGTTGCGGTGGGGCAGGAACGCGCCCTTGGGCATCGCGTCGTGGGTGCCGGCCAGGTACATCGGCAGGATCCCGCACCGGTTGCCCAGCGCCAGGTAGCCGAGGCTCGGCTTGAAGTCGACCATGACGCCGGTCTCGCTGCGGGTCCCCTCGGGGAAGATGAGCAGCACGTAGCCGTCGCGCACCACATCGCCGGCCAGGCGCAGCGACTCGCGCAGCGAGCCGTGCCGCTCCATCGGGACCAGGTTGGTGAAGTTCTCGAAGTACATCCGGCGGACCGGATCGTCGAAGAAGTAGTCCTTGGCGGCCAGCGCGACCAGCGCCGGCCCGCTCTCGCCCAGCGCGTGCTTGACCAGGCCCATGTCGAGGTGGCTCGAGTGGTTGGCCGCCACGATGTAGCCGCCGAACGGCGGCACGAACGCCTTGCCGGACACATGAGTGTCGAGCATCCGCTCGTAGAGCGCCCGCTGGCCCAGGCGAAGCGCCCGGCGCCCGAGGCCGATCAGCGGCTTCGGCACGCGGATGTCGTCGTCGCCGCTCGGCTCGCCGCGATCCCGCTCGCGCTCGCGCTCGCTCTTCTCGGCCCGTCTGAGCCGCTTCGGCGCCCGCTCGGCCGCTCGCTCTCGCGCCCGCGCGTCGGCCAGGTTGCGCGCCGCCCACACCTCGAGGTCGCCGACCGTCTCGATCGCGTTCAGCTCGCCGGCGTCGGGCAGGAGCACCCCGGCCGCCTCGAGCGCGACCCCCAGCTCGGTGAACATGAGCGAGTCGAAGCCGAGGTCGGCCAGGCGCGCCTCGCCCACCACCTGCCCGATCGGCTTCTGCGCCACCTGCGCGATCACCTCGCGCACCCATCCGGTCGGCGCGGCGCCGGCCACGTCGCGGCCCTTGCCGGAGCCGGCCTGCGCCGCGCGCTCCAGCCGGATGAGCTCGGTCACCACCTCGCGCCGCTTCACCTTGCGGGTCGACGTCTTGGGCAGATCGTGATCCCACAGGTGGAACACGCGCACGCGCTTGTAGAACGGCAGCTTCAGCGACACCTGGCGCACGTGCTCGCGGACCCGCTCGCGGATCTCCTCGCGCGACGCCTCGCCGGCGGCCTCGTAGTCGGGCACCACCAGCGCGGCCACCGTCTCGCCCCGATCCCCCGACGGCAGGCCGACCACCGACACATCCTTGATATAGGGGCTGTCGCGGTAGACCTCCTCGAGCTCGTCCGGGTAGACGTTCTCGCCCGACGGGCCGAGGATCATCTCCTTCTTGCGCCCGACGATGACCAGCTGGCCGCCGTCGTCGAGCCGGCCGAGGTCGCCGGTGTGGAGCCAGCCGCTCTGCAGCACCTCGGCGGTCGCCTCCGGGTTGCGGTAGTAGCCGAGCATCACGTTCGGCCCCTTGGCCACCACCTCGCCGACGCCGCGCTCGTCCGCATCCGCGATCTTGACGTCGATGCCGGGCAGCGCCCGACCGACCGCGCCGGGCACCGACTTCTCGCCAGGCCGCTGGGTGGTGATGACCGGCGACGCCTCGGTCATGCCGTAGCCCTCGAACAGCTTGAAGCCGAGCCCCTGGAACGCCTTCATCACGTCCGGCGAGAGCGCCGAGCCCCCGCTGATGAGGAGGCGCAGCCTGCCACCCATCTCGCGGTGAACCGGGAAGAACAGCACCTTGCCGAGGTCGATGCCCCACGGGGCCCGCTCGCGCAGGCGGCGGTTGAGATCGAGCACCGCGTCGAACGCCTTTTCGACCAGCGGGCCGCGCTCGCTCACCCGCTTGGTGATCTTGCGGTGGAGCAGCTGCCACAGGGCCGGCACGCCGACCATGGCGGTGATGCCGCCGTCCTTGAGCGCGCGGGCCAGCGCGTCGGAGTTGACCTCCTCGAGGTAGGTCACCTGGGCGCCGTGGACCAGCGGCATCAAGAGGCCGGTCGAGAACTCGAACGTGTGGTGGAGCGGGAGGACCGACAGCATCCCGTCGTGGCGGTAGAGCCGGAAGATCGACGACAGCTTCGCCACCATCGAGGTCAGGTTCTTGTGCGACAGCATCACGCCCTTGGGCGCGCCGGTGGTGCCCGAGGTGTAGAGGATCGACGCGACCTGGTCGCCCCTCCGCGCCGGCGCGATCGCCGCGCTCGACACCGCCGGCTCGACCAGGAGGTCGTCGAAGCCGATGATCTGCAGCCCCGCCGCGGCCTGCTCGATCGCGGCCAGGCCCAGCCGCTCGATCACCACGTCGGAGGCGATCAGCGCGGCCGCGCCGCTGGCCCGGGCCAGGTGGGCGACCTCGTCGAGCGAGAGCTGGTGGTCGAGCGGCACCGCGGTCGCCCCGGCCTTCAAGATCCCGAAGTAGCTGATGCCCCACTCCGGCCGGTTCTCCGACATCAGCATGACCCGGGCGTCGGCGCCGATCCCGCGCTCGCGCAGGCCAGCCGCCGCCTGGGCCGCCATGTCCTGCACCCGCTCGTAGGTGTAGACCACCGGATCGCCGTCCTCCGCCTCGGCCGGCAGGAGCCGCATCGCCACCCGGTGGCGGTGGAGCTTGGTGGTCGCGTCGAACAGCTCGAGCAGGTCCTTGTAGGTGTAGACCGAGCGCGGCCGCTTGCCGAACTCGTCGTCGAGGACCGGGAACACCCACTTCACCAGGCCGGGGAAGTGAGTGTCGAGCCAGTAGTGGCGCCAGTCGATCGTGGCCAGGTCCCAGGCCAGCGCCTCGCGGTCGTGCGGGGTCAGCCGGGCGTGGAGCGCGCGGATGTTGTCGGACCGGAACGTGATGTCGCAGTCGAAGGTGAACGGCTTGAACAGGTCCATCAGCTCGATGACCCGTCCGGTGAACTCGGAGACGTTGTTGAGCTCGTCGACCACCCGCTCGGCCAGCGCGACCACCCGCGGCGCGCCCCACCTCGGCACCCGCCGGTCGATCTCGCGGACCAGACGGTCGGCGACCCGCTTGATCTGCGGTGCCGACGATCGCCGGAAGGTGTCGTGGTCGACCGGGAAGCCCTCGAGCCGGGCGCGGATCCGGTTCTCGATCGGCCGGTGGCCCTCGTCGGCCAGCCGCCGACGGTGGCCGCGGATGGCCAGCGCGGTCAGCTCGGTCAGCCGCCCGCTCGAGACCGGGTTGATGGCGCTCGAGCCGAGCTGGTAGACCGGCTGGCTCTCGCCGCGGATCACCGCGGCGGCCACCATGATCATCCCGGAGGCGATGTAGTCGACCGGGATGATGTCGAGCGGCGTGTGGCGACCGGCCACGATCTGCCGGTGCCCCTTCAGCATGAGGTAGACCAGCGGCGCGGTGGTGTTGAAGCCCTCGTTCCACCCGGCGAACGGGTAGCGGACCGCCGACTCGACGATGGCCGGCCGCACCACCGACACCCGCACATCGGTCGCGCCGAGCACGAGCTGCTCGCCGAGCGACTTGGTGTACGTGTACGTGTTGGGCCAGCCCCAGTGCTCGGCCCGCTCCATGCCCACCCGGGTGAGCTGCTGCTGGACCCAGATCTTGCGCTCGCGCGCCACCGCCAGCCGCAGCGACGCCTCGTCGTCGGGATCGCGGCCCTGGCCGGCCAGGGTTCGCGCGGCCCGCTCGCGGAACTCGGAGATGTGCACGCCGTCGCTGGCGCGGGTCTTCACCTCCTCGATGACGCGCTGGCAGTCGCCGAGCTCGGCCTGCGGATCGAACGCGCCCCACCGCCGCCCGCCATGGCCGGGCGTGGTGCCGACCACCTGCTCGTCCTCCCACACCTCGCCGTCGCGCCAGCCGGCCACGTAGCAGGTCGACACGTGGACCAGGCCGGCGCCGGCCCGGCGGGCGACCTCGAGGCCGTGCACCGCGCCGAGGGTGTTGATGCGGATCGCGCTCTCGAGCGAGGGCGTGAACGTGACCAGACCGGCCGAGTTGATGATGACGTCGAGCCCGCCGTCGGCGGCGAAGCGCTCGAAGTGAGCGTCGGTGAAGTTGCACAGCGGCCGGCCGACGTCGCCGTCGATCGGGACCACCTTCTCGCGCATGAACGAGAGGAACCCGTCCTGCCACATCTCGCGCACCGGGTCGAAGACCGGCGACGGCGCCACCTTGTCGAAGAAGCGGGCCTCGGGGGTGGCCCCTGCCCCCGGCCGGACCAGGACGTAGACCCGGCCCACGTTGGGGTAGCGGCGCAACAGCATCGACAGCGCCACCTTGCCGACGAACCCGGTCGAGCCGATGAGGAGGACGTTCTTGTGATCGAGCGTGGCGGCCACGTCGATTTCGCCGCCGCCTGGTTCGCCGCCGCCTGGCTCGCCGCCGCCCGGCTGATCACCGCCCGGACCGCCATGGCCATGAGCGGAGCCGTTGCCGCCGGAGCCGTTGCTTCTGCCCGCCTCGCCCGCCCCGGCGCCCGCCGGGTGGCCATTGGAACCGCGCCTCTTCACGTCATTTCCTCGGTCGTCACCCTCGATCGTCGTCCCCGCTGCCGCCTCAGTGCACGTCGGTGATGAGGATCGGCGGGTGGTGCATCATCGTGATCTGCGCGCCGCGCCCGGCGGTCGATCGCCCCATCGCGACCGCCTCGGCCAGGCTGTCGGCGGTCTCCCAGCCGAGCAGCGACGGCACCGTGGTGTTGTCGGTGCCGACCGCGATCACCCGGCCGACCTTCTCGCGCCCGCGCTGGCCCCAGTACCACATGTAGAACGGGTGCGCGCCGTGGTACGCGTTGCCGCGCCGGTACATCTCGACGTAGCTCGGGTTGTAGGCGAACTCGTCCTGGTACTTCTGCTCGAGCGTGTACGCGTCCCGGGTCTCGGGCAGGAGCCGGTTGAAGAACTCGATGTACGACGGGTGATGATCGGCGTCGAAGATGTCCGAGCACGGGTGCGTGATGATGAGGACGCCGCCGTCGCGCAGGAGCGGGCGGTTGCGGTACATGTGATAGAAGTAGCCGAGCGCCATCACCTGCACGAGCAGCGGGTTGAGCGCCTTGGAGTTGACGTTGTACGGCGAGATGTAGGGGATGCCGGTGATGAGGATGTCGGCCTGCCCCTCCACGTCGACCGCGTACTGCTCGAAGCAGCGCGACAGGGTCTTGGCGTGGGTCGGCTCGGTCGCGCCGGCGTAGCAGCCGATGAGGTCGTACGGCGACGGCGTCCGCATGAACACCTCGCGCCGGAGCGGGCGCGGGGTGCGGTCGAGCGTCCACTTGATGGCGTGGAACTTGAGCCGGTCCGCCTCGGTGAAGTCGTCCTCGTTCTTCATGAGGAAGTCGAGCGGACCGCTGAACATGCGGCTGTTCAGCACGGTCTCGATGTGGAACACCTTCAGGTGCTCGTCCACGACCTTGCCGATCCGGTCGACCGACGAGGACAGCGCCGAGCTGCTCGGATCCATGAACGAGTTCGAGTCGACGATCGCCTTGGGCGTGTGGTGCGCCTTCAGGCTCTCGTACCCGCACAGCCCGACGCCCATCGACTTGTGGCCGCCGTCCATCGGGACCAGGTTGATGTTGACGTAGATGCACAGGTCCGACTCGGACGCGCGCCGGTTGGTCTCGACCAGCTCGCCGTGGCGGGTCTTGCCCAGCACCACCATCCCGTCCGGATCGCAGGCGTCGTGGTTGTACAGCCGCTCCGGCCAGTACTCGTTCCACACCCGGTCGCCGACCATGCGGCGGATCTCCGCGTCGGTCATCCGCCGGTGCAGCGACGTCGCCACGATGATGTGGACGTCGTCCACCCCGTGGTCGGCCAGCATCTCGCAGACGATCTCGAGCACGGTCTGGCGGATGTCGGGCCGCACCATCGGCGGCAGCGGCAGCGAGATGTCGTCGACCGCGATGGTGACGCGCATGCCCGGCTCGAGCAGCGCGTGGAGCGGCGGCATGTCCTCCGGGTGGTTGAGCGCGTAGCGGATCGCGGCCACCCGGTTGGCCACGCCGGTCATCGGCCGGCGCGGATAGATGACCCGGGTGCCGACCGGCAGGTCCTCGAGCAGGAAGTTCTCGCCCGAGAACAGGATGCGCGGGGCGGAGTCGGTGTCGATGGTGACGACCTGCTCGCGATCGCGGGCGCGGGTGCGTGGGCGGATGGCGCGCATGGCTGTTCCTGGTTCGCTTCCGGTTCTAGTTGAGGTCGAGCACAGGCCAGTCGTAGGAGCGCGCGACCGCGCGCAGGCGGCGGTCCGGGTTGCACGCGGTCGGCCGCCCGACCACGGCCAGCATGGTCAGGTCGGAGTAGCTGTCGGAGTAGGCCCACGACTCGGCCAGATCGATGTCGTGGCGGCTGGCGTAGTCGCGCAGGAGGACCGGCTTGGTCGCGCCGCCGACGAACGGCTTGGCCAGCTTGCCGGTGGCGTATCCCTCGCGGAACTCGAGGCGGTTGGCGATGAGGTCGTCGACCCCCAGGTAGCGGGCCAGCGGGCGCATGGTGAAGTCGAGGGCGCCCGACACCAGGACCTGGCGGCAGCCGGCCCGGCGCGACTCGTCGATGAGGTCGAGCGCCCGGGGGTAGATGTTGGGCAGGATGACCTCGTCGAACAGCTCCTCGGCCAGGACGACCAGGCGGTCCTCCGACAGGCCGGCGTAGGAGCGGTAGAACACCTCGTTGAACCACTTGCGCGAGATCTTGTCCGCCGCCCAGAAGAGCGGCACCGAGGCCGCGGTCTGGGCGGTGGTGCGCATCGCCGACAGGAGCGACGGCTTGCGCATGGCGTAGAAGGCGAAGGTGTGGACGACGTTGATGCGGATGAGGGTGCCGTCCACGTCGTAGAACGCGGCGGAATTCTTTCGCTTGCTGGATGCCATGGCCACGGGAGCGCGCGGCCACTGTGGCCTAGCGTCCGCGCGGCTGTCAACCGGAGGACACGAGCAGGGCGCGCGGTTTGACGCGATCCGGCGCGAGGCCGGGGCGGCGGCGCTCGAGGGTGCGAAGACGCGCGCGCGGCCGGGACTCGCCCGCGCCCCAGGGTCCTGTTTTTTCTCGCGGGAGTCGACGGCGCGACGTACGCAGGTGCTTCAGCGGCTTCGCACCACGCACGCCCGGCGGCGGCTCAGCCGATCGCGCGGTCGCGACGCACGTGCCAGAGCGAATCCGCGGTGACGCGGCGCCGCAGGAGCGCCAGCAGCGCCTTGGGCTCCGACGGCTTCGGGTGGAGCGTGATGGCGCCGATGGTCTGCTCGGTGGCGAACGCGTCGCTGGTGAGCAGGATCATGAGCCCGGGGTGGCGGCGGCGGAGCTCGCGCAGGAGATCCATGGCCGGCTCGTCACCCAGGTAGTAGTCCGAGATCACGATGTCCGGGGAGAACGTCTCGCAGACGATGACGGCCTCCTCGGCGCTGGCGACGGCCTGGACCTCGAGCCCTCGGGCCACCAGAGCCTGCGCGAAGCTGGCGCGCAGCGGCTCGGAGGGCTCAATCATCAAGATTCGCGGCGCCATCCCTGCACCCATCCCATCGACCACTCACTCTAACCCTTGAGGCCCCAGCCTCTCCTCCATTCGAGTGAGCCGCGCTCGGCGGCAGCCGGCCGCTGCGTCAGAGACGCGGGACGGCCCAGAGCCAGAAAAACAGACTGGCGGCGAACAGGACCACGAGCGTCACGATGGTCATCCGTCGCGACGGCTCGTCCAGCGAGTACCGGCCGGGTTGCCCGGCGTGCATCTCCTGGATGCCGGACATGCCCGAGGTCGAGCCGATCGGCCCCGCCCCGGCCAGCCCACCGGTCATCTCGGACAGGGTCTGGCGCGATAGCCCGGGCGCCGACCCGCTCATGGAGCCGGTGATCTGACCGGAGGTCAGCCCACCGAACGCCCCGTTGCTCGGCCCGATCGTCGCGCCCACCGACGGGGTCGCGCCGCTCCGGCTCGGCGTCGCGGTGGCGAGCGGCCCGTCGAACGAGCCCGACCCGGTCGGCTGGATCCAGTCGAACGGGCTGGCCGAGGAGACCGGGCGATCCGCCATCACCTGGCGCACCAGCGACGACAGCGACGAGGTGTCCGCGTCCCACGCGTTGCGCCGCACCACCTCGCCCAGCGCCTCGCCCAGCGCGCGGGCGGTCGGATAGCGATCGTCGCGGTTGCGGGCCAGCGCGCGCATGACGATCGGTTCGAGCTCGGCCGGATAGTCGGCCGCGACGGTGCTGGGCGGCGCGATCGGGTCGACCAGGATCGCCTGCAGCGTCTTCAGATCGTTCTCGCGCCGGAACAGACGGCGGCCCACGGTCATCTCGTACAGCATGGCGCCGAGCGAGAAGATGTCGGAGCGGTTGTCGAGCGCCTCGCAGCGCACCTGCTCCGGGGACATGTAGCCGTACTTGCCCTTCAGCGTGGCGACCTTGGTGAGGCCCTCCGACTGGAGCGCCTTGGCGATGCCGAAGTCGGCCAGCTTCACCTGTCCGTCGACGCCGACGAGGATGTTCGACGGCGACACGTCGCGATGGATGATGCGGCGCGGGCGGCCCTCCGGCGACGGCTCGTCCCACGCGTAGTGCAGCGCCTCGCACACCGCCATGATCGTGCGCGCGATGTGGCCGTACGAGATGCGGATGCTCTTCTGGCGCGTCTCGCGGAACAGGCCGAACACGGTCTCGCCGTGCACGTACTCCATCGCGATGACGTACGAGGTCGGCCCGTCCTGGAACAGATCGTAGATGTGGACGATGTTCGGATGCGACAGATCCGCGGCGATGCGCGCCTCGTTGAGGAACATGCTGAGGAACTGCGGCTCGTCGGCCAGGTGCGGGTGGATGCGCTTGAGCACGACCTGGCGGCGGAACCCGCTCGGCCCGACCTGCGTGGCGAGGAAGACCTCGGCCATGCCGCCGATTGCGAGGCGGCGCGAGACTTCGTATCCGCGAATATGGAGGGCCGGCTTGACGCCGGTCCCCTCACCGGGATTGCCATCACTCAATGACGTGACTCCCTGTACTGGGTAGGTTAGCCATCGACTATACGCCGCTCGACGGCGACCGTCAGCGGCGAGCCCTCGCCGAACGCGTCGGTCCGGCCCCGAGGAACAGCGCTTCTCACAACCGTACGTTCGATGACAATCGAGTCATCGACAGGTGCGAGGCGGCGCTCTCGTCGCGAGGGACGTGGGGCCGCAGCTGACACCGTCTCACTGGCACTCCGGGGAGAAGATCGACTTCAAGACAGTGCGACTCGCGACCTTGAATCCGAGCGGTGAAGGAGAGCGTGAGTTGAGCCCGGTCTGCGGTCGACGGGCAGAACGAACATGATATCGTGCGCCGCATGAATGCCTCCCGCGGTGGAGTCGGGCGGGGGGGCGGCCGGCGCGGCCTGCTGCTCTTCGCGCTCCTGCTCGTCGTCGCCCAGGTCGTGCTCTTCGCGGTCCTGCGATCGGGCCGACACAGCAAGACCGAATCCGATTCTTCGTCGGAAAATGGCCCACTGGCCGGGTCCCAGGACTCGGCCAAGGTCGTCGCGGCGCAGGTCCCGCCGCAGGGCGCGGCCCCGATGGCGCCGTCCATCGCCGCACCGGAGGCGGCACGAACGGTCGCCGCCGCCCAGCCAGGAAATGAGCCTATCAAGGGCTCCAGTCCTCGAACTGCCAGTTCCGGGGACGCGGACGACACTGCCAGCCACGCGGACGCCGGCGACGACAAGGACGAGGACCGGGGCGCCCGGCGCGAACGCGAGAAGCGCGAGCGCGCCGATCGCGAGCGCGACAAGCGCGAGCGGGCTCAGGCCGACCGCGACGCGCGCGAGCGGGCCCGGATCGAGGCGGAGCGCGATCGGGCGCGGCTGGAGGCGGAGAAGGATCGCGCCCGCTACGAGACCGAGCGGGCCGAGAAGGCGCGCGTCGAGGCCGAGCGAGAGAAGGCGCGCCTCGAGGCGGAGCGGGCCCGCATCGAGGCCGAGCAGAGGAAGCCAGCCGCCAGCGACGAGCCCAGCGCGGCGCCGGTGGCGCCCCGACCGACCGGCAGCTCGAACGTGCTGGTGGTGGTCGTCAGCGCGCGGGCGGGGGGCGGCTCGCTCAGCCGCGAGGAGATCCGCAACATCTACTTCGGCAAGACCACCTTCTGGCCGAACAACACGCCGGTGCGCGCCTACAACCGCCCGGCGGGCACCGCGGCCGGGCGGAAGTTCTTTCGCTCGGTCCTCGGCACCTCGGCGGGCGCGTTCCGCGAGCACTGGAACCAGCTGCAGCTCAGCGGCGGCGGGATCGCTCCCTCCATCGTCTCATCCGCCGACTCGGTGGTGGCGCGAGTGGCCGGCTCGTCCGGCGCGATCGGCTACCTGCTCGAGTCGGAGCTGCCCGCGGACGTGTCCGGGGTGCGGCTGATCCGTTTCAAGTAGTTCCCCCCACAACGAGCTGTCAACGGAGGAGCCAGTGAGAAGCTCGATCGGCTCTCTTGCGTTCGCCATGTGCCTCGGCGCCGGCGGCGCCGCCGCCGCCCAATCCGATCCCGACTCGCCTTCGGAACGAGAGGACCCCGCCTCCGGATCCGAGGCCGACACGCCGACCCCCGACCGCCCCGCCAGCCGCGACGCCCGCGCCCCGTCGACCACGTCGGCGACCAAGCCGGCCAGGCGACCTCCGGCCAGGCCGCTGCCGGCCGAGTCGGTCGACGACATGGAGGGCGAGGACCCGAACCTGGGCGACTCGCTCGGCATCCAGCCGGAGGTGTTCACCGCCAGGCTGTACGGCTTCATCGACGCGCACTACGAGCAGGTCGCGCGCACGCCGGTCGGGGTCGACGAGGACGGCGAGACGATCATGTCGTCGAACCCGTCGGAGATCGACGTCACCAACTTCAACGTGATGCTGCAGGGCACCGTCTACTCGCGCTACCGCTACTTCGTCAACCTGGCCTCGCCCGGCGCGGGCAGCCCGGCGGAGGACGCCAGCCTGGCGGTGCGCAACGCCTGGGTCGAGCTTCCGCTGTTTCGCGAGTACTTCAACTTCCGCATCGGCAAGACCTACCGCCGCTTCGGCCTGTACAACGAGCTCCTCGACGCGATCCCGACCTTCATCGGCATCGAGCCGCCCGAGATGTTCGACGACGATCACCTGCTCCTGACCCGCACGACCAACATCATGCTGCACGGGACGTTCAACACCTTCGACAGCTCGTTCTCCTACGCGCTGTCGACCGGCACCGACGAGCGCGAAGGCCAGGAGGTCCCGATCGGCGCCGACCTTCGCTACGACTTCCGCAACAACTTCCGCCTGGGGACGTCGTACTACACCACCAACGGCGACGCGATCCCGTCCAAGCAGCTGGGCGAGGGGGCGCCGCTGGGAGGAGTGGCGACCTGGATGGACCGCGACGAGTTCTCGGTCACCGGAGGGTACGGCCAGGTCACCGCCGGCGGCTTCATCCTCCAGACCGAGTTCTGGATCGCGCGGCACAAGGGAGAGCGAAACCCCGACCGGGTCGCTGCGCTCATGAGCTCCGATCCGCCGCTCAACCCGCGCCAGCGGGAACGCTTCGGCCTGAACGATCCCGAGAACCCGATGCCGGTCGTCCCCGCCGATTACAACGTGAAGACCGGCTACGTCCGCACCGGCTACACCGTCCCGGTCAAGACCTGGACGCTGACCCCCTACGGCCAGTTCGACTACTACGACAACCCCGAGATCATCGACGACCCGGCCAACGGAGGGGACAACGAGGCCGGGCTCACCGACGACGGGAAGTTCTACAAGACCACCCTCGGCCTGGTCATCCGCCCGGTCAGCTTCATCGCGATCAAGCTGGACGGCTCGACCCACACCCAGGAGTTCAACGGCGAGACCCTCACCTACCCCGAGTTCCGCAGCTCGTTCTCGTTCTACTGGGAGCTGGGAGGGATGCGCTGATGACCTGACCCGCCTCTACGCCTGGTCGCGGATCGCGATCGGCACCGACGGGGCCGCACGTCCCGCCGGTGAGGCGGGGCCCCGCAAGAGCGCGGTCAGCGGGACGTCGGCGGTCGCCTCGGAGTCGAACGCTCCGACGAAGCCGAGCCGGGCCAGGGCGCAGCGCGGCGCGCCGGGCTGCTCGCCGCCGGCGATGCCCAGCGCCCGGGCGACCTCGACCGGCTTGGCGGACCCGTCCGGGGCGACGATCACGCGCGCTCGCACCAGCGCGGGCGCCTCGGGCCAGTCGAGCGCCGCGCTCAGGCGAGCGGCGGCGTCGCCGGCCAGGACGTCGACCTCCTCGACCATGGCTCGCACGTTCACCTCGCGCTCGCCCCTCGTCACCATGACTCGCTTCACCGCCAGGAACTCGGCCGCCCGCCCCGACAGCTCCTCGACGGTGAGCGGGGTGGCCGGGCGGATGAGGACATCGTAGGCGCGGAGCAGCTTGGCCAGCGGCGGCGTGGTCGCGTCCAGCTCCCAGGCGCCGGTGAACTCGATCCCCTCCGGCGACACCTGGGCCAGGCGCTCGGCCAGATCGTCGGCGCTGTCGGCGCCCGCCTCGACCGAGAGGTCGACCAGCTCGCCCAGGCTGGCCACGCCCAGCGACAGCGCCGGGGCGAACGAGAAGCTCGGCTTGGGATGGAAGCCGCGCGTGTACGCCACCTCGACCCCGGCGCGCCGGACCATGCGGCCGAGCACGCGCACCGTGTCCAGGTGGCCGAGGAAGCCGGACCGGCCCAGCTTGGTGTAGCGCAGGCGGAAGCGGCGAGTCGGCCGCTCGGCGAACGCGACCTGCGGCACTGGCCGGGTCCGACCCTTGCCGTCGCCGCTCTGCGCCTGGCGCCGGACCGGCGCGCCCAGCACCACCGGCTGCTCGGCGCCGAGCGAGCGCAGGAACCCGAGCCGCTGCTCGCGCATGCTGGTCAGGTCGCAGGCGACGCCGCAGTCGTAGCAGACCAGCTTGCGCTTCTCGCTCGCGGCCTCGGCCAGGTTGCTGGCGTGCACCAGCTGGCCGACCACCTTGCCGCACGGCGGCGACAGCCGGTTGACGAGCGCCTTGCGGTACTCGGTCAGGAGGAACCCGTCCTCCAGCCCGACGTCGATGTGATCCCACGGCAGCCGGGCCGAGACCGGGCGGGTACCCAGGTAGGCCGGGACGTCGATCTGCTTTTCGGCCAGGACGCCGAGCCATCGGTCGAGGTCGAACAGCTCGTCCCAGCCGTCGAACCGGGCGCCGCGCTTCCAGACCTCCTCGATGACGTCGCCGAGCCGGCGATCGCCGCGCGCCAGCACCCCCTCGACCGTGCTGACCCCGCAGTCGTGCACCTTCAGCTTGAGGCCGCGCTCGCGGACCGACTGGCGCAGGATGGTCTGCTTGCGGATGATCTCGTCGGTCGAGTCCTGCGCGCACCACTGGAACGGCGTGTGCGGCTTGGGCACGTGCGACGAGACCGACACGGTGACCTCGGCCCGCTTGCCGACGTGGCCGCGCCCGATGAGGAGCATGCGCTCGCCGGTCGCGACGATGCCAGATACGTCGTCATCCTGCTCGGTTGGCAGGCCGATCATGAAGTAGAGCTTGAGCCTGTTCCAGCCGCGCCCGAACACGCGCTCGGCGCTCTGGGCCACGTGCGCCTCGGTGATGTTCTTGTTCACCACGTCGCGCATGCGCTGGGTGCCGGCCTCCGGCGCAAAGGTGAGCCCGGTGATCCGCATCTGCGCCATCTCGTCGAGGATCTCCTCGCCGAGCCCGTACGCGCGCAGCGAGGAGACCGACAGCGACACCTTCTTCTGGCGCAGCCGGCTGGCCACCTCGCGCACCAGCGGCGTGATGCAGCTGTAGTCGGCGGTGGACAGGCTGGTCAGCGACGTCTCGTCGTAGCCGGCCCGGTCGACCCCGTCGAGCACGCTCTTCACGATCGACTCCGGCGATCGCTCGCGCACCGGCCGGTAGATCATCCCGGCCTGGCAGAAGCGGCACCCCTCGGTGCAGCCGCGCGCGATCTCGACCCCGGCCCGGTCGAACACCGCCTCGGCGTACGGGACCGGCGTGTCGCTGGGGAACGGATACTTGTCGATGTCGGCGACGAAGCCGCGCCGCACCCGGGCCGGCACGCGCGGATCGATCGGCTCGCCGACCACGGTCAGCCCGGTCGCCTCGTCCACCTCGGTCCGGTACAGCGCCGGCACATAGATCGGATAGCGCTCGGCCAGCTCGGCCAGCACGTCGAGGCGCGGCCGCCCCGCCCGGCGCGCCGCCGACCACTCGACCACCAGCCCGACCAGCTCCTCCTCCGCCTCGCCGATGAAGAACGCGTCGAAGAACGGCGCCATCGGCTCCGGATGGGTCGCGGTCGGACCGCCGCCGATCACCAGCGGCGCGTCGTCGGCGCGATCCGCGGCGCGCAGCGCCACCCCACCCAGATCCAGCAGGGTCAGCACGTTGGTGAAGGTGAGCTCGTACTGGAGCGACACCCCGATGACGTCGAACTCGGCGAGCGGGGTCTGCGACTCGAGCGACACCAGCGGCAGCCCGCGCGCGCGCAGCTCGCCCTCCATGTCGATCCAGGGGCAAAAGGCGCGCTCGCACGCGATGCGCGGATCGCGGTTGAGGATCGAGTAGAGGATCTTCGTGCCCATGTGCGACATCCCGATCTCGTACAGATCGGGGAACGCCAGGGCGACCCGGGCCGAGACCGTGGCCGGGTCCTTCACCACCGACTGGTACTCGCCACCGAGATAGCGTCCCGGGACCGCGACCCGGTCGATGAAGTCGGCATAGACGTGGCGCATGGTGGCCCTTCCTATCAGCCTGCGTTGCCGGGCGCAATCTGCACCTCGGCGAGCACCCCGAAGTGGTCGGAGGCGCACGCACCCCCCTCGTCTCGCTCGCACAGGACGACCCGGGCGTCCTTGACGGTGCCGCGCCCGTCCTTGCGGCGCGTCGTCACGAACACGTAGTCGATGCGGCGATCGATGTCGAGCGAGCGCAGCGGCCGGGTCTGCTCGTTGTCCGACGACCAGGTCAGGCCCGGATCGTCCGGGTTGACCCGCAGCCAGGCGTCCTGGAAGTGGGTGCGCCGCCCGCCCAAGGTGGCGAGGCCGCGCAGGAAGCGGATCTCGTCGGCGTCGGGCGGCGCGTTGAAGTCGCCGCACAGGATCTGCGGCGAGTCGTCGGCGCCGCGCCCGAGCGAGCGCACCACCTCGTCGATCGCCAGCACCTGCTGCTCGCGCGCCAGCCCGTCGTCCAGCCGGTAGTGGAGGTGGGTGGTGTGGCACCACATCGGCCCGCCGGCGGTCTCGATCCGCGCCGACAGGAGGATGCGGGCCTCGGTCGGGCGCGCCTCGGGCAGCCGGGTCGCGCGGTGCTCGAGGATGGCGCCGCGGCTGAGCAGGGCCAGGCCCTCCTCGCCGCCCGGTCGCTCCGGTCCGAACGCGCCGTCGTCCCACCGCACCGCGACCTCGTACACCCGCTCCATGCCGAGCGCCTCGGCCAGCACGTCGGCGGTGGTCCGCCCGCCGCGCCCGTCGAGCGGCCGCACCTCCTGCATCGCGACCAGGTCCGGCGCCAGGTCGGCCAGCTGTCGGCGGGCCAGCTCCAGCCGGCGCTCGAGCGGCGGCTCGATGCCCCAGAAGTTGATCGTGCAGACGGTCAGGCTTGCCGGCATGTGGCTCCGTTCAGCCCCGTCGCAGGATGCAGCGCGCGTTCGGGGTCTCCGCCACCTCGACCTCGCTGAGCGGCAGCCGCCCGTCCAGCTCGCGCCACAGCCAGCCGGCCAGCAGCTCCGCGGTCGGGTTGTCGAGGCCGGGCACCTCGTTGAGGACCTGGTGGTCGAGCCGGGCCACGACCGGGTCGATGACCTCGTCCATGGCGGCGAAGTCCATGACCCAGCCCCGCTCCGGATCCGGCTGGCCCTCGATCGTCACCCGCACCGCGTAGCTGTGTCCGTGCATGCGCCGACATTGATGTCCGGGCGGCACGCGCGGCAGAAAATGAGCCGCCTCGAAGCGGTAGTCGCGGCTGAGCCGGCAGATCACCGCGGAAGCCTACCTGAAAGGGTGTGCCGGTACAGGACTGCCGCCACCTTCCGCCCCCTCGCCCGGGCCGGGTGGCGTGCTACCACATGGTGCCCTTGTCGCTCGCCCGCCCGCTGCGCCGTCGCGTCCGCCTCGCCGCGCGCGAGTACGCGGGGCTGGATCGGCGCATCTGGACCCTGGCGGTGGTGCGGGCGGTCAACACCATGGGCCTGTCCCTGGTGATGGCGTTCATGGGGCTCTACCTGGTCACCCAGCGCGGCGTATCGGGGGCGGGGTACGGCGGCATCTACTTCGTCGCCAACGTCTGCCAGGCGCTGGCCAACAGCTACACCGGCCACCTCAGCGATCGGGTCGGGCGGCGGCGGTTGATGGTCGCCGCGCTGGCCTCGCGCGGGGCGGTCATCGCGCTGCTCGGCGGGCTGGTCCTGGCGCGGGCCCCGATCGCGGTGCTGGCGGTGGTGCTGGTCGTCTCGGCCAGCCTGCGAGGCGGGTTCGAGCCGGTCGCCTCCGCGGTGGTGGCCGACGTCGCCCCGGCCGACAAGCGGGTCGCCGCGTTCGGGCTGCAGCGCATGGGCGTGAACGTCGGCTGGCTGATCGGCCCGTCGCTGGGCGGCCTGCTCGCGTCGCAGATCGACTTCGGCTTCATCTTCTTCGTGGCGGTGCCGCCCATCCTGATCTCGTCGGTGGTGGTCGCCCGGATGAGCGAGCCGCGGGTCGAGTCGGCGGCGGCGCGCGCGGCCAGCGAGTCGCTCATGCCCACCCCGGCCGCGCTGTCGGAGACGTCGCCGCGCCCGCGCGGCGAGATCACCCTGCTCCTGGTCGGCGCCATGCTCTTCTCGGTGGTGCAGGTCCAGCTGTTCTCGACCTTCTCGATCTACGCCAAGTCGGAGGTCGGGCTGCCCGAGCAGCAGATCGGCCTGCTCTACGCGGTGAACGGCCTGGCCGTGGTCCTCCTGCAGGTCCCGGCGGTGGCGCTCATCTCGCGCTTCAGCCACGAGCGCGCGCTGGTCGCCGGCCCGCTCATCTACGTGTTCGCGTTCCTCGGCATGGGCCTGGCCACCGGCCCCTTCACCCTCGGCGCGGCGGTCCTGCTCACCACCATCGGCGAGGTGGTGGTCGCCCCGGCCCAGCAGGCGACCGTGGCCGAGCTGGGCGATCCGACCCGGCTCGGCCGCGCCTACGGCGTGTTCGGCACCATGCAGATGCTGGGCGTGGCGCTGGCGCCGCTCGCCGGCGGCCTCGCCTACGACCACCTGCGCGACCGACCGCTGCTCATGTGGGGCTGTCTCGCCGCGCTGCCCGCGCTGCTCATCGGCGTGTACGGTCAGTTCGGCGCGCTGCGCCGTCGGCGCGCGCGGGCGGACAACCAGCCCGGGGTGTGGGAGAGTCAGACCGAGTCGTGACGGCCCCCGCCCGAACGGTCCCCTCCCGAGCGCGACACCATGTCATGCGGGGTGACCCGGTGGGCCTCCTCCGCGCGCGGATGGTCCTGGCGGCGCTCCTGGTCGCCAGCCTGCCCGGCTGCCTGCTCGGCGGCGGGGACGAGTGCACGGGCGACGGCGACTGCGGGTCGGGTGACGAGTGCACTCGCACCGGCGAGTGCGTGCCCGCGGGCAGCGCGCTGCGCGTGGTGGTGCGCTGGACCGTGAACGGCGCGGCGCCGACGCCGTCCACGCCGGAGCCGTGCGCGCCGCTGGACGAGCTCGAGGTCGTGTTCCACGCCGGCCGCGACGAGCCGCAGAGCTATCGCCCGGTCCCGTGCGCGCTGGGTCAAGCGGTCTACGACAAGATGCCGCCGCGCTTCGACGCGGTCGAGGTGGTGGCGTACGATCGCGCGGGCAGCGCGATCGACTCGGCCGAGCAGCCGCTGGCGGCCAGCGGCGAGACCGCCGTCCTGGTCGATCTCGAGCTCCCGTCGGCCCGCGCTGCAGCGCTCTGATCCGCCTGAACCGGGTCCGGTCGTGGAACCCCCGATTCGGTTCGGCTATGCTCCGCGGCCCATGGGCAAGAGCTCGAGCCATTCGCAGGCCCCGTCCCCGCCGGATGCGCCGGACAGCCCGGCGGCGGCTGCGCCAGCCGCACCGGCGCCGTCGCCGTCGACCGCCTCGGCCACGTCGTCGTCGAGCGCGATGAGGCGCATCGAGCCCGAGGAAGATACTCCGGACACCTCCACCAAGGAGGAGCTGATCCCGCTCTACCGGCAGATCCTCGCCATCCGCCGGATGGAGGAGGCCGCGGCCAAGGCCTACTCGCAGGGAAAGATCGGCGGGTTCCTCCACCTCATCATCGGGCAGGAGGCGGTCTGCGTCGGCGCGGTGTCGACCCTGCGGCGCGACGACTACGTGGTCGCGACCTATCGCGAGCACGGCCACGCCTACGCCAAGGGGGTCAGCTCGCGCGCGATCCTGGCCGAGCTCTACGGCAAGAAGACCGGGGTGGTGAAGGGCCTCGGCGGGTCGATGCACATCTTCGACAAGCCGACCAGCTTCCTGGGCGGCTACGGGATCGTCGGCGGCCACGTGCCGATCGCGGCCGGCGCCGGGTTCGCCTCCAAGTACCGCGGCGACGGGCGGGTCACGCTCTGCTTCTTCGGCGAGGGCTCGAGCACCATCGGCGGGTTCCAGGAGGGGATCGCGCTGGCCGCGCTGTGGAAGCTGCCGGTCGTGTTCATCTGCGAGAACAACCTCTACTCGATGGGCACCCCGCTCTACCGCTCGCTGGCGGTGGAGGATGTGTCGATGCGGGCGCTGGCCCACGGGATGGCGCGCGACCGGCTCGACGGCGACGACGTCATCCGGGTCCGCCGCCGGATCCAGATCGCGGTCGACCGCGCGCGAGAGAGCGGCGAGCCGACCCTGGTCGAGGTGCGCACCTACCGCTTCCGCGGCCACTCGATGTCCGACCCCGGCCTCTACCGCACCCGCGAGGAGGTGGACGAGTGGAAGCGGCGCGATCCGCTCGCCATCGCGCGCCGCCGGCTGGTCGACGAATGCGGCGCGAGCGAGGAGGAGCTGCGCGCGGTCGAGGACGAGGTGAAGAAGGAGATCGCCGACGCGATCCGCTTCGCCGAGGACAGCCCGGCCGCCGACGAGTACCGCCCCTACGTCACCAAGGAATCGCCGACGGGCGATTGAGAGGAGCCCGGAACGTGCCGGTCATCAGCTACCGCGAGGCGCTCAACCACGCCATCAAGGAGGAGATGGAGCGCGACGAGCGCGTCTTCCTCATGGGCGAAGAGGTTGGCTACTACCAGGGCGCCTACAAGGTGTCGCAGGGGCTCTTGCAGCGCTTCTCCGAGCGGCGGGTCATCGACGCGCCGATCGCCGAGATGGGCTTCGCCGGGGTCGGCATCGGCGCCGCCATGGTCGGGCTGCGGCCGATCATCGAGTTCATGACCTTCAACTTCTCGCTGGTCGCGATCGATCAGATCGTGAACAACGCGGCCAAGATCTACCAGATGTCGGCCGGGCAGTTTCCCATCCCGATCGTGTTCCGCGGCCCGGGCGGGCCGGCGGTGCAGGTCGCGTCGCAGCACTCGCAGGCGCTCGAGTCGATGTACAGCCACGTGCCCGGGCTCAAGGTGGCGATGCCGTCCACCCCGTACGACGCCAAGGGCCTCTTGAAGTCGGCGGTGCGCGACGAGAACCCGGTCATCTTCATCGAGGGCGAGACGCTGTACAACGCCACCGGCGAGGTGCCGGACGAGGAGTACCTCATCCCGCTCGGCGTGGCCGAGGTGAAGCGGCAGGGCTCGCACGTCAGCTTGATCGCGTGGTCGGCGATGGTGCCGGTGTGCATGGCCGCGGCCGAGAAGCTGGCCGAGGAGGGGATCGAGGCCGAGGTGGTCGACCCGCGCACGCTGCGCCCGCTCGACGCCAAGACGATCGTGGAGAGCGTGCAGAAGACCGGCCGCTGCGTGATCGTGGAGGTCGGCTGGCCGCTGTGCGGCTACGGCGCCGAGGTCGCGTACCAGGTCCAGCGCGAGTGCCTGGACAGCCTGGACGCGCCGATCGAGCGGGTGACGTCGGAGGATGTGCCGATGCCTTACGCGCTCAACCTCGAGCGCGAGGTCATCCCGCAGGTGGCTGACGTGGTCTCCGCGGTCCACAAGGTGCTCTACCTGGATTAGGGGCAAATGGCGCAGATCATCGGACTACCGAAGCTGTCCCCCACGATGGAAGAGGGGGTCCTGGTCAAGTGGGTCAAGAAGGAGGGCGATCGAGTGTCGCCCGGCGACCTCGTCGCTGAGGTCGAGACCGACAAGGCCAACATGGACTTCAACCTCGAGGACGAGGGGGTGCTGCTGAAGCTCCTCGTCAAGGAGGGGGACACGGTCAAGCTGGGCGCGCCGGTCGCGATCCTGGGCGACGAGGGCGAGGACATCAGCGCGCTCCTCAAGGAGGCCCAGGGCGGCGGCGGCGGCACGGCGAAGGGCAAGGCCGAGGCGAAGCCGGAGCCGAAAGCCGAGGCCAGGGCGGGTGGCAAGGCGCCCGCGAAGGCCGAGGGCAAGCCGGCCGAGAGCAAGGCGCCGGCGAAGGCCGAGGGCAAGCCGGCCGAGGGCAAGGTGTCCGCGAAAGCCGAGGGCAAGTCGTCCGCCGGCAAGGCGTCGGCCGGCGGCAAGGCCGAGCCAGCCGAGGACGCCGAGCCAGCCGAGGGCGCCGATGCCGACGAGGATGCCGACGCCGACGCCGCGCCAGCCAGCGAGGAGTCGGCCGAGGCGGACAAGCCGCCCGCCAGGCGATCGGCCACCGCTCCGTCGGCGCCGGCGCGCGATGACTCGCGGCCCAAGAACGGCGGCGGTCGGGCGCGCGTGGTCGCGGGCAAGCCGGGACGGCTGCTCGCGTCGCCCCTGGCCAAGAGCCTGGCGATCGAGCTCGGGGTCGATCTGCGCCAGGTGAAGGGCAGCGGCCCGGGCGGGCGCATCGTCGAGCGCGACGTGCGCGGCGCGGCCGAGGGCGGCGCGCCCGAGGATGAGCACGACGAGGCCGAGGCCGAGGCCGGGTCGTCCGGGCAGGACGCCGACGCGGCCGCGCCCGAGGAGGCCGAGCCCGAGGCCAGGGGCCAGGAATCTGGCCGGACGGCGCTGGCCGTGGTCCGCCCCGGGCCGGTCGCCCTGCCCGATCTGTCCGACGAGTTCGAGGACCGCCCGCTGTCGCCGACCCGGCGCACCATCGCGCAGCGCCTGACCCAGGCCAAGCGCGACATGCCGCACTTCCGGGTCACCGGCGCCATCGACGCGGGGCCGCTCATGGACTTCCGGCTCCGGCTCAACCAGCTGCTCGGCGACCGCGGCAAGGTCAGCGTCAACGACCTCCTGTTGAAGGGCGCGGCGCTGGCGCTCCGGCGGGTGCCGGAGTGCAACGCGGCGTTCATGGGCGAGACGATCCGCTACTACTCGCGCGTCCACCTGGGCGTGGCGGTGGCGCTCGAGCAGGGCCTGTTGACGCCGGTCATCCGCAACGCCGACCTGAAGGGGATCGGCGTCATCGGGGCCGAGGTGCGCGACCTGGTCGACCGGGCCAAGCGCCGCCAGATCAAGGCGCACGAGATCCAGGGGGCCACCTTCACCGTGTCCAACCTGGGCATGTTCGGGGTCGATCAGTTCGACGCCATCCTCAACCCGCCGGCGGCCTGCATCCTGGCGATCGGGCGGATCCAGAAGCTGCCGGTGGTCGAGGGCGAACGCATCGCGATCGGCGAGCGGATCAACCTGACCCTGTCGTGCGATCACCGGGCGGTCGACGGCGCGCTCGGCGCCCGCTACCTGGACGAGCTGCGCGACATCCTCGAGCGGCCCGAGTCGCTGGCCCTATGAGCGAGGCCGGCGCCGACAGCTTCGACCTGGTCGTCATCGGCAGCGGCCCGGGCGGCTACGTGGCCGCGATCCGCGCCGCCCAGCTCGGCCTGACGGTGGCGTGCGTCGAGCGCGAGTCGCTGGGCGGCATCTGCCTCAACTGGGGGTGCATCCCGACCAAGGCGCTCCTGCGTTCGGCCGAGGTGCTCGACCTGACCCGCCGCGCCCGCGAGTTCGGCGTGGTGGCCGAGAACGTGTCGTACGACTTCGGCGCGATGGTGGAGCGCTCGCGCGGGGTGGCGACCAAGATCTCGCGCGGCGTCGCGTTCCTGTTCAAGAAGAACAAGATCACCCACATCGCCGGCACCGCGCGCCTGGGCGGAGCCGGCCTGGTCCACGTCGACGGCGAGGGCGGAGCCCGTACCCTGCGTGCGAAGTCGATCATCCTCGCGACCGGAGCGCGCGCCCGCTCCCTGCCCGGCATCGAGCTGGACGGCGAGCGGGTCATCGCGTACCGCGAGGCGATGACCCTGCCCCGCCGCCCGGAGTCGATGATCATCGTCGGGGCCGGCGCGATCGGAGTCGAGTTCGCGTCGTTCTACCGCTCGCTCGACACCCAGGTCACCCTGGTCGAGTTCCTGCCCCGGCTGGTGCCGAACGAGGACGTCGATGTCTCGACCGAGCTGGCCCGCGCGTTCCGCAAGCGCGGCATCACCTTCCACGTCGGCGCCAAGCTGAGCCGGGCCGATATCGTCGACGGCAAGGTGAAGGCGATCGTGGAGCCGGCCAAGGGCGGCGGCGCGCTCACCGAGATCGTCGCCGACGTGCTGCTCATGGCGGTCGGCATCACCGGCAACGTGGAGAACCTCGGCCTCGAGCAGGTCGGGATCGCGACCCGGCGCGGCTTCATCCAGGTGGACGAGCAGTTCGGCACCGGGGTGAAGGACGTCTACGCCATCGGCGACGTGGTCGGCCGCCAGGCCCTGGCCCACGTGGCCAGCGCCGAGGGTGTGTACGTGGCCGAGCTCATCGCCGGGCACGACCCGCATCCGGTCCCGTACGACTCGGTGCCGGCCTGCACCTACTGTCACCCGGAGATCGCGTCGGTCGGGCTGACCGAGGAGAAGGCCCGGGAGGCCGGGATCGAGATCAAGGTCGGCAAGTTTCCGTTCGGCCCGCTCGGCAAGACCATCGCGGCCGGCGAGTACCCGGGCTTCGCCAAGTTCATCTGGGACGCGGCGAACGGCGCGCTGGTCGGCGCTCACCTGATCGGCCCGGCGGTGACCGACCTCATCGCGTCGCCGACCCTGGCCAAGACCACCGAGGTCAACGCCGAGAGCTTCATCCACACCATCCACGCCCACCCGACCTTCGCCGAGGCGCTCAAGGAAGCCGCCGAGGACGCCTACGGCCAGGCGATCCACATCTGAGGTCATTTTCCGTCGCGCGGGTCGCTGGTTCGCGCTTCAATCCGGGAGACATGTCCAGTAGTCGCGTTTCGCTGCCGGTGGTCGGCCAGGAGGCGCCGCCGGCGCCGCGCGCCCGGCGCCACCCGGAGTGGATCAAGGTTCGCCTCCCGACCAAGCCGACCTTCTTCGAGGTCCAGCGCCTGGTGCGCGAGCAGAACCTCCACACCGTGTGCGAGAGCGCCAGCTGCCCCAACATCGGCGAGTGCTGGAGTCGGCGCGCGCTGACCATCATGATCCTGGGCGACATCTGCACCCGCTCGTGCCGCTTCTGCGACGTCACCACCGGGCGCCCGCTGCCGCCGGATCCGGACGAGCCGCGCCGGGTGGCCGACACGCTGGCCCGGCTCGGGCTCGAGCACACCGTGGTCACCTGCGTCGACCGCGACGACCTGGCCGACGGGGGCGCGGCCCACTGGGCCGAGACGATCCGCCGCATCAAGCAGGCGTGCCCGTCGATGTCGCTCGAGGTGCTGACCGGCGACTTCAAGGGCCAGACCGAGCACGTCGACGTGGTGCTGGCCGCGGACCCGGACGTGTTCGCGCACAATCTGGAGACGGTCCCGCGCCTGTCGCGCGAGGTCCGGGTCCAGGCCAGCTACGCGCGCAGCTACGCGATCCTCGAGCACGCGCGCCGGAGCGGCGCGGTGACCAAGACCGGGCTCATGCTCGGGCTGGGCGAGGAGATCGCCGAGGTGGAGAGCGTGCTCGGCGAGGTGGCCGGGCTCGGGGTCGACATCGTGACCCTGGGCCAGTACCTGTCGCCGTCGGCCGCGCACCTGCCGGTCGCGCGCTACGTGCACCCGGACGAGTTCACCGAGCTGGCGCGGTTCGCGCGCGGGCTCGGCATCCCGCACGTCGAGGCGGGTCCCCTGGTCCGCTCGTCGTATCACGCCGACGGGCAGGCCGACATCGTACGCCGCCTGCGCGCCGCGGCCGCCGCGCGTTGACCCGGCGCCGCGCTGCCGACACCGTGAGCCAGCCATGACGTTCGCCGCCTCGCTTCGCCTCACCTTGCTCGCCCTGGCCCCGGCCTCGCTGGCGCTCCTGTTCGCCGCCTGCGGCGTGTCGGGCTGCGGACGGCGCCAGGTCGGCGGCTCGTCCGACGCGGCCACGACGCCGGCGACCCCGGTGATCCCGGCCCCGGTGGTGAAGCCGCTGGTCGAGCCCGCCGACGGCCAGCCTCCCGCCTCGGCCACCGCGACCCAGGCCACGGTCGGCGCAGCGGCTGCGGCCGCATCGACCGCGCCGACCGCGCCGACCGCGGCCGAGCTGGCCGGCGACTACGAGTGTCGCTTCACCCGCGGCGACCGCGAGCTCGCGCCGGTGTCGTGCGCGATCCGGGCCGGCGCCGACGGCGCGCTGCGCCTCGAGCAGGCCGGCGGCAACATCCGCGTGTCCGGCACCGTGACCGCCGACGAGGCCGGCTTCCGCCTGAGCGGGGAGGTCACCTGCGTGTCCGGCCCCTGCCCGGCCGCGGGCACCCGCGAGCTGGTCTTCTTCAGCCAGAGCCGCACCGCCTACTCGGCGGTGGTCTCGCTGAGGAACGGCGCCTTTCTCAACATCGACCTCGCGCGCAAGAACTGACCCGCGCGGCCCGCGCGGCGGGTCTCAGAGCGCGCCGATGACCCAGTAGGCGGCGCCCGCGCCGGCCGCGACCGCCAGCAGCAGCACCACGATCCACAGGCCGATGCGCGCCGGCGACGACGGCGGCAGCGGAGCCTGCCGGCCTGCCTGGCGCGCCGGCTGCTGGCGGACCACGTCCTCCACCCGCAGCGCCTGGCCGCCCTGCCCCTGCGCCGGGCCGGCCCGCCGCCGGCTGCTCTGGCGGAGCAGATCGCGGTTGATGATCGCCTCGGCCCGCCCGGCATCCGGCAGGGTGCGGTCGTGCTCGATGCCGCGCCCCTTCCCGAACGGGTTCGACTCCTCCACCGTCTGGTGGTACGCGCTGCCGGACCACTCCTCGACGGCGCGGCGCGAGGTGTCGGAGCCGGACGCGCTGGCCGGCTCCATGCTGGGCCCGTCGGGCACGCGGTTCAGGATCCGGGTCGGATCGTCGTCGCCGACCGAGTGCGACGGCATCGTCGTCGAGATGACCAGGCGCTCGGCGGCGGCCGCCGCGGCGGGAGCCAGGCCCTGCGGCGCCTTGGCCGCGCGCGACTTCGAGCGCAGCGCGACGGTGTGGTGCATGGTGGCGGTGATCCGGTCGTGGGTCATCTCCGGACCGGTCAGCGACGGCAGCAGCACCATCTCGTTGGTGAGGCACTCGTCCCACGCCCGCTTGAGCGCGCCCTCCGCCTCGGCCCCGTCCTTGAACCGCACGTCGGTCGACGGATGGAGCGCCTGCATCACCACCTCGGCGAGCGGCTCCGGGATCGAGGCGTCGTAGTCGCGCGGCGACTTCGCGGTCGTCTTCAGCACGTACCCGTTGGTCGTGCGGGTGTCGGGCCCCTCGTACGGGATGCGCCCGGACAGGAGCTCGTAGAGCACCGCGCCCCACGCGAACACATCGGCCTGCGACGTGTACCGGCCCTGGCTGATCGCCTCGGGCGGCGCGTAGCCGGGCGTGCCCATGAAGATGCCGACCTGGGTCAGGTCCGAGTCCGGCAGCCGCGCGATCCCGAAGTCGGCCAGCTTCCAGCGCGTCTCGCCGGCGTGGAGCACGTTGGCCGGCTTGACGTCGCGGTGGACGATGCGCTGGCGGTGCGCGAACGCCAGCGCGCTCGCCAGATCCTGGCCGACCTGGACCGCGCGGCCCAGCGGCATGCGGATCTGGTCGAGCCGATCCGCCAGCGACTCACCCGGCAGGTACTCGAGGACCATGTACGGCGCGCCGTTCTCCTCGAGACCGACGTCGAAGATGGTCACGATGGCCGGGTGCTGCATCTTGGCCGCGGCCTTGGCCTCGCGCTCGAAGCGCTCCAGGTACGCGCGCCGGGTGCGCCGGCCGCCGGCGCGCGGCGAGACCAGCGTCTTCACCGCCACGATCCGGTCGAGCAGCGGATCGCGCGCCTTGTAGACCACGCCCATCGCGCCCTTGCCGAGCGTCTCGAGGATCTCGTAGCGGCCGATGGTCTTGACCTCGCCCTGCGACTCCTCGAGCGCCATCCCGGGCGGCGCCACGAAGCGCAGGCGGGTCAGCGTGCGCGGACGCTCGCTCACCGCCGACGAGATGCCGGGCGAGCGGGGGTCCCCTGGTGCAGGCCGCTCGGGCCCACCCGCGGGCACGCGTGGCGGGGAGTGATCGCTCATCCCGATCTCGCGCAAAATAGCACGCTTCTCCGGCCCGGGGTCACCGCCGGCTGCGCCTTGTCACATATCTCGTCGTCGCCGGCGCGTCGCCGGCTCCTCCCGATCCCGTCCCGCCCGCGCGACCGCGTCGAGGACGAAACGGAGCGCAGCCTCAGCGCGAAGCGGCGCGCGGGCCGCGGATGCCATCCTGTGTGACAACCGCCCCGGCCGGCACTGACTGCGTGACCCAGCAGTTGCCGCCGACCACCGCGCCCTGCCCCACCACGGTGTCCCCGCCGAGGATCGTCGCGCCGGAGTAGATGACCACGTCGTCCTCGATCGTCGGGTGGCGCTTGTACCCGGGGTGGCCCGGCTCGAGCCGCTCCTTGACCGACATCGCGCCGATGGTGACGCCCTGGTACACGCGCACCCGGTTGCCGATGACGGTGGTCTCGCCGATCACGACGCCGGTCCCGTGGTCGATGAAGAACGATGTGCCGATGGTGGCGCCCGGGTGAATGTCGATGCCGACCTGCTCGTGGGCCAGCTCGGTCATCATGCGCGGGATCAGCTTGGCGCCGAGCAGGAGGAGATCGTGGGCCAGGCGATAGACCGTGATCGCGAACAGGCCCGGGTAGCAGAAGATGATCTCGTCGGTGCCCGAGGCGGCCGGGTCGCCGGCCAGGTGGGCGTCGACGTCGAGCGCCAGCCGCGACCTGATGTCCACCAGCCGGGCGAGAAAATTCTGAGCGATCTCACCGGCCCGCGCTGCGCAGTGCGGACAGTCGAGGTCGCGCGTGCCCTGCGCGCTCTGCACCTTGTGGTGGAGGCCGCGGTAGATCTGCCGGCGCAGCCGGTTGCCGAGGTCGTCGACCCGCTCGCGCACGAACTCGCGCAGCTCGGTCTCGGTGGCGCGGACCAGCGAGCCGCCCACGAACCCGGGAAACAGCAGCGTCCGGCACAGCTGGACGATGCGCTCCACCTCCTCCATCGACGGCAGCTCGTACGAGTTGACGTGCTGCATCGCGCCGGAGGCGGTGCGATAGCTGTGCAGGAGCTTGTGCACCACCTCGTCGGCGAAGTCGCGCGGCCCGCCCTCCCCGATCGGCTGGCCGTGCTGGTGCTCATGCTCGTGGTCATGATCACCGGTCAGCCGGGCCGCGGCGAGGTTGCCGCGGTGTGGGTTCGATCCATCCATTGGTTGGGTAGGGTCCACGCGCCTTTCGAGGGCTTTGGCTTCAGTAACGCGCGACCCGCTCGACGTCAACGATCGCGGCCGGCGCGGGCCGGCGTGCTGGCCGCGTTGACCGCCGCCAGCGCCTCGTCCAGGCGGGCCTCCGGCACCGTCACGCGGGTCGGCATGCCGCCCTCGAGGTGGAACAGGTCGAGGAAATCCCAGCCCGATCCGTAGCGCGCGGCGAAGGTGACGGTCCCCGAATCGCGCACCGCCGACACCTCGGCGAGCTCCTGCCCGCGCAGGAGGAGCTCGGTCTTGTCGAACGACTCGCGCTCGCCGCCCACGTCCACGAACGCGACCCGTCCGCGCAGGATGAACCGGCGGGCCAGCTTGTCGGTGCCCGCCGAGCGCGAGTCGAACTCGGCCGCCGCCTCGTCGATGGCGTCCTTCAGGGCACCTGCGGGCATCCCGCCGCACAGCCAGAGCACCACCGAGCGCTTCAGCGCCGCGTCGCGGAAGCGAGCGCGCAGCGCGCGGTCGATGTGGCGGGCGATCGGTCCCGGCGTGCCCACCCGGGTATCGACGCAGCGCGCGTCGTCATCGGCCCCCGGGTACGGCTCCTCGCCGGCGCGGATCCACTTGGCCGCCGAGTACAGCCCGTCGAGGTCGTGGTGGGTGACGATGGTGTCGACCGGCCCGGTCTGGCGGACCAGCTCGCCGGTCACCATCTCGGGGCAGGCGCCGTGCTCGGCCTTGGTGGCCAGGGTGAAGCGGGCGTCGCCGGCGTAGTCGACGTGGCGCTCGTGGTCGTGGTGGTCCACCCACGCGGCCAGGCGATCGCCCAGCTCGTCGAGGAATGGCCGGGTGACCTGATCGAACGACACCGACGACCCGCTCGACGCGGCGAACGCGATGTCGAGGACGACCACACGCCCCTCCAGGGTGTGTGCGCGTGGCAGCGAGCGCGGCGAGGCGAACACCAGGCGGGGCGTGGTCCCGACGCGGGGCGGCACGGACGGCACGCCCGGACTGTACGCTGCGAACGGAACGGTGGCGACCCTCGCCCCGCAATGAGACAATGACGGCTCCGGTCGGAGATGTCGTCCGGCCCAAACCTACCCATGGCTGCGTTCTCGGTTCCGTTCTCCTCGCTCTGCGTCTCGACGATGACGAGCATGGTGCTGGCCCCGCCGGTCGCGCCTGCCGACGCGGTCCTGGCGGTTCCGCCGCAGGTGGCCGATCAGGGCCTCGAGCTGCCGGTGCCGCCCACGTTCCTGAGCGGATTCCAGGTCGAGGGCTCGCCCGAGGTCGAGGTCGTGTTCGGCGACAGCGAGTCCTACCGGCGACACATCGATCGCTTCACCGCGCTCGACAAGGCGATGGACGCGGCGCGCAGCTCGTTCTCGCGCAACGTGCAGGACGCGGTCACCACGCTCGGCCACCACCGCGCCGGATGCCCGGTCGACCGGGTCGCGCGCCACTACTACGAGGCGCGGCGCGACGGCGAGACCTACCGCGCGCTCGGCGCCGAGCTCGAGTCGGAGCAGTCGCTCATCCGCCAGCTCGACCGGCTGGGCGAGACCGCCGCGCTGACCCCGGACTACCGCTGGAAGGTGAACCAGGTGGCCGGCCGCTACCGCGAGGCGCTGGTCGACCTCAAGGAGATGCGGCTCGCGTTCGTGTCGCAGCTGGGCAGCGAGCTGCGCCACCGCGGCTGCGTCACCGCCGCGCTGCTTCGCCGCGGCGCCGCGCTGGTCGCGACCCAGGCGGTCGCCGAGGCGGACGAGCCGGCTGACCAGCCCGACGGAGCCGGGCCCAAGCCGAAGCCGCGCCCGGGCGAGGAGCCGGAGCAGCCGGTGGTGCCTGCCACGACGATCACCTTCTACGTCGACAACCGGGCCTGCCCGGCCGGCCAGGAGGTCTACCTCGACGGACAGCTGCTCGGCGAGGTGGCCGGCGACGCGCGCGCCGCGTTCCAGGCGCTGGCCGGGCGCCACTCGCTCTGCCTCATCGCCGACGCCTCACCGGTCCGCTGCGGCGACCCGGGCACCATCCGCGCCGCCTTCCTGCACGACGGCTGGTCGATCGGCCTGCACTGCGGGCGCAACTAGAGCGGTCACCGACGGATCGGCGGCGGCAGCGGGATCGCGGCGGCGCTCTCCTTGCCCTCGATCACCACCTCGCCCTCCTGGGCGCGGCGCTTGAGCTCGTCGATGACCTGGATGTTGTGGCGGGCGCCGTCGTGCTTGGCGTTGAGCGCCAGGGTCTTCTCGAACTCGGCGCGAGCCCGGTCGGCCTGGCCCTGGCGCAGGAGCACCACTCCGCGCAGGTAGTGCAGCTCGACGTGGTTCGGCTCCAGCTTGAGCGCCGCGTCGACCTGGGCCAGCGCCTCGCCGGTGAACTTGCTGGCCGACAGCGACAGCGCGTAGTTGTAGCGGAAGCGCGCGCTCGACGGTCGCTTGGTCACCGCGCGCCGCTGGTACCACATCGCCGCCTCGAGGTCGCGCTCGCGGTACGCGATGGCGCCCAGGTTGTTGAAGGTCTCGGCGTGGTAGCGCTTGAAGCGCTGGGCCTGCTGATAGATGCGCTTGGCCAGCTTGTCGTTGCCGGCGTCGATGTAGATCGCGCCGAGCAGGAAGTACGCGCGCGGGTCGTCCGGATCGGCCTTGACCGCGTCGCCGTAGTACTTCACCGCGCGATCGACCTGGCCCTTCCGCTTGTGCAGGTCGCCGAGGAACTTCATCGCCTGGGCCTGGCGCGGGTTGTGGGTCACGATGACCTGGTACGCCTCGATCGCCTTGTCGACCCGCCCCATCGCGGCGTAGGCGGCGGCCAGATCCATGCGGGTGGTCTCGTCGGCCGGGTCGAGCGCGACCACCGCCTCCAGCTCGCTGGCCAGGTCGGCGTTGTCGCCGCGCGACGCGTGGACCAGCACCAGCACCCGGCGCGCGCGCACGTCCTTGGGCCGCTTCTGGACCACGCGGGACAGCTCGCGGAACGCGCCGTCGGCGTCGCCGGTGTCCCACAGCGTCTTGCCGAGCAGGTAGCGCGCCTCCAGGTCCCACGGCCGCACGGTCAGCGCGCGCTCGTACAGCTCGCGGGCCTGGTCGAGCTTGCCGCCCTGGCGGGCCAGGGTCGCGCCGGCGACCAGCGCCGGGTAGTAGTCGGGTCGGAGCGAGAGCGCATAGGCCAGCCGCCCCTTGGCCTTTCCGTCGCGCTTCTGGGCCGCGAAGATCTCGGCCAGGATCCGGTGCGCCTCGGCCATCTTGGGATCGACGAGCACCGCCCGCTGCACGTTCTTGAGCGCGCGCTCGAGATCCGGCGGTGTCCCGTCGGTGCCGAGCAGCGCGCTGAGGCCGCGGCCGAACAGGGTGTAGGCGTAGAAGTCGGCGCTGGGCCGGTGCTCGACCTCGAGCTTCTCCTCGGCGTCGAGCGCGATCCCGGCCCTGGCGCAGAGCGACTCCACCTCGGCCGCGGCGAACTCCGAGTAGCGCGCGAAGTCGCCCTGCCGCATCACCTCGCCCACCTTCACCGCGTCGCCGGGGCCGTCCACTCGCCACAGCGCGATGCCGAGCTGCAGCTCCCAGTTCGGCCGCGTCATCCAGCCGGTCCATACCCAGCGCGCCCCGACCGAGCGGGCAAACTCGCCGACCGAGCGCGGCCCCACCGCCACCGGCGGACCCGCCGGCACCACCAGCGCGCCGTAGACCGGGCGCAGCGAGCGGCTGCCCTCGGCCTTCTCGCCGACCAGGAACGCCATCCCGGCGCTCATCCACGCCATCCCCGCCACCCCGGAGCGGTTCTCGAACGCCATCACCGCGAATGCATCCGGCAACCGGGCCGGCACCCCGGGCACGGTCGGGGCGAGGCTCCCGGTCGCGGTCGGGCGCGCCTGGGCCGGCCCCGCCGACGAGGCCATCACCCAGACGGCGGTCGCGCCGGCGCATGCCAGAGCTGCTATCCTCCGCTGGGGCCCCATCTCATCAATTTTGAACCCCTCCTCGGATAGATCAAGCCTGGGCTGGTGGGCCAGGTTCCGGTTCCGGCGTCACCGGAGGCGATCGCCCCCCCGTCGACTGCGCCGGTTCTCGGTCCTGCGCGCCCTCCTCCTCATCCTCGTGTGGGGGGCGTTCTCGGGCGCCGGCATCGCCTACAACCGCTACGCCTACTACGCCGCCCAGCTGCCCGACCTCGACCGCCTCGACAAGCAGCCGGACACGGCCACCCTGGTCTACTCCGCCGACGGCGAGCTGATCGGCGAGTTCTATCTACAGAAGCGCGTGCTGGTCCCGCTCGAGCGGATCCCGGAGCACGTCCGGCAGGCGTTCATCTCGGCCGAGGACCGCCGGTTCTGGGACCACCCCGGCTTCGACGTGTTCGGCATCGCGCGCGCGGCGGTCGCGAACTTCAGCAACACCGGCGGCTCGACCCAGGGCGCATCGACCATCACCCAGCAGCTCACCCGGATGCTGCTGCTCACCCAGGAGCGCACGGTCGAGCGCAAGATCAAGGAGCTCATCCTGGCGGTGCGGGTCGACCGCCTGCTCAGCAAGCGCGAGATCCTCGAGCGCTACCTGAACGGCGTCTACCTGGGCCACGGCGCCTACGGGGTGCAGGCCGCCGCCGAGGTGTACTTCGGCAAGGACGTCGATCACCTGACCGTCGCCGAGGGCGCGCTCCTGGCCGGGCTGGTCCAGCGCCCGACCGACTACTCGCCGCACAAGAACATGCGCGCGGCGCGCGGGCGGCAGTCGTACGTGCTCGAGCGGATGCGCCAGGACGGCTACGTCAGCGACTCGGTCGCGCGCGCGGCGCTGGACGAGCCGCTCGCGATCGTCTCCGACGAGGTCCCGCTCAACTACGTGGCCGCGCCCTACTTCGTCGAGGAGGTGCGGCGCTGGGTGCAGGCCCGGTTCGGCACCCGCAGCGTCTTCTATGGCGGGATGCGGGTCTACACCACCCTCGACATGCGCATGCAGCGCAGCGCGGAGGCGGCGCTGCGCAGCGGGCTCGAGTCGCTCGACCGCATGGTCGGCTTCCGCGGGCCGATCGGCCACCTCGATGAGCGCGCGCTGGGCAGCTTCCGGGCGTCGCCGCCCCGGCCGTGGCTGCCCGGCCGCGAGGGCGCGTCGCTCGGCACCGGCGCGGTGCTCCTGCCCGACGTCCGCTACGCCGGCGCGGTGGTCGAGCTCGGCCGCGGCGAGTCGGTGCGGGTCGCGGTCGGCGAGCTCGAGCTGCCGATGGTCGCGGCCGACGGGCGCCACCTGCGCCACTGGAGGAGCGGCGCCAGGCCGGCGATCGAGGACCCGATGGCGAGCGGGCTGCCGGGGGCGAAGCCGGGCGCGGCGCGGGCCACGCCGGCTGCCCGCGACCTGGGCCGCGCGCTGGCGGTGGGCGATCTCCTGCCGGTGCGCCTGGTCGAGGGTGAGCGCGGCGAGCAGCTGTACGCGCTCGCGCAGCTGCCCGAGGTCGAGGGCGCGCTGGCCGCGCTGGTCCCGGCCACCGGCGAGGTGCGCGCGCTGGTCGGCGGCTACGACTTTCAGCGCAGCCAGTTCAACCGCGCCACCCAGGGCCAGCGGCAGATCGGCTCCGCCATCAAGCCGTTCATCTACGCCACCGCGCTGGCCGGCGGGCTGAGCTCGATGGACATCATGCACGACGGCCCGATCGCGATCCCGACCACCGGCGGCATCTGGTCGCCCGGCAACTACGACGGCAAGTACCACGGCAACGTCACCATCCGCACCGCGCTGGCGCTCTCGCTCAACACCGTCGCGGTCCGCCTCATCATCGGGACCGGCGTCGACGCCGTGATCGAGACCATGCGGGCGATGGGCATCCGCTCGTTCGTGCCGCTCCATCCATCGATCGCGCTCGGCACGCCCGACCTGACCCTCATGGAGGTGGTGGCGGCGTACGGCGCGTTCGCCAACGGCGGCAAGCTCATCGAGGGCCAGGACGACTTCGCCGACACGCCGCCCGGCCGCTTCATCGATCTCATCACCGCGGCCGACGGCGCCATCGTGGCCGACTACCGCAGCCGCCTGCCCCGCCGGCAGGCGATCCCGGCCGGGCTGGCCTACCTCATGGTCGATCTGCTGAAGGCACCTGTCGAGCGCGGCACCGCCAAGAAGGCGCAGGAGCTGGGCCGTCCGGCGGCGGGCAAGACCGGCACCGCGACCATGTGGAAGGACGCCTGGTTCATCGGCTTCACCGCCGACCTGCTGTGCGGCGTGTGGGTCGGGCGCGACGACTCGAAGCCGATCGGGATCAAGGCGACCGGCGGCACCGCGGCGCTGCCGATCTGGGTGCAGTTCATGAAGGGCGCGCACCCGGAGACGCCGCCGCGCGACTTCGCGATCCCGGACGACGTCACGCTGGTGCGGGCCGACGATCGCGCCGGCAAGCCGGCCGCGCCCGGCTCGCCGAACGCGCACTGGGTGCCGTTCCTGCGCGGCACGGTGCCGGCCCGCTTCGCGCCGCACGTGACGTCGGGCCGCTTCGCGGCGAGCGGAGACTTCGCGCCGGCCGATGGAGACGAGACGGCCGACGGCGCGGCGGTCGACGGTGGCGATCCGACCGTCGACGACGACGGCGATCCGGCGGGCGGCGACATCGACGGCGACGCGAGCGGCGACCCCGAGGGCGGCGACGCTCCCGACGGCGCGGCGCCCCCCGGAGCGGGCAAGGGCAAGCCCCGGGGAAAGGCTGTACCGCGCGCGAACAGGACCGTCCCCCGCACGAACAAGCCCGTGCAGCGATCGAACAGAGCCGGGCAAGGTCTGATGAAGCCAACTCCCGACGCAGCCCGGCCTAAGCCGGCGGCGACCCGGCCGAGACCGGCTGCGATCAAGCCCGCACCGGGCACGACCAGGCCGAGACCGGCCGCGATCAAGCCGGCACCGGGCAAGACCGGGCCGGCCACGACCAGGCCCAAGCCGAGCGCTTCCCGATCGTCGCCGGGCGCCACCGGGCCGCGGACCGGCTCCTCGAAGGTCGTCTCCCGCCCGCCCGCGCCGCCGCGGCCCTGAGCGGCGCGGCCCGCGATTGGTGAGATCTCGCACCTCTGGGGCAGAGTCTGCGGATCTTTTCCGTGCCCCGCCGGGCCATTCATCGTGTGCCGTGTTACATGCGTTCGTGGCCGCTTGCCCGTCCCATCTGTCTCGCTCTGCGCGGTTCACTGAGCACCGATGGGCCCTCTTCGTGCATCGAGGTACGTGATGAGCCTACGACTGTCGGGTTTTTCTTCACTCGCGACACTTCTCCTGGTCACCGCGGTGGCCGCCTGCGGCGGCGGCGGTGGCGACGATGATGGCGATGACGATGGCGGCGACGGGATCTCGGCGTCCTGCCAGGAAGCCACCGAACATTCGGACATCGAGTGGATCGAGGAAAATGTCTTCGCCGGCGGCTGCGCGCTGTCCGCGTCCTGCCACAGGGGGGACGCCCCCGACGCCAACGGCCTCAACCTCGAGGCCGGGATGGCTGCCGCGGCGCTCATCGGCGTCCCGTCGCAGGCCCAGGAGTCGGACGGCCTCGCCCTCGTGACTCCTGGCGATCCGGAGAACAGCTACCTCCTGGTCATCCTCGGCCAGTTCGGCACCGACGATGCGCGCATCCCGGAGGCCACCGGGCCGATGCCGTTCAACAGCGGCCTCCTGTGCCAGGAGAAGCGCGACGCGATCCAGCGCTGGATCGAGGGCCTCTGAAGCATCGCTGGCGACCCCGGCGAACGCTGCTAGGATGTCGCCGGTGTGCCCCCTCACAGGGACGCACGTGTGCGCTAGCGACCTAACTGCTTGACGAATAAGCGAGTTGACTCGTATAACGCGAGCAGGCGCGGGACTCCACCCCGGCTCGAAGAAGGAAAGGACCGATGGATCGGCTGGCTGATATTTTCCAAAAGGGTGGCCCGTTTTTCATCGTCAACACGTTCTTCTTGGCGGTCGTCATCGCCCTGATCGTCGAGAGGACCATCTACTTCCTGGGTCGCGGACACATCAACGCGTCGGCCTTCCTGGAGCAGATTCGACGGCTCCTGGCGGCCAACAACGTCGACCGGGCCAAGAAGCTTTGCGACGCGACCTCCGCCCCGATCGCGCGGGTGGCCAAGTCGGGTCTCGGCAAGATCCACCGCGGCGAGGCGGCGGTGGCACAGGCCATGGAAGAGACCATGGTCGACGTCACCCCCGAGGTGAAGACCCGCATCGCAGCGCTCTGGTCGATGGCCAACATCGTCACGCTGACCGGTCTGCTCGGAACGGTCACCGGCCTCATCCGGACCTTCGACGCCATCGGTGACGCGAACCCGGCCGAGCGCTCCAAGCAGCTCTCGGACGGCATCGCCGAGGCCATGTACAACACGGCGATGGGCCTCAGCATCGCGCTCCTCTGCATGCTGGCCCACCTGCTCCTGTCCAGCGCCAGCAAGCGCGTCGTGGCGGATCTCGAGTCGTTCTCGCTCAAGCTGGAGAACCTGCTTGGCGAGGGCGCAGGCCCGGCTCAGAACGCCTGATCTCGAGGGCGAGGCGAACCCAAGCGATGAACGCCGCCCAGGTACGCGCCAAGGCCCGCCTGGCGATGAAGCGCCGGGAGGAGTCCATCGAGGCCGAGGAGCTCGAAGGGGGTGAGATCAACCTCATCCCCTACCTCGACATCATCACCAACCTGCTGCTCTTCCTGCTCGCCTCGGTCTCGGCCGGCTACATCCTCGGCCACATCAACACCACGCTGCCCAACCAGACGCCGGCCAACCAGGTGGCGCCGGCGGATCCGTCCCAGAAGCCGGACGAGACACCGATCCAGATCATGGTGTCGGCGACCAAGCAGGGGCTGGTCCTGTGGTCGCTGTCCGGGCTCGAAGGCACGCTGCAGTCGCCCAAGGCGCGGGTCGCGCGCCTGCCGGCGACTCGCGCCGACGAGGCGCCGCGCTACGACTACGCCGCGCTCAACAACGCCCTCTACGAGATCGCCAACCGGCGGTGGCGGGGCAAGCTGCGCGACCAGGACACCTACGAGATCATCCTGCAGTGCGACCCGGAGATCCCGTACGAGACGGTGGTCGACATCATGGACGCGGTGCGGCGCCGCATCCCGCCCGGGCTGCGAGCGGGCGCGCTCCTGCCCGAGGTGGCGCTACCGAAGTTCCAGAAGCAGGCGGAGCCGGCCGCGACGCCGGGGGCCGAGAAGTGGGTCCCGGTCGAGCCGTACGATCCGGACAAGCACTACCTGTTCCCGGACATCCTGTTCGCCAAGTGGAGCTTCGACTAGATGATCAACAAGCGCGAAGCTCGCAGCCTGATCCGCAAGGCGGTGAAGCGGGTGCCGGAGGGGGAGGAGATCCGGCACCTCAACATCATGCCGATGATGGACATCATGACCATCCTCCTGGTCGCGTTCCTGTTCACCGCGTCGGAGTCGGCGGCGTTCAGCGTGAACGACGTCGAGCTGCCCGGGTCGGTGTCAGTGGAGCCGCTGCCGGAGAATGCGGTCACCCTGACCATCGCCCGCGAGGCGATCCTGGTGCAGGGGCGGACCGTGGTCGGGGTCAAGAACGGCGCGGTCGACGCGTCGGAGAAGAAGAACGGCGCGCTCGGGCTGCAGATCCCGAAGCTGGGCAAGTTCCTCGGCGCGATGCGGCGCTCGTTCGATCAGAACCTGCGCAGCAAGGGGCGTGAGCCGCCGCGGGTCCCGGAGCTCCTGATCATCGCGGACAAGAGCACCCCCTACAAGCTGCTGTTCGAGGTCATCGTGAGCTCGCGCTCCGATGACGCCGGCTATCGCCGGTTCCGCCTCATCCTGCTCGAGGAGCAGGGCGTGGCGCCGCCGGCCGGCGGCTGAGCCCCCGGCCCAGCGGATCGGGATGGCGGCGCGGCGAGCTGTGCCTCGCGCGCGCGGCCGCCCTCCGCCCGGCGCCCTACAACCTTGGCGTCGGTTGGCCCTTCGGGCCGCCCTCCGCTACTTCCCGCCGCCGACCACGCCTTCGACCGCGCCGCGGTTGTCCTCTAGGCCGGGGGTCTCTTCCTTCTTGTCGCCGCCCATCACCGACTTGATGACGTTGTTCTCCGACTTGGGCTTCTTGTGGGCGCCGCGGAGGTCGGCCAGCTGCTGCTCCTCGCGCGGATCCGCGATGACCAGGCAGAAGCTCCCGTAGAAGGCCAGCTTGTCCACCGCGAGGACCCGGTAGGTGCTCGACTTCCACTCGATGAAGCCCTTGTCGGCCTGGACCCGCCCGGAGCCGTAGCGCTGCTCCATGAGGTTCTGGAAGTAGGCGAAGCTGCGCTGCTCGTCCTTGAGCTGGGCCGAGTTGAGCGCGATGAACATCTTGTAGAGCTGCCCATCGTGGAAGAAGAAGAACCGGCGCTGGTCGCGGCCGGTCTCCGGCGCGTTCTCCCAGTACACCATCATCGATTCGCCGGTGTTGTGCGCGAACTGGTCGTCGATGATCGACACGTCCCAGCCGCCCTTGGTGCCGGTGAACTCGACGTACGACTTCTTGATGCGGTCGAACTCGGCCTGGCGATCGCGGCGCAGCTTGTCCTGGGTGTACACGTCGGCGGTGCCGGCGATCTTTTCCTTGTAGCGGTCGTTGATCTGCCGGCTCAGCACCCGCAGCACGTCCTGCTTGCCCATCCCGAACTTGTACGGGCCCATCAGCTCGCCGAGGGCGCGGTCGCTGATCTTGGCGCCCACCGTGGCGGGCTCCCGCTTCTTCTTGCCTCCTGCCCACGCGCTCGGCGTGGTGGACGCCGCGGTCACGGCAAGAGCGCCCAGAGACAGGCTAATCGCCAGTCGGCGGAAAACGGATCGCCTCATCCTTCACATCCTCCAGGCGGCGGGAGCGTCGCCGGGTGCAAGTGTAGCCCGCGGGATCTCCCGTCACAAGCCGTCGGACGAGTACGGCTCGAGACAAATTCAACACCTACACCGTCGCTGCCGCCCCGGATCAGCGCGAGAGCGAGGCGGGCGAGGCGTCGATCGACAGCGAGCGCGAGGCCGAGGTGAGCGCGTCCGGGGTCACGAACACGTCGAGCTCCTGGCCCGACACCGTGCCGTGGCAGCCGCCGCACACCGCGTCGAACAGCGGCTCGGCGATGCCGAAGCTGACGTTCTCGCCCGGGCCGAGCTGGTGCTCCTCGCGCATGGTGACCAGCGGCGTGCCCGACGAGTCCTCCAGCTCGAGGATGACGCCGAGCCCGGCCGGCACGCGCACCTTGGCCGATCCATCCTCGGCCAGCGGCGCGCGGCCGATCAGCTCGCGGTCCTGGTAGATGTCTCCCTGGTTGCCGCTGGTGGTGCCGGGCGGGGCCGGCTTCTCCTCGTAGACCGCGATCTGGGTGGCGCCGCGGTAGAGGTCGACCGGCCGGCCCAGCCGGAGGTTGGCGGTCAAGAGGGTGAAGATGAGCGGCGCGTCGGGGAAGTGGATGACGCCGAACTCGGCGCCGCCGCTCGCGTCGGCGTCCACGCCGCCGCCGAACACCAGCTGGCGGCGGTTGAAGAACAGCTGGCGGGCCGGATACGCGAGCGCGAGCACCGCCTCGACCAGCGACTCGGTGTCGGAGGCCAGCACGGTCTCGCGGTCGCCGTTCCTCGGGTTGACCGCGACCAGCTGGAACCCGAGCGAGTCGGCCTGGGCCAGGTCGCCCTCGTAGGCCGCGTACGAGGCCAGGATGCGCCCGTCGAGCAGCGGGAACGGCGAGCGGAAGGCGCCCCTGGTGTCGGAGCCGGCGCGGCCGGTCGCCCTGCGATCCGGGATCACGACCGAGCGCAGGAAGCCGGGATCGTCGCGATCGGCCTCGAACGCGCCGACGCTGCGGTTGAACAGCGCCAGGGTGCCGGCCCCGCCGCGCGCGCCGGCGTCGGACAGGATGAGCAGAAAGTCGCCGTCGAACGACTCGCGCAGCTCGGTCGCCTGCTGGTAGCCGACCGAGGGCCGGGTCACCGACGGATCGTCCGGATCGGCGAACGGCGAGTCGGCGCGCTGGGCCAGGAGCGGGTGGTAGTCGGTCAGGTCCCAGTTCATGCGCCGGCCGGAAAGCTGATAGAAGCCGTCCGACACCTTCTCGGTTGTCATGATGACCCGCCCCTCGCGCATGAACTGGGGCGTCACCTCGCTGTTGGTCAGGAACGTCATGCGCTCGGCGCCGGTCCCGTCGGCGTGCACCCGCCACAGATCCGACTGGGGCAGGAACAGGCGGCGCGAGCGGCTCGGCGCCGGCGCGTCGCCGGCCGAGCCGCGGGTCGACGCGTAGACGATCCACTCGCCGTCCGGAGACCAGGCCGGATCGAAGTCGTGGATGAGGATGCCGTCCACCTCGCCCTCGTCGTCGGTGACCTGGACGCAGTCGGTGCCGTCGAGGTTGACGGTGAACACCTGGAGCGGCGCCGTGGCCGCGCTGCGCATGGCAAAGGCGACCCGCTGGCCGTCACGGCGCACGTCGGGACCGCGCACGTCGACCGCGCCGAGGTCCTCGGCCCCGGCGCAGCCGGCCAGGATCGACGTGCCGTCCGGGATCGGCGTGACCAGCGCGCCGTCGGCGCCGATCGTCGCCAGGCTGACCCGCAGGTCCGAGCCGGGCTGGTAGGTGTCGAACTCGAGCGGCGACGCGACGTGGCCGGGCTGGCGCGCCACGTACACCACCGGCACCGTGTCGCCCTCGCCGAGCGGCAGGACGTCGCCGTCGGCGATGAGCGCCTCGCGCTCGACGTCGAGCCAGGCCTGGATCACGCAGAAGGCGGGCGCGGTGGCGGGATCGATCGGGTCGTCGCACGAGGACGGCTGCGCCCCGCCGGAGCCGGGCGTCTCCAGCACCGGGCCGCCGCGGTGGTTGATGCCGCCGAAGCTGTCGAGGATGGTCTTGGCCACCGCCCTGCCCCGCCGCGCGTCGGGCACCTCGAGCGCCATGAACTGGTTGCGCAGGCGCTCGTAGTTGCGCTCGAGCGCGATCGACGAGAAGAAGCCCTGGCTGCCGGAGCGGAGCTGGAAGTCGTTGGTGCCGGCCGGGCTGTGGCAGGCCTCGAACGAGCAGCCGCGCACCAGGAGGATCGGCTGCACGTAGCGGGCGAAGAACTGGCGGCCGGGGTCGTCGGCGCCGAACTCCACCCCGCCGACCGCCTCGGCCCAGTCGGACACCGCGGCGTAGTCGTCGTCGTCGCGGCTCTGGTAGTGGACGCCGCCGGTGTGGAAGGTGCCGCTGCCGCCCAGCGCGAGCGGCACGCTCAGGATCTGCGAGTTGCCCGGTGGATCGGCCACAAAGGCGCGCGCCTGGGAGAAGTTGAAGGCCAGCTGGCGGTCGTCGTCGCCGCAGGTGATGTAGAAGTCGGCCTGGGCCGCCCCGTGGCAGCTGCCGTTGTTGCAGCCGGTCAGGACCGGCATCACCTCGCTGGTGAACTGATCGAAGGTCGGGTCGTCGCGCGATGGCCCGTCGTCGAAGCCGTCCGGGACGAAGGAGGAGCAGTCGCCCTCTCCCTCGGCCGGCACCGCCGGCGGCGGGCGGCCGTTCTCGGTGGCGCCGGCGTCGGTCCACTCGAGCAGGGTCAGGTACGCGTCGGAGCCGACCGCGAGCACGCCGCCGCCGGCGTGCTGGACCTCGAGCGGGCGGAACTCGCCGTCGTAGGTGACGCCGAGCTCGCCGCTGTCGCCGACCGCCTTGACCAGCAGCAGCGGCACCCCGTAGGCGCCGAACGGGCGCAGGACGTCGCGCCGGTGCTGCACGTTCTCGAAGCTGGTGACGTCGAGGTTGCCGGCCGCGAACCCGAACGCGTCGGCGTCATCGACGGCGTGGCAGCCGCCGGTGTTGCCGGCGCACGAGCCGATCAGGATCGGCTCGATCTCGCGCTCGTAGAACGTCTTGCCCGGCGGGTTGTCGCTGCCACAGGCGCCGAGCGCCAGGGCGGTGGCCGCCGCGGCCGCTGCCAGGTTCGGTGACTTCATCGCCCCCCTCTGCGCGTCGATTCTACCCCGGCTGGCCACCCGCGCGGGTCAGCGCAGGTGGCGAAGCGCGGCGCGCGCGGTCATGCGCACCAGCGACGACGCGTCCTCCGACGCCGCGGTCAGCGCCGCGCGCGACGCCGGATCGCCGATCCGTCCCAGCGCCCAGGCCGCGTTGCGGCGGACCGCAGGGTCCGGATCCGAGACGACCACGCCCTCGAGCGAGGCGCGCGCGGCGGCGGCCGGGAAGCGCCCGACCACCTGGGCGGCGGCGCGCCGCACCGACACGTCCGCGTCGGTGACCAGCGCGACCACCGGATCGGCGCCGGACTGGCGCAGGATGCGAGTCCAGGCCTGGATCGCCTCGCGGCGCACCTCGGCGCTGCCGTCGCCCATCGCCTGGGCCAGGGCCGGGTTGGCCGACAGGTGGCCGATCTTGCCGAGCGCGCGCACCGCGTGGGCGCGGGCCTCGTCGGACAGCCCCGAGCGGGCGATCGCCGCGGCCAGCTGGGGGACCACCCGCGGGTGGCCCACCCGGGCGAGGGCATCCGCGGCGCTCCTGACCTCGACCGAGCTGCCGCTGGCCAGGCGGTCGAGCGCGCGCTCGGTGACCTCGACCATCTGGGCCGGCCGGCGCGCGAACCACCAGGCGGCGGCGTCGCGCACCGCGTAGCTGTCGTGGTCGAGCAGCTCGAGCACGAAGGTCATGCAGGCGCTGGTGCACGGGATGTTCTCGGCCTTCTCCAGCTCGGCGACGATCGCGTCGGGGTTGCCGTGCTGGGTGGCCGAGCGGATGCGGGCGAAGCTGCCGCCGCGGCCGGCGTGGGCGTCGGGCGCGCCGGCCGCCAGGGCCAGGGCGAGCGCGACGGCGCCGAGAGCGATGGGACGGGCGATGGTGCGGTGGTTCATGGTTCGTGTGCTCCTGGTGTCGCTTCTTCGACGTCGCCCGATCATGGCTGCAGCCCCGGCGCGTTCTCACGCGAGTAGAACTGGCCACCGTTGTCCGCCATCTCGACCAGCAGGCGGAACTCCTCGGCGGTGAGCGGGAAGCCCATCTCCACCGAATGGTCGGGGAGGTCCGGGAACAGGCGATCGTCCAGGTCGGGCTCGGGGAACTGACGCGGCGGGTTGAGGACGCCGAACAGGAGCGAGTTGCGCGCGTCTCCCGGCAGGACGTAGGTCGGCATGTCGCCGGTGATGACGAGGTCGAGCTCCTCGAGCTCGAGCATGGCCGCGCCGAGCAGCGACAGGTGCGAGGCGCTGTAGCCGGACAGCATCGCCTCGCCGAACGCGAAGTCGATCGGGTCGCCGGTCAGGTTGAAGATGAACTCCTGCGACTGGCCGCTCTCCGGGTCGGTGATGGTGAACGACTTGTTGGCCGCGCCGGCGACGCCGTCGTGGCAGCCGCTCATCGCGCACTTGTTGTCGAAGATCGGCTGCAGCGCGGTGTCCCAGGGGATGCCGACCGGGCGGGTCGGCTCGGTGGTGACCCGCTCGAAGCGCGGCACGCGGCTCATGAGATCCTGTGGTCCGATCGCGATCGCGTCGGTGATGCCCGGCTCGATGACGGTGGTGGCCGAGCGGCTCTCGTGGCAGCCGCCGCAGAAGCGCGACTCGCCCGGGCGCCCGGTGATCCAGACCGGCTCGACCCGCAGGCCGACGTCGTACTTGTCGACCGCGATCTGGTGGACCGGCACGTTGGCCGGGACCAGCGCGGCCCACGAGCCGTCCTCGCGCACCTCGGCGACGCCGAGGGTGGCGGCGCCCTCCGCCTCGCTCAGGCCGAAGTCGTCGCCGACCCCCTCCTCGCCGGAGAAGCCCTCGATGACGCGCACGCCCCACACCGCGCCGTCTTCGAAGTCGCCGAGGCTGGTCGAGTAGACGTTCATCGCGCCGATGAGGACCGCGTCGTCATCCACGCCGTTGGTGCCGGCCGGGGAGATCTCCGGCGGCGCGGTGCGCGGGGTGAGCGGGATCGGGTTGATCTCCCAGGTGCCCTTCTTGTCGTAGACCGGCAGGCGGGTGCCGTTCTTCGAGTCGAACAGGTAGAGCCCGAAGTCGGGCGCGACCCCGGCGGCGCCGTTCACGTCCGACTGGACCGGGCCGTCGGCCCACGACACCAGGAGGTCGGGATAGTCCTTGGAGTTGAGCGGGTACGCGTTGTAGTAGCGGCCGACGCTCTCGAACGATGCCTCGTCGTCCAGCGGGACCTGCGCGGTCAGGATGCGGGTCGAGGCGTTCTTCTCCGACATCTCGATGTCGGCCCACAGCTCGCCACCGACCTCGTGGGTCTCGCCCAGGCGGATGTCGAGGATGGCGCCGGACTGGAAGGTGCGGTCGCGCGAGCTGCCGATCGCGATCACGCGCCCGGGCGCCGCCTCGATCGCCTTGTAGTAGGAGTTGGTGATGCCGGTGCCCTCCTTGCCGAACGCCTCGCGCACGCGGGTGCCGTCGGGGTTCATGCGGAGCAGCTGACCGGCGTTGAGCTCGTCGAGGTGATCCCACTGGGTGAACAGCACCTCGCCGGTCGACATGACCGTCGAGGTGATGCGGTGGGACAGGTTGCGCGAGTAGAGCTGGAGGTCGCTGCCGTCCACCGCCACCGATCCGAGCTGGAGGGTGGTGCGGCGCTCGTACTCGTCCTCGAACTGGGGGGCGCCCTCCTCGACCACCGCGTTGGTGGCGAACAGGACGCGATCGCCCGGCAAGAAGGTGGGATAGACGAAGTCGGCGTCTGGATCGGTCGGCAGCTGCTCGACGCCGCCCGACTCCAGATCGAGCAGGAACAGGCCGTAGCGCTGGTCCTCGCTCAGGCGGGCCGAGAAGACGATGCTGCGCGCGTCGAACGAGAGGTCGTAGTCGATGATGTCGGCGCCCTCGTACTCGGGGAGATCACCGCAGCACAGCTCCGTGACGGTGCCGTCGGCGGTGGGCGGAGACAGCTTCATCAGGCGCGCGCCAGGCACGTAGGACTCGTACTGGAAGATGTCGCCCAGCCCGTCCATTCGCGCGGCGCGTTCGATGAACACGATCGCGTCGACCTCGTCGAGCGGGCCCGTGCCCTGCTCCTTCCCTCCACACCCGGCTGCTGCGCTGACCACCGCCGCGGCCAGCGCGGTCATGGTGGCTCTTCGAATTGCTTGTTTCACGGTCCAGCCTCCTCGATCCCGGAGGAGGGCAGTGCGAAGCGAGTGCCAAGCAAAAGCCGCATGATTCCATGCGGTAGGATAGTGTATGAAGGGGTTGTGAGACCGCTGTCACGGTCGAGCTCGGGGGCGGTGTCCCCCAGCGAGCGCGTGGCGCCGGTCGATCAGCTCGGGCGAGAGGAACCGCCGCGAGCCAGCTCGGCGCACAGCTCGGCGACCAGATCGAGCGCCTGCCGCGGAGTGATCGCATCCGGGTCGAGGCCGCGCAGGCGCGCGGTGATCGCATCGACGGGCGGCGGCGGCGAATCGACGGACGGCGGTGGATCGACCGGCGGCAGATCGACCGACGGCGGCGGATCGGCCGGCGCGCGCGGCGGGCGCGCGAACAGGGTCAGCTGCGGCCCGGCTCCGTCGGCGATGCGCTGGCCGCTCTCGAGCGCGGCGAGGATCTGCCGGCTGCGGGCGAGGACCGGCGCGGGCAGCCCGGCCAGGCGGGCCACCTCGATCCCGTAGCTGCGGCTGGCTCCGCCCGGGATGATGAGGCGCAGAAAGGCGATCTTGCCGCCCACCTCGCGCGCCGCGGCCTGCAGGTTCACCACCCGCGGGCGCGACTCGGCCAGCGCGCACAGCTCGTGGTAGTGAGTGGCGAACAGGGTGCGGCAGCCGACCGCGTCGTGCAGGTACTCGGCCACCGCCCACGCGATCGACAGCCCGTCGAAGGTGGACGTGCCGCGGCCGACCTCGTCGAGCACCACCAGCGAGCGGCGGGTGGCGCCGGCCAGGATCGCGCCGGTCTCGCGCATCTCCACCATGAAGGTGGACTCGCCGCGGGCCAGGTTGTCGGCCGCGCCGACCCGGGTGAAGATCCGGTCGACCACGCCGATCCGCGCCGAGCGGGCCGGCACGAACGAGCCCATCTGGGCCAGGAGCGCGATCTGCGCCACCTGGCGCATGTAGGTCGACTTGCCGGCCATGTTGGGGCCGGTCAGGAGCAGGATCTGGCGCGCGGCCGGATCCATCGCGCAGTCGTTGGGCACGAACTCGCCGGCCGGCACCGAGCGCTCGACCACCGGGTGGCGCCCCTCGACGATCTCGAGGCGGTCGCCGTCGTCGACCAGCGGGCGGACGTAGCCGGAGCGATGGGCCAGCTCGGCCAGGCCGGCGCACACGTCGATCGCCGCCACCTGTCCGGCGGCGGCGAGCAGCGCGGCGGTGCGGCCGGCGACCTGGCCGACCAGCGCGCGGAACAGCTCCGCCTCGCGCGTCACCAGCGTCTCCTGCGCGGCCAGGATCTTCCCCTCCAGCTCGGCCAGCTCCGGGGTGACGAAGCGCTCGCCGGTGGCGACGGTCTGCTTGCGCACGTAGTCGGCCGGCACCCGGCCGAGCTGGCTGCGGGTGACCTCGATGTAGTAGCCGAACACGCGGTTGTAGCGGACCCGCAGCGAGCCGATGCCGGTGCGCTCGCGCTCGCGCGCCTCGATCGCCAGGATGGCGTCGCGCCCGCCGTCGGCCAGGCGGCGGCTCTCGTCGACGATCGAGCAGAAGCCGTCGCGCACGATGCCGCCCTCCCTGGCGGTCGGTGGCGGATCGTCGACCAGGGCGGCGACCAGCTCGGCGGCGAGCTCGGCCAGCCGGGCGAGCAGATCGCCGCTGACGCGGAGCAGCTCGGGCAGCTCGAGCTCGCCGGCGGCGCCGGCCGCCAGCTCCTCGGCCAGCCCGGGCAGCCGGCCGAGCGAGGCGCGCAGCTGACCGAGGTCGCGCGGGCTGGCCACGCCGAGCGAGGCGCGCCCGGCCAGGCGCTCGAGGTCGTGGATGCGCTCGAGCTGGCGCCGGACCCGCTCGCGCACCGCCTGGCGCAGCACGAAGAACTCGACCGCGTCGTGGCGGCGGCGGATCGGCGCGACCTCCACCAGCGGATAGAGCAGCCAGCGGCGGACCAGACGCCCGCCCGGCGCGGTCACCGCCTGATCGACCACGCCGAGGAGCGAGCCGCCGCGCCGGCTGGCGCCGTTCGACCCGGCCCCGGGCAGGATCGTCTCGCACAGCTCGAGGTTGACGATCGCGGTCTCGTCGAGGACCAGCGCGTCGCGGATCCGGTAGAGCTGGAGGCGCGCGACTGGCAGCACCCCGGTCGGCTGGGTGGCGCGCGCGTAGCGGAGGCAGGCCGCCGCGGCCCGGCCGGCCAGCTCGCGCTGGTCGGCCGCGAGATCGGTCGGCCCGTCGGTGGCGAGGTCGCCCAGGGCATCGCTGGCCTCGGCCGCGCCGGGCGACGTTGCGGTGGTGAAGGCGCAGCCGGCCAGGCGGCGGCCGAGGTCGGCGAGCGCGCCGTCGGCCGCGAGATCCGGCCCGGCGGCGAGCAGCTCGCGCGGGCCGATGCGGGCCAGCTCGCCGGCCAGCTCGTCGAGGTCGGCCACCCAGGCGGCGCGCAGCTCGCCGGTCGACGCGTCGAGGTGGGCCACGCCGAAGCCGAACCCGGAGCCGGCGCCCGCGCCCGCCCGGCGCGGCCCCGACTCGCCCGGGACCACCGCGGCGAGGTAGCGCGGGCGCCGCGGCTCGAGCGCGTCGTCGTCGACCACGACCCCGGGGGTGACGATCTGGACCACCTCGCGGCGGACCAGCCCCTTGGCCTGGCGCGGGTCCTCGACCTGCTCGACCACCACCACCTTGTGGCCGAGCTCGGTCAGGCGCAGCAGGTAGGCGCGCCCGGCGTGGTGGGGGACGCCGGCCATCGGGATGGCGTCCTCGTGCCCCTTGTTGCGCGAGGTGACGGTCAGGTCGAGCGCGCGGCCGGCGACCAGGGCGTCGTCGAAGAACATCTCGTAGAAGTCGCCCATCCGGAAGAACACGATCGCGTCCGGGTGGTCGGCCTTGACCTCCAGGAACTGCCGCATGAGCGGCGTCTCGGCCGGGTTCTTCCGCGCCACCTGCCCGGTCTATCAGCCGCCCATGACACGAGATCCGGGCGCCGGACCGTCGCTGGCGAGCTATTTCCGGGTGCGGGTCACGTAGGCGATGATGCCCTGCTTCTGCTCGAAGTCGGTCTTGCCGGCGACGGCCTCGTCGAAGCTCGCGAAGCGGCCGACCCGGACGCGAAACATCGTCCCCTTGCCCGGTTCGTCCGACTCGACCACGAAGGGCTGGTAGCCGGCCCCGCGCAGGCGGCCGACCAGGGCGTCAGCCTCGCTCCGCTTCTCGAACGAGAGGAGGTGGAGGGTGAAGCGCGCCGCGTCGGCGGCGACCTCGGTCGGGGCGTGGGGGCTTGCGGCGGCAGCCTTGGCGGCTTCGGCCTTGGCCAGCTCTGCCTTGGCGGTCTCGGTCCTGGCAGTCTCTGCCTTGGCAGTCTCGGCCTTGGCGAGCTCTGCCTTGGCAGTCTCTGCCTTGGCGAGCTCTGCCTTGGCAGTCTCTGCCTTCGCCCTGGCTGCTTCTGCCTTCGCTGCCTCGGCCTTGGCTGCCTCTGCTTTTGCTGCCTCTGCCTTGGCCGCCTCTGCCTTGGCCGCCTCTGCCTTGGCCCTGGCCGCCGCGGCCGCGGCCGTCTCCGCCGTCGGACGCAGCGGCAGCGCCGGCATCATCGCGGCCGGCTCTGCCTTGCCCGCCTCTCCCTTGCCGGCCCGAGCGGCCGCCTCGTCGATCGTGCGGTCCACCGCGCCGAGCGCGCCGTCGCCGTCGCCGCGCAGGGTCGATGCGAACGCAAGGTCCTGGTCCGGCGCCGCCGCGGCCCCGTCGGACGCCATCTGGTCGAGCGCGGCCAGCGGATCCGAGGTCGCCCCGCTGGTCGCCGCCGAGCCCGGGTGCTCGCGCGCCTCCACCCGC
>DATHKR010000120.1:0-12906 GCA_035489015.1 Kofleriaceae bacterium | reverse complement strand
TCGCTGACCCGGACCGGCTCGATCAGGGGGTGGATGGCCCGGACGTCACTCGCAGGCCGCGATCGGGCTGACGTTCGAGTCGTTCGCGAGCACCGCGCCGCCGGTGGCCGGGTCGTCGAGGCCGGCGCACGTCGGCAGGGCGGCGACACACGCGGGCTCCAGGCGGTCACCCGAGGCGTCGTGGATCGCGTAGCGCGTGCGCGCGACGCACACCGCGCCGGCCGGCGACCACCCCGCCTCGAACACCATCGTGCCGGCCGCGAGCCGGGTCTGGACGCCGAGGGTGTCGTAGACCCCGATGTGCGTGCCATCCATCGTCCACGGCGTGCCATCACCGCAGTAGTCGGCGCGCGCCAGCCGCGTGCAGGCCGCGTGGACTTCGGGGCCGACGACCCACGGCCCGTAGCCCCAGCTGACGCACTTCGCGATCACGCCGCTCGCGCACGAGAACGTGACGACGTCCGGGTCGTCGACGTGGGCGCCGGTCGCGTCCCATCGCCCGGTGACGATCACGCCGGCCTGGCCCGGTTCGCACACCGGCAAGCCGTCGGCCGCGAGCTCGATCAGCCGGGTGCGGCCATCGAACATCGCGCGGGTCACCTCGACGCCGAAGGTGCGGCCGTCGGGGGCGGTCGCCTCCAGCTCGATGCCTTCGAGCGACGTGCTGTCGTCGAACCCAGGCGCGACCATCTCACCGTCGCGCAGGATCACCGCTCCGGCGCCGCTCGCCAGCCGCAGCCGCGCGCCGTTCAGATCGCCGAGCCCGCGATACGCGCGCCGCGCGCGGCCGCCCTGGAGGCTGGTGCCCTGTATGTCTTCGCCGGGCGCCTGGCCCTGCAGGCTGGTGCCCTGCAGGTCCTCGCCGGGGGGCGCGCCCTGGAGGCTGGTGCCCTGCATGTCCTCGCCGGGCGCCGGCCCCTGCAGGCCGGTTCCCTGCATTTCCTCGTCGGGTGGTGCGCCTTGCAGGCTCGTTCCCTGCTCCTCCTCGCCGGGAGGAGTACCCTGGAGGCTGATGCCCTGTGTCTCCATGCCGGTGCGCGCGACCGCGACCCCGGTGGGCACCGGGAAGCATGCCTCGTCGCTCGGTCCCGATGCGCAGGCGGTCGCCAGACAGGACCCGAGGATCCACGCCAGCGCCCGCCACTCCCTGTTCGTCATTTGCCGCTTCATGCGGCTTTCGAGAGCAGGCCGCGTGCCGTGTTCAACTGGGCGAGACTCCAGGGCCGCCGTCGACTGGACGCACGAGCTGCGCGCGCAGTTCGACCGTCCATCGAGCCATCAGCCTCCCGCCGCACGTTTTTGTGACGAGACCACACCCGGCCAGCGACTCACTGGCATGAAGCGTATCGCTCTGCTCCTCCTGATTCCGGCAGCCGCGGCCTGCGGCTCCGAGAAAAATCTCGAGCTCGACCTCGAGGGTCGCACGGAAGGCCCCGACCCCAGCGCGTCCCTCTTTGGGCCGCTGGCCTGGTCCCATGTCGACCTCGGCTCCGGCAACAGCGTCGTACACGACCTGGTGTGGGCGCCGGACGGCGGACTGCTCGTCACCATGACGACGTGGGACGCGCAGCCACCCGACCCACCGTCCGTGCGATCTCTCAGCCGGTTCGAGGCGGACGGCCAGCGCAGCTGGGTCGTGAAAGAGCAGGGACATTTCGGCAACGTCGGCGCGACGCCGGACGGCGGGGTGGTGGTCGCGCGCGCCTTCGCTGACGCCGGGCAAAGCGGCGCGGCAGGGCTGGACTGGTACAGCGGCGAAGGTGTCCTGACCGCGAGCTGGCGGCTCGAGGCGAGCGAGACCACCGACGCGCTCCAGGAGATTGACGCGCTGGAGGTCACCCCGGACGGCGGCGTGGTCTGGCTGGGACTCACCAGTGGCGAGCTGGCCGGCGAGCTGACGGTCGCCGGCCAGGTCGACGCCCAGGGTGAGCTCCTGTGGATGGTGCCGATCGAGGAGGCCGGGAACACCCACACCTACGATTACGGGCTCGACCTGCTGTCGATGTCCGACGGCGGCAGCCTCGCCCTCGTCGGCGTCTCGTCCGATGGCGTGTCATCGTCCTACCTCGTCCGGCTCGAGGCGGACGGCACCGAGGTGTGGCGTACGACCATGAGTGGTGGCTACGGCCGCGGCGTCGAGCAGGACGCGACGGGTAATCTGGTCGTGGCCGGCGTCTTTTCCGATTCAATGACCGCGGGCGGCTTCCGCCTCGACTCGGACGAGCTGAACGATTTGCAGCCCTTCATGCTGGAGATGGACGCCGACGGAAAGGTGCTGGCCGCCCTCGAGATCGAGGAGCCAGAGCCGATCGCGGGCCTCGAGCCGTACGTGGACCAGATGACGCTGGCGGGCGATTTCCTGGTCGTATCGGGCAGGCATTCCTCGGTGGACCCGACCGACCTGCCCCAGGGCTTCTGGCTGGCCGCCTACGACGCGAGCGGCTCGGTCGTGGACGAGGCGATCTTCCCGATGACGACCGGTGGCCCGGGCTTCGGCCCGGATCGGCTCGAGGTGGACTCGACCGGCCGCCTCGCCGTGGGCGGCTCGTTCGCCGGCGAGATGGATCTGGGCGACGGCGAGCTCTCGTCGGGGAGCGGCTTCCCGATGCGGCCGTTCATCGCCGTCTTCGATCCGGCTCGCGCCGCCATCGACTGATCGAGCGAATCGCTCGGCGCTCAGCGCCGGGCCCGGCCGATGCCTTGTTGTCAATGATTCCCGGTCGGCGATCGAGAAGAGAAACGACGAAGCCCACCTCGTGTACCTGGCATGCCCGGAGCGGCCTGTGCTCTCGGCGTCGGCGTTCGTGCTGCTAGCTTGAGGGACATGCAGCTCGCACCATTCCAGCTGGATCGGTGGATCGACTCCTGGAAGCACGGGGGCACGATCGAGTACGACCTCGGCTCGAGCACCGGGCCGACCTGGACCTTGCGCGAAGCGCTCGGCGACAGCGTCGACGACCTACTCGATCTCGAGGTGCTGTACGCGCCGGCGCAGGGCACCGGCGCCCTGCGCGCCGAGATCGCGGCCTTCCACGGCGTGAGCGCGGACGCGGTCCAGGTGACGAGCGGCGCGTCCGAGGCGCTCCTGATCCTGTTCCACCGGGTGGCCGAGCCGGGCGCAAACGTCGTGGTCCCGTTTCCCGGGTTCCCGCCGTTCGAGGAGGTCCCGCGCTCGCTCGGTCTGGAGGTGCGGCGCTACCACCTGGCGCCGGAGCGCGGTTTTTCGGTCGACGTGGACGAGATCTCGCGAGCCATGGATGACCGGACCCGGCTCGTGCTGCTCAACTCACCGCACAACCCGACCGGGTCGGTGACCCCCTGGTCCGACATCGTCGCGCTGCACGACCGGTGTGCGGCCCGCGGCGTCCAGTTCGTCGTCGACGAGGTCTATCACCCGATCTTCTACGGCGAGCCGGAACCGAGCGCGGCGAGGCTTCCACACGCCACTGTGATCCACGACTCCTCGAAGGCGCTCTGTCTGAGCGGGCTCCGCCTCGGGTGGATCGTCGACCACGACCCGGCTCGCCGCGCCGAGTATCTGAACGCGCGGTCTTACTTCACGATCTCGAACTCGCCGATCACCGAGCTCATCGGAGCGATCGCGATGCGCCGCCGGGACGCGATCCTGGCGCGCGCGCGATCGCTTGCAGCCGCCAACCGCGACAGGCTGAATGCGTTCGCCGAGCAGCACGCCGCGCTCCTGGGCTACGTCCCGCCCGACGGCGGCACGACCGCGTTTCCGGTGCTGCGCTCCGGGGCCAGCGCGCGTCCACTGTGCCAGGCAGCCGCCGAGCGCGGTGTACTGCTCGCGCCGGGCGACTGTTTCGGTATGCCGTCGCACTTTCGTCTGGGGTTCGCCTCGACCGGAGAGCGGTTCGCCGACGGTCTGGCGCGCCTGACCGAAGTGATCGCGTCGCGGAACTGGTCCTGAAAACGGCGCCGCACGGGAAGGACGCGAACGCAGCTTGGGCGATGGAGCCACGTGCCACCGCGGTGTGGCGCCCCGCGCCCTGCCCTGGCCTCAGGCGATAGCTCAGGGCCTGGAACGCGGGGCCGGAAGTGAAGGCGTGCGCCGGCGAGGTCGCTCGCGGGCGCACGCCTGACGAGGCCGCTACTCCGCCAGCAACTCCTCGATGAGGGCGGTCATGGCGTCCGGATCGTACTCGTGAGACGCGTAGCGGACGATGCCCGACTTGTCGACGATCACGTCGACCGGGAACGGATTGGGTCCCTGGAAGTTGGTCGTGATCGCGTTGTAGGTCGGCGAGTTCTCCTCGATGCCGATCGGGAAGGTGACGCGGATTGTGTCGGCATACGCCGCGACCTGGCCGATCTCGTCGGTGGACTCGCGCGGGTTGAGCGCCACCACCTTCAGGCCGCGGTCGCGATACGCGCGCCAGAACCGCTCCTCGGTGTCGGGCAGGTGATTGGCGCAGACCGGACAGAACGTGGCGAAGTAGGTGAGCAGGAGGACCTCGCCGCTCGAATCTGCCGACGAGCTCCAGGTGTTTCCGTCGAGCATCACGCCGATCGTGTCCGGAAGCAGCGCGCCGACCGTCACGCCCGGGGCGTTGCCGACCAGGAAGACTCTGCGCTCCGGCGCGGCGGGGTCGTCCGAGTTGATGTGCAGGTAGCTGACCTCCTGCTCCTCCGAGGTCGCCGTGTAGGTCAGTTGCAGCGCCAGCGTCTCGCCCGGCGCGAGGCGTGCCTGACGCGGCTCGACGGTGAAGGCCGACCCGGTGCTCCAGTTCTCCACCAGCGTGAGCGGCGCGGTGCCCTGGTTGGTGACCTCGAACGGGATGGTCTTGCTGTCGCCGACGGCGACCGGTCCGAAGTCGGTGCGGGCCGCGGTCTCCGGCAGGCGGATGTTGGGCGCGACGCGGTCCGGCTCCAGCCGGTACGAGTACGGGTTCTCCCATGTGCCCATGAAGACGTCGCGCCCGCGCGCCGCCACGCCGAAGATGCGCATGGTGGGTAGCTCGCGGTCGAGCTCCTCGTAGTCGAACTCTCGCGGGATGCGCACCGCGGCGACAAGGCGCGGCTCGGCCGGCGTCGCGACGTCGTACACGCGGACGTCGTTCCACGCGGCGACGAACAGGCGGCCCTCGGAGTACGCCACCCGCAGCGCGGTCCCTGGCATCACGGCCCGACCGACGATCTGCGGCGAGGCGAGGTCCGAGATGTCGACCACCGCCACGCCGGCCGATCCAGCGGCGACGTACGCGAAGTCGCCGTCCACCACCACGCCGCGGGCCTGGCCGCCCGTGGCCACGCGGCCGCGCTCGACCGGGCTGGCCGGATCGGTCGCGTCGACCGTCGCGAAGCCGCCGAGGCCGTCGGCCACGAACACCTCGTCACCGCGCGCGGCGATGCCCCAGGCGTTGGTGAAACCGCCCAGGCTGCCCACGCGCGTGAAGCCGGCGGTGGCGTCGTAGTTGAAGACGCCGAGCCCGTTCTCGTGGAGGCCGACGAAGATGTTGTGGTTGGCGACGTCGATGCCCTCGTAGCTGATGCCCGTCTCCTGCAGGACCGGCAGCTGGACCGGAACGGTCGGATCGGTGATGTCCCAGCCGCTCAGGAAGGCCGGGTTGCGGATGTTGCCGAGGTGCGTGGTGAAGACGAGGTTCTCGTCCCAGGCCATGTGCTTGCAGCCGGGCTGGCGCTCGTCGCCGGGGATGACGTGCACGAGTCCCTCTTCGTGCGTCCGCTCCATGTTGTTCGCGTCGGTCGCATCGATCACGTTGAACGTGTAGCTGCAGTTGAGCAGGAGGTTGTCCTCGCGGATGCGAACCTCGTCCGTGTGGCTGCCGACATCGTGCAGGCTCTGCAGCTGCACCAGCGGGCTCAGGAAGTGGCCGGGCTCGAGCCCGCCTGCGACGCACTGCCCGTCCACCTCCTCGGTGCCGTCGCCGCAGACCAGCGGCTCGCCCGGATCCGGCTGGTCGGCGCCGCCGGCGACGCATTCCCCGTCGACCAGCTGCGTTCCCTCGCCGCACACGACCTCCGCCGGCCAGTCATCGCCGCAGGCCGGGGCGAGAAGCAGGACAGCGGCGAAACACCAGCGCTCGAAACGATAGTGACGACTCATCACAGTACCTCCTCATGCACGACTGAAAGACACACGCGAGGCGGCGCGCGGACCTGCGGCCCGGACGCTCGCCGTCGCGAGAGACGAACCTGGCGCGATGGCGCTCTACGGCTCGGAACGCTCTCCGTCATCTGGAGACCCCAGACCGGAGAGCATTCAAGTGAACGCAAAGTAGGAGACGAGGAGCAGCTCGTCCTCGATCTGCGAGGTGGGCAAAGGTACTTCTATGTGACGGCTCCGCCGCACTCGATCGATCTCGTCACGCTAGCACCGCGCTCGATTCGAGGTCAATTTGAACGCGAGCTCGCTTACCAGTCGCGTCACCTTCGTGCTGACTGCGTCGTGTCGACGGGGCGCGCAGATCTGCACCGACTCCGCGCACCCCGCCGAGTCGCCGGGTACCACGAGCGGACGGATGATGGGGAGGAGCTCTGTCTCGTAGAGGCCCAGCTCCTCGCCCTCAGCTGGAGCGAGCAGTGGGAGCAGACGTTCTCCCTCGCACTCCCGCCTCCTCGCCGCCGGCAAGCACGGGGACTGGAAGGACTGGCTCGTGGCCGCCCAGTTCGAGAGCGCGCACCGCCTCGGGCGACCCGAGCAGGCGGCCGACTCCAAGAGGCCGACCTCCGCGACCTCGAGGGCTACGCGTTCACCGAGGTGTGCGGGCGGCGCATTCGCCCCCTGGTCGAGGCCGCCCGCCGCGATGAGGGGCCTCAGTCCTGGAACCGATGCTGGCAGTGAGGGAACCTATTTCGGAGGCGGTCCACCAGCGGATGTCGGAGGCGGAGACGCCGAGGCGTTCAGGGTACAGGGCGAGGGTGCGCTGCCAGGCCGGGTGGGTCTGGGCGCGGACGAAGTAGGCAGTGATGTTGGGGTAGGGAGCGAGGAGATCGGTCTTGCGGATCTCACGGAGGACCGAGGTGAGGAGGATTGTCGGCGACGGTGAAGTCGGCGGCGGCAACCCACTCGCGGCCGTCGTACCATTGTTCGAGGTCGCCGAGCACGCGGTTGGCCTACTGGACCAGACCCTTGCCTTGCTCGGCGGCGTCCTTGTCCTTCGGGGTGCCGAGGAGCTGCATCTGCGCGAGTGGCACTTCGATGGTGGCGAGGGCGGCGAAGCACCACCGCATCACCCGGGTGCGTTGCCGTGTACAGGATGCGGACGGCGTCGACGTCGATGCGCGTCTTCGCCGCCTTGCGCAGGTGCAGTAGTGACTCACCCAGTCGCTGCCGAGGCTGGCCTTGTTGCGGTACGACCAGATCAACCAGCGGCGGCCGGCGAAGCGGCGAGCCGAGGTTGGATAGGTTACGTATCTTCTTCACGACGATATCGGACGCGCTGGATCCATACCTCGAGCACCGTGCGTGAGTCGGCCGTTCGCGCCCGTGCGAGTGCCGGCTTGAGGAGTGTATCGACCGTCACTCGGTCAAAGGGAAGGTTCACGTCGAAGAGGCGCTGCCGGTTGTGCGCTCCGAGGGGACCTTCCCATTTGCCAACGACGACAGCCTCGACCAAGCGCGCGGCCACGTCCTCGCACCACAGCGGGCCTACTGCTTCGAGCAGCTCCCAGGCGAGGGGGTGGGTCTCCCAGCCAGCCAGTGCGTCGCAGAGGACCTTCACGCGCAGCTCGCTTCGTCCGTGCGGAGCCAACCAGGTGACGGCCTGCGTACGGGTGAATGGATTCTGGATTGCAGCGAGCGCCGCGTCCAACCTCTGGGCAGGAATGCCTTCGAGCAACGCGGCGACGACCGGGCGCCACGCTCCGTTGAACGTGTCCATAGATATGAAACGCACGCGTAGCTCGGGATCGAGCTCGGAAGCAACTGCCAGGAGCGCGTTGTGAAGACGTGAGAGGACGAGGTCGAGACATGTACGGTTTCCACGGCCGTGCGTCTGCGCGATGTCGCAGGTCCCTACTTGGAGCGGCGCTTCACCGTCAGTCCCTGCCTGCTCGTGCGCAGCAAACCATGCGCGCACGTGCTCCTCGACGACTGCGATTGCAACCGCGCGTTCGCCTCGGCCGAGCAAGTATTCGAGCGCACGCGCCAGGTCCCATGTGAAGTGCACATCCGGGCGACGGATGTAGTCGAGAATGCCGCGCGTGAACTCCCGGTGTTGCTCCGGCGGCCATGCGCGGCGTGCCGCGTAGTTGCACGCGTACCCGACGTCCAGGCCCGGATTGGTGGTCGCCTCGTCCGCGATGCCCTGGGCAAACGCATCGAGGTCCACGGCCGGCTGATGGGCGGCGATCCTCCAGACCCGATGCCGCGTCCTGTCGTCGCCCGCTGCGAAGGCGCTGATCAACCGAGCAGCGTGTTCCGGCCGAAGGTTGAGACGGCCCAGGAGGTCTCCGGCTTCGTATTGCCAGACGTCAATCTGGCTGTGGCGCGTCGACTCTTGGTCGGCATCGTCGGCGATGCGGTTCGCGATCTCCTCAACATCCGCCAGCGCGAAGTCGATGAGCCACGCCGCATCCGCGGCACCCTGGCCATAAACGAGCCAGCCTTCGATCTGCAGGCGGGCGCCACCATCCGCACGTCCCGCGGCCCGCTCGACCGCCCTACGAGCGCGGTCGGGATCCAGGCGATACAGGGCATCGCCCGCGTAAAGCAGTGTGTCGATCTGACGCGTGCGATCGATCAGGACTTCGAGCACGGAAATCTGTGACTCGTCCCCGAAGCGTCCCAGGGTCAGCGCACTCTCCCCAAGTGGTTCGTAGTCGTCCGAGGCGTCGATCCGTTTCTTCGCAGCGGCCATCGCAGCAACTGGAGGAACCACCGACCATGTCGCTAGCTCGCCGCCGGACATCTTGAGCCCTCGGTGTCGCATCCGGTCGGCTCGCCCGAGGACGTGGGACAAGATCTCCGGATCTCCGGTCATCGCGAGAACGCGTTGAGCTTGTTGGAAGCGGCGCGAGTCCAGCGGGGCATTCGCGAGGACCTGCCGCACCCTCTCTGTGCTCGCCGGGGTCGCGCCAATCGCGGCCGCTGCCATCCAGCGCCACTGCGCGAGCTCACCCTCATCGGCCTTCGGCTCGCGCAGCAACCACTCGGCCGTGAACGCGTCCTCGATGCCCGCCTCAACCGCCACCTGTGCGGCGAGCTGCACGTCGCGGACAACGAGCTCTCGGATCAGGCCATGCTGATCCGCGGGAGCAACGTATCGCCCTGTGAACAACCATACATCGTCGGCAACCGCCTCCCCGATGGACTCGAGGTGGTCACGCCATACGCCGGCAAGCGCGTGAGCAGCGAGGAATCCCGCGACCAGATCATGTGTGAAGCTGAAGCGTCCTGCACGCGACATGGCGACGTACTCGTGCCGCACGAGCGCGTCCAACGCCGCGTTGTCCGTGAGCTCCGCGGCGCCGAAGACCCCGCGCGCCGTGAGCCGCGTGCGCGCGTCGTGAACCACAGCTCGCATTTCATCCGCCGACAGCGACGCGCGCTGTTTGACGATGCGCAACTGATACGAGACCTCTGCCCCTAGCTGACGGAGCGTGAGCTCGGCAATGTCCGCTGCGGCCCTCGCCACATCGACTTCCTGATTCCGGCGATATCGCCGCGTCAGCGTGTCGCCGATGGTCTCCGACAGGGTCGACGCCAGCGTTCCCCCGACCGCGAACGTCTCCGCGGCGGCCCGCGCCACGAACGGCAGCGAGATCAGCCGCCTTCCGGCGACCGTCCCGAATCGCTGCAGTACTGCTGCCATGAAGAGCCCGAGGCTACCCGGCGCGAGCACGCGCGATGCCAGCTGGCGGATGCGCGGGAGGTCTAGCCGCGAAATCGTCCAGCATGCGGTAATACGCTCGAGCACGACCGGGGCGCCGGCGCCGGCCTCCCGCATCGTGATGACGAACGCCGCGCGGCCGTCCCGTCGAAGCGCCTCGACATCGTTCGCGACGTACTGGGCCTGTGTCGGGGGCAGCTCGCTGAGCCCGTCTAGCAGGAGCAGGGACCGACCGGGCAGCGAACGCCAGTGGCCGTTCGTGATCCCGAGCTCCTTGCCCACCAGTGTGTCTAGGTCTTCGCGATAGTCCTTTAGCGGTAGGAGGATGGGAAGGGGCACGGATGGGTCTGCGGAGCGCGCACGAGCCGCTTCCGCAAGGGCCGCTTTCAGCGTCGTCGTCTTCCCGCCTCCGCCGTCGGCAGTGAGAAGGACGCAGTCGCCCGATGCGCCGCCGAGCACGACCTCGACCGCGGTCGCGTCCGTCTGGCCGCCGCCATCGACCGTCTGTTCAGCGCTTGGGTTCGCAGCTGAAGACGTACGCACGTTTGCGGGTGTCGGCGCCCGTCGCGCGACTTGGTCGACGTAGTGCGAGGGCGGCACCGCTCGCCGCAAGTACGCGTCTTCGTCGAAGTCCGGCCGAGCCTTCTCGTGAAGGACTGCCTGAACGGCGAACGTCCTCTCGATGGGATCTCGCAGCGCGCTCCAGACGGTCCCGAGGCGCGTGTCGAACTCATTGCCGGACCACACCGCCAGAACCTCCAGGCGGGTGATGTACTCGCGGATCTCGGGGGCCGGATCGTGTCCGGCCGCCGCGAGCCTGTCACGCAGCTGCGGCAGCTCTCGTTCGGACTGCCGAATCCCGCGTTCCACGAGGGCCTCGCGATCGTCGGCACGGAGCGTCTGCGCGAGGTTCTTCGCGAGGGTTCCAGATGCGACGACATAGTGCTCCGAGACGGTGGCCCCATCGAGGCGCGACGTCAGCGCGACCTTCGCGAGCTCGAGCGCTACCGCGTCGAGCGACAGGTGCTGCCATCGCTTGCTCTGGATGCAGACCTTGGTGCCATCGGCTCGGCGTCCCCACGCGTCGAATCCGTCGTCTCCGCCCGCACCGGTCTTGTGCTCGAGACGGAAGCCGAGCGCGTGGCTCAGCGCGTCCAGTGCCACGAAGACGAACGACTCGAACTCCTCCGGCGAGAGCTCGCCGAGGGGCAACCGTCGTCCCTGTAGGAGCGGCGGCTTGGTCGTCGCTGCCGCCATCCTGCTACGGCGTCACGTTGATGTTCGTCTTCCGGTTCGCCCAGACGTCGTGAGCCAGCTTGACCTCGTCGGTCCAACACCGCAGGCGATCCCTGATGTCGCGGCCGAGCTGCGCAGCGAGGTCGAAGAAGCCATGCCCAGGTTCTTGGTCACCAACCTTGTGGACGACGATAGCGGACAACATCCCTCGCCCTTGCGCGTCTTCCATCTCGGACACCTCGCCGAGCATCCGGCCATACGCGATGTCGTCCAGCTCGAACCGGATGCTGGTGATCTGCTTCAGCATGTCCGAGTAGCAGATCATCCCTCGACGGGCCGCGCACTTCCGGAGAGCGACGATCATCTCCCCCCTGGCGGCGTCCCACGTTGCCGCGCTGTACTGGTTCGAGGTGTCCTTCATGGCTCCTGCTCGATGGCTCGCTCGATCGTGGCTCCGCGTTGCGGGCATGTCCAGGCCGCACCGCGATGGACGAACCAATTGGCGCAGTTGCGGACGTGGGTGCTCCGCTCCGTGAGCATGGGCGAGGGCCGCGCTGCATTCCGGCGGGCAATGCCGGTCGAGAGTGGGACCAGACCGTAGAGTGGCTGGTGGCGGGCGAGCGCTGGATCATGGATGGCAACTCGGCGGGACGATGGCGGTGCGGTTCGCCGCCTGCGATGCGGCGATCTTCCTCGACCTGCCCCGCCGGGTCTGAATGGCCCGGATCCTTCGTCGCTGCCTACCGCAGCAGGTCGCGCCCGGGATCCATTGGAGGGCTGCCCCGAGCAGCTCGACCGCGAGTTCATGTGGTGGGTGTGGACGTACCGGCGCCGCCTGCGGCGCGATCCTGGGCCAGCTCTCCGCGCTCGACGGGACCAGGCGAGTGATCATCCTCCGCGGCGCTGGTGGGGTCACCCGCTTCTTCGAAGCGCTCTGAGCTTGCGGCGAGCTTCCCGCTCGTCCTGCTGGACAGCGCTCCGTCACCGCCGACATGGTCACTCGACGAAGGTCGAGAGCTCCAGGCGGGATTGGCTGGTTCGGTGCTGCTGGTAGTATCCCGACTCCGAGGGCGACGGTCAGGGCGGCGGCGCGCGGACTGCGCGATCACCCACCGCCTCTCAGCGCGGCGATGCCGAGGCCGGCCAGCGTCATGTCCTCCTCCTCGGGAAGTCCGCGCCGACCCCGCCGATGTTGTGCTGATCGTGCACGATCGGCAGGGCGCCACCCCACCCGAGGTCGCCGAAGTTGGTCATGGGAAAGCCCTCGGTGCGCGACGCCTCGCCCACGGCGCGCGGATGCCTCGCCCACGGCGCGCGACGGGCGCCGCTCGCGCGCGGCGGTGAACGCCTTGGCGATGGCGATCTGGATGGAGGGGAGGGGGCACCCGTCGGTGCGAGCAAGGGCGATCAGCCCGCCGTGCGAGTCCACCACGACGATCGCCGCTCCCCGTCCACTCTTCTCCAGATCGGCCTGGATGGCGCCGACGATCGCCTGCGCGTCCTCGACAGAAGGGCACGCCCGCTGGTACATGAGAGCTCCATCATGGCGTCAGCACCCGCTCGATCGCCTCGCCGAACCGCTCGACCGCTCCCGGCAAGGTCGGTGGATAGGAAGAATGAAGCCCGCTTCCTAAGGGCCCTCGAATGGATAACGTGATTCGTCACGGCCCAATCGGTCGCGGGTGAATCGTGTAGTTCCAGTCGCCGTGGAACGTGTGCGGCTCGATTTTGAGTTCGCGCATCTGCTTCGGAGTGACTTTCTTCCCGATAGGGTACCGACGACGATCGATCGTGGCCCTCACGACCAGGCCACCGCTGTTCGTAGTGTTGCCGATCAGATTTACGACGGTCTCGT
>DATHKR010000119.1:0-40985 GCA_035489015.1 Kofleriaceae bacterium | reverse complement strand
TCCGGCCGCGCCGCGAGGTCGGATCCCGTCACGTCGAGCGCCTCGGCAGCCAGCTGGCGCAGGCTCGGGCCGCGCAAGATGCGCGCGAACGGGAGCGCGGCGCCCAGCTCTTCCTCGAGGGCCACCTGCACCTCGACGGCCTGGAGCGAATCGAGGCCCAGCTCGGTCAGGGGACGATCGGCGTCGATCGACGCGGGCGCCACGCCGAGCGCGGCGGCGACACATGCGCGGACCGCCGCGAGGCGAGGAGGGAGGTCGGTGCTCGCCAGCTCGGCTCCCGGCTCGCCCGGGCGGGCCTCCTCGACGGAGCCGGCCCGCCACGCGTGGACCACGGACAGCTCTCCGGCCAGGAAGGCCGCGCGGCAGAGGTGCCGCTGGATCTTGCCGCTCGAGGTCTTCGGGATCGACCTCGGCTCGAGGAGCAGGGTGGCGTCGACGCTGGCGTCGTGCTCCTCGGCGATCGCGAGCCGGATGGCGCGGGCGATCGGCTCGTGCGCAGCTTCTCGCGTCCCCGACGGTCCGCTCGCTGCGCCCGCGTCGACCTCGTGCACGATGACGAGCTGCTCGCGGCCGTCGAGCTCGACCGCGAAGGCGGCCCCGCACCCGGCGCGCAGCCGGCGGTCGGCGCGCTCGGCGGTGAGCTCGAGGTCCTGCGGGTAGTGGTTGCGCCCGCGCACGATGACGAGGTCCTTGAGCCGCCCGGTCACGAAGAGCTCACCGCGCTCGTCGAGGAATCCGAGGTCGCCGGTGCGGAGGAAGCGGCCGCCATCCCCGCCGGGCAGGCGCGCGCCGAAGACGCGCTCGGTCTCGGCCGGGTTCCGCCAGTAACCGCGCGCGACGCTCGGACCGCGCACGACGATCTCGCCGACCTCGCACGGCGCCCGCGCGGCCAGCGACGCCGGATCCACCACGCGGATCTCCTGCGATTCGATGGTCTCGCCGCACGAGATCAGCGTTCGCCCAGTCGACGGTGGGCCGGCCGCCTCGGCGCGGCCGGCGTCGAGCGAGGCCGCCGACACCTCGCGAACGATCGGAGCCGATGTCACCGCTCCGGCCGAGACGATGAGCGTCGCCTCGGCGAGGCCGTAGCAGGGAAAGAACGCCTCGCGCCGGAAGCCGCACGGGGCAAAGGCGTCGGCGAAGCGGTCGAGCGTGTCGCGCCGCACCGGCTCTGCGCCGTTGAAGGCCACCTTCCAGCTCGACAGGTCGAGGCCCTCGCGCTCGCGCGGGCCGATCTTGCGGACGCACAGGTCGTAGGCGAAGTTCGGTCCGCCGCTGGTCGTGGCCCCCCTCTCCGAGATGGCGGACAGCCAGCGCAGCGGCCGCGCCAGGAAGGTCAGCGGCGACATGAGGGTGACCGGGAATCCGCCGTAGAGCGGCTGGATGATGCCGCCGATCAGCCCCATGTCGTGGTAGGGCGGAAGCCAGATGACCCCGCGGCTCTCTCGGCCATGGCCGAAGGCGCGGTGGATGGCGACCGAGTTGTGGAGGAGGTTGGCGTGGGTCAGCGCCACCCCCTTGGGTGCGGAGGTCGAGCCGGACGTGTACTGGAGGAGCGCGATGTCGTCGGGGCCGGGCGCGCGCAGCCCTTCTCCATCCGTCGCCGCGCTGCCGGGGTCGTCCACCGCGATCCAGGGCGTCGCTCCGAACGCGGCGTCGGCGCGGATCATGGCGAGCGCGAGACCGCGGACCAGCGCGGTCGTGAGCACGAGCGCGGGCGCGGCGTCCTCGAAGAGGGCACGGAAGCGCGGGAGCGAGCGCTGGAGCCGGGTCGGGTCGGGCGGGTAGGTCGGGACCGCGATGCACGCCGCGTGAGCGCAGGCGAAGAAGCTGGCCAGGTAGTCCAGCCCGGGCGGCACCAGCAGGAGCACGCGGTCGCCGGGTGCGGTGTGACTCGCGATGAGGGCGGCGAGGGCGCGCGCCCTGCCGTCGAGCTCGGCGTAGGTCCAGGACTCCTCGGCGCCGGGCGCGTCGCCGAGGAAGCGGAAGCCGACCGCGGCTGGCTCGCGTCCGGCGCGGGCGATCAGGAGCTGGTCCAGCGTGCCGCAGGCGCCGCCGTCGGGGAGCGCGGTCGGCGTCATGCCGGCTCGTTCGGCTTGATGCGGAGTCGGTTGAGGTAGGGCTGGCTCTTGAACGCCTCGTGCACGAGCGACCGCCATCCGGACACCGACGAGAAGAACCGGCGCAGCGGAGCGCGGAACCAGACGTTGACCCCGATGTTGACGCCCAGCCCCTTCACCGTGTGCCACCAGAGGGCGGGGATGAAGAGCATCTCGCCGGCGCGCAGGACGAGCTCGCAGCGTGGCGCCCCGGCGAAGCCCGGAAACCGCTGCTGGTCCGGCTCGTCGACATCGACCACGCGGCTCCAGTTGGGCGACCGGGTGAAGAGTGGATGAGGGTAGATCTGCGACGCTCGCGTCTCCGGCGCGAACAGGACGAAGCGCTTCGCGCCCCTCAGCATCGCCATGCATCCGTGGGTGGCGTCGAAGTGGAGGCGCGACGACGCGCCGGCGATGCCGGCCCACAGGTTGGGCCCCTGATGGCGCCGGCCGGCGACGATCGGATCGAAGTCGACGTCGCCGAGCAGCGCCGGGACCTGCTCGAGCGGCAGGCCACCCACGTAGTGCCGCACCGACGGCTCGGCACGGGCGAGGCGTCGCATGAAGTCGCCGAGCTCGATCTTCTCCCTGGGCGTCCGCACGGTGACGCCGGTGCGGCTGGCGACGGTCACGTCGACGTGGCTGCCGGCCGCGGCCTGCTCGAGGTACGCGTCGGTCCACGCGGTGTAGGCGCGCCACCTGTCGACGAGCCCCGTGATGACGGTCGGCCGCGACGGCTTCTCGAAGAGGTGCTGCAGCGCCTCGGACGAGGGCGCATCCAGTCTGTCGAACGGCGTGGTGCTCACGGTCATCTCCCTGCTCATGTGGATCGCCCCCGCCGCCTGCGCTCCAGGCTGGCGCGATGTCGCTCGCGCATGCGCGCGCGCCGCTCCTCTGCGGCCTCGCGCTCGACCCGCGCTGCGGCCCCGGCCAGCCCGCGCACCGGGGCGTCCGGGTTGCGCGCGATCGCGTCGCACAGGAAGGCGAACGAGCTCGCCGCTCGCGCCGCCTCCTTCAGCGTCCACAGATCCTGGCGGTGCTCGAGGAATCCCGCGATCCCGGTCTCGACCTCGCCGAGATCGAGGTTGATCGGGTACTTCGCGTGGAGTCGCCCGGCTCGACCGACGTCCAGGGGCGTGATGCGGAGGCCGTCGGTCTCGCCCGGCAGCTCTTCCCGCTCGTGGAAGCCGAACCAGGCCGAGAACCAGGGCGGTTCGTCCGGATGCCGCTCCGGTCGGAGCTCCTCGATCAACGTCTCGAACGGGATGTCCTGGTGTGCCTGCGCGTCGATGCTGGCGTCCCGCGTCTGCCGGAGCAGCGCGCGAAACGGCCGATCCACGTCGGCGCGGACCCGGTGGACCAGCGTGTTGACGAAGCATCCGATGAGGGGCTCGAAGTCCGGATGTGCGCGTCGGGTGGCCGGCGTGCCGATGAGGATGTCGGTCTGGCCGGTCAGCTCGAACAGGAGCGCCCGGTACGCGGCCAGGAGGACCATCGTGGTGGTCGCCCGCTCGGCGCGGGCGAGCGAGGCCAGCGCCGCGGCGGTCGTCGCGGACAGCTGGACCGGCGTGCGCGACGCAGCCGGCCGGTCAGGCGCCGGTGCCGCGGCCGGGCCGGCCGGCAGGACCGGTCGCGGGGGCAGATCGGAGAGGAGGCCGCGCCAGTAGTCGAGCTGCACCACGGCCGTTTCACCAGCCAGGAACGCCTCCTGTGCGGCGGCGAAGTCGGCGTACTGCCGGCGCAGCGGTGGCAGGGGCGAGGGAGCGCCGCGGTGGAGCGCGGCGTAGAGCGCGGCCAGCTCGCGCAGCAGCACGCCGCGAGACCACTCGTCGGCGACGATGTGGTGCATGACCAGCACGACCACGTGCGAATCGCCGGCCACGCGCAGGACGGCGGCCCGCCAGAGCGGCCCGCGGGCCAGGTCGAACGGCTCGTCGGCCAACGCGTGGGCGTGCCCGGCGATCAGCGAATCGCGGGCGTCCTCGGGCGCGCCGCTCACGTCGAACGAGTCGAGCCGGATGGAGGGGCGCTCGGCGACGACCGGGACGAGGTCCCGGTCGCGGCGCACGAAGGCGGTGCGGAGCACCTGGTGGCGCCGGCCGATCTCCTCGAGGCTTCGCGCGAGGGCGTCGACATCGAGGGCGCCCTCGATGCGCGCGGCCACCGCGAGGTTGTAGGCGACGTTGGTCGGCTCTCTCTCCTGCAGGAGGAAGAACCGCAGCTGCATGAACGACGCGCGGGGGCCGGGAGGGGGTAGCTGCCTGGTCCGGTCGGCAAGCGGCGTGCGGTCGACCGCGGCTGCCAGGCTGGCGATCGTGGGGCTCTCGAACAGGCAGCGGATCGGAAGGTCGATCCCCAGGTCGCGGCGGATGCGGGCCACGACCGCCATCGCGCGCAGCGAGTGGCCGCCGAGGCTGAAGAAGTCGTCGTCGGCCGAGCGGCACGGCACGCCCAGGACCTCTTCCCAGATCCGCGCGAGGCGGCGCTCGAGCTCGGTGCGAAGCGGGGTGGCGGGCCGGTCGGCGGCCGATGGGATGGCCGGCAGCGCGGCGCGATCCACCTTGCCGTTGGCGGTGACGGGCAGGCTCGGCAGCACCAGCAGCACCCCCGGCACCATGGCGATCGGCAGCTTGCTCGCCAGCCAGGCGCGCAGGGTCGCCGGGTCGCAACCGGCCGGATCGCGCGGGACCACGTAGCCGACCAGGTGCTTCTCGCCGAGCGAGTCCTCGCGCACGACGACGACCGCCTCGCGCACCTCGGGTCGCGAGCGCAGGACCGCCTCGATCTCGGACAGCTCGATGCGGAAGCCCCGCACCTTGACCTGGTCGTCGGCGCGCCCGACGAACTCGAGCGTGCCGTCCGGGCGGAAGCGGGCCAGGTCGCCGGTCCGGTAGAGGCGACAGCCCGATCGGGCGGCGGGTGCGAACGGATCGGGGAGGAACCGCTCGGCGGTGAGGCCGGCCTGCCCGAGATAGCCGAGCGCGATGCCGGCGCCGCCCAGGAGGATCTCGCCGACCACCCCGATCGGCACCGGCGCGAGATCGTCGTCCACCAGGTGGAGCTGCATGCCGAGCCACGGGCGGCCGAGGTGGACCGGCGTGCCGGGCGCGAGCTCCGCGAGCGTCGCACCGATGGTGGATTCGGTCGGTCCATAACCGTTGACCAGGCGGCGGCCAGGACTCCATCGCGCCACCACGGCGGGCGTACAGCCCTCGGTGGTCGACACGAGGGTCGTGAGCGACGGCACCGACTCCGGGGCGATCGCCTCGAGCAGCGACGCCGGCAGGATGGCCGTGTCGATCGCGTGAGTCGCGACGTAGGCGGCGATCGCCTGGGGAGACGAGCGCACCTCGTCATCCGGCACGAACAGACACCCGCCGCCGAGGAGGCTGATCAGGCTGCCGGCCAGCGACGCGTCGAACCCGAACGAGAAGAACTGGAGGACGTGGCGCGCCGGCGCGGTGGCCGGGAACGCGCGGGCCATCGCCTCGGCGAAGTTCGACAGGGCGCCGTGCGGCACCACGACCCCCTTGGGCCGCCCCGTCGAGCCGGAGGTGAAGATGATGTAGGCCGGATCATCGGGGCCGGTCATCGGGCGACTGGAGGGGGCGCCGACGTCGGGCGCCGACCCGGCGGTCGGGTCCACGATGGTCACGCCGCGCGGAGCGGCCGGGCCTCCGGCGCGGACGAGCAGGGTCGCGCGGGTGTCCTCCATGAGGAGCTCGATCCGCTCGGTCGGCAGGGAGGGATCGATCGGGACGTAGACGGCCCCTACCTTCCAGATCGCCAGCATGGCCACGAGCCACTCGGCCCGACGATCGAGGAGGACGGCCACGACCGTGCCGCGGCCGGCACCGGCCCGAGCGAGGCGTCGGGCGATGTGGCTGGCGCGCGCATCGAGCTCGCCATACGAGAGCACCTGGTCGCCGCACGCGACGGCCGGCGCATCCGGCGTGCGGCGGCAGCACGCCTCGAGCCGGTCGCTGATGAGGGGCGCGGACCGCCCGCCGGCGGCGGAGAGCGCGCTCGGCTCGGGCTCGGGCGGGTCGAGCGCCGCCCGCAGCATGGCGCGCTCGCCGTCGAGGAGTCCGATGACGTCGCGCAGCGGGGCATACGGCTTCGCCACCATTCGCTCGACGAAGGCGCCGAGAGAGGCGAGGACCCGGTTCATGACGAGGTCGTCGAAGCGGGCGGCGTCGTGGCTCAACCGGAGCGACAGCGCGGGTCCTGGGTGAGCGGCGACGCTGACCGGATAGCTCGTGCGGTCGGTGGTCGGCAGATGCTCGACGCGGAGCCCCTCGACCGCCGCCGACACCAGGGGGCCGGCCGGCAGGTTCTCGTGCACGAACAGGGTGTCGAACAGCGGGTCCCGCGCGCTCGCGCCGGCCAGCTCGGCGATCCGGGTCAGCGGGACCTGCTCGTGCTCGCGCGCCGCCGCGAACCTTTCTTGCAGCTCGCGAAGGAAGGCCACGACCGTCTGGCCCGGGGTGATGCGCGCCCGCACCGGGATGGTGTTGATGAAGAGGCCGATCATCTGCTCGACGCCGGCGACGGCGGCCGGCCGGCCCGACACCGTGGTCCCGAAGACGACGTCGCGGCGACCACTCCACCGCGACAGGACGCACGCCCAGGCGCCGAGCAGGACGGTCGTCATGGTGAGCCCCTGCGAGCGCCCGAATCGGGTCAGCGCGGTCGTCGCCTCGGGGCTGAGCTCCAGCGTCAGGTCACCGACGGCAGCTCGAGCGCGGCGCGCTTCCTGCTCCTGGACCGGCAGAGAAGGAGGTGCGGTCGGGCCCTCGCGCCCGTCGAGCTCGGCGCGCCAGAACGACTCGGCCCGCCCGCGATCGAGGCGCTGGAGCCAGCCGATGTAGTCCGCGTAGCGCGGGGCCGGGGGCAGGTGCGGCTCCTCGCCGCGCGAGAGCGCGACATGGCAGGTGATGAGCTCCTCGAGCAGCTGCTTGTTGCACCAGCCGTCGAGCAGGATGTGGTCGTAGCTCCAGACCAGGATGTGGCGGTCGGCGTGGGTGCGGAGCAGCGCGAGGCGCATGAGAGGCGCGCTCGACGGAGCGAACCGGCGAGCGCGATCGGCGGCGAGGAGCTCGTCGACCCGTCGATCGCGCTCCTCGCCGGTCAGGTCGCGAAGATCGAGGCTGACCAGGGGCAGCGCCAGCTCGCGATGGACGACCTGGACCGGTCTGTCGAGCTGCTCCCAGTGGAAGCCGGTGCGCAGAACGGCGTGGCGAGCGATGATCCGGCGCCATGCCTCGGCAAAGGCATCCCGGTCGAGCTCGCCCACGAGCGCCATCGCGCGCTGATTGACGTACGCCTCCGACTCGGGCGCGAGCGCGCCGTGGAAGAGCAGCCCCTCCTGGAGCGGGGACAGCGGGTAGATGTCCTCGATCGGACCGACACGGCCTGCACGGGCCAGGAGCCGGTCGAGCCCGTCCTGGTCGGCGTCGAGCAGGGGAAAGTCGCCCGGCGTGTGGCCCGCGTCCTCGCCGCGTCGCGCTCCCTCGATGAGCCGCCGCATGCACGCGCTGAACTCCTGCGCCAGGTGGGCGAGGAGATCGGCGTCCGCGTCCGCGTCCGCGCCGGCCTCGAGGACGAACGCCGCCTCGATCCGCCCGTCCGCGATCTGGACCCGCAGATCGAGCGCATAGGGCGTCCGCCGCCCGCGCGGCGGCGTCGCCTCGACCTCGCGTACGGCGCGAAGGCCGGACCGGCTGCCCCGGTCGATGCGCCCGAGATAGTTGAAGCAGATCTCCGACGGGCTGGCCGCTGCCAGGCAGGAGCGTGTGGCTTCATCCGGGCTCAGATAGCGGAGCGCGCCGAACCCGACGCCCGATCGCGGCACCCGGCGAAGCTGGTCCTTCACCGCCGCGAGCACCGCGCCGGGGCGGTCCCGCCGGTCGTCGCCGATGGCGATCCGCAGCGGGAACCGCGTCGCCAGCCAGCCGAGCGTGCGAGACGGATCGACACCGGGAGCCAGCTCTTCGCGGCCATGCCCCGCGATGTCGATCCGGACCTCGCTGGCTCCGGCTCGACCCGCGAGTGCCAGGACCAGCGCGGACAGGAAGACCTCCTGCGGCTGCGCGCGGTAGGTCTGGCAGACCTCGCCGGTCACGGCCCGCGATTCGTCCAGCGTGAGCGCGATCTCGAGGATCCGGTCGCCTCGGTCGGGTGAGCGCGCCACCGGCGGGCGGTCCGGCAGCGCGGTGGGCGGCGCGGCGAGCTGCGCCGTCCAGAACCCGACCTCGTCGGCGGCGGTCGTGGCTGCGTGGTCGCGCAGACACGCGGCCCAGCGGGCGGCGCTCGTGACCGGAACCGGAAGGTGAGGGAGCTCGCCCGCCCGGAGTTGAGCCAAGGCCGCCTCCAGATCGGACAGGAGGATGCGGAGCGACACCGCGTCGGCGACCAGCACGTGCGCCACGAACAGGAGGAGCGGCGGGCGCCCGTCGGCGGCCCTCAGGTAGGCGGTTCGCACGAGCGGGCCGGAGACGAGGTCCATGGTCGCGGCCAGACCGGCTGCCGTCTCGCGCGCCCAGCCCCGCCAGTCCGCCTGGCCCTCTCCGAGGTCGCGGCACTCGAACGAGAAGGCTCGCTCGGGCGCGACGAGAGCGGCGTGTTCGCTGCGCGCGCCCGACGGCAGGATCATGCGAAGAGAGTCGTGAAGGCGCGCGAGGTGTGCGATCGCCTGCTCGATGAGGACCGGGCTCGCCTCCGCCGGCAGCTCGAGGAGCACGACCTGGCAGTGCGACCCTGCGTCGTCGGCGGCCCAGTCCAGGAACCAGCGCTGGATCGGTGTGAAGTCGAGCTGGTCGGCGACCGGCGCCGCGCCGACCGACTCGCCGTCCGACGGATCGGCGGGCGCCGCGTCGGCGGCCAGCTCCGCGATGGTGGGCGTCTGGAACAGCCGACGGGGCGCGATGGCCAGGCCCGCGCGGTGGGCGCGCGCGCTGATCTGGATGCTCTGGATCGAGTCGCCGCCGAGGTGGAAGAAGTCGTCGTGAACGCCGACTCGCTCGACCTGCAGCACCTCCGCCCAGATCGCCGCCAGCGTGTGCTCGGCGGTGGTCCGGGGTGGCTGGTAGCGGGCCCGGCGACTCGCTCGCTCCGGCGCGGGCAGCGCGCGCCGATCGACCTTGCCGTTCGAGGTGAGCGGCAAGCCGTCCAGCTCCACCCATGTGCCGGGCACCATCGCGCCCGGAAGCTCCTGGCGAAGCGCGTGCTCGAGAGCCTCGCAGTCGCAGGAGGAGCCGATGGGGACCACGTAGGCGACCAGGCGAGGTCGACCCTCTCGATCCGGGTCCACGACGACCGCGGCATCGCGCACGCCCGGCCGACGGCGCACGTGTGCCTCGATCTCGCCGAGCTCCACCCTGACGCCGTTGATCTTGAGCTGCCGATCGAGGCGGCCGAGGAACTCGAAGGTGCCGTCGGCGAGCACGCGGACCTGGTCGCCCGTCCGGTACATCCGGCCGGACCCGGTTCGCGCGGGGAGGAACCGCTCCGCCGTCGCCGCCGCGTCGTCCAGGTAGCCACGCGCGACCCCCCCGCCCGCGATCCAGAGCTCGCCGGCGGCGCCGCGCGGCACCAGCTGCCCGCGCGGGTCGAGCACGGACAGCTCGACACCGGGCAGAGGACGACCCAGCGGAACGCTGCGACAGCCGATCTCGCGGCACCGGCCCGACACGGCGCGCAGCGCGAGCGCTCCCACCGTCGTCTCGGTCGGGCCGTAGTGGTTGACGATCTCGCAGTCGGATCCGAGCGCTTCGATCCGCTCCACGAGCTCGAGCGACAGGGTCTCGCCGCCGAAGACGAGGAACCTGCGCGGGAGCAGTCGCGCGGGCACGCGGCTGGCCGCGAGCAGGGCGTCGAAGTGAGACGGCACGATCTTGAGGACGTCGGCCGGGCGACGCCGCACCTCGTCCTCGAAGCGGATCGCGTCCATGGTGGCCGCATCCGACAGGAGGAGCAGCTCGCCACCCGAGAGGAGCGCGGGAAAGAGCGCGGTGTTTCCCAGATCCGCCGCCACCGACGAGACCATCGCGAAGCGAAGCGGCTCCTCCTCGCGCAGGGACAGCTCCTCGGCGATCGCGGCCGCGTAGGCGGTCACGTTCTCGTGGGTCACCGACACCGCCTTGGGCGTGCCGGTCGATCCGGACGTGAAGACGACGTACGCGAGCCGGCCGGGATCGCCGCCTCCGGCGAGGGCCGTCGCCTCCTCGCCCGCGGTGGTCGACGGGTCGAGCCGGATGACCCTGCCTGCGAAGCCTTCCGGCGCCGCGAGCCCGGGCGCGACCAGCATGACCGGCATGTCGCGGCCCGCCAGCTGGCTCTGCAGCCGGAGACGCGGCGCCTCCGGGTCCAGGGCGACGTAGGCACCGCCCGCCTTGAGGATGCCGAGCAGGCCCCACACGAGCTCGACCGACCGTCCCGACATCAGGCCGACCAGGGTCTCGCGGCCGACGCCGTGGCGGCGGAGCACGCGCGCGAGCTGGTTGGCCTGCGCGTCGAGGCGCGCGTATGGCACGCTCCGCTCGCCTCCATCTGCCCCGTCGGTGACCGCCGCGCGGTCCGGCCAGCGCCGCGCCACCGCCTCGAACCACCCGTCGATGGTGCGGGCGAGCCCGCCGGCCGGTGGCGATCGCCGCCCCAGCCGGGCCAGCTCCTGCTGCTCGTCGGCGCCGACCACGGCGAGCGCGCCGATCGCCGGATCGGGGCGCTCGACGACCTGCTCGAGGACCAGCGCCCAGCCCTCGAGGAGCCGCTTCATGTCGATCGCCCGGCGCTGTGCGCCGTCGAACAGGAGGTCGAGCCGGACCGCGTCGCCGCGCTCGATCGCGGTCAGCGCGAGCCCACCGTCGGCAGCGAAGACGTGGCGGTCGGCGACGCGGAACTGGATCCGGTCCGCCGCGATGGTCGGCCCCTCCGTCTGCGCGCGGAAGGACGGCCAGCTCGCCGCCACCCGCGCGGCCGCGCTCGAGCTGACCGCATCTCCGCGCCGGTCGGGAACCGCTCCCGTCCGCGCGGCGGTGGCCGGATCGCCGAGCTGCAGCGCGGCGCGCGCGATGGCGCGCCCGAAGGGAGCGTCCTCCTGCACGCGAGAGCGGACACAGCAGGTGGAATCCACCCGGCCGAGGAGGTCGGAGAGCTCCTCGAACCGTCGCCCGTTCGCCTCGAGCCGCACCGCCACGTCGTCGTCGCCGGCGATGCGGCGAAGGACGACCTGCCAGGCTGCGAGCAGCACGGCGGCCCGCGGGACCGCGCGCGCGGCGGCCAGCGCTCCGAGCCGCCGGCCGAGCGACTCGTCGACCGCGAGCGAGACGATCGCAGGCCGGGCGCGGCCGCCGCCATCGGAGCAGGCCGGCTGCGGTGGAAGCAGGAAAGGCCGCAGCTCCGCATCGCCGGCCGGGTCGGCGCCGGTGCGATCCGCCAGCTCCGCCTCCGCGTCCGCCTCCAGCTGGTTCTGCCACTCCGAGAACTGGACGTACTGCAGGGGCTCGTCGGTCGGCCGTACCTCGGCGAGAGAGGCGTAGTGGCGGGCCAGCCGATCGACGAGGAGCTCGACGGTGGCCAGATCGGCGACCAGCGCGCTGAGAGACAGGAAGAGCTCGCTCCGCGCCGCGCCGGCGCGGGTGAGGCTGGCCCGAAGGAGTGGTCCGCGCTCCACGTCGAACGGGCGGGCGAGCTCGTCGGCGCAGCGCACCTGCGCCGCGTCGGCTGGCTCCGCCGACGTCGACCCGGCCGGCTCGGCGATCACGACCTTCACCGACGCAGGGGCTGCGCCGGTGACCTGGAGCGGGTGGTCCATCCCGACCACGGTGGCGAAGCGGGTCCGGAGGATCTCGTGGCTCGCCACGACACTCTCGAGCGCTCGCTCGAGCCGCCCGACCTCGAGCTCTCCGTCGATGACGACGCGGGCGCAGACCACGGCCGTCGAGGAGTCGCCCGCGAGCAACACCTCCCGCTGCTGCGGTGAAAGCCGGAACCCCTCGACCACCTCGGATGCGGCCATCAGCTCCCCCCGAGGATGGCGCTGTAGCGGGCGCTCATCCGGGCCACGTCGACGTGGTCGAGCTGGTCGGGGTCGAACTCGAAGCGCAGATCGATGGCGGCGCCCGCCGGCGGGGCACTGACCGCCAGGTTGAGCGGATAGTGGAAGAGGTCCAGCGAGCGCACGCCGAGCACGCGGGGCACGGACACGTCCGGCGCAGCCGGGGGGACGAGCGCCGGAAAGCCGGTGAAGTTGAAGGTCGCGGCGAACAGCTCGTCGGCCCCGCCGCCGGCGGCGTCCTGGATCGCGGAGAGCGGATGGCTCGCCCGAGCCTCGATCTCCAGGAGATGCCGGTGGACCGCCCCCCACCGCGCCGACGGGGCGGCCGGCACGGCCGGCGAGAAGAACGGCACCAGGTTCCAGAACAGGCCGAGCGCGCCGAGCGGATCGGACAGTCGCTCCGAGCGACCGTGGCAGACGACGCCCACCGCCGGCGCCCCGCCCAGATTCTCGCGGAGGACGTCGATGTAGGCGCCGAGCAGGATCGCCCTCTTCGAGACGCGCAGGTCGCGTCCGATCGCGGCGACCCGCTCGACGGTCGCCGGCGGCAGCGAGGCGCGTAGCTGGCCGTTCGACGTGCGCGAGCCGCCGGTCCCGAGCGGCGGCGGACCGGCTGGACGCGCCCGCACCGCGTCCCGCCAGAACTCGGCGTCCTGGCTCGACCGCAGGCTCGCCTGCTCCAGCGCGATGAACTCCTTGACGCTGTTCGAGGTCGCCGGCGAGGCAGGCGGCAGCCGGCCGCGCAGCCCGGCGACATAAAGATCGAGCAAGTCTTTCACCAGCTGCACATTGCTCCACCCGTCGGTGATGGCGTGGTGAGTGGACAGGACGAGCTCTCCGCTGCGCGGCGATCGGCCCAGCCACCTGACCCGGAACATCGGCGCCTCGGCCGACCTCGCCGCGAACCGCGTGTGGCGGTCCGACACCAGCAATGCCTCGACTCGCTCCTCCTGCAGGTCGAGCGGCAGGTGCGAGATGTCCTCCTCCTCGAGCGTCCACCCGGCGCGGCGTCGCACGATCTGGCGAAGACCTCGACCGGACGGCTCGTCCGCGAAGTAGGTCCGCAGAGCGGGATGCCGCGCGCCAATGAGCTCCAGCGCCCCGCGCAGCGCGTCGAGCGAGAGCTGGTCGGCGGCGAGGTGGATCCTCCGCTGCAGGTGATAGATGCCGACGTGAGCCGTGTCCTCCTCGTAGCGGCGGACCATGAGCTCCTGCATGCCCGAGGCCGGATAGCTGTCCTCGATCTCCGCCGAGCACGAGGCAGAGAGCGAGGCAGCCTCCAGCGCGGACACGGGCGCCAGCGCCGCTCGCTCGTCGAGGAGACGCATCGCCTCTGCCAGGCGGCGGACGGTCGGGTGGCGAAACAGGTCCTGGACCGAGAACTGGACGCCGTCGGCCCTGGCCAGCGCGCGCACCTGGAGCACGGTCAGCGAATCGCCGCCGAGCGCGAAGTAATCGTCGTCGATCCCGACCTGGTCGACCTGCAGGGCCTTCGACCAGGCGCGCGTGAGCGCCCGCTCGACGTCGTCGCGTGGCGCAACCCGCTCGCTGCCGGGCTTCATCGTCTCGCGTGCGCTGGCCGCCGGCAGGAGCGCCTTGCGATCGACCTTGCCGCTCGACGTCAGCGGCAGCGCGTCCACGACGACATAGGCCGACGGGATCATCGCCTCGGGCAAGCTCGCGCGCAGAAAGCCGCGCAGCTCCTCGAGGGCGGGCGGCGCTGGCACACCGGGCACCAGGTAGGCGACGAGCTGCGTGACCCCGCTCGGGCCGTCGTCGCGGGCGACGACGACCGCGTCGCGGACGGCGGGATGCCGGTGGAGCGCGGCCTCGACCTCGCCGAGCTCGATGCGGTGGCCGCGCACCTTGACCTGATCGTCCATCCGGCCGAGGAACTCGATGCTGCCATCCGGCAGGTGGCGCGCCAGATCGCCGGCGCGGTAGAGCCGCGCGCCAGCCGCCGAGAACGGGTCGGGCACGAATCGCTCCGCGGTGAGGCCCGGGCGGCGGAGATATCCGCGCGCGAGCGCGACGCCGCCGATGCAGAGCTCGCCGCGGCCGCCGAGCGTGACGCGCTCGAGACCGGCCCCGACCAGGTGGACCTGGGTGTTCGAGATCGGGCGCCCGATCGGCACGGTCGTGCTCGTGCGGCCCGGGATGCACGCCCACGCGGTCACCTCGATGCTCGCCTCGGTCGGGCCGTACAGGTTGTGCAGCGCCACCCGTGGCATGGTGGCCAGCCAGCGCTCCTCGAGGGCGGGCGGCAGCGCCTCGCCACTCGACACCAGGAGGCGCAAGGACGCGCAGCGATCGGGATGCAGCTCGTCCAGGAACGCGTTCAGGATCGAAGGCACGAAGTGCACCACCGTCACTCCCTGCTCCGCGATGGCCGCCTGTATGTACTCCGGGTCCTGGTGCCCGCCCGGGACGGCGAGCGCGAGGCGCGCGCCGGTCATGAGCGGCCAGAACAGCTCCCACACCGAGATGTCGAACGTGAGCGGCGTCTTGTGCAGGAGCACGTCGCCCGGGCCCAGCCCGAACGCCTCCTGGGCCCACGACAGCCGGTTGACCAGGCCGCGATGGGCGCTCATGACCCCCTTGGGCTTGCCGGTGGAGCCGGACGTGAAAAGGACGTAGGCAAGCTGGTCGGGACTGGTGACCACCGGGCCGAGGTCCTGGCCAGGCCCCCGGGGGCTCCACGAGTCTCGGTCCACGACCAGGACGTGGGCAGCGGCGCCCGGGACCCGCCCGCGCAGCGCCGCGCTGGTCAGCACGAGCGGCGGCCGTGCCTCGGAAAGCATGAAAGCGAGCCGGTCCGCGGGCTGGTCAGGGTCGAGCGGCATGTACGCCCCGCCGGCCTTCAGGATGCCGAGCAGCGCGACGACCAGCTCGAGCGACCGGGCCATGCATACCCCGACGATCGCGTCCGCTCCGACGCCGAGCTCGCGCAGGCGGCGGGCCAGCTGGTTCGCCCGCCGGTCGAGCTCGTGGAATGTGAGCTGCTCGTCCTCGAACGAGACCGCCACGGCGTCCGGCGTGCGTCTGGCCTGGTCCGCGATGAGCTGGTGCACGCATCGCTCGAGGTCGTGGTCGGCGCCGGTGTCGTTCCAGCGGGCGAGCGCGCGCTCCTCTTCGCTGGTCAGCATCGGCAGCGACTGGATCCGTGCCTCCGGGTCTCGCATCGCCGCCGACACGAGGACCTCGAGCTGCTCGAGCATTCGGGCCACCGTGGCCCGATCGAACAGGTCCGAGGCGTATTCCATGAGGACGGAGAGGTCGCCGTCCCGCTCCGACACGACCAGACTCAGCTCGAACTTCGCCGGCCCTTCGTCGAGGGGGATGCGTTCCACCTCGAGCCCGCTCCAGAGCGCCACCGGATCGAGATCGGATGCGTGCGCCTCGTTGAAGACGAGCATCACCTGGAACAGCGGATGCCTGGTCAGGTCGCGATCGGGCGCCAGCTCCCGCACCAGCTCCTCGAACGGGACCTCCTGATGATCGTAGGCTTCGACCGCCGTGGTGCGCACCCGGGCCAGGAGCTCGCGAAAGCTCGGATTGCCCGACAGGTCGGTTCGAAGGACCACGACGTTGAGGAAGAGCCCGAGGACGTTCTCCACCTCGTGGAAGCGGCGGTTCGCGAACGGCGTGCCGACCACGATGTCCTCCTGCCCGCTGTAGCGCGACAGGAGCACCTGAAAGGCCGCGAGCACGACCATGAAGGACGTCGCGCCCTCGCGATGGGCGAATGCCCGCAGCTCGCGGTCGAACCCGGGCGGCAGGTCGCGCGCGCAACGCCCTCCGGCGAAGGTCTGGACCTCCGGTCGAGCCCGGTCGGTCGGCAGCTCGAGCGAGGGCGGCGCGCCTCGCAGCCGTTCGCGCCAGTAGGCGAGCTGCCTCGACGACTCGGCCTCCCACCACGCCCGCTGCCAGACCGCGAAGTCGACGTACTGGACGGCGAGCTCCGGGAGCGGGCATGTCTCCCCGCGAAGCGCGGCGTCGTAGAGCGACGCGAACTCTCGCACGAGGACGAGCGAGGACCAGCCATCCGAGACGATGTGGTGCTGGGCAATGAGGAGGACGTGCTCGCCGGGGCTGAACGCCAGGAGGGTCGCGTGCAGGAGCGGCGCGCTCGACAGGTCGAACTGGCGATGGAGCTCGAGCCGTACATGGCGATCGACGGCCGCCTGACGGGCGTCGGCGGGGAGCGCCGACAGATCCACGATCTCGACCGGCGCCTCCACGCGCGCCTCGATCCTCTGACGAGGCTCGCCATCCACCTCGAGGAAGCTGGTCCGCAGCGCTTCATGGCGGTCGACCAGCGACTGGACCGACGCGCGGAACGCAGCCTGGTCGAGCTGGCCGCGAAGCTCGAGCGCCAGGAGCATGTTGTACTGGCGGCTGCCCGGGTGGAGCTGCTCCAGGAACCACAGGCGCTGCTGGCCGAACGAGAGCGGAAGCGCGCCACCCCGCGGGACGGACCGGAGAAGGGGGAGCTCGCCGTCCAGGAGACCGCGACGGCGGGTCCGGTCGATCTCCTCGGCCATCTCCTCCAGGCCCGGCTGCCGGAAGAGGACGCGAAGCGGAAGCTCGACTGCGAACACCTCCTGCACGCGCGCGACCAGCGGCATCGCGAGGAGCGAGTGGCCGCCCAGCTGGAAGAAGTCGTCGCGTGCGCCGCCGACCTCGGTCCTCAGCAGCTGGGCCCAGATCCCGGCGAGGAGCACCTGCGTCGGCGTGCGCAGCGTCCGGTCGCGAGCGGGCGCCCTGGCCTGGACCCGGAGCGCCGGCAGCAGAGCTCGGTCGATCTTTCCGTTCGGCGTCAGCGGCAGTCGCTCGAGCTGCACCCACACGCGTGGCACCATCGCGTCGGGTAGATGGGTCTGGACCTCGGTTCGTACCCGATCGAGATCGAGATCGCGGTCGGACGCGGCGACGACATAGGCGGCCAGCGCGAGAGGGGCGTCCGGCTCGGCGTGAGCAAGCACGACCGCGTCCCGGATGGCCGGGTCGCGCCGGAGCGCTGCCTCGACCTCGCCCAGCTCGACGCGTACGCCGCGGATCTTCACCTGGTGGTCGAGTCGCCCGAGGAGCTCGATCGCGCCGTCGCCGAGCATCCTCACCCGGTCGCCGGAGCGGTACATCCGGCGGCCGTCGAGCGCAGGGACGAAGCGCTCCGCCGTTGCGGCGGGATCGTTCACGTAACCGCGCGCGACGCCGGGGCCCGCGATGTAGAGCTCGCCGGGTAACTCGAGCGGCGCCGGCGCACCGCGCGAATCCAGCACCAGGAGATCGACGCGGGGAAGCGGGCGTCCGATCGGCACGGTCCGGCAGCTCCGCGCGCCCGCGCCGCTCGACACGTGGCGGAGCATCGCCGCTCCCACCGTCGCCTCGGTGGGGCCGTAGTGGTTGGCGATCTCGCACGTGTGCGGCGCCGCCTCGATGCGCTTCACGAGCTCGAACGTGAGGCTCTCACCGCCGAAGACCAGCAGCCTGGACGGCAACAGCGAGGCGGGAGTCGTCGCCGTCGCCAGCAGCGCCTCGAAGTGGGACGGCACGATCTTGAGGACGTCGACAGCGTGGCGCTCGAGGTCGCGACCCAGGATGAGCCCGCCGTCCTCGCGGGTCTCCGGCGCGATGAGGTGGAGGCACCCGCCGGAGAGCAGCGCAGGGAAAAGGGCGGTGTTGCCCAGGTCCGCTCCCACCGTCGACACCATGCCGAAGTGGAGGGCGTCCTCGGGGCCGATCTCGAGCTCCGCGAGGATGGCCGTCGTGTAGTCGAGGACGTTCCCGTGCGTGACACCCACGGCCCTGGGCGCCCCGGTGGAGCCGGACGTGAAGAGGACGTAGGCGAGGTTCTCGCGACCGGCGAGACGCGGCGGGGACGACAGCAGGGGCGAGAGCAGGGAGGAGGACCGCCGGCCGGCGAGTACGCGGCCCAGGTCGAGGAAGCTGCCGGAGAAGCGCGGCAGCGGCGGCCGCATTCCCTCCTCGACGAGGAGGAGCGGCGACCCGACGCGGGCGAGCTGGGCGTCGAGTCGCGCCGCGGGGGTCCGCGGATCGAGCGGCAGGTAGCTGCCGCCAGCCTTCAGGATCGCGAGCAGACCGCACACGAAGTCGACCGATCTCTCCATCAGGAGACCGACCGGGACCTCGGGGCCGACGCCGCGACCCCGGAGTGCGTGCGCGAGCGAGTTGGCCCGCGCGTCCAGCGCGCCGTAGGTGAGCGTGTGAACGCGATCGGTGACCGCCGCGCGATCCGGCCAGCGACGCGCGACCTCGTCGAACCGATCGGCGATCGTGTCCGCGCCCGCGAGTGGCCGGCGCGCGCCGCTGCCGAGCCGCTCGATCTGTCCTCGCTCGTCGGGTGTGACGAGGGCCAGGTCGTCGACGCGGCGATCCGGCTCCGCGAGTGCGTGTCCGACGAGAGTGCGATAGCGCGCGAGGAGGCGCGCCATGTCGTCCCGTTCATGGAGCGCCTCATCGAACGAGAGCTCGAGGGCGAACCGGTCCGCCTGCTCGTGGACCACCAGGGAGATGCGCCCCTCGTCGGCTGCGGCGGTGCGGCGCGCGAGCGAGAAGGAGACCGCCTCGGCCGTCCAGGACGCAGGCCGAGGGTGGAAGGCGAAGCTCACCGCGGCCCGCCCGTCCTCGCCCAGGTCGGCCAGCGCCGATTCGTTCGGATGGAAGTACTCCTGCCGGGACCGCGCGTCGGCCAGGGTCGCGTCGACCGCTCGCGTCGCTGCCGCGAATGACTGACCCGGGCGCGACGGCAACGAGATCGGGAGATGCTTGCCGAGCTGGCCGAGCGTTCCTCGCAGCTCCTCGTAGGTGCGCCCGTCGCATCCGACCGCGACGACGATCCCCTCGAGGCCGGCCAGTCGCGCCAGCACGAGCCCCCACCCGGTCAGGAGCACCACCTCCGACCCGCTCCCCGCCCGCACCAGATTCTCCCATTCGGGGCCCGCGATCTCGGCTCGCTCGACACCACGCCCCACGGCCGCCGGATGCGCCGGCGCGAACGGCAGAGCGACCTCCCTGGCCTGCCGGGCCAGGGCGATCCACGCCTCGCGCTCCCCTCGGCTCTCGGGAGAGTCGAGGATCTCGTGCTGCCACGCGGTGACGTCGCCGTACTGGCAGGGCTCCGCGATCGAGTCCGCGCGCCCGTAGGCGGCGACGACCGCCGCGACCAGGTCGTCGAGGGCCTGATGATCGAGAGCCAGGGCCGGAAGTGAGAGGACCAGCGCGTGGTGGTGCTCCGCCAGCGTCACGAGAGCGGCGAGGGCGGTGGGGCCCGTCCCGTCGGTCGCCGCGCGCGACAGTCGCTCGTAGATCGCCTCCAGCCCCGGACCATGGTCGCCGCCGAGGTCGACCGCCTCGACGACGACGTCGGCGAGTCCGGTCGCGAGCACCTCCTGCAGCGGAGGCGTGAGGGCCGGCTGAACCGAGAACCTGGTCCTCAGGATCTCGTGGCGATCGACGACATCGCGCAGCGCGCTGGCGAGGCGTTCCGCGTCGAGCGGCCCGCGGACGTCGACGAGACACGTGGCTCTGGAAGGGAGGTCTGCACCAGGCCTCGCTTCGAGCTCCCACAGCCTCTCCTGTTGAGGCGAGAGCGGCAAGACACGGTGGCCAATTTCCTGGCCGTGAGTCACGTCCGCATACGGCCGTCGACTCACGTCCGGAACCGCGATGAGACGACGAGCATCGCGACCTGGCGACGGAGACGGCTCACGATGTGCTCAGCCCCACGGAGTACGCCCTTCGGCCAACGGCATCCCAACGCCCGCACGCAATGCACGTTCCAGACGGCGCGCAGTGTTCGAGACCACAGTTGCTCGACCTAACCCGGATGAGCACGCAGGAGCGCGCGTGGACGACCGTGATGCGCGCGGACTCGAATGAAGCCCCAAGGCACCAGTGAGGCCCCCAGTTGCCGGTGACGTTGGCGCGACGTCGTCGGTGACTGGCGCGTCAGTCAAGCTCCGGGCAGGACGTACCCGCCATGACCGCGAGGTAAGCTCTCATCTGTGTCGGCTCCGTCCACGTACGCCGTCGAGGTCGGCCGTGAGGCGCTGTTCATCGACGAGGAATGCAGGACACTCGCCGCGATCGACCTGTCCAGACGCGCCGCCGCGCCCGGCTGGCGTCGTCACCTGGGCCAGCTGTGGCGCCGCTTCCGACAGCGATTGCGCCTCGGCCGGCCGATGCACCCAGTGACTGCGGCCCAGGTCGCCCGCGTGGACGTGGACAATGAACGCTTCCTGGTGGTCCTCCCCGTCCCGGATGCCGACCGAGCAGCGCTGCACCCTTCGGTCCATCGTCTCGCGAAGCGAGAGCGGCGCCAGCTCCTGCTGGTCGAGCAGGACGGCCCCGGTCACGCATCGATACAACTCTCCGGCACCGGCGACACATCGCGCGCCGCGAGCGCCGTGGCTGCCATCAAGTTCAGCTGGGGATGGGACGAGGCCGTCCTCTTCCGCATCCAGGTCGGCCTCCAGCCGTTCGACGTCGGCGTCACCTTCGACGGCGCGCGCCTGATCGCCCGAGTGATCCTCGTTTGCCCGGCCGGTTGTCAGATCTGAGTCAGCGCTCGAACGTCGCCGCGCCGCCAACCCAGTCGAAGGTGATGCGAAACCGATCGAATGCATTTCCGCCGAGCGCGCCTTCGGTGGGCCTGTCCATCCACTGCGCCATCCACTCGTGGAACGCATTGTCCGGCGGCCAGGTGTCGTCGCGTCGAAACGAACCACGGCGTCGGATGTCCGACCGGTGATGGATTGCCGGCGCACGCCGTGACGATCACTGCCCAGACGCGCACGCTCGACATCGGGAATTCATATCGCGAGAGTGGCACTCCCGATTCCACTTCGAGCATCCTTCCGTCACGCGGCGTGGCACTGGCGCGTTGACACCCAGCCCGGGCTGGATCTAGGGTGGCCCCTCGCACGGTCTCGGACCTGCTGTCGGGAGGATCTCCATGGCGTCTCGGAGCACTGGTATCTCTCGCGCTCGCCTGCTCGTCGCGCTCGCGTTCCTCGCCTGCGCCTCGCTGCCCCTCGTGGCCGGCGCCCACGACGGCGGGGGACATCACGGGCCCTGGTGGATGCCCTGGATGCCCTTCTCCCTCCACGGCAGGTGGTCGATCGAGATCCTCTCGAGCGAACCCGATCAGGTGAGCGGCGGCGACGCGCTGGTGCGCGTCCAGTTCCCCGGCAGGAGGATCAAGCAGAACGCGCGCCTCTTCCTCAACGGGGTCGACGTGACGAGCCAGCTCGAGCCGCTCGGCGGCGATCTCGTCGGCGTCGTCGGGGGCTTCGTCGAGGGCAACAACTGGCTCTGGCTCCAGGCGACCGCCACCGCGCACTGGCCGCAGGCGTTCCTGCACGCCACGAACTATCCGATCAGCGGCCCGATCTTCTCCGGCCCGCAGCAGCAGCCGTTCGTGTGCACGACGGCGCGCAACGGCCTCGGACAGCCCTTCATCGACAACCAGGACAGCATCGGCATCCGCGTCGCGCAGGAGGACGCCGCCGGCAACTACCCGCAGGACGGCCGCGGCTACCCGACGGCCGACGCCACCATCGTCGGATACAGCAAGAACTGCGCGGGCGAGACGCGCTTCCAGTATCAGTACCGGAACACGAGCGGCGCGTTCCTGCCGCTCCCGGACGGTCCCGCGGGTCCGCTGCCGGCGGACATTGCCTCGACGACGACGCTCGACGGGCAGACGGTCCCCTACATCGTCCGCTGGGAGCGCGGCACGATCAACCGCTTCATCTACAGCATCGCGATGCTCGCTCCCACGACGGAGGCCGACCCGACCCAGCCCGATGACTCGCTCTGGAACGGGCGCCTGGTCTTCAGCCTCGAGGGTGGCGTCGCGATCGGGCGCACGCAGGGCACCAACGGCACGGGCGCCATGCTGCGTCACGACGTGCTGCAGCTCGGCTACGCGGTGGTGACGTCGACGGGCCTGCGCACGAACACGCACTACAACCTGCAACTCGGCGGCGAGACCGCGCTGATGCTGAAGGAGCACTTCATCGAGGACCACGGCGTCCCGCTCTACACGGTGGGCGTCGGCGGCTCCGGCGGCGCGATCCAGCAGTACGTGTACGCGCAGAACCACCCCGGCCTGCTCGACGCCGCGATCCCCCAGTACTCGTACTCCGACATGGTCACACAGACGATCCACGTCGGAGACTGCGAGCTGCTCGAGCACTACTTCGACAAGACGGACCGGCTCAACCCGAAGTGGAAGGACATCCTCAACCGGCGTGCGATCGAGGGGCTCAACGCGAGCGTGACGCCCGCGATCTCCGCGAGCGAGGCCGGGGAGTGGAACCCGCTCTACGCGATCTACTCGGCGCTCGGCCTGAACCGGCCGGAGCCGATCCCCGCCGACGCGACCACGCCGCCGCCGCTCACCGAGTGCAGGCGCGCGTGGTTCGGGCTCACGCCGCTCACGATGAACCCGACCTTCACGAACGTGGATGACATCGACAAGCTCGCGCAGGGCACGGCAGGCGTCGATTGGACCCACGCCGGCGACCTCGTGAACATCTACGGCACCGACGCCGAGGGCTTCGGGCGCTCGGTCTGGGACAACGTCGGCGTGCAGTACGGCCTCCAGGCGCTGAAGGACGGCGTCATCACGCCGGCCGAGTTTCTGGACCTGAACGCCGAGGTCGGCAGCTGGAAGGAGCCCGGCGACATGGTCGTCGAGGGGTTCCCGTTCGTCGGCGGCTTCGATCCCGCGAACTTCGACCCGTGGAGCTCGCGCAACATGAACCTGTCGCCGGACGGCGGCGTCACCCCGGCGGCGCGGCGCACCGCCAGCATCGAGGCGATCAACGCCGCCTACGACAGCGGGATGCGCTTCGACGGCGACATCGATATCCCGGTGATCGACTGGCGGCACTACCTCGAGCACCAGCTCGACATGCACCACAGCCACCAGTCGTTCGCGACGCGGCAGCGCCTCCAGCGCCGCCACGACGACGACAACCAGGTCATCTGGTTCACGGATGCGCGGCCCGGTGCTGCGATGTTCGACCAGACGCCCGAGGCGTTCGAGGTGATCGACGAGTGGATGGCGAACATCCACGAGCATCCCTGGCGCAGCATCGCCGCGAACAAGCCGGAGCGCGCCACGGACCGCTGCTTCGACACGCTCGGCAACGAGATCGCTGCCGGCGATGGCGTGTGGGACGGCATCCTCGACGACGCCCCGGCGGGCGCGTGCACGCAGGTGTTCCCGATCCACAGCACCTCGCGTCGCGTGGCCGGCGGTCCGTTCTCGGGCGGCATCTTCAAGTGCGGCCTCCAGAGCGTCGACGACGCCATCGCGTGCGGCGCCTACGGGACCTGGGTGCCGAGCGCGGCCGAGCGCGAACGCCTGATGCAGATCTTCCCGGAAGGCGTGTGCGACTGGAGCCAGCCGGACCAGGGTCGGCCCTGAGCGGCTCCGAGCTGCATCGCCCGCTCCGTTGGGGTCGCGCTCAGCCCGGACCGCGGCGGAGCGTGTAGACCAGATCGATCGAGGTCGTCCAGGTCGTGCCGCCGTCGGTCGATCGCTCCACGATCTGCCTGACGGTGCCGTCCGGCTGGCGGCGGAAGGTCATGCGCCGCCGGGCCGTGTCCGGGTCGCCCGGCATGGCGACGGCCTCGAGGACCAGGTCGCCGGCGGCGTCGAGCGCGCCCTCCATCACCGCCACGCTGCCGGTGTTGTCGACCCAGGTCTGGTGCCACACGCGGCGCGCCCGGTCGAACGTGGTGAAGCTCGTGCCCGTGTAGCCGGCGCCAGGCCCCCTGGCAGAGCTCCGCCAGTGCTCCTGCAGCACGCAGCCGTCCTGCTCCAGGGTGATGCGGTTCCGACTGGCGGGGGTGTGCGCGGGGGCGCCGTACGGGCGCACGTCCCACACGCCGAGCCAGTAGTCGAAGCCGGCCGACTGCGGCTCGCCGCGGCACAGGGCCGTGCGGGTGAAAGGCCCGGCCGTGGCCGGCGACGAGGATGACGAGGCGGGCCCCGCCGTCGCCGGGGCCGACGCGCAGGAGAGGACCAGGAGGCAGACCGTCGCGATCGATCGCTTCATGCCGCCATCGTCACCGGCGGCGAGATCGCGCGCTATCACGTTCCTTCAGGCGCAGGCGGCCGAGCGCGGCCAGGTCGGCTCGCACCCGCGACGGCGCCGCGCCGAAGCGCTCGCGGAAGCGGAGGGTGAAGTGGCTGTGACTGTCGAAGCCGAGCTCGAGCGCGACCTCGGACAGGTCACCGGCGGGCCGCTCCAGCCGCTCGAGCGCGAGCTGCAGCCGGAGGTCGAGGCGGTACGCGTGGATCGAGCGACCGGTGACCCGCCGGAAGGCGGTGCACAGGGTGACCGTGCCGACGCCGACGTCGCCTGCCATCGCGGCCAGGCCCGGGCGCGCCGACGGATCGGCCGCGACGCGGAGGCGCACCGCCTCGACCAGCTCGCGGTCGCGCCGCGCCGTCCGCGGCGAGGACCGCACCTGCCCCGCAGCCAGGGCGACGCAGTCCGACGCCAGGCAGACCACCGCCTCGACCGCCTGCTCGCGCTCGAGCGCGCCGGACTGGATCGCCGCGGACAGGCGGCGCTGGCGCAGGAACAGGCCGGGGCTGACCGGCACGGCCTGGTGGCGGAACAGCCAGCCGCTCGACGACGCCGCGCCCGGATCGGCGTGAGCGACCAGCTCCTCGCCGAGCGCGGGCGAGAGCCCGAAGAACTCCCCGTCGACCGCCGGGCTGGCGGCCGGCTCGCGCAGGCAGACCTGGCCGCGGCTCCAGAACGAGACCACCCCCGGGTCGCACAGGTAGCGGGCGCGCCCCTCGGGCCGGGCCCAGGTCGCCGTGCGCGGGAAGAAGAGCGAGTGGCCCGGCGTCGGAATCTCCGGCTGCCGGCCGAGCGGCTGGAACACCGAGCGAAAGCAGCCGTGCACCACCGGGCCGAGGTCGACGCGGGCGAAGACGAACCGCTCCATCCCGGTCGCCTCCGCCATCGTCCCCGCCATCGCTCCCAGCGTAGCACCCTCGCCCGGCGGCGCCGGGTTGACACCGGCGCGGGCCGGGCGCTCCTCAGGGGACCGGCGTGGGAAGCGTGAAGCCGCCCGTGTACCGGTACGTGCCGCCCGCGGTCGGCTCGACGCGGAACCGGATGTCGTTGGCGCCCGTGCAGAACTCGAGGTCGCCCTCGCCCTCGCACCACCTCGCGTTGAACCAGAAGATCTTCCAGGACATGGCGAAGCCCGGCTGGACCGTGAAGTTGCCGGCGTTCCACCAGGTGCTGTTGAAGGGGTTCTGGTAGTAGCGGCGCACCAGCACGTCATCGCTGCAGCCGGCCACGCGGATTCGAGCCTCGAACGGATGGGCCACTCCCTGCGCGCTGCCGGTCCGCTGCGCGTCGCCGCTGAGCAGGCCCGAGCTGCACCAGCTGCTCCAGTCGGCGAAGGCGTCGTCATCCAGTCCATCCTCGATCCAGTCGTCGATCAGGCTGCAGTGCGCGTTCACGAAGTCGGTGGCGCTCGAACAGGAGGAGCGAAGCTGCCCCCCGTGCTGGCTCGCCTCAGGATGCACGAACGCGACCACCTCGCTCGTCGACCGGCGACCGGATGGCAGCGCGTCCGCCTGCTCGAGAAGTCGAGGCACCGCGACGTCGCTCGGCGTGATGGACAGGTAGTACTCGAGCGCGCTTCCCGGGTCGTCCTCGACCTTCACGTCAGCGGGCGCCATGACGAAGACCGATGTTCTGCCCTGACTGTCGGCGCAGAAGGCGTGGTAGGCCCGGTTCGCGGTGACGACGGTGGCCAGGTGCGCATCGTCGCCGCATGGAGCCTCGGTGACGCCATACGCCGCCATGTCGACGCCGGCCGGGTCGGTGCCGGGGACCGGCGAGTCGTCGCCGTCGCCGGAGTCCAGTCCGGCGCAGGCTGCCACGCCGACGGCGGCTGCGATGCCGAAGAAGCGGACCAGAGGTGGACTCCGCCGGCGGCCTGGACACGAGACCGGAGGCAGGATCACAGGAAGACACTCGGTGCTGGTTGGAGGCGTATCTCGGTGGGTCATCGTCTTTGCTCCTCGTTGCGGCGGGTTCGCCGGCCTTGGAGGAGAGAACGTGCGGAAGGGGCGAGTCCCCTCATCCGATCGCGACGAAATCCCACGGCTGCCGATCAGCGGAGGATCAGAACGTGACGGCGGCGCCGCCCTGGTACGCCGACCGCAGCCAGCCGTCGCCGAATGCGTAGGCCGGCTGCGCGGTCACCTCCAGCCACAGTGAACGGCCGCGGTCGAGCGGCCAGCGCGCGCCGAGCGCCGCGCCCGGCCGGGCGATGAAGCGGGCCGCGCCGGCGATCCCGCGGAACATGGTGGCCGGGCCGGTGAAGGTGAGCGACGGCGCCACGGCCGCGATCCAGGTCGGGCCGCCACCGCGGCCGCGCAGCTCGCCGACCAACCGCGGAAGCGCCCGGGCGTAGACCAGGTCGGTCGTGTTGTTGGTGATCGGCTCGTACCCGAGCGCGAGATCCGCTGCCCAGGCGACCGCCAGGCGATCGCGCCGGGCGATCGCGAAGCGAACGCCTGCCTGCGCGCCGGTGAGGTGGGCCTTGCCGCCGACGTCGACGCCGGGGCGGACGCCGCGCCGGTACGTGAAGTCCGGCACCGGCAGCGGAATGTAGTCGCGCCCGCGCTCGACCAGGAGCACGTCGAGCCCGACGCCGAGCTCGCCCGCGCCAGGCGGCAGCGGCGTCGCGTCGAGCCGGCTCGAGTAGCTGGCGCATCCGGTCATCGCCACGAGCAGGAGGCATCGATGGATCACGGCGGCGGCTCGAGCTCGACCCAGATCGGCTGGTGGTCGCTGCCGGAGTCGCCCGCGAAGGTGCCGCTCCGCCGCGGGGTCAGGCCGCGCGTGAAGACGTAGTCGAGCGTGGCGTCGGACCCGAACGCGCTCCCGGTGTCGGTGGCGCCGTCGCTGGCCCAGTCGAAGCCGCGGTCGCCGAACAGCTCTCGCACCTGCCCGCCGCTGCCCGGATCGGCGGTGTTGAGGTCGCCGCCGATCGCGACCGGCGCGGAATCGCCAGCGTCGTCGAGGATCGCCTCGATCTGATCGAGGCGGGCGCCCAGGCCGAGCGACGGGGTGGCGGTGTGGGTGCTGTAGACCGCGAGGTCGACCCCGCCGATCTCGAGCGTCGCGGTCACCGCGATGCGCCGGCTGTTGGTGTACGGGTCGGCCCAGGGCAGGAGGACCTTGCGGTAATCGCGCATCGGCCACGGCGAGAGGACAGCGTTGCCCCAGTCGCGCCCGTGCTTCACCGAGGCGGGGTAGTACACGTAGCGGAGGCCGAGCGCGGCGGCGATCGCTTCCACTCCGCCCGCCTCCATCTCCTGCATAAGGATGACGTCGGCTCCGGCCAGCGGCTCGGTCTCGAGCGCCGCGATCGCGGTCTCCACCTCGCGCCCGAACTCCAGGTTGTAGCTGACCGCGCGGAGGACGTCGCCGAGCTCCGGTTCGCCAGCGGCGTAGTCGCCGTAGCAGCGCGGCCCGTCCGGGTTCGTGTAGTTGGGCTCGATCGAACAGGCCAGCGCGAAGGGCGCCAGCAGGACCCAGGTGCCGGCGGCGGCTTGCATGCGCGGCCAGCATACACGGGCGAAGACCTCCGGGTCGGTGAACGGCGCGACCAGGCTGGCGTCGATCGGGCCCAGGGTCATGGCCAACTTCCCGGTCTGGTGCGGCGAGGACCCACCCGACCGCATCGCGGTCGAGATCGACGCAGACGAGGCGGCCCCGGTTACCTCGGCCGAGGACGCCGAGCGCGCCTCGTGCGGCTGGTCAACGGGGATCGCGAGAAGCACGGCCTCGCGCCGCTGGCGATCGATGCGCGCCTGGTAGAGATCGCGCGCGCCCACAGCCGAGACATGCGCGGCACCGGCGTGGTCGCGCATGTGTCGCCGACCACCGGGTCCGCGGGCGACCGGGTCCGGCCAGCAAGATCAAGAGCTCGCTGGTGCTGGAGAACGTCGCGCGCGCCTACGGCGTCGGCGAGGCCGAAGAAGGTCTCATGAACAGCCCCGGCCACCGCGCGAACATCCTGTCGCCTGCCGCGGCCGAGCAGGGCGATCACGCGGTGATGGGGCGGCGGCACCCTCGGCCCCGACCTCGGAGGCGAGCAGTCGTTGCCGCGATCAAGACGAATCAGGGGCGAGGGTGCGGTCCCTCGGCGAACGCCGTGATGGCCGCGGCGATGGCATCGTCGAGGCACAGGTTCAGCACCTGGAACTCCGACGTGGGCACGTTCGCCCTCTGGTCGATGGCAAGTCCGGTGACGACCTGGCAGACATCGCCGTAGTCGTGGACGACCTGCGCGATGGTCAGGCCCTTCGCGAGCAGGTCTCGTCCATGCTTGGTGGCGCTCTCGCGGATCCGTTCATGGTCGATGTAGTCGGTGCGGTCTGCCAGTCGCAGCGCGACGATGAGATGGTCGAGGAACGCCGGGATGCCATCGGGCAACTCTTGTCCTGTCGAGTTTGGTCCTGTCCTTGCCGCCACGCGGGCTTTTGTGAGCTCGACGATGGCGTCACGGTTCGCGACGATGAAGTCATCCAGCATTGGGCGAGTTTACCTCGTGGCCCGACATTCTGTTCGCTCGATCGCCCTGGCGGAGACTCGTCGAGCAGTGGCCGTCCCGATTGCCTGTTTGGCCATCCTGAGATCGGATCGCCACGGCAGCTTCCACGGCAGATCGAGGCTCGAGCTCCGCATCCAGCCGGACAAGCTCGATCAGAAGATCTCGACGGGACCGACCGATGCGGGCGTCTCCCCAGCACCGGACCGCGCCCGTGTCGAGGAGCGCGCAGTTGTGGTCGCGGCCCGCGGCGATCTTCACCGCCGAACCCCCGAGATCGATGTCCCCTGCCGAGGCAGGTGTCTCGTTGTCGCCCACGTTCTCCGTGTCGGCGTAGCCGAGCTGTCCTCCCGCCGCACAGCAGCGCACCGCGCCGGGAGACCGGGACCTCGTTGCCCGGGTAGCCGAGCGGCCCGTACGACGCGTATCCCCAGCAGCGGACGCCGCCCGAGCGCAGGAGCACGCAGTTGTAAAACGCGCCCGCCACGAGCTGCGTGATCGCGGTCGGGACGCAGTCGCGTCCACCCGGGGGAGACGCTACGCTCGGATTGATGGCGAGCGCGACGACGCCGCTCGGCGGCGCCTGATGGAGCGGATCCCTCAGCACCTTTGCAAGTTCCGGCGCGGGACGTCCCTGCGGTTCGCTCGCTGGCTCGGCGACCTGCCCGGATACGCCGAGTGGATCCACTGGACCGATGTCCCTCATTGCCTGGTCCGGTCCGGGCACGGCGAGGTGCGCCTCCTGTCGGCGCCGGCCGACGGCTCGTCGCCGCGCTCGCTCTGCGCGTCGCGCCGGAGCAGCCGCATCCGCGGGGCCGCGGTGACGCCCGCCGCCGACGCCCTCGTGGTGAGCCACGAGCACCCGACCGGCGCCGTCCTCTCGGTTCACGACCACCACGGAGAGCGAGCGTCGACCGTGTATCGCGACCGCACGCCGGACATCCAGCTCGCCACCGACGGGCGGGTCGTCCTGGTGGCGGCCCACGAGCCTCCGCACCTGTCGACCTTCGACCGGGAGCTCCGCGAGCGGCGTCCATGGCCCGTGGAGGCCCTCCAGCGCCGCTTCGACGATCCCTGCCAGTACGTCTCGGTGATCCGGAACCTCGGGGACGCCGTCCTCATCGGAACCGCGCAGACCTGGTCGCGCTGGTCCTGGGACGGGGAGCTCCTGGGCGCCTGGCCCATGCCGCTGACCACATCCCCCCGTCCGCCACAGGTCGTGCATCGGCCCTACCTCGTGGCATGGGACGACCTCGAGCCGATCCTCATGGCGGTCGACCCGACCACGTGGCGGACCGACCTCTTCGGGTGGAGCCTCGCCCGCCAGGAGGCCCGACCGCTCGGCCAGCTGCTCCGCTGGCCGCGAGCCGCTCACTCGGTCGATCGACGCTGGCTGGTCGTCGATCGCGTCGCCCCTCGCGGGGGCCGCCGCCTCGAGCTCTGGGACTGGCAGCGCGGCCACCTCGTCGAGCGACTCGAGACCCGTCGCTTCGCCGTGAGCGCCCTCGCGTTCGCCCCGGACGGAAGCGAGCTCGCGGTGGCCACCGGCCGCGATCTCTTCACCCTGACGATCGAGGCGGCGGCGGGCGACGAGCTCCTCCACCGCGTCGCGTGACGCTCAGCCGTCGTCGCGCGCGGTCGCCCGCGCTCGCGCCGGTCGCGCCACGCAGCGCTCGACGTACGCCTTCATCGCCGGCGTCATCGGGACCTTCGGGTTCATCCCCAAGAACGCGAACGCGCCGCCGTACAGGACGTCGGCCATCGTGAACTCCTCCCCGACGATGTACGGCTGCCGCTGCAGCGTCCCGTCGATGTGAGCCAGCACCTCGTCGAGGTCCACCCACGCGACCGTCCCTCGAGGGACCTCCCAGCCGAGGAACTTCGAGGTCGCCGACGGCTCCAGCATCCCCCCGTAGTAGGCCAGCCAGGAGAGGAAAGGCCCGCGACGCGGATCGCCGATCGCGGGCCCGAGCTTCGCCCTGGGGAACGCGTCCGTCAGGTACGCGGCGATCGCCGGTATCTCGTGCACCAGCACCCCGTCGTGCTCGATGCTCGGGACCTTGCCGTGCGGCTGGGGGTTGTCCTCGTCGCGCTTGCCCGAGCCATCGCCGCGGCGGATCTCGACCAGCGTGATCTCGTAGGGGACGCCGAGCTCCTCGAGCATCCAGAGAGCGGTCCCGGACCGGGAGCGCGGGGCATGATAAAGGCGAAGACCCATCCGCAAGATGTGTTCGCCCGCGCCGCGCCTGTCGAGCCCCAAGGCATCCCGGAGGGATGCCCATGCCAGATTCGACGACGCGAGAGTGGCGAAACTGGTAGACGCGCGGGATTCAGGTTCCAGTCCTCGACCGGGCAGGGTTCGAGTCCCCTCTTCGCAGTCATCGCGTGCGGACATCAGGCCGCGCCTCTACCCCTCGTTCGGCCTTCCCGAGCGACTGCCGGATGTCGAACCCAGGTAGTCGCGCTCTCGGGCCCGAGCCGCCCCGCGAGCCCCGGTGGCGTCCAAGGCCCGCAGCGCCGGCGCTCTCGGCCGATGCGCACCACCGATCGACGCGGGCTACGCCGTCGGCTCGACGACGCGCGCCACGGCACCCGGCTCCGCGCCGAGCCGCTTCTCGTACGCCGCGACGGTGCGCCCCCACGCGGGCCGAGCCTCGCACTTCTGCCGGTACGCTTCGCAACGCGGGAACTTCGCGAGCACCCCGGCGCGGCGCGCCTGCCGCAGCACCGTGACCATGAGGATGTCGGCGACCGTGAACTCCTCGCCGGCGGTGAACGCATGTTCGCCGAGGTGTTTCTCGACGCCGCCGAGCACCTGCTCGGCCCACTTCACAAGGTTTGCGCGCTTCTCCCGGCTCACCGGATCCGTCTTCTTGCCGAAGTCGTCGAGCACGATCATCGCGATGACCGGCTCGACGGTCGTCAGTGCCGCAAAGCACCAGCGCAGCACGTCGGCGTGCTTCTGCCGGTCCGCGAGCTGCCCCGCCTTCTCGGCGAGATACACCAGGATCGCGCCCGACTCCGACAGCACGATGCCGTCGTCCTCGATCACCGGAATCTGATGGAACGGGCTCAGATGCTGAAACGCATCCGCCTTCGTCTCGCCAGCAGGGTGGTCGACGCCGCGCACCTGATACGGCAACCCTAGCTCCTCGAGCGCCCACTGGACGCGCAGGTCGCGCGTCAGCCCTTGCACCATCGAATTCACGCGACCAAATGCATGGAGTGTGATCATGGAGAAACCCTAACGCAGCTCTCCGGATGCGTCCGCCTCTTGCAGCCTCGAGTGATCGCATTCTGGCGGGCACGGGCGCCGAGCCCACGACCGGACTCGCGCCTCACGGCCCCGGGCGGTTCTCCCGGCGGAGCTCCAGGCGGTCGAACTCCTTGCCCTCGATGTCGATGGCCCGCATGGTGAGGGCGTCGCGGGTAACCTCGAAGGCGAGGAAGTGGTGGACGGTGCGCTGCGCGACGGTGCCCGCCTTGGCATAGAGCCGGGTCAGCTGGCCGCCGCCACCGCCGCTCACGACGTGGATGATCCCGTCGCGCGCGTCGAACCGCTCGTAGTGGTGCTCGTGGCCGGTCAGCACCATCGTGACGTGGTGGCGGCGGAGGACCGGCATGAACCGGTTCCGCACCGCGATGACCGGGCCGCGGTACGAGTTGCTGTACATCGGGTGGTGGCCGAACACGATCACCCAGGGCAGCCGGTTGGCGCCGAGGTCGCGGTCGAGCCAGGCGAGCTGCTCGGCGTAGCCGCCGGTCGTGTCGATGGCGACGAAGTGCACGTCGCCCCAGTCGAACGAGTAGTAGCGCTCCACGCCGGGCAGGATGAACGCATCGAAGTAGGGCGCGCCGTTGCGAGTCACGCGCTCGTGGTTGCCGACCGCCAGGTACGACGGCACGAACGGAAGGAGCTCCCGGTAGACCTCGAAGAAGGCCGACTGGATCTGCGTCGCCGATCCCTCCTCGTACGCGATGTCACCCAGGAACACGAAGAAGTCGAACGGCAGCGCCGCGATCCGCCGGGCCACGGCCTGCTCCGCTGCGCCCGCCGTGCCGCTGTCGCCCACGGCGACGAACCGGATCGGCTCCGTCTGCCCTGGAGGGGCCGCGGTCAGGAGCGGGGCCGGCTCGGTCAGCGGTCCCGTCTCGGAGAGGAGCTGGTAGCAGTAGAGCGTGTGCGGCTCGAGGTCGACCAGGTCGGCGCGCTGCACGTAGAAGTCGGCGGGCGCGATCGCCTGGGCGTCGCTCCGGTGGCGGAGCTTGGCGGCGCGGGTGGCCGGGTCACCGCCGTAGCGCGCGCGCGACGTGGCGACCAGCTCGCCGTCCTTGCGGACCTCGACCCGGAGATTGCCCGGCCAGGCGGCCCACGCCACCACCGCCGACGTCGCGGTGACGCTCTGTAGATAGGGCCGGCGATGGAGGCGCTTGCCTCCTTCGCCGGTCAGCTTGCCGCGCCCTGTGCAAGTTTCGAACGCCTCGCGCTCGGCGGGAGAAATGACCGGGACATCCCCGCTCCAGATGGGTAGCCTGTAGCAAGAGCCGAGCACCACCGCGGCGCCGGCGAGGAGACATGCAGGCCCACGCATCTCCGCATGGTAGATCGTCCCTTGGGTGATCGCCGCAGGTCCGCGCTCCCGCGAGCGTGGTGCTGGGCGCTCGCCCTCGCGTTCGCCGCCGCGCGGCCGGCGCTCGCTCAGGAGGCTCCGCCGGCGCGAGATCGAGACGCGCCCGACGTCGCCTCGCTGGCGACCGCGCCGTCCGCCGACAAGGCGTCGGGCCACCTGCGGGAGCACGAGCGCGACGAAGGCGCCGTGCGCACGATCGTCCGCGCCGTCCTGTGGACGCCGCGCGAGTTGCTCGAGCTCGGGTTGTGGGTTCCGGAGGAGGTCGCCGGCCGGCTCGACGACTACTACGAGTCGCGCGGGCCGGACGTGTACGACCGCGGCGGGGCAGGGGGCTGGAGCGGCGGCGCGATGCTCCTGTGGGAGGCGCCGTTCGGTCCCTCGGTCGGGGCCCGGATCGGCCACGTTTTCGGCCGGCGGGCGAGGGCGGACGCCACCGCGGTCGTCTTTGGTCGCTACGGCTACACCGGGAGAGTGAGCGCCAGCGTCGCGGCGAGCGCGCGCGTGCAGATCGAGCTGGCCGGCGAGATCGGGCACGACCACGAGGTCGTCCTCGCCGGGATCGGAGACCACCCACTCGGGGACGCCGCGGCCGGCGCCGACCTCGATCCGTTCGGCAGCGGGGCGCTACCGGAGACGATCCTCGACGATCGCGTCCTCGCGTTCCGCGTCGCGGCGCCGATCCAGCTCGCCGAGCTGCCGGGGCGCTTCCGCCTCCGACCGTCGCTCCGCGTCGAGCGGCACGACCTCGCGCCCGACGAGCCGGCCGCGTTCGCGTACGACCGCTCGCGGCTGCTCGGGCTCGGGCAGCCGTTCCGTTTCGGCCTGGCGCTGGTCGACGTCGGGTGGGATGCGCGGGTCGCGCCCGCGCCGTGGATCCCGCGCGCGGCCCCGGCCACCGGGTGGCGGGCGCGCGCGGCGGTGGGGTACGCGATCGGCGACGTGGACGGGGGCGACGACTTCCGGTTCGCGCGCTGGGCCGTGAGCGCCGAGCGGCTCTTCGATCTGTTCCGCGGCACGCGCGTGCTCACGCTGAGCGCGCACATCCAGGGGATCACGGGTGACAGGGCGCGGGTGCCGTTCCTGCTCCTGCCCGCCCTGGGCGGACCGGACGACCTGCGCGCCTTTTCGCGCGGGCGCTTCCGCGACGAGGTCGCCACGTCGGCCGAGCTGGCCTACGAATGGGCGATCGGCCTCCGCCTGCGCGTGTCGCTGTTCACCGAGGTCGGCGGCGTGCACGAAGGCGTGGGCGCGCTGGACGCCGAGCACCTCCACCTGAGCGCCGGCGCGGCGCTGCGCCAGGTCTACGACGACGGAAACGCGGCGCGCTTCGTCGTGGCCGGCTCCGACACCGGCGAGGCCAGCTTCTTCGTGGTGCTGGGCGGGGTATGACGACGCCGGCCCCCCAGCGAGCGGCGTCCCACGCGCTCGCCGCGATCGCCGCGGCCGCCGTGTGCGGCGGGTGTGGCGGCGCAAGAGGCGTCGGCCGGCTCCGCTTCGAGAACCAGCCACCGGTCACCCTGGTGAACGATCGCCGGCCGATCGCTCCGCCTGATTTTCGCCAGCAGGGTCTGGTCGAGTACTACTTCCACGAGGAGATGAGCCGCCCGCTGGTCGGCGCGCTGACGCTCTCCCGGCCTCGCCCGGCGGCCGACGTCAACAGCCTGGGCGAGGTCCCCGACTCGAGCTGGTTCACCAACCGGATCGGCGTCCGCGACCTGTCCCCCGCCGAGGTGCGGCACGGGCCCGGCCGGGGCGGCGGGCCGGACCGCTCCGGGCCATGGCGGGTCGACGGGGTCAAGGTCGGCGGGGCCGCGATCGGCTTCAAGATCCACGACGCGCGCGGCGATCGCTACATCATCAAGTTCGACGAGCGCGACCACCCGGAGACCGAGTCGTCGGCCGATGTCCTCGTGCAACGCCTCGTCTGGGCGTTCGGGTACAACGTCCCCGAGAACGAGGTCGTCGAGGTCGAGTGCGACCGGCTGGTCCTTGCGAAGGGTGCCACCTTCAAGAACCAGGGCGGCGACGAGCGCCCCATGACCCAGGCCGACCTCGACCGCTACGTCGGGCTGGTGCGGCCGCCGTCCGGTCGATGCCGCGTGATGTCCAGCCGCCTCGTCGACGGGACCCCGGTCGGCGGGTTTCCGCCCGAGGGCGTGCGCCGCGACGATCCGAACGACACCGTGGCACACGAGGACCGCCGCGCCCTGCGCGGGCAGCGGCTCCTGTTCGCCTGGTTCGATCACACCGACGTCAAGACGCAGAACACGCTGTCGGTGTACGACCCGCGCCGCCGCGCGCTCGTCCACTACGTCCTCGACTTCGGCAAGTCGCTCGGCATGTTCGCCCGGGTCGACGGGTTGATCTACGTCGGCTACCGGACCTCGTGGGGGCTGTCGTCCAGCCTGAAGTCCCTCGTCAGCCTCGGCCTGTGGGTGCCGCCCTGGGAGCGTCGGGCCTCGGCGCCGTCCCTGCGCGGCGTCGGCTTCTTCGACGCCGGAACCTTCGACCCGGCCACCTGGACGCCGCACCACCGCTGGCTGCCCTTCGACCGGGCCGACCGGTTCGACGACTACTGGGCGGCGGCGATCATCCTGAAGATCGGCCCGGCCCACGTGCACGCCGCCGTCGAGGCGGCCCACTACACGGACCCGAGCGCGGCGGCCTACGTCGAGCGCATCCTGCTCGAGCGGCGGCAGAAGCTCCTCCGCTGGGCCCTGTCGCGCGTCGCGCCGTTCGACGCCTTCGCGGCCCGCGGCGGCGAGCGGCTCTCGCTCTGCTTCGACGACCTCTGGGTGCGCCACCGGTTCGGCCGCGAGGGAGAGACCCACTACCGGGCCGTCACCCACGACTTCGACGGGATCCGCCTCGGCCATCGCGACGCGTGGCCGCGCGCCGGCGCCCGCGTCTGCCTGACCGGCCTGGTGCCGGGCCGGAGCCACGCGGGCTACACGATCGTGCGGCTCTCCGCGCGGCGAGGGTCGGACGAGGTGCCCGACCTGTACGTTCACCTCGCCCGGAACCGACGAGGTGAGCTGGCGGTCATCGGCATCGATCGGCGGTGAGACTCGTGCGCCGATGACGGCCCCGGAGAGAGAGACAGCGAGCCAGGCACCGGGATCGCGGCGAGCTCGTCTCGATCGATCATGGTCGCTCCTCCAGCAGGCGAAACAGGCCGGCCCGCGTCGCCGACCACTCGCGCGAGAGCGCCTCCGAAGGCGCGCCCACCCGGCTGACCGCCTCGAGGAGCGGGAAGGTCGACTCCGCCTCGTCGGCGTGGATGCGTCGCTCGACGCGGACGACGCCGTCGGGGAACCGCTCGACCAGGGAGGACACGACCCCCTCGATCGACGCGGCCGGCAGGGCCTGCCCGGTCCGCTCGGCCCAATCGACCACAGCGGACAGGCCGCGCAGCACGTCGTGGAAGTAGAAGCGCGGGAAGACGAGGCGGGGCCAGAGGAGCGCGCCCTGCCGCTCCTCGGCGTTGTGTCGGGTGGCCGAGCCGCGCACCAGGGCGCGATCGAGGATGCAGCGTGCGGCGCGGTCGACAAAGGCGCGCCGCGCGCCGCTCCAGCGAGAGGCGTCGCCGAGCAGCATGGCCTCGAGGGCCGCGGCGGTGGCCACCATCGAGCTAGGCGCCTCGCCCGGTACCTGGTAGGCGGTCTCGTCGCAGCTGAGGCCTCCGTCGGTCATCTGGCGCTGCACGAGCCAGGGCTCGACCCGGGGTAGTGCGGCGTCGACATCGACACCGCAGGCGGCCAGGACCTGGCTCATCGTGCCCAGCGCGCACAGGCAGAGTCCGTGGTCGCGCTCGACGGCGGCGGCCATCGCGGCGGCGACGCGCGCCGGGATGCGGCGGGCCTCGCCCAGCTGGTGGAGGAGGAGCATGTGCCACCACGGCGAGTCCCACTTGGGCATGTAGGGATCCCGCTCGATGGCGTCCAGCGGCCGGTCGGAGGCGAGGTGCGCGGCCGAGGCGTCGATCGCGCGCTCGACCTCGGCCGTGCGCAGCGGGCCCGGCTCCAGGATGGCGGCGAGCGCGCCGCGATCGATCATGCGAGCGGGTCCTCGAGCGGCTGGCCGGCCGCGCACATCGGGCAGCGATCCGGGGCGTGGAGGTCGTACGACAGGGCCAGCACCGACGAGAGCGGCACCCCGGCCTGGTCGAAGAACGGCGCCGCGCCGACGCCGAGCAGGAGGAGCGCGCCGACCGCCACCGGTCGGCCGCCGAGCCCGACCACCTCGTCGAAGGTGGTGCGCACCGCGGAGCCGGCGCTGATGGCGTCGTCGACGATCGCGACCCGCTTGCCGGCCAGGTGGGCGCGCAGCCCGCGCGGCACGATGTACTTCACGCCGTACATCCCGGCGGGCTCGGGCGGCGCGAACCGCTCGGTGTACGACAGCTCGACGCCGAGCGACGCGGCCACCGCCTGCGCGACCAGGGCGCCGCCGATCAGGGGGCCGCACACCACGTCGGGCGAGTGCGGCCGGAGCAGGTCGGCCAGCGCCGCGATCGAGGGGGCGAGCCGCGCCGGGTCGCGGAACAGGCCGTCCAGGTCGAGCCAGCGACCGCCGTGATGGCCGGACTCGAGGCGGAAGTGCCCTTCGCGCGCGATCGTGAGCTGGAGGAGGTCGTGTTCCACGTCAGCCGTCCCCGCCGCATCGTAGTCGAAGTCGCGGCGGCGCGCGGCGTCGGTGCGACCCTCCCGCCGGTGCTACAACCGCGCCATGGCAACGAGCGCGCAGATCGCACCCTGGCTGTCCGTCGCCGACGCGTCGGCGGCGGTCGACTTCTACCGGCGCGCGTTCGGCGCCGACCTGATCGAGCGCGTGGACGACGACGCCGGCCAGGTGATCATCGCCGAGCTCCGCATCGCCGGGGCGACGTTCTGGGTCCAGGCCGACCCGGACGCGGTCGCGGGTGCCGGCGGGAGCCCGGTGCGCCTCATCCTCATCGTGGACGATCCCGATCCGCTGTTCGCGCGCGGCCTGGCCGCGGGCGGGACCGAGGTCGCCGCGATGCACGAGGCGCACGGCTGGCGCACCGGCCGGCTGGCCGATCCGGCCGGGCTGCACTGGGAGGTCGCGAAGCGGGCTCCTACCCGGATCCCGCGGTCCGCCGCGCCGACGCCGGCACGAGAGGAAGACCCAGGGTGAACAGGGGCGCTCTGCCCCGGGCCGTCGGTCCGGCAGGTGAGCGTGCCCCCCAGCTCGACCGCGGCGCTGGCGCTCGAGAGCGCGGCCCCGGGAACCAGGACCTGGTACTGCACGCGCCGCGCGCGTCACACCTCCTCCATCGTGTCGGCCAGGCACACGAGGCAGTAGGCGGTGTCCGCGGCCAGGCCGCACACGCGACAGCGCCGCTCGACCTCGCGCTCGATCGCCGGCGGGACGGTCACGGACGTGTCTGGATCGGGTTGATCCGGGCGCGGGTCCTGGACGCGGCGGCGCTGGGCGACGCGCGCGCGGTACTCGATCGGATCGATGAGTCGAAGCAGCGACTCGAGCAGAGACATGGAAGCCCTCCTGGCAGCATGGCCGCGGCACACGTGACGAGATCGACGCGGCGGCGGATCAGCGCAGGAGGGCGCGGTTGACGACGTAGGTGGGGCTCTTGGCGCGCCGGGGCGGCACCGCGCGCCGCACCACCGGCGAGCGGCGAAGCGCGCGATCGATCGACGGCGCGGACGGCGGGACCCATCGCGCTGCCCGGCGGAGACGCGGCGCGATCCGGGCGGCGCGGCGGGCGGGCGCGGTCGACTCGACCGGCCCGGCCCGCTCGACCAGGACCGCGGTGGGCCCGGCGCTGGCCGTCCGCCCGGCCCCCGCCGCCGCGAGGGCGACGACCGCGAGACCGAGGACGCGCAGGCTGAGCCGGATCGAGCGCACGTCGGGCGAAGGTAAGGACATCGACGGAGATGTCAACGCCGCGGCAGGACGGGCATCGATTGACAGGCCGGCCAGGTGCGTCACTCCTCTTCCTGCCGGCGACTAGGCCGGATCGCGCCGGATGACCCAGCGCTCGTCGCCCGGCGCCAGGTCGGCCGGACCGCGGCAGGCGCGCCGCGCGGCCATCAGCGCGGCGGCCGGCTCGCAGCCGTAGAGCCCCGATCCGAAGCACGGATTCGCCTCGACCACCGCCCATCCTCGGCCCTCGATCAGGCCGACGTCGATCACCACGGCGGCCGGCAGCGCGACCCGCTCGTCGCCGAGCAGGTCGGCGACGAAGCCGCGCACCGCGGCCTCCTCGCCCTCCTCGTGCGGCCAGTCGTCGCCGCGGCGGGCCAGCTCGCCCCGGCGGGCATACGGCGAGGTGGCCACCAGCGCCTGCTCGACCACGAAGCAGCGGTGCTCGGCGATCCAGACGACCGGCTCCGACACGAGCACGGGCGTCGCCGGGGCGATCGACTCGTGGGCCGCGACCGCCGCGCCCGACGGGTAGACCGCCGCGCGGAACGACTTGTCGTCGGCCGGCTTCACGAAGGCCTCGCGCTCGATCGCGCGCGCGGCGGCCAGGGTGGTGAGCTCGACGCGACGACCGACGTGCTCGCGCGGCAGGCAGGTCAGCCAGTCGAAGGTCGGCTCGAGGAGGCAAAGGCCCAGCTGATCGGCCATCGCGGCGGCGAACAGGGGCTCGCCGTAGATCGCGATCTCGCCCGTGATCCCGGCGGGCGCGCGCCAGCCGGCCGGCCGCCGGACGTCCCAGCCATCCGCGATCGCCGCGCGCCACAGCGCGTTCGAGTCCTCGGTGTAGCGCGGCGCGAGGAGGAGGGTCGGCACAACTCGACGGTAGAGCGCGCCGCCCGGCCTGCCAAGCGCGGCGGCCGGCGGCCCGGCGGGGCAGGGCTCGCCCCATTCGCTCGTGCCTCCTGGCGGTGTTCGCCGTATCAGCGACTCGTCGACAGGAGGTGATCGAGACCGTGACGACGGAGTCGCGGTGCGCCGGTCGCCGCGCCGCGAACCGGTCGTACTGGCCGAAATGACACGACCGCGTGCTGGTGCGGACCTTGCTGTGGGACCCTGCCTCAACGCCCGGAGAACCGACCATGTCCGTATCCCGAACCGCCCTGCCAGTCCTGATCGCTGCAGCCCTCTGCATGACGGCCGGTCGCGCCCACGCCGACGGCTCCTTCCTCGAGCTCGGCGGCGGGATCGACTTCACCGTCCTCGGCTCGTTCGACGTCGGCGAGAGCCTCGGCGGACCGGAGGAACGGAGCGACCTCGGCCCCGGCACCCTCGGCCCGTTCGTCGCCGCCGACCTCCGGGTCGCGCCGACCGTCCGGATCGGCGCCGAGGCGGGCATCGCGATCGGCGGCCTGGTGAAGACCGACGAGCGCTACTTCGGCAGCACCAGCAACGTCGGATCGACCTCGACGGTCTGGCTCCGCGCGAAGGTCGGCTGGACCGCCCTGCCGGTCCCGGGCATGAGCGTGCGCATCGGCGGCGCCGCCGGCGTCGAGCGGATGGCCGAGGCGACCGGCGCCGGCTCGGTCCACCTGGACTCGATCGTCACCGGCCCGTGGGCATCGCTGGTCATCGGCAGCGGCTTCGTCGCCGAGGTCCACG
>DATHKR010000118.1:0-13212 GCA_035489015.1 Kofleriaceae bacterium | reverse complement strand
CGCGCGCGTTGCGGCGGATGAGCATGGCGACCACAGCGCCGACCCCCACGATCGCGGCGGCCACGACGCCGATGATCACCGCGATGGGCTGCGCGCAGGCTCGTGTCACCGCGTGTGAACGCGGCACCGGCGGGCAACATTCCCTGCGATGGGCCGGCCGGGCGGCCCGCCGACCAGGTCAGTCGTCGGGGGACTCCAGGCGTTCGATGTCGGCCAGGTCTTGAAGTCGGTGGCCAGGTCCTCGGCGGTGAGATTGTCGAGCGGCGCCCCGAAGGCCGCGAGCGCGCGCATGGCGCGTCCGGCGTTCTCGGGGGTGGCCCGGATGAAGACGTCGAGGGCCTTGGTGGCGCGCACGTGGCCGTGGGCGGCGAGGGCGTGGGCGCCGACGATCAGGAGCTCGACGTCATGGTCGTCGAACGACTGCAACAGATCGACGAAGTCTCGGTTCGCTGTCATCGTCACGACCCCAGGCGAGGCACTGGCGGGTGAGCTGCCAGACGGCGTCGATGCGCTCTTCCATGGTCGTCGGACCAAAAGGCGTCGCGCCGGTTCGGTCGACCCGGACGACCTTCGGCGTGCGCTCACGTGCCGTCGGCATTCGAGCGAGGTCCTACCACACGCTCGATCGGGTCCTTGAGCTCGCGGCCGGGCCGCTGGCTGCCGGATCAGGAGTTGGGGCGGTGGCTTCGCAGCGGCCGGGTGCGGCCGCGCTTGCTGCCGCGGGACTTCTTCGCGTGCGGCTTCTTCGCCCTGGCCGGCGCCCTGGTCACCTGATCGGCGCCGTCGGTGGCGTCGGTCGCGGCGGGGTCGGTGCCGTCGAGGAGGCGCTCGAAGGAGGCGACCAGCGGGGCCTGCGCGGCGAGGAGGCCGAGGATCTCGACCGGTGCGACCGGGCGGCCGTTCTCTCGCACCTCGAAGTGGAGGTGGGGGCCGGTGGAGCGGCCGGACGAGCCGACCTTGCCGACCAGCTCGCCGGGGGCCACGAACTGGCCCTCCTGCACGCTGATCTTCTGCAGGTGGGCGTAGCGCGTCTCGACGCCGCCGCCGTGATCGACGTACACGACGCGGCCGTAGCCGCGCATGCGCTCGGCCCTCGCCACCATGCCGGGGCCGGCCGCGTGGACCGGCACGCCGCGCTCGGCGCGGAGGTCGACCCCGTTGTGCTTCTTGTGGCGCCGCCGCGCGAACGGATCGCGTCGCACGCCGTAGCCGGAGCTGATGTCGCCGGCGACCGGGCGCTGCTCGAGCACCGACGGCTCCGGAGTCAGGGCGGCGGTGATCGCGGCGCCCGGGTTCGCGCTGGCCAGCGCGCCGGTCACCGCCAGCGCGCGCCGCGCGACATCATAGGAGGCCGCGCTCATCCCGCTGCGGAGCTGCCAGTCGGCCAGGGCTCGGTAGAACACCCACATCTCCCGCACGCGCTCGCCCAGCGGGGCGCCGTCGCTGACCGGCGCGGCCGGCTTCGCCGCCGCGGGGTGGGCACCGCGCTTTCGGTGCCGCTCGGCGGTCGCGGTGCCGATCAGCACCGCGCATGCGAGGACCGTCGTTACGGCTCCTACCCAGATGCGTCGCGTCCGATGCATGCGGACTGGCATCCTGACCTCGCGGGTGTGAGCCGGTCAAGTGCGCAGTCGCGAGCGTCATTCGTTTTGGAAGAGGTTGTGCCGGCGCCGACGACGATGTGCGACGGATGCGCATTCGTGTTTGCAGGGGCGACCGCGGCTTCACCCGTCGCGAGATGCGCATGCGGTAGGATGCGCGACATGTCGGAGCCGGGTCGTGGAGTGCAATGGACCGGCGCGATCGCGGGTGCCGTCGCTGCCGTACTGATCGCGCTGGGCACGATCTCGCCCAGCTGGTGGAGCGGCGACAAGGGCGCGCTCGGGATGGGCGTCGGCCTGCGTGAGGTCGAGCTGTGCGCGTCGCTGTCGTGCGCGTCGCGCGGCCTCGACGGGCTCGGCAGCGGATCGGCCGCGTGGCCGAAGCTGGGCGCGATCGGCTTCCCGATGGGCTGCGTGGCCAGCCTCTTCCTCCTCGTCGCGGCGGCCGGCGCGCTGGTCGCGCAGAAGAGCCGGTGGACGGCGCGGTTCGGGCGGGCCGCCTCCGCGCTGTCACTGTTCGCGCTGGTGGTCGGGGCCGGCTTCGCATGGACGTATCCCGGCTTCGACGGGCTCGGGGCCGGGTGGGGCCTGGCCGCCTACCTCGGCGGCGCGGCGATCGGCGTCGGCGCCGGCAGCCTGCTCATCGCCGGCGGCGCGTCGCGCCCGGCGTCCTGACCTTGCGCGGGCGCGGGCTCTTGCCCTTGTCACCGTCGGTGGCGGGCACCTCGGGCGGGGCCGCGCCGCTCGCCGCGGCGCCGACGCCGAGCTTGTCCCACGACACGATCGCGCTCCGTCGCGTCTCCGGCTGACAGGTCGGGCAGAAGTAGGCGTCGTGGCCGTGCACCCCGGCGGTGCGGATCGGCGTGCCGCAGCGCGGGCAGGGCTGGCGGTGCCGCCCGCGCACGCTCAGGAAGTCGCGCAGCTTGACGTCGATGGCCGGCTGGCGCGCGGCGATCTCCGCGTTGGCGCGCGCGAGCACATCGGTGATGGCGCGGTGCAGCTCGGCCACCTCGTCGGCGCCGAGCGCCTTCACGAAGCTCTTGGGGTGGACCCGGGCCGCGAACAGCGCCTCGTCGGCGTACGCGTTGCCGAGCGCGTCGAGCGCGCTCTTGTCCATGAGGAAGACCTTGGCCTGATCGCGCCGCGCGCGGGCCAGCGCGCGGAAGCGCTCGAGGGTGAACGCGTCCGGATCGAGCACGTCGACGCCGATCGTCGCGAGGCCGGGCACCAGCGCCCGCTCGCCGTGCGGAATGACGTACACCTTGCCCATCTGCACGTCGTCGCGGTAGCGGAGCTCGCGCCCGTCGTCGAGGACCAGCGCGACCGCGAGATCGCCGGGCGCGCGCTCCTCGGCCGCGTGCAGCGCGAAGCGGCCGGCCAGCATCGGCGCGACCACCAGATCGGCCGGGGCCCCGCCGTCGCCGCCGTCGAGCTCGAACACGGCGAAGTGGGCCCGACGGTACGCGTCTCCGAAGTGCCGGCCGACCAGCAGGTCCGACGGTGATCCGGGCAGCGCCAGCCGCAGCACCACCGGCTTCTTCACTCGCACCGCGACGATGCGCCGGCCCCGCAGCTCGCGCTGGAGGATGGGCACCGCGTAGTCGAGGTCGGGCCGCTCAGCCATCTCGCCCCGAGGATGATAAGGTGCGGTCGATGGCGCGCAAGCAGGACGCACTCGAGTACCACAAGGCAGGTAGGCCCGGAAAACTGGAGGTGGTGCCGACCAAGCCGCTCGCCACCCAGCGCGATCTGTCGCTGGCCTACACCCCGGGTGTCGCGATCCCGTGCCTGGAGATCGCGGCCGACGAGGAGAAGGCCTGGGACTACACCGCGCGCGGCAACTTGGTCGCGGTCATCACCAACGGCACCGCGGTGCTCGGGCTGGGCGCGATCGGGCCGCTGGCCGGCAAGCCGGTGATGGAGGGCAAGGCCTGCCTGTTCAAGAAGTTCGCCGACATCGATGTGTTCGATCTCGAGCTCGACTGCACCGACGTGGATCGCTTCGTCGACGTGGTCGCCGCGCTCGAGCCGACCTTCGGCGGCATCAACCTCGAGGACGTCAAGGCGCCCGAGTGCTTCGAGATCGAGGAGAGGCTGCGCAAGCGCCTGCGCATCCCGGTCTTCCACGACGACCAGCACGGCACCGCGATCATCTCCGGCGCCGCGCTCCTCAACGCGTGCGAGGTCGCGGGCAAGAAGCTCGACCAGATCAGGGTGGTCGTTTCCGGCGCCGGCGCCTCCGCCATCGCGTGCGTCAACTTCTTCGTCCAGCTCGGCCTCGATGCGCGCCGCGTGCTGCTGGTCGACTCCAAGGGGGTCGTGCACGAGGGGCGCACCGACCTCAACCCGCACAAGGCGCGCTACGCCGGCCCCGACACCGGTGCTCGATCGCTGGCCGACGCGATGCGCGGCGCGGACATGTTCCTCGGCCTGTCGGTCGGCGGGGTGGTCTCGGCCGCGATGGTGAAGAGCATGGCCGACCGGCCGATCATCTTTGCCATGGCCAACCCGGATCCGGAGATCAGCTACCCGGACGCGCTGGCCGCGCGGCCCGACGCGGTGGTCGCGACCGGCCGCTCCGACTACCCGAACCAGGTCAACAACGTGCTCGGGTTCCCGTTCATCTTCCGCGGCGCGCTCGACGTGCGCGCGACGACCATCAGCGAGGCGATGAAGGTGGCCGCGGCCCGCGCCCTGGCCGCGCTCGCCCACGAGCCGGTCTCGGACCGGGTGCTGCAGGCCTACGGCGGCCGCACGCTCAAGTTCGGGCCGGACTACCTCATCCCCAAGCCGTTCGACGAGCGCGTGCTGTGGTGGGTGGCGCCGGCGGTGGCCGAGGCGGCCATCGAGAGCGGCGTGGCCCGCACCCAGATCGACATCGAGGCCTACCGCGAGCGGCTGCGCCGCAAGTCGGGCGACGCGGCGTACACGATCACGCGCGGGATGGTGACCTCGGCCAAGCGCGACCCGCGCCGCATCGTCTTTCCGGAGGCCTCGAACCCGAAGCTCCTGCGCGCGCTCCAGATCATCGTCGACGAGGGGATCGCGCGGCCGATCCTGCTCGGCCGGCGCGACGAGATCGCCAAGGAGTGCGAGCGCCAGGACCTCGACCTCGTCGAGCGCGGGGTCGAGATCATCAGCCCGCGCGAGTCGGACCAGTTCGCGACCTACGCCAAGCAGCTCCACGGCCTCCGCCAGCGCAAGGGGGTCACCCTGGCGATGGCCCGCACGCTCCTCCGCAAGACCAACTACTTCGGCATGATGATGGTGCGGAATGGCCACGCCGACGGGCTGGTCAGCGGCCTGAAGCTCGCCTACCCGGAGACGATCCGCCCGGCCCTGCAGATCCTCGGGTTGCGCGCCGGGGCGAAGGTCGCGACCGGCATGTACATGATGGTGCTGAAGGACCGCGTGGTCTTCTTCGCCGACGCCAGCATCAACATCGAGCCGACCGCCGAGATCCTGGCCGACATCGCGGTGCAGGTGTCCGACGCGGTGCGCGACATGGGCGTGGAGCCGCGCGTCGCGATGGTCTCGTTCTCCAACTTCGGATCGGTCGACCACCCCCAGGCCCGCCTGGTCCAGAGCGCGCTCGCGACGGTGCGCGAGCGGCGCCCGGAGCTGGAGGTGGACGGCGAGATGCAGGCCGACGTGGCGCTCAGCAAGCCGATGATGGACTCGATGTTCCCGTTCTGCCGCCTGAGCGACGCCGCCAACGTGCTGGTGTTCCCGCAGCTCATCGCCGGGAACGCTGCCTACAAGGTCCTCCAGGCGCTCGGCGGGGCCAGCGCGGTGGGGCCGATCCTGCTCGGCCTGGCCCGCCCGGTGTCGGTGCTGCAGCCACAGGCCCCGGTCAGCGACATCGTCAACATGACCGCGTTCACGGTCCTGACCGCGCAGCAGCTCGAGCGGGAGCGCGCGTAGCGCGAGCGAGGGAGAAGAGTCATGGAAGCAGCGACGACCACCTACGGCGGCAGCGGCAACGGCAGGGCGCCGGCCGCGATCGACAGCCTCAACCCGGCCACCGGCGAGGTGCTCGGCTCGGTGCCGATCGCCGGTCCCGACGAGGTGGCGGCGGCGGTGGCGCGCGCGCGGCGGGCCGCGTCCGCGTGGGCCGAGCTGGGCAGCGCGCGGCGGCGGGCCGAGCTGGCCAGCTTCCGCCGCGCGCTGGCCGGGCGGGCCGACGACCTGGCCGACCTCATCCACCGCGAGAACGGCAAGCCGCGGGTGGACGCCATCCTCGAGGTCATGATGGCGCTCACCCACCTCCATCACGCGGGAGAGCGGGCCGACAAGGCGCTCCGGTCGGAGAAGGTGCCGGCCGGGCTCATGGCCAACTTCCGCTGCACCATCAGCTACCACCCGCTCGGCGTGGTCGCGGTGATCGGGCCGTGGAACTACCCGATGTTCACGCCGATGGGATCGATCGCGTACGCGCTGGCGGCCGGCAACGCGGTCGTGTTCAAGCCGTCGGAGCTGACCCCGCTGGTCGGCCAGCTGCTCGGCGAGATCGCCCACCAGTCGCTGTCGGTGCCCGACCTGTTCCAGGTGGTGACCGGAGACGGGCGCACCGGCGCGGCCCTGGCCGGCGCCGAGGTCGACAAGATCGCGTTCACCGGCTCCGCGGCGACCGGCAAGCGCGTGATGGTGGCGGCGGCCGAGCGGCTGACGCCGGTCCTGCTCGAGCTGGGCGGCAAGGACCCGATGGTGGTGACCGAGGACGCCGATCTCGACAAGGCGGCCGAGGCGGCGGTGTGGGGCGCGATGTCGAACGCGGGCCAGGCCTGCGTGTCGATCGAGCGCTGCTACGTGGTCGGCGCCGCTTACGAGCCGTTCGTGGAGAAGGCGGTGGCCGAGGCCCGCCAGGTCCGCTGGGGGGCCGACGACGAGGCGCACATCGGCGCGATCACCATGCCGCGCCAGGTCGACGTCATCCGCGATCACCTGGAGGACGCGATCGCGCGCGGGGCCAAGGTCCTCATCGGAGGGCCGGCCGAGATCCGCGGCCACTTCGTGCCGCCGACGGTGCTGGTCGACGTCACCCCCGAGATGAAGATCATGCGCGAGGAGACGTTCGGCCCGATCCTGCCGATCGCCAAGGTGGCCAGCGCCGACGAGGCGGTGGCCCAGGCCAACGCGACCCGCTACGGGCTCGGCTCGTCGGTGTTCGGCAAGGCCCAGGTCCGCGAGCTGGCCGACCGCGTGCGCGCCGGCATGACCTCGATCAACTCGGTGCTGGCGTTCGCCGGCGTCCCCTCGCTGCCATTCGGCGGCGTCGGCGACTCCGGCTTCGGCCGCATCCACGGCGACGAGGGGCTGCGCGAGTTCACCCGGGTCAAGGCCACCGCCGAGGAGCGCTTCTCCCTGCCGATCGCCCTGCTCAGCTTCCGCCTGCCCCGGAACACCTACGAGCGCGTGCGCGGCCTCATCCACCACCTCCACGGCGGAGGCCTGGTCGACCGGGTGCGCGACAAGCTGCACCTCTGATCGAGGCCGATCACGCTACTTGCGGTGGCCCCAGCGGTAGCCGCTGCCGCGCACGGTGATGATGTGGCTCGGGTTTTCCGGGTCGCCCTCGAGCTTGCTGCGCAGCTGGGCGACGAAGTTGTCGACGGTGCGGGGTGAGCCGCCGCGCACGCCCCACACCTCGCGCAGGAGGCGATCGCGTGACAGCACCTCGGTCGGGTTGCGGATGAGGTAGGCGAGCAGCTCGAACTCGAGGTGGGTGAGGCGCACCTCGGTGCCGGCGCGGTGGACCGTGCGGGTCGCGAGATCGATCGCGACGTCGCCGAAGGAGAGCGGGCGATCCAGGGTGATCCCCTCGGGCGGGGTGGGCGCGGCGGGGGGCTGGCCCGGCGCGGCGCGCGAGCGGCGCAGGACCGCCGCCACTCGCGCCATCAGCTCGGCCAGGGCAAACGGCTTGGTCACGTAGTCGTCGGCGCCGAGGCGGAGCGCGGCCACCTTGTCGTACTCGCCCTCGCGCGCCGACAGCACGATGATCGGCGTGCGGTCGCCGCGGCCGCGCAGATCGCCGAGGATGTCGAGGCCGTCGCGCTTGGGCAGCGAGAGGTCGAGCAGGATGAGGACCGGGCGGCGCTCGCCGACCGCCGCCACCACCTTGTCGCCGTCGCTCACCACCGACGGCTTGTAGCCCTCGAGGCGGAGGTTGAGGGCCAGGCCGGTGGCGATGGCGTCGTCGTCCTCCACGATGAGGATCTCTTCGACCGACGCGGCCGTCGCCTCGTCCCACATCACGCGGCGCGGGCCTCCGTGGTCGCGCGCACCCGCGGCAGCCGGATGCGGAACTCCGAGCCCTCGCCCGGGCGCGAGCGCAGGTCGATGCGCCCGTTGTGGGCGCGGACCACCGCCCTGACGATGGCCAGGCCGAGCCCGCTGCCGCGCCGGCCGCTGCGCTCGGCCGCCTGCCCGCGCTCGAAGTGGCCGAAGATGCGCTTCTGATCGTCGCGCTCGATGCCGGGGCCGTTGTCGGACACCGCCACCTCGACGTGGCGGTCGGTGGCGTGGGCGTGCAGCTGGATCCGCCGGCGGTCCTCCGGCGTGTACTTCCAGGCGTTGATGAGCAGGTTGGAGATCGCCTGGGTCAGCGCCTCGCGGTCGCCGCTGACCGTCAGCTCGGCGGGGCAGACGACGTCGACGTTGACCTCCGTCCGCGAGGTGAGGGTGGCGGCGTCGAACGCGGCCAGCGCGTCGCGGATGACGTCGCTCATCTCGACCGGGGCGCTGCGGAACCGCTGCCGGCGCGACTGCAGGCGCGAGAGCTGGAGCAGCCGCTCGAGCAGCTGGTCGAGGCGGCGCATCTCCTGGTCGAGGAGGTCGAGGCACTGGCGCTTCTCGGCCGGGTTGGTCAGCCGCTCGTCGCGCAGCGTGTCCAGGAACATGAGGATCGAGGTCAGCGGGGTCCTCAGCTCGTGCGACACCAGCGACAGGAAGTCGTGCTGGAAGCGGGCGACCTGCTCACCGCGGCTGACGAAGATCGTCGCCAGGATGTACCCGGTCAGCGACGTGGTGCAGAGGGCCAGCAGGAGGACGCCGATCACCAGCGCGGCGGTGCCGCGGCCGAGCGCCAGGAGCACGATGCCGCCCGCGATCATCATCACGGTCGGCGCCAGCATCGCGAGGATCAGCGTGAGCTGGGCTCGCCGGAGCTGGACGGCGGCTGGAGGAGTGAACCTTCTCAACCCCTGGATTGTAGCGCGCGCGCCCCCCATGAGGCCGCCACCTGAGGCTGGTGGCTCATGCGGCGCGCTGGATCTCGGCGCCCGGCGGGCCTTCGCCGGCGTCCAGCTCGTCCACGACGATTCGTGCCGGGGCCGGCTCGCCGCGAACCACGTGCACCGGGGGGACCCGGAGGTCCCACACCAGCCCGAACCAGCCGAGCATGCGGAGCACGTAGTAGGTCATGTCGATCTCGTACCAGCGCCAGCCCTGGTTGGCCGAGGTCATGTAGTGGTGGTGGTTGTTGTGCCAGCCCTCGCCGCAGGTGAGGAGGGCGAGCAGGAAGCTGTTGCGCGACTCGTCGGAGGTGGGGTAGCGGCGACGGCCGATGAGGTGGGACAGCGAGTTGATCGAGAAGGACCCGTGCCAGGTCATGACCGTGCCGACGAAGAAGCCCCACAGGACGGCGTGCCAGCCGCCGGCCAGGAACAGGATGGCGGGGACCGCGAGGGTCGGGACCACCCAGTTGCGGTCGATCCAGCGCAGCTCGGGGTAGCGAGTCAGGTCCTTCACCCGGTCCAGGTCCGGCTCGTCGAAGGCAGGGTCGCAGCCGACGATCCAGCCGACGTGCGACCACCAGCCGCCGTCCAGCTTGACCGAGTGGATGTCGCCCTCGTGATCCGAGTACTTGTGGTGACGCCGGTGATGACCGGCCCACCACAGGATCCCCTTCTGGGCGGTGCTCGAGCAGGCCAGGGCGAGGAGGAACTGGAACGGGCGCGAGGTCTTGAAGCTGCGGTGCGAGAAGTAGCGATGGTAGCCGGCGGTGACGAAGAACATCCGCACCCAGTAGAGTCCCACTGCCAGGGCGAAGCCGGACCAGGACCAGCCGGAGGCGATGACGCCGATGATCGCGGTCAGGTGAACGGCCCAGAACGGCCAGCTCTTGGGCTGAAAGGATCGGCGGAAGCGAGCGCCTCGCGAGACGGCCTGGACCATGCAGGAAGGCTAGGCGTTGCGGGCGTCGGGCGGCGTCATGCCACGGTCATGATCCCGTCATATCCAGGTGGCGCGACGGGGCGACGCGGCGGGTAGAATCCACGCGCCCGAGATTCTGCACGTCCACCCACCCTCGGGGTGCGAGGAGGAGACTCATGAAGTACCGCCAGCTCGGCCGGTCAGGAGTGCGCGTGTCGGAGCTCTGCCTGGGGGCGATGACCTTCGGCGAGGCCGACCAGGGCTCGATGATGCACAAGGTCGGCGCCGACGAGACCACCGCGTTCGCGATGATGGATCGCGCCCTCGACGGCGGGATCAACTTCTTCGACACCGCCGACGTGTACGGCCAGGACGGCCTGAGCGAGCGCGTCATCGGCAGCTGGTTCGAGAAGAGCCGCCGCCGCGACGAGGTGGTCCTGGCCAGCAAGTTCCGCTTCACCATGGGGGATGGGCCGAACAAGGCCGGCGGCTCGCGCTACCGGATCGTGCGCTGCTGCGAGGACAGCCTGCGCCGGCTCAAGACCGACCGCATCGACCTGTACCAGATCCACTGCCAGGACATGACCACGCCGGAGGAGGAGACGCTGCGCGCGCTCGACGACCTGGTCCGGCAGGGCAAGGTGCTGTACGTCGGCGCGTCGAACTACGCGGCCTACCGGCTGACCGACAGCCTGTGGCGCAGCCAGACCGGCGGGCTGGAGTCGTTCGTGTCGCTGCAGGCGCAGTACAGCCTGGTGGTGCGCGACCTCGAGCGCGAGCACGTGCCGCTCTGCCGCGAGCGCGGGGTCGGGATCCTGCCCTGGTCGCCCCTGGCGGGCGGCTTCCTCAGCGGCAAGTACCGGAAGGACGCGCAGCCGCCGGCCGGCAGCCGGCTGGACAAGTGGCGCGAGCGGCTGGCCCGCTTCGACACGCCGCGCCACTGGCGCATCCTCGACGCGGTGCGCTCGGTTGGCGAGGAGCTGGGCGCGAGCGCGTCGGCGGTGTCGCTGGCCTGGCTGCTGGCCAGGCCCACGGTCACGTCGGTGATCTTCGGCGCCCGCTCGGTGGACCAGGTCGAGGACAACCTCAAGGCGGTCGACGTGTCGCTGTCGGCGGAGCAGGTGGCGCGCCTCGACGAGGCGTCGTCGTTCGCGCTCGGCTACCCGTACGAGTTCATCGCCCAGGTATCGGGCGGTCGCTGGTAGAGTCGGCGATGTGCGCCGGCTCTACCTCGGTGTGCTGCTGTGCGGCGCGGCGCTGTGCGCCGACGGAGCGCGGCGCGGGGCATGGGCCGGCGGGGCGCGCGGGCTGGAGCTGAGGCTCCGCGCGCCGGCCGGCTGTCCCTCGGTGGCCGCGCTCCAGGCGCTGGTCGCCGAGCACCTCGGTGACGACGCGCCGGCGCCGGCCCTGCGGATCGAGGTGGCGGTGCGGCGCGACCGGTCGCGCTGGCTGGCCCGGCTCGAGGTGCGCGGCGACGGTGGCGGGCGCCGAGACCTCGAGGGCGCGACCTGCCGCGAGGTCATCGACGCGGCGGCGCTGGTGATCGCGCTGGCGGTGGAGGGCGACGGCCACGTGGTCGGCGGCGAGCCGCTGGCGATGGTCCTCGAGGGCGAGCCGGAGGTCGGCGGGCGCAGGGAGGGAGTGGGCGGCGCGGGCGGCGCGGCTGGTGGGGGAGAGGGCAGGGACGGCGCGCGGGTCGGTGGGGCGGCGCGGGTCGGCGGGGCGGCGCGGGTCGGCGGAACGGCGCGGGTCGGCTCGCGGGCGCCGACCTCGGCGCGTCGGCCTGGCGGGTCGACGCGCGCGGCCGGACCCTCGATCGAGCCGGAGCCGGAACCGGACGGCGCGGGCATGGCCTCACCGGAGGCGGCGGCGAATCGCGGGCGCCCCGCCGAGGCGGCGCCCGACTACGACTACGACTTCGATCGCGATCCGGGAGCCGGCGACCGCGGCGCGGGCAGGGCAGCGAAGCGCACGCGCGTGGCGCTGCGGGCGGGCGGCGCGGGCGAGAGCGGCACGTTGCCGCGGGCCGCGGCCGGGGTCGAGGCCGCGCTGTCGGTCTGGCGCTCGCGGTACGGGCTGGAGCTTTCGGGCGCGTACTGGCCGGAGCGAGCGGCGCGCCCCGACGGTGGCGGGCCGGGCGCGCTGGTCGGCCTGTGGACTTCGGGCGCGCGAGGCTGCCGCGCGGTCTCGCTGGCGGCGGTGTGCGCCGGCGGCGAGCTGGGCCGGATGACCGGGCGCGGCATGGACCTCCCCGACCAGCGAGTGGGGAGCGCGTGGTGGGGTGCGCTGTCGGGGTCGGTGTGGGTGCGGCGATCCGTCGGGCGCGCCGCCATCTACGCGGGGATCGAGGGCCTGGTGCCGGTCACCCGCCCGCGCTTCCAGCTCGACGACGACACACTGCTCTACCGTCCCGCCGCGCTGGCCGCGCGCGCGATGCTGGGCGTGGAGCTGATGCTTCGCTGACGGATCCGGCCAGGGCCGGACACGAACCTGAGATGGCCGCCACCCCCGAGCGCAGCGCCGGTCGCGATGGGCCGCTCGACTTCGCGGCGATCTACGACCAGAACGCGCCGTTCGTGTGGCGCTGCCTGCAGTACTTCGGCGTCGCGGCGTCCGCCCTCGACGACGCGATGCAGGACGTCTTCCTGGTGGTTCACCGGCGGCTGGGCGAGTTCGAGGGGCGATCGGCGGTGCGGACCTGGCTGTACGCGATCGCGCGCCGCGTGGCCCACAACCACCGGCGCGGGGTCACCCGGCGCGGGCAGCTCGAGCCGATCTCGGACGAGCTGGGCGATCCCGCGCCGCTCGGCCCGCGCGATCTGGTCGAGCGAGCCGAGGCCGGGCGCCTCCTGGTCCAGCTGCTCGGCCGGCTGGACGACGACAAGCGCGAGGTGTTCGTCCTCGTCGAGGTGGAGCAGATGTCGGCGCCCGAGGTGGCCGAGATGTGCGGCCTCAACCTCAACACCGTCTACTCGCGCCTCCGCGCCGCCCGGCTCGCCTTCGAGCGAGAGCTGGCCGCCGCGCGCGCCCGCGACCCGGAGGGGAGCCGATGACCCCGCCGCTCACCCCCAAGGCGCGAGCCCTGGTCGCCGCCGGCCGCGCCGAGCTCGATCCCGGCGCCGACGATCTCGATCGGATCCGCGGCCGCCTCTTCCTGGCCATCGGCGCAGCCGGCGGCGTGGCGGTAGGCGCCGGCGCGGCCGCGGCAGCGCCGGCCGCGAGCGGAGGCGCGGGGGTCGTCGGCGCGAGCGGCGCGAGTGGAGGCGCGGGCGTGGTCGGCGCGAGCGGAGGCGCGGGCGTCGTGGGCGCGAGCGGAGGCGCGGGCGTGGTAGGCGCGAGCGGAGGCGCGGGCGTGGTAGGCGCGAGCGGCGCGAGTGGAGGCGCGGGCGTGGTAGGCGCGAGCGGAGGTGCGGGCGTGGTCGGCGCGAGTGGAGGCGCGGGCGTGGTAGGCGCGAGT
>DATHKR010000117.1:0-35003 GCA_035489015.1 Kofleriaceae bacterium | reverse complement strand
TCCTCCTGGCCGACGAGCCGACCTCCTCGCTCGATCCGAAGACCGCCCGCGACGTCACCGACATCCTGCTCGACGAGGCGGGCCGGCGCGGCGCCACGCTGGTCTTCTGCAGCCACTGGGTCAGCCTGGCGCGCGAGCGGGTCGACCGCGTGATCGGGATCCGCGGCGGCCGCGTGGTCCTCGACGCCGCGCCCGACCAGGTGGACGACGACGCCCTCGATCGCCTCTATCGCGGCAGCGATGAGAAGGTTTGACGACAGGCCGCCCTGGCGGCGCGCGGCGGTCGTCGCGCTGGTGCTCGGGTCGCTCGGATGGGCGGCACACCGCAGCGGTGTCCATCCCGCGCGGCTGCTCGATCCTGACGGGCTATCGAGCGCGCTGGGGATCCTGTCGGGGTTTGGCCATCCCGATGTGAGCGGCGACTTCCTGGCCCGGGTCGCGCGCCTCTCGCTCGAGAGCCTCGCGATCGGCGTGCTCGGCACCGCGCTGGCCGCGGTCCTCGGCGTCGGCATGGCCGTCATCGGCATGCGCGTGCCGGACCTGCCGGATCCACCGCGCGGCTCGTGGCTGGTGCGCGCCGCCGCCGAGGCGTTGCGCCTCGGTGTGCGCTTCGTGCTCGGCGTCCTCCGGTCGATCCCCGACATCGTGTGGGCGCTCCTGTTCGTGCGCATGCTCGGCCTCGGCCCCGGTCCGGCGGTCCTGGCGATCGCCGTGTCGACCGGCGGCATCATGGGCAAGCTCTTCGCCGAGCTGGCCGAGGCGGTGGATCCCGGGCCGATCCACGCGCTGCGGCGGGCCGGCGCCGGGCGGCTCGCGGTGCTGGTCCACGGCGTCCTGCCCCAGGTGCAGCGGTCGTGGGTCGCCTACGCCCTCTTCCGGCTCGAGTGCTCGATCCGCAGCGCGTCCATCCTCGGGGTGGTCGGCGCCGGCGGCCTGGGCAGCGAGATCGCGCTCAGCGTCCGCTACTTCCAGTACGACAAGCTCGCCACGGCGCTCCTTGCGGTGCTCGGGTTCGTCGCGGCCACCGAGGCGGTCAGCGCGGCGCTGCGCCGCCGGTCCATTCGCTGGACCGTCGCCGTCATCGCGGTCGGCTCGCTGGCGTCGTTCCTCTACCTGCCCATCCCGTGGGCCGAGCTGTGGCGATCGAGCCCGCTGGCCGGCGGCCTGTCGGTCAGCTCCACCTGGCACGTGGCCGAGGTGGCCAGGCGAGCGTGGCCGCTCCTGGTCGAGACCGTCGCCATGGCCTGGTGCGCGACGCTGGCGGCGGCCGCGGTCGCCTTTCTGCTCGCGCCGCTGGCCACCCGCGCGCTCGTCGCCGGCAGCTACCTGCGCGATCCGCCGCGCCGGCGCGGTCCCGCCTTCGGACTCGGCCTGCTCGCCTTTGCCGGCGCGCGCGCCGTCTTCCAGGTGTGCCGCGCGATCCCCGAGCTCACCCTCGCGCTCCTGTTCGTGGTCTGGGTCCGGCCCGGCCCCTTCGCCGGCGCGCTGGCGATCGCGCTCCACACCGTCGGCGTGCTCGGCCGGCTGTACGGCGACGTCTACGAGGAGGTGGAGCCCGGGCCGGTGGCCGCGCTCGAGGCGACCGGCGCCAGCCGGTTCGCGGTGTGGCTCCACGCGGTGGTCCCGCAGGTCGGGCCGCGCATCCTGGCCTTCACGCTCTACCGCTTCGAGGTCAACGTGCGCATGACCGCGATCGTCGGCTTCGCCGGGGCCGGCGGGATCGGCGACGCCATCCAGACCGCGATCAGCCTGTTCCACATGACCGAGCTGGCCGTCCTCCTCGCCGTGATCCTCGTCGCCGTGACCGTCCTCGACCGGGTCGGCGACCAGCTCCGCTACCGCATCCTCGTCGCGCGGTTCGCGCGCACACGAGAAGGCCCGAGGGAGCGGCCGTCCCGGCTCTCCCGCTTCCGCATGGCGCCCGCGCGGGCGCAGCAAGGAGAACGCGATGTGCTCCATGAGACTCGTGACCGTGGTGGCGTCCCTGGCGATCGCGACGAGCGCGGCGCTCGGATCCGGTTGCTCGGACCGGAAGAAGAATGACTCGCCCGGCGGCGACAAGGCGGCCGGCGCGGTCGTGCGAGTCACCGGGATCCCCGACGAGAACCCGACCGAGCTGCAGCGCAAGTATCAGCCGATGGTGACCTACCTCGAGCAGCGGCTCGGGGCGAAGGTCGAGTACGTCCCGGTGACCGACTACGGCGCGGCGGTGCAGGCGCTCCTGGCCGGCAAGGTCGACTTCGCCTGGCTGGGCGGCTTCACCCACGTGCAGGCCCGGGTCATGGCCGGCGCGGTCCCCCTCTGCATGCGCGACATCGACCGAGAGTTCAAGAGCGTGTTCATCGCCCATCGCGACAGCGGCATCAAGACGCCCGCCGACATCAAGGGCAAGACCTTCGCGTTCGGGGCCAAGAGCTCGACCTCGGGCAGCCTCATGCCGCGCCACTTCCTGGTCAACCAGTTCCACATCGACCCCGAGCACGATCTCTCCGGCCCGCCGGTCTACAGCGGCGCTCACGACGCCACCGTCAAGATGGTCGAGTCGGGCAAGGTCCAGTCAGGCGCCCTCAACATCGAGGTGTGGGAGCGCATGCTGCGCGAGAAGAAGGTCGACACGGCCGCCGTCTCGGTCATCTGGACCACGCCGCCCTACGTCGACTACGTGTGGACCGCGCGCAAGGACGTCGACCCGGCCCTGCGAGACAAGTTCAAGCAGGCCTTCCTCGACCTCGACGCCAGCAAGCCGGCCGACGTCGCCGTCCTCGAGCTACAGGGCGCCAAGAAGTTCGTCCCCGCCGCGCCGGCCGACTTCGACCTGCTCGAGAAGGTGGCGCGCGGGGTCGGGCTGCTGACGAACTGACGACCACCCGCTGACGACCACCAGACCACCGGTCGCGGTCCGGGTGCGGCGCGCCAGCGCGGTCGCGCCTCACCTGGTACCGTCTCGATCGCGTGTCGAGCGATCCGGACGTCGTCGTCATCGGGTCCGGCCCCAACGGGCTGGTGGCGGCGGCCACGATGGCGCGGGCCGGCCTGAAGGTGCTCGTGCTCGAGGCGCACCCGGACCGGGCCGGCGGCGCGGTCGGCAGCGAGCAGGCCACCCTGCCCGGCTTCGTGCACGACGTCGGCGCGGCGTTCTTTCCGTTCGCCCAGGTCAGCCCCGCGTTCCGCTCGCTCGACCTGGCCCGCCACGGCCTGACCTGGACCTTCGCGCCGGTCGACAGCGCGCACCCGGCTCCCGACGGCACCGTCGCCGTGCTGGCGCGCGACCACGACCGCATGGAGCGCTGCTTCGGCACCCCGCGAGACGGCGCCCGGATCCGCAAGATCGCCGGCTGGCACGCCCGCATCGAGAAGCACCTCCTGCCGGCGATGCTCGAGACCTTCCCGGCGATCGGACCGGCGCTCCACCTCCTCCCGCTGTCGATCCTGCGGGTCGCGTCGATCTTCCTGCGCAGCGGCGCCGGCCTCGCCCGCCGCTGGTTCCGCTCCGAGGCCGCCCGCCGGGTCATCCCCGGACTCGCCCTCCACACCGACGTCGGACCCGACGACACCTTCGGCTCCGGCATCGGCTACATGCTGGCCGCCATGGCCACCACCGGAGGCTACGGAGTCCCGGCCGGCGGCGCCGGCGCGATCGCGCGAGCCCTCGTCTCCGCGCTGGAGGCCCACGGCGGCCAGCTCCGCCTCGGCGCAAGGGTCACGCGCATCGACGTCCGCGACGGGCGCGCCGCCGCGGTCACCCTGGCCGACGGCCAGTCGATCCGCGCCACCCGAGCAGTGCTGAGCGACACCTCCGCGCCGTCGCTCCTCCTCGACCTGGTCGACGAGCGCCACCTGCCCGGCCGCATCGTGCGCCGGATGCGCACCTTCGAGTACGGCTGGGGCACCTTCAAGGTCGACTGGGCGCTGGGAGGCCCGGTGCCCTGGTCGGTAGCCGAGGCGCGCGAGGCCGCGGTCGTCCACGCCGGCGACTCGATCGAAGACCTGCGCCGCTTCACCGCCGAGGTGCGAGGCGGCGCCCTGCCGTCGAACCCATACCTCGTGATGGGCCAGCAGAGCCTCTGCGACCCCACGCGAGCCCCGGCCGGCAAGCAAACCCTGTGGGCCTACTCACGCGTCCCGGCCCGCCCGCCCGGAGGCAACTGGGCGGCCGCACGCGAGGCCTTCGCCGACGCGATCGAGCACCGCATCGAGGGCCTCGCCCCCGGCTTCCGCGCCACCATCCTCGGCCGCCGCGTGGTGGCACCCGACGATCTCGAGCGAATGGACGCCAACCTGGTCGGCGGCGACCTCGGCGGCGGCTCCAACGCCTGGAACCGCCAGCTCGTGTTTCGCCCGGTCTTCCCCTGGTTCCGCTACCGCATGCCGGTCCGCGGCCTCTACCTCTGCTCGAGCTACGCCCACCCGGGCGCCGGCGTCCACGGAATGTGCGGCTACAACGCGGCGCGGGTGGCGCTGCGCGATCTCGGCGCCTGAGTGTACGGGGCGCGGGCGCGGGTCCGCGAAAGGCGACTACCAGGCTGCTCGCCTCGATTGATGTATCTTGTCCTCAGCCTGCCTCAGCATCTTCGAGAAACCGCGCAAACACTGCTGAGGAACAGCGCACGACTGTCGGACAGTCCCGAGCAGGAGCCGGTCCACGACTGAGAGATCCGCGACTCATGGACGGCCCCCGCTATCATTCGCATATGTCTTGCTCACTCGATCGCAACTCGGCGAACGCGCCTTGCCGCCAGAAGAGCGGCAGAAAGCGAGCCCCATTGGACGCCATGCCGATTGTTCCAAGCAATAGCAGGTCTTCGCCATCGATCCCTTGTTGCTCAAGCCGCATCGCAGTCAGCTCTTTGAGGAAAGGGGCAGCATCGCTCAGAGCGCTGCCGACAATGAAAGCCAGTACGCGCAGGCTGCTGCGGACGCATAACAGCTTCCAGTAGTCATACAGAATCTTGATAGGTTCGTTCTCGAACTCCATCGTCACGCAGGGCATCGGAAATGTTACCCAGTTGCCTTTGCCTGCGACGTCGTGACGCGGATGGCCACGTTCCATCATGACCGCGTCGAGCGTGAAGTACTCACTGCGTCCGAACTCATTGGGCATGGCCTTCGTAGTGCCGTAGAAGCTCCAGCGCGCTGCGAGGGCCGCCACGACGCTTGAAAGGTGAGCCGTCCAGCCCTTGTTGTCCATCGAAGGTGAGCGCCTTTGAAGCTCTTCGGCGCAGAACGCGTCAGCAAACACTTCGGCAAGTGCCATGGCCACCTCCTCCGATCCGACTCTGATCGCCGTGACGAATCATACTCGGGAGCCTGCGGCGATCGAACGGCAGACCCGGTAGGCGCGCACTCGACCCGACGACGGGTTGCGACCCGCCAAGGGTCAGTCCCACGTGCGGGCCAGATCCGGACGCTGTCTGTCGGTGCCCGACTCCCCAGGCCATCCTGGTATCATGAGAGCGCCGAGTGGGAGAAGGCACCGATGGAGTCCTACGCGATGACCTTCGACGGCGCGCTACCCCAGCGCGGATTCTGGCTCTACATCTGGCGCGTCATCGACGGGGAGCGGAGCGTCCTGTACGTCGGACGGACAGGCGACATCTCGTCGCCGCATGCCTCGTCGCCGTTCAAGCGCATCGGCCACCATCTTGACGCCGGTCCGAACGCGAAGGGCAACGCACGCCACAGCTTGTGGATGGCTGCCGAGACCCTCGTGTCCGCCGGTCCGCAGGTGGTCTGCAAGTCCGCGTTCGAGGGCTCCCACTTGGTCCCGGAACGTCCTGTGCCGCCCCATGTCCTCCTGCTCGGGGTGCCTTCAACGACCCGCGAAGTCGGGATTGATCGAGGGTCCCGGCGGATGCGCCACGAGCAGCATCCACGATGGGCCGTCGAGCATCTGTTGAGGTCAAGAATGGGTCTTCGGGCCTCGACTGGCGGCGGTGGCAAGAGCGGTTGAGGGGAACTTACGCCGTGCCACAACTGACCGATGAACTGCTGCAGGAGAAGCGTAGTCGCACCGCGTTTACCGAGCGTGTCGAACGACTGAAATGGATCGTCGATCCGGTTGCGACGGACATTGGCGAGGATCTCCTCGTCCGGGCAATGAACGGGAGGCGATTCTCGGGAATTACCTTCTTCGTCCAGTTGAAGAGCCGAGCCGAGATCCCGGCACGCGACCGCCGGTCGACGAACTACAGCCAGAAGATAGACGTCGCACACCTGAAGCACTGGGAGGGCTCGGCGGTCCCCGTGGTGATCGTCGTATGGGACGTCGTCGCCGCCGAGGGATATTGGATTTCGGTGAACCAGGTCCTGCTTGAACTGACCAAGAATGCCCCACGATTTAGGTCTCAGAAGAGCATACAGGTGAAAATACCGTTTTCGAACGCGACGACAGATGTTGCGTTGAGGCGTCTGCGGAAGGAACTTGCAATACTCTGCTTGCCGGCGGTTCAACGGGGTCGCAGCATCTCTTTCTCGATGCAGTTCAGGTTTCCGAATTCACCGACGGGGCGAAGACAGCGTCGTGCGCTCGACGAGGCACACAGCTTGGGAAAGGGGGCGCGGATCAGCGGAAAGTTCATCAAGACCTTCAAATTCACTGGCTGGTCAGCGCGGTTATTTGGTCCACAGGATCGGCCAGGCGAGATCCAAGTCGGTCCGATGAAGCCGCAGGTCGCGCCTATCGCGCTGCGACTCGAGAGTCTTACTTCTACCGGAGCGATCGACGCGGTGGTTCCTTACGTCGAACTGACTGTGAAGCGCGGTGGTAGCGCACAAGTCGTTCTCTCGAACGACGATCAAGGTGGGACGTTTTCGCTTCAAATGACTGTTCCGCGGGCAATGCCTGGGATGGTGAAGGTGCAATACTCTATTCGACGGGCGCCGACCACAGTTGCCGAGTTGTACACCGCGCTGAGGTTCGGAGAAAGCATCTCCAAGGGTAGGACCCTTCGTGTCATCGAACTCAGGGGAGGCAAGGCATCCGATTACGCGACGACACCTGGACTAGGCAACACGCCCCAACTCGTTGACCTAGTCAAGAAGCTCGTGACGATTCAGAGCCGACTTGAGCGGTTCGGAACGATCCTTCTAAGGCATGGTCCAAGGTTCAGTCGCGACGACGAAGTCGAGATCGACCGGCTGCACTCCATCGTGACGACTGGGAGGTACGCGAGCACCGGACGCATTGGGCTCTCGATGAGGCGCGACGCTGTGAAGGAATTGATCAGGATGGCGGAAGAGCACAAACGGACAGGTGCGAGCGCAGAAGACTTCGAGATGTTGACCACCTCGCAGGAACCGCTCGATGTGTTCAATATTGTCGTTCCCATCACAGAGGTACGTAGGAGGTTCACGTGCAAGTTGAACAACGAGCGCCTTTCAGAGCTTGGGGAGGCATTGAAAACTGAGGAAGGACCGAGCATTCGGGTATCGCTCCGAATGAACGTGGGGGAGCAGTTCCCTGACTTCGAGGCGGGGGGCGGGCTGTCCGTGAGCACACCAACGAGAACGACGATCGAGCAGTGACCTGCTGGGCGTCAGGGTCGTCGCCAAGAACCTATGCGGCGATCACATCATCGCCTTGAGCCCGGCTCCCGCTCTCCAGGACCAAGCGTTCTCGATCTTAGGAGTGCCCTAATTTAGGAGCGCCCTAAGGAGCGCCCTAGGAGGCCATGAGGGCCTCCTCTGCCGCGGGCGGTAGGACCATGTGACCGACAAGGCCGATGCCTTCCGAAGAGTGCCTCGGCCGGAGTGCGACCACGCAAGCGGTAGCCCTGATGGCTGCGCTTGAATTTGTAGAGGGTGAGGAAGGCGTCGAGGTCGACCTGAAGCTCTCGGGCGTGCCGGGCCACTTGGTGCGGCCGCCGATGTGGAAGCACTCGTCGAGGAGCGTGCGGTTCATACGCTCAACGAAGCCGTTCATGCGCGGCGAACGGACCTTCGTGGTTCGGCCTTGATGCCCTCCGTCGCGAGCAGGAGCTCGCAGGGATGCTGCTCCCTGCCTGCGGCGGATCACATGCTGAACCCTCTGACAACTATCTGGATCAACCCACCGAGCGGTGGGACTAGATCTAGTCAATCGGCGATCACCACAATTGGCCTGTTTGGCGCATAAGCACTGAAAGCAAGCGCTCGAAGTAGCCAGAGAAAGCTCAGCAGCTCGTCATCATCAGTGGCAAGGTCGAGACACGTTTCCACCTCCTGGAGCAGGCAGGAATCTCCGCAGAGACAAGCGCAGCATCTGAGTAGTACTCCGCAATCCGCTCGAGCAGAGGAGCGCCCCTGTTTAGCTGTATCAGCCGCTGATGCACATCGAGGTCAATCGAAACCATTTCAGGCGCGCCATTCTCTCCGATTGTTGCTAAGTCCAAGGCCATCCCCGCCTCCGTCAGTCAAGGGAAACCGGGAAATGCCGTCACCTTCCCTCTGGCTTGACGATGACCGTCATCACCGACGTGGGACAGGATCATCTGGCGGCTGCAGCGTGCGCAACGTCAGGCGGTCGTTCCGCATCGCTTCCTTGGTCGGGCCCGACGACATGGTGCCCCTCCCAGGGGGTAACGGTGATCCCTGATCACGCTGGTCCAGGCACCGTCCCCGATACACGCGACGCGCTAGCCCTGCAGTGACCGGGGGAGGGAGCCGGCTGGCCGGATGCGAGGGGTCAGCGAAGTCGACCGGGTGAACCGACCTGGTCCCGTGGAAGCGCGGCTAGCGGGTCGGGGATCGGCGCCCAACTTCGACCGAAGGAATCCGCCGGTCCGCGCACCAAGGCATGAACGTTGACGTGCGCAGCCAGGCGCTGCGCGATGGAGGTTTCATGCCAAAGACATGGGTTTCGTTACTGGGCGCCGCGCTCCTGGCTGGCGCGTGGGGCTGTGGGTCGGACGAGACGGCCGCGCACAGCTCGCAGGTGGTGCAGGACCTGGACGGCGACGGCGAGGCCGGTACCTGCGCCGACGTGCTGTTCGGCTCCTTCGACCAGTGCCTGATCGACGCCGGGGTCGACATCGAGGACCCGAGTGAAGAGGCCCAGGCGATCATCGCCAGCTGCTGGATCGACGTGGCCAACGGGGACTTCGACGCCTGCTGCGCGGCCTCGCCGGACGAGACGTGCGACGTCGGCGACGGCGATGACGGCGGCGGCGATGATGGGGACGGCGGCGACGGGGATGACGGCGGCGATGGCGGGGACGGCGGCGACGGGGATGGCGGTGGCGATCAGAGCTGCGCCACCATCCTCTTCGCGGCGAACTCGCAGTGCCTGGCCGACGCTGGTAGCGAGTGGGGCGACCTCGACGGCAGCGGCGAGATCGACACGGAGGAGGAGCTCGCGCTGGTCTCGGGGTGCTGGATCGATGTGGCCAACGGCGCTTTCGACGCTTGCTGCGCCGCGACGCCCGACCAGACCTGTGATGTCGGTGACGGCGACGACGAGCCGGCGCCGGAGCCTGGCGCCTGAGCTTTCGCCCGGGTCCGGCGACCCTGGCGGGACAGTTGTCCCCTCCGGGTCGCTGGAACCGGGCATCACTTTGTTCGCAAGTCCTCGAGAGGACTGGCCGCGATTTTCGGCGAAGGAATTGCCCCTCTGCGCCACTCACCTGCACGCGGTCATGCGCTCCCCGTCCGCCACGCTCCCCCTCCCCGTGATCGCACCTGCGGCTCCCGCGCGGTCCGACCGCGAGCTGGTGAAGGCGTGCGCCGGCGGTGATCCGGAGGCGCTCGGTGTCCTGTTCGACCGGCATCAGGCCCGCGTGCACCGCTGCCTCACCCGGCTGGTCGGACGGCGCGCCGACGTCGATGACCTGGTGCAGGCCACGTTCCTCGAGGTGATGACCGCCGCCGGTCGCTTCCGCGGCGAGGCGCAGGTGAGCACCTGGCTGGTCGCGATCGCCGCCAACCTGGCTCGCCAGCAGCTCCGCGCCGGCAAGCGGCTGTCTCACGAGGAGGTCGATGTGGCCGACGATCGGCCCGACCCTCGCGAGACCGCGTCACGGCGCCAGATGGTCTCGCGGCTGGAGCGCGAGATCGAGCACCTGCCCCATCTCCTGCGCGAGGCGTTCGTGCTTTGCGACCTCGAGCAGGTGCGGTGCATCGACGCCGCGCGGTTGCTCGGCGTCCCCGAGGGGACGCTGGCCCGGCGGCTCCACGACGCTCGCATGCGGCTGCGCGACGCGGTCACCGGAGGTGCCCGATGAGGTCCCCGATGCGGTGCCCGACCGAGCGCCTGGCCTCGGCCTTCCCGTCGCTGCCCGCCGACCTCGACGACCATGTGGCGGGCTGCGGGGCCTGCCGCGATGCGTGGGGCGGCTACCAGGCGCTGGCCGAGGTGGTGGCGGCGCTGGCCGACCCGCCGGAGCCGAACCAGCTCCGTCTGCGCCGATCGCGCCGGGCTCTGCTCGCGCGGGTGAGGCTGCGCGCGGCGACCCCGGCTCGGCGGCTGCGGCCGTCCCGCCGCGTGGTCGGGCTGGCCGCCGCTGCCGCGGTGCTGCTGGCCGGCGGATCGGTGCTGCGCTCGCAGATCGAGCGGCGCCGGCAGGAGTCGCCGGCCACCCGCGATCCGGTGCTGCGAGCCGATTCGACGGCCTCGAGGACCGGGGCTGCTGCGCCGCGCGCGCCGTCGGCGTCGGACGTGGTCGGTGGCGGGCCCTCCGCGGGCGAGCCGGGCGGGCCTGCCACGAGCGGCCGCGATCCGTCCGCTGCCGGCGCATCGACCGGCCGCGATCGGCGGATCGAGCGCCTGGTGCCGGGCGCGCGCCCGCCGTTCGACCGGTGGCCGGCCGCGTCGCCGCCGATCGAGATCATCCGCGATCGATGGTCGCTGCTCCGCCTGGCGCCTCCGTACGACGGTCCGGCCGGGCCGCGCGCGCGCAACCAGGCGCGGCCGTGGTCGCCGATCGAGCGCGGCGGGGGCCCGGGCGCTCCGTCGGTGGCGGCGGGTCGCATCGACCAGCGTCCCGATGGCCTGCCCGGCGGATCCAGCGGCGATCCGGGCGACGGATCGGGCGGCGAGCCCGGCGGCGAGCCCGGCGGCGGGCCCGGCGGCGACGATGGCGACCGCCCGGGCGGGACCCCGGACGATGGCTCGACCTGCGCGGACGGGCTGCAGCGCAGCTTCTCCGGGTGCGCGGCCGCTCATGGGCTCGATCCGGACAGCCCCGGCTCGACCGAGGAGGAGCTGGCCACGCTGGCCGCGTGCTGGGGCCAGGCGAACGTCGGCTTCGAGCAGTGCTGCGCGGATGCACCGGACCAGACCTGCGACAGCGGCCCGACCGACCCGTCGCCGCCGGCGGGAACCACGTGCGCCGACCTGCTGTTCTCGACCAACGACCAGTGTCTGCTCGACAGCGGGATCGACGATCCCACCACCGCCGACTCCCCGGCGGAGCTGGAGGCGATGAGCCACTGCTGGATCGACGTCGCCAACGGCGCCTTCGACGACTGCTGCGCCGCGGCGCCCGACGCCACCTGCCCGTGACGGAGGCTTGCGGCGGCGGCCGGAGCCGACCAGACTGCACGTCGCCATGGAACCACCCTCGCCCCCCCGGCCCGCGAGGCCCTCGCGATTGAGCCGCGCTCTCGGCCCGGGCGCCCTGCTCTCGCTGGCCGCGCTGGCCCTCGCCGCGTGCGCCAGCTCGGGCCAGCCAGCCTCCGCGTCTCACTTCGACGGGGCCCGCGCTCGCGAGCACGTCGCGCAGCTGGTCGCGATCGGGCCGCGCCCGCCCGGCTCACCCGGCGCGGCGGTCGCGCGCGGCTACATCACCCGCCAGCTGGCCTCGTACGGCATCACCGCCGTGGCCCAGCCGTTCACCGCGCAGACGCCGCTCGGGACCATCCAGATGGTCAACCTGCGCGCCACCGTGCCGGGCGCGGCGCGCGGCGCCCGCCTGGTCATCGCCGGCCACTACGACACCAAGCTGTTCCGCCGGTTCCGGTTCGTCGGCGCCAACGACGGCGGCTCCAGCGCGGCGTTCCTCATCGAGCTCGGCCGGGTCCTGGCGGCGCGGAAGAACCCGATGCCGATCGAGCTCCTGTTCCTCGACGGCGAGGAGGCGCTGGTCGAGTGGACCGGCGACGATCACACCTATGGCAGCCGCCACTACGTCGAGGCGAGCCGCGAGGACGGATCGCTGGCCGAGCTGCGCGCGGTGATCCTGGTCGACATGATCGGCGACCGCGATCTCCGCATCCGGCGCGACTCCAACTCGACCGACTGGTTGAACGACCTGGTCTGGGACGCCGCGGCGCGGGCGAAGCGGCCCGAGTTCGTGCGCGAGGAGGCCTCCATCGAGGACGACCACTGGAGCTTCACCGACGCGGGGATCCCGGCGGTCGACCTCATCGACCTCGAGTACCCGGCCTGGCATACGGCGGGCGATACGCTGGACAAGGTGTCGGCCGGGTCGCTCCAGGCGGTGGCGGACGTGCTCCTGCTGGCGCTTCCGGACATCGAGCGGTACCTGGCGCGGTGATCGACCGGCGGATGGCGGCGAGCGGGGCGCGGTCGTCCACGCCGCGCGGGCCGACTCCCAGGCGCGCGGCCAGCGCGCGGAGGTCGACCTCGAACCGCTTGCCGGCCAGGCGGCGGTAGACCGACGTCATCGCCTGGGTGCCGGTCGCGCGATCGCCGACCGACAGGACTCGCTCGATCGACCAGTCCTGGCTGCCGTCGCCGCCGGCCGCCAGCACCGCGCGGAGGACATCGTCGGCCGAGTGGCGGTTGCCGGTGCGCTCGCGGATCTCGAGGTCGGCCAGGAACCAGAACAGCGCGCCGCCCCAGTAGGTCGCGCCCCACGATGAGGTCTGGTCGAGGCCGCCCTCCCCCTCGCGCGGCAGGCCGTGGGGCAGCCCGCTGAACAGCTCGCGCCACAGCTGATCGGCGCGCATCTGGCCGGCCCGCACCCGCGCGATCGGCTCGAAGTAGGTCGACAGCCCCTCCTGCATCCACAGGTGGCTGCGCTCCAGGTCGGGGAAGCCGAGGTGGAACATCTCGTGAGTCATGACCCAGTCGCGATCGAGCTCGGCGGAGGTCGCCTCGCGGCCGAGCTGGACCCGGATGAAGCCGCTGCCGAACGCGGTCCCGTGGATGCCCCGGCCCGGGGTGCGGTGGACGACCATGCGGACCCGCGCCACCGGGAAGCGGCCGTAGAACGAAGCCACCGCACCGGCAGCGCGGCGCACCCACCGCGCGACGACCACCGGCGAGGCCGCGGCGCCCGGATCCTCCTCCACCGACAGCTCGATCCGCGCGCCGCCGACCGAGAGGACCGACCGCGCGAACGTCTCGGCTGACGCGGGCCGGCCCGGGGCGACCAGGACACCGAGGGCGACGAGGACACCGAGGACGACGACGACGCGAGCCCGGCCGGTCATCCCCGAAGCGTAGCCGCTGGCGGCGCGGCCGCTCGCCGCGGCTGCTCGCCGCGGCTGCTCGCCGGCCGCTCGCCGGCTCAGCCCGGGCTGCGCAGCCGGTCCGGATCGCCGCCGCGCCGCCGCACCCAGGCGTCGATCAGCTGGCGGGCGATGCTGATGCGCGGCGGAACCATCGGCAGGTCGTCCAGCTCGAACCAGGCCGCGTCGGACAGCTCGGTCGGGTCGAGGCGCAATTCGCCGCCGGCGTGGACCGCGGTGAACGCGATCATGAGCGAGTCGGGGAACGGCCACGGCTGGCTGCCGAAGTAGCGGAGGTCGGTCACCTCGATGCCGGCCTCCTCGCGGATCTCGCGGTGGACGGTCTGCTCGAGCGTCTCGCCCGGCTCGACGAAGCCGGCCAGGGTCGAGTACATCGGCAGCGGGAAGCGCGCGTTGCGGCCGAGCAGCACGGCGTCGCCGCGCTCGACCAGCACGATCACCGCCGGGCACAGGCGCGGATAGGTGCTGGTCTGGCAGCGCGGGCAGCGCTTGGCAAACTCGCCGGGCACGCGGTCGACCGGGCCGGCGCAGCGCGGGCAGAACTGGTTGCCGCGGTCCCACTCGACGATCTGCACCGCGCGCAGGGCCAGGCCGAGGACCTCGTCGTCGACCCGGCCGTGCAGCCGGCGAAGGTTCTCGAACGCCATGCCGTCGGGCGGCTCGGCGTCGTCGGGTAGCTCCACCGCGATCGCCGCGGCGGCGCCGCCGAGGTCGTTCTCGCGCACCGCCGCGATGCCGAGCTCGCGCCACGCCGCCGCGTCCAGGACCCGAGCGCGGCCGTCGCCGTGGCTGATCAGGAGATCGCGGCCGCGAAACGCGAAGCAGAGTGCCTGGTCGGGGGCGGGGGGCATGGTCACGGGAGCGTAACCGGCCCCGCGGCGGTGTCGATCGCGGCCGGCAGCGACACCTCGAGCAGCTCGAGATCGGCCGACCAGCCGGCCAGGCGATGGGCGAGGCCGGCCGGCACCGCGAACGCGTCGCCTGCGGCCAGCGGCTCGGTCGCTCGCCCGTCGCACTCGAGCGCGATCTGGCCGCGCAATACGAACCCGAACAGGAGCTCGCCGCGGTGCGCGGCGAGCTCCTGCCGGTCGCCGCGCTCGCCGGCCCGGTCGCCGCGCTCGCCGCCGTGCGACGCCACCGCCGATCGGCCCGGCCGAGCCACCCGGGCGCCGGCCAGCCCGCCGGTGGCCTCGGTGATCCCGAGGTCGCGCGCCTCCAGGCCGCTCCATCGCCACGGCCGCCACGTCGCCGCCGCCGCGCGGTGGTGCGCGAACCGCTGTCCGCCGAACTCGCGGGCGTGGTCGACCGCCGCGGTCGGCAGGGCCAGGTCGTGGTCGGCGCAGGTCTCGTGCGCGGCCGGGGAGCCGATCTCGATCACCTCCAGGCCGGCCGAGCTGTCGAGCACGCGGTGACGGATGCCGGGCGGCTGCAGGACCGCGTCCCCCTCCTCGAGGTCGAACGGCGGTCCCTGGTCCTCGTACACCACCCGCACCCGGCCGCGCGCGCAGTAGATCATCTGGAAGCGCACCCGGTGGAAATGGACGTAGTCCGGCACCGGCCCGCCGTCGGTGATCTGGATGTGCGACGCGATGAACCGCCCGCCCTGGCGATCCGGGAGCAGGTCGCGGTAGCGCATCCCGGCCCGCCCGGTCCCCCAGCGCGCGCCGGCCAGGCGGCTCACCACCAGCGACGGGGCCAGCGGCGGCAGCGCCACCGCCGGCTCGGCCTCGACCAGCTCGATGCGGGTGCCGTTGGGCGCGGTCAGGGTCGACTCGCCGCCGAGCGACGCGAGGTCGCGGCACAGCAAGCGCAGGCGGCCCGGCGCGCCCGCCTCGCCGCGCTCGAGCCGGAGCCGCACGCCGTGGCCGGACACCACCGCGACCCGCGGATCGTCGGCCGGCGAGATCGTCTCGACACGGAAGCCGAGCCGCCCGGTGAAGAACCCGAGGGTGGCCTCGAGATCGGGGCACGGCAGCACCACCTCGGCGGCGCGAACCTGGTCGGCGATGTCCGGGCGCTCCATGGTCAGAAGGAGCCGGCGATGCCGAGGTGGAGCGCGACCTCGTCGTCGAAGTCGGAGAAGTCGTACTGCTCGGCGCTGGCCTTGAGCCGCAGCCCGCCCGGCAGGCGGTAGGCGAGCGCCGCGGTGTAGCGGAGCACCGCGCTGCGCGAGCGGAGCTGGCTGCTGGCCAGCACGTTGCCGAACCGGCGCAGCCCGTCGAACCTGACCAGGGCCTCGAGATCGCCGAACGGGACCTCGAGCTCGCCGTAGAAGCCGTCCTTGAGGAAGAAGTTGTCGACCTCGCCGTCCTCGCCCGGCCCGTAGCGGAACCGCGTGGCTGGATCCTCGCCCAGCGCCATCTCGGTGCGGCGGACCAGGTACTCGGTGCGCAGGAAGGCCTGGCCGATCTGGAAGCCGAGGTCGGCGCCGGCGATGAAGAAGGCGAGGTGGCGGTCCGGATCGTAGCGGCCGGTCATCGCCGAGGCGCCCAGCATCACCGAGACCGGCCCGAGCTCGACGGTGCCGGCCAGCCGCCCACCCACCGACGGCTCCGAGTTGTTGTCGATGTAGTAGCGGTCGGGCGAGCGCGAGCGGATGAAGTCGAAGTCGGCCGCGTCGGCGCCGGCCTTGGGCCCGCTGACCGCGTAGACCGCGTAGTCGAGCTGGCCGCTGCTGGCGAACACGGTCCCGCCGATCTCGACCCCGCTCTCCACCCACGGGGTCGGCAGGACGCCCAGGTTCCACTCGCGCAGGCGCAGCATGCGGCCCATGTCGTAGGGGAGCGGCTTGTCGCTGGTGCGGTGGTTGGCCGGATCGTGGCGGATCGGGAAGCTGCCGAACGACGGGATGAAGCGGCCGACCCGGACGTTGAGCTCGTCGGCCACGCGCAGGTCGAAGGAGGCCAGCCCGACCTCGAGGCCGTGGCAGGCGACGCACACCTTGACGCTGGACGACACCTTGTCGCCGAAGTCCATCGCCAGCTTGAGCGACAGCTCGACGGTGGCGCCGTCGAAGCCCTGCCTGGCCGGGTACTTCTCGGTCGGCACCGACAGGTAGTCGATCTGCACCGAGCCGGCGAAGTTGTGGCTGAAGCCGTCGGCCCGCGCCGGCGAGGCCAGCGCTGCGGCGGCCGCGGCCGCGACCAGGGTGGCGCCCGCGCCGAAAAGCCGGCGCCGCGATCGGTCCGGGCTCATCGGGCCGCCTGGGCCCCGAAGCTGTGGTGGACCAAGCAGCGGACCAGGATCGCCTCCTCGTCGGCCCGGATGCCGCTGCCCGGTGTGCGGCGCATGCGGCTGACGTAGAGCTCCCAGTCGGCCGGATCGCTGACGTGGGCGTCCAGCACCCGGTCGATCGGGTGGCAGCGGGTGCAGCGCCGCTCGGTCAGCCGGCAGGCGCGGGCCAGCGACTGGTCGGCGCCGCCCTTGCCGGGCACCACGCCGAAGCCGCGCGACTCGGAGCCGCAGCCGCCGGTGGCGAGCTCGCCGGTCACCAGCGCCACCGCGACCAGCGCCGCCGCCATCAGTGCGGCGGCCAGCGGCCGCCGTCGATCAGTCCTCATCGGCCCCCTCCGCGATCCAGTCCGCCACGAGCTGCAGCTCGCGCTCGCCGAGGAACGGCGGCCCGTCGAGCGGCATGCGCGCCCCGAACGGGGGCGCCGGGCTCACCTTCTGGAACAGGACGCTCTCGCACGGGCGGCCCGGCACGACGATGTTCTGGCCGCTGTCGTCGCCCCCGCGCAGCAGCGAGGCGTACGACGACAGGTTGAGCCCGCTGGTGCGCAGGCCGATCGGCGTGGCCCCGCCCGGCGTGTGGCAGACCGTGCAGGCCAGGTCGGGGCGCTCGAACAGGCCGGCCTGGATGTCGGTCAGGAAGCTGACCGGGGTGGACGGGTCGGAGTCCTCGTCGGTGCAGAGCGCCTGGATCGGCTCACCCACGTCCGGCTCGAACGAGTCGAGGCAGCCGGCGCCCAGCGCCACCGCGATCCCCAGGCCGAGCGCGCGCGCGATCACAGGCCGCCCGGCTCCCGCTGCTGGGGACAGTCGCGCAGATCGTCGGTGATCTCGACGGCGACCACGATCCCCTCGATCGCCTCCGGGTCGAAGAGATCGGTCGCCGCGCGGATGGCCGACATGGTCTGGTCGGCGAAGGTGTCGATCGCCGCGGTGTCGTCGGCGACCGCGACCGCGACGGTGCGGCACAGCGGGGAGTACTCGCCGTCCGCCGCGCCGCGCGAGAAGACGTCGTTGCTGTCGTCGAGGTCGCCGTCGCCGGTCAGGTCGATGCCGCGGACCACCTCGCTGAGCGGCTCGCTCCCGTCGCGGCGGATCTGGTAGCGGCGGTCGTCGGGCGCGCGCGAGCCGGCCTCGACCGGCATCGAGCCGAAGTCGAAGCAGTCGACCGTCAGCCCCTCCCAGAAGAACCGCGAGCTGGCCGCAAGCGCCTCGCCGTCGTCGCCGACCTCGACGGTGACGTCGCTCGCCACCACCGGGCAGTGAATGGCCTGGCCGCTCAGCACCGGCGCCTCGACCAGGCCGACCCGCTCCGCCTCCTGCACCGCCGCGAACGATGTGAGGAGCTCGCCGGCATACACCCCGGTCACCTCGACGGTCAGCACCGACCAGAATGGCGAGTAGCCGGCGTCGCCGGGGATCGCGCCGATGATGCTCGGGTGATCGATCGGCTCGAGCTCGCCGCCCTCGCCCTCGCGGACCAGGACGAACAGCGGCACCGCCGCGGTCGGGGCCGGCCCGAAATCCCAGTAGGCGATCGGCGCGCCGCCGGCGAAGCCGTGGACGCGCGCGACCACGTCGTCCACGCCGTCGCTCTGGTCGATCTGGCGCTCGATGGCCGGATCGTCGTGCGCCGACTCGACCGGCGTGCCGGCCGGCAGGATCAGGCCGGACGCGCCGACCTCGTCGCCGACCAGCGGATCGAGGCAGCCGGACGCCGCGAGGGCGACCAGGGCGACGGCCAGCGCGGTCGGCGGGGATGGCGTGCGCGTCATCGATCGACCGGGTCGAAGCTCACGCGCAGCGAGACTCGCACGTCGCCGACGTCGGGGGCAACGCGGGTGCGCACCGCCCCGATCGCGTCCGACACGCAGGCGGCCAGGCCGGGCAGCGGCGCGCCGCCGGCGTGGACCTGGGTGGCGCGGCCGTTCTCGCCGATGATGAAGCTGATCGGGACGCCGCCCGCCGCGTCGTGTCCGGCGCGGATCGCGGCCGCGCGGTAGCAGGTGGCCAGGCGGGGCTCGACCCGCTCGATGCCGCGGCGGACCTCCGCGCTGGACAGCGAGCCGTCGACCGTGAGTCCGGCGATGCCGGCACGCGCGGTCAGGGTCGGGCGCCGGGCCGCGCCGCCGGGCCTGGCCGGGTCGACGTGGGTCGGGTCGGGATTCGATCGCGACGGCGGGGCCTGCTCGCCGCGCGCCAGCTCGCCCGGGCCGCCGGTGACCGACGCGGGTGGCGGCGAAGGCGATGTCGTCGAGGACGGCGCGGTCGAGGACAGCGAGATCGCGGCCGCCGCGCCACCCGCCGCCGAGTCGCCGACGCCGGCGCCGACCGCGCCCGATCCATCGCCGCGGCGCTCGCCATCGCCGGGGCGCGCCTGGTCGCCGCCGGCCCGATCGCCGCTCGCCTCCCCCGGCGCGGCCAGCCGCGCCCCGCTCGGATCCATGATCATGCTGGCGCCCGCGACCTGGCGCCCGGTCCGCGCCCGCGGCAAGCGCTCGCGCGATGAACGCCGCGGCGCCGGGCCCGCCCCACGCGCATCGTCCACCCCGGCCACGGCATCAGCGGCGGCAACCCGCGACTCATCATCCACACGCGTCGCACGCGCCGCCCCGTCGCTCGCCACCGCGCCCGGCGTCCCGGCCGCCACCACGCTCGCGTGATCGCCGCCCTCATCCACCGCCTTGCCGCTTCCCGCCGCGACCGGCGTCGTCCCGACCGGCGTCGTCCCGACCGCCGCCGTCCCGGCCGCGACCGCCGGGCCCGCCGACCACCGCGACCTCGCGGTCGGCCAGAACATCGCGAGGGCCGCCGCCGCGATCCCGCCGACCAGGACGGCCGCGATCGCGATCCGCCGCCCGGTCCGCCTGGGCAGGACGTAGCGGGCCCGGCTGACGTCGGTGTCCTCGTCGTTCAGGTCGATGGTGATCGTCCTGGCCATCCCGAGCGGCGCGCCGCCCGGCACCCCCTCGACCAGCTGGTCGAGCGCCTCGATCACCGCGTTCGCCGACGGGTAGCGCTGCTCGCGATCCGCGCTGAGCAGCGAGTGCACGATCCGCTCGAGCGCCGGATCCACCACCACGCCGGGCGCGCGCTCGGCGATCGGCTGGCGCGGGGCGGACAGGTTGGCGTGCAGCACCGCGATCGCGCTGGTGCCCTCGTCGAACGGCGGCACCCCGGCCAGCATCTCGTACATCGACACGCCGAGCCCGAAAAGGTCGGCGCGCTGATCGACCACGCGGTCGAGCGCCTGCTCCGGCGCGGTGTAGAGCGGCGTCCCCACCACGGTGCCGGCGCTGGTCAGACGCGCGCCGTGCTCCTCGCCGTCCGAGAAGATCGCGAGCCCGAAATCGGCGATGCGCGGCACCTCGCCGGACGGGCCGTCGACCACCAGCACGTTGTCTGGCTTGAAGTCGCGGTGGATGAGCCCGCGCTGGTGCGCGTGGGCCAGCCCGAGGCAGAGCTGCCGGGCCAGGTGGATCACCCGGTCCGGCGCGAGCGGGGCCTCCTCGGCGATGATCCGGGCCAGCGAGCGGCCCTCGACGTACTCCATGGCCAGGTAGAGCAGCCCGTGCTCGTCCCTGCCGAAGTCGAGCACCGGCACCACGTTCGGATGCGACAGCATGCTGGCCGCCTGCGCCTCCTGGGTGAAGCGCATCCGCATGGCCACGTTGATCGTGAAGTCGCCGAGCAGGATCTTCAGCGCCACCCGGCGGCGCTGAAGCCGGAGGTGATGGGCGCGATACACGCGCCCCATCGCGCCCTCGCCCACGCACGCCTCGACCTCGTACAGCCCGCTGATGATCGTGCCGATCACCGGATCGGCGTCGAACGGAGACAGCTCGGTCCCGTCGGTCGGGCAGCGGTGAAAGCCGCTCCGGTAGATCGCGCGGCAGGTGCCGCAGCACCGCATGTCGCCCTCGTGCCCTGTGGCTGATTCGCTCAGGACCGCCCCCTCGGCATGGCCGTACGCGCCTCGCGCGCGCAGAATACGCCGACACCCGCGCCGCGCCGATCGCATTCGAGCCGCGCGGCGCGCGCATCGAACCGACGATCGCGTCGGCCCGCATGTCGGACGAAGTGGGTGAGCGCGCGCCCGCGCGCGGCCGACTCGATCCGCGCCGCGCGGCGAGCGGTCGCACGCGCCCAGATCCCGTGGCGTTGCGCATGCCGGCGGTCTGGGCGTACGCTGTCGCCGACGTACCCCTTAGCGACCGGAGGTGGCGAGCTCATGATCACCGTCAAGGTCAACAAACGAAGCCACACCGTCGAGGTCGAGCCGCGCACGCTCCTGGTCGAGCTCCTGCGCGATCAGCTTCGCCTCACTGGCACCCACGTCGGCTGCGATACCAGCCAGTGTGGCGCGTGCGTGGTCCACGTCAACGGAAAGTCCGTGAAGAGCTGCACGATGCTGGCGGTCGAGGCGGACGGCGCCGACATCACCACCATCGAAGGGGTCGCGGAGGGCGGAAAGATGCACCCGATGCAGGCCGCCTTCCAGGAGCACCACGGCCTCCAGTGCGGTTTTTGCACACCGGGCATGGTGATGAGCGCGATCGACCTCGTGCGGCGCAACGCCAGCCCGAGCGAGACGGAGGTGCGGCACTGGCTCGAGGGCAACATCTGCCGCTGCACCGGCTACCACAACATCGTCAAGGCGGTGCTGTCGGCGGCCGAGACGATCCGCGGAGGCTCGCGATGACCGCCGGCGGCATCGGCTCGCCGGTCAAGCGCCGCGAGGACCGCCGGTTCCTCCTCGGCAAGGGCCAGTACACCGACGACATCCAGCTGCCCGACCAGACCCACGCGTACCTGCTCCGCTCGCACCACGCCAGCGCCCGCATCGCGTCGATCGACCTCACCGCGGCGCGTCAGGCGCCCGGGGTGGTCGCGATCCTGACCGGCGAGGACGTGGCCGCCGATCAGCTGGGCGGCCTGCCGGCCGGCTGGCTCATCAAGAACAAGGACGGCTCCAACATGGTCGAGCCGCCTCACCCGGCGCTCGCCATCGGCAAGGTCCGCCACGTCGGCGACCCGGTCGTCATGGTGGTGGCGGAGACGCGGACGCAGGCGCGCGAGGCGGCGCAGCTGGTCGAGATCGACTACGAGCCGCTCCAGGGAGTCGCCCACCTGCCCCAGGCGGTCGCGAGCGGCGCGCCGCAGGTGTGGGACGAGGCGCCCGGCAACGTCTGCTACGACTGGCACATCGGCGACCCGACCGCGACCGACGCGGCGTTCGCCCGCGCCAAGCACGTGGTGAAGATCGACCTCACCAACAACCGGCTCATCCCCAACCCGATGGAGCCGCGCTCCGCGATCGGCCACTACGAGGACGCCAGCGAGCACTACACGCTCTACACCACGTCGCAGAACCCGCACCTCATCCGGCTGTTGCTCGGCGCGTTCACCCTCAAGGTCCCCGAGCACAAGATCCGCGTGTTCGCGCCGGACGTGGGCGGAGGCTTCGGCTCCAAGATCTATCACTACGCCGAGGAGCTGCTGGTCCTGTGGGCGTCGCGCCGGATCGGCCGGCCGGTCAAGTGGACGTCCGACCGCAACGAGGCGTTCATGTCGGACGCGCACGGGCGCGACCACGTGTCCCACGCCGAGCTCGCCCTCGACGAGCGCGGCCGCTTCCTCGGCCTGCGAGTCGACACCCTGGCCAACATGGGCGCCTACCTGTCCACGTTCGCGCCGTGCATCCCGACCTACCTCTACGCCACCCTCCTGTCCGGCCCGTACGCCATCCCGGCCATCTACGTCGAGGTGAAGGCGATCTTCACCCACACGGTCCCGGTCGACGCGTACCGCGGCGCCGGCCGGCCCGAGGCCGCGTACCTGCTCGAGCGGTTGGTCGACAAGGCGGCGCGCCAGCTCGGGATCGATCGGGTGGAGATCCGGCGGGAGAACTTCATCAAGCCGGAGCAGTTCCCCTACCAGACGCCGGTCGCGCTCCAGTACGACACCGGCAACTACCACGCCACCCTCGACCTGGCCCTGAAGTCGATCGACTACCCGGGCTACGCGGCGCGCAAGAAGGCGTCGGCCTCGCGCGGCAAGCTGCGCGGGTTCGGCATCTCGACCTATATCGAGGCGTGCGGGCTGGCTCCGTCGGCGGTGGCCGGTGTGCTCGGCGCGCGCGCGGGCCTGTACGAGGCCGCGACCGTGCGGGTGAACCCGACCGGCAACGTGGTCGTCTTCACCGGCTCCCACAGCCACGGCCAGGGTCACGAGACCACCTTCGCGCAGCTGGTGGTCGAGCGGCTCGGCGTGCCGATCGAGAGCGTCGAGGTGGTCCACGGCGACACCGATCGCATCCCGTTCGGGATGGGGACCTACGGCTCGCGCTCGGCGTCGGTGGGCGGCTCGGCGGTCTTCAAGGCGATGGAGAAGATCATCGACAAGGGCAAGAAGATCGCCGCCCACATGCTCGAGGCCAAGCTGGCCGACATCGAGTTCTCCGACGGCAGCTTCCGGGTGGCCGGCACCGACCGCGCCAAGGCGTTCGGCGAGATCGCGTTCGCCGCCTACGTGCCGCACAACTACCCGCTCGAGACGCTGGAGCCCGGCCTGGAGGAGACCGCGTTCTACGACCCGGGCAACTTCACCTTCCCGGGCGGCTGTCACCTGGTCGAGGTGGAGGTCGATCCTGACACCGGGCTGGTCGCGGTGGTCGACGTCGCCATCGCCGACGACGTCGGCGTCATCATCAACCCGATGATCGTCGACGGCCAGGCCCACGGCGGGCTGGCCCAGGGCATCGGCCAGGCGCTGTGGGAAGAGTGCCTGTACGACGACGACGGCCAGCTCCTGACCGGCTCGTACATGAACTACTGCATGCCGCGCGCGGCCGACCTGCCGATGTTCAAGGTCGGCAACCACGCGACCCCGTGCACTCACAACCCGCTCGGCGTGAAGGGGGTCGGCGAGGTGGGCGCGATCGGCGTCCCGCCGGCGGTCATCAACGCGGTGCTCGACGCGCTCGAGCCGCTGGGGGTGAAGCACATCGACATGCCGGCGACGCCGGAAAAGGTATGGCGGGCGATCCGGGAGGCACGGCCATGAAGAACTTCCAGTTCCATCGACCGAAGAGCGTCGCCGAGGCGGTGAAGCTGCTGAGCGGGAACGAGGGGGCCAAGGCGCTGGCCGGCGGGCAGAGCCTGCTGCCGATGCTGAAGCTCGACCTGGCCCAGCCGACCGACCTGGTCTCGCTGGCCGGCCTCGCCGAGCTGCGCGAGATCCGCGTCGACGGCACCAACCTCCTGGTCGGGGCGCTGGCCACTCACGACGAGGTGGCCGCCTCGAAGCCGATCGCCGCGCTGGCCCGGCTGGCCGGGGGCATCGGCGACGCCCAGGTCAGGAACCGGGGCACGATCGGCGGATCGATCTCGCACGCCGACCCGGCCGCGGACTACCCGGCCGCGCTGGTGGCGCTGGGCGCGACGATCGCGACCGACCGCCGCCGCCTGCCGGCCGACTCGTTCTTCACCGGCCTGTTCCAGTCCGCGCTGGAGCCGGACGAGCTCATCACCGCGGTCCACTTCCCGGTGCCGGAGCGCTGCTCGTACGTGAAGTTCGCCCACCGCGCGTCGAAGTTCGCCGTGGTCGGGGTCATGGTGGTCAAGGCGAAGGGCGGCGTGCGGGTGGCGGTGACCGGGGCCGGGTCGAGGGTGTTCCGGGTCCCGGAGATGGAGGCGGCGCTGGGCAAGAAGTTCGCGCCGGAGTCACTCGACGGCATCGCGGTCGCCGCCGACGACCTGCAGACCGACAGCGAGGCCAGCGCCGAGTTCCGCGCCCACCTGATCGGCGTCATGGCGAAGCGGGCGGTGGCCAGCGCCTGAGCCGGGCGAGGCCGGCCCGGTCCATCCGGTGAAAGCGCTCCCCCGCAACGTCGCCGAGACGACGGAGCTCCTCGCCGGCGGCCGCTACGTGGCCGACGTCAGCCTGGCGACGGCGCTGTTCCTCGCCCTCAAGCTCGGCCGGCCGCTCCTCATCGAGGGCGAGGCGGGGGTCGGCAAGACCGAGCTCGCCAAGGTGCTGGCCGAGCGGCTCGACCGCCGGCTCATCCGGCTGCAGTGCTACGAGGGGCTCGACGCCGCGGCGGCGCTCTACGAGTGGAACTACTCGCGCCAGATGCTGGAGATCCGCCTGGCCGAGCTGGCCGGCCAGGACCGCGAGGCGGTGGCCCAGACGATCTTCAGCGAGGCGTTCCTGCTCAAGCGCCCGCTGCTCCAGGCGCTCGAGGCGGGCGGGGTCCTGCTCATCGACGAGCTCGACCGCACCGACGAGCCGTTCGAGGCGTTCCTGCTCGAGATCCTGTCCGACTACCAGATCACCATCCCGGAGCTCGGCACCATCCGCGCGGCCGAGCCGCCGATCGTCATCCTCACCTCGAACCGGACCCGCGAGATCCACGACGCGCTCAAGCGGCGCTGCCTCTACCACTGGATCGGCTACCCGGACGCGGCGCGCGAGCTGGCCATCCTGCGCACCCGCGCCCCCGGCGTGCCGGACAGCCTGTCGAGCCAGGTGGTGGCGTTCGTGCAGAAGCTGCGCGCCACCGACCTGTTCAAGCTGCCCGGCGTGGCCGAGACGATCGACTGGGCCAACGCGCTGGTCGCCCTCGACCAGACCGCGCTCGAGCCGGACATGGTGAACGCGACCCTCGGCGTGCTCCTCAAGTACCAGGACGACGTGGCCAAGGTGGCCGGCGCCCAGGTGGAGTCGCTGCTGGCCGGCACCGCATGAACGGCGACACCGGCGGCGGACACCTGGCCGCGAACATCGTGCAGTTCGCCCGCGTGCTGCGCGGCGCCGGCCTGGCCATCGGGCCGGCCTCGGCGCTCTCCGCCCTGCGCGCCGCCGACGCGGTCGACGTCCTCGACCGCGACCAGCTCTACTGGGCGCTCCACGCGGTGATGGTTCGCCGCCCCGAGGACCACATCGTCTTCGATCAGGCCTTCGACCTCTTCTTCCGCGCCCCGGGCCGCATCGACGACGTCTACTCGCTGCTCATGGCAAGCCGGGTGGTGCCGCGCCGCCCGGCCGCCTCCCGCCGCGTGTCCGACGCGCTCCGGCCCGGCACCGACCGCGCCCGCACCGAGCTCGAGGCGGTCGAGATCAGCGCCACCCTGGCCTTCTCGCCCGACGAGATCCTCCGCTCGCGCGACTTCGAGCAGATGACCACCGACGAGCTCCGCCGCGCCCGCGCCGCCGCCGCCCGCATCGAGCTCCTGGTCCGCCCGGTGCCGACGCGCCGCTACCGGCCGTGGCCGCGCGGCCGCCTCGACCTGCCCCGCACCATCCGCGACGGCCTCCGCACCTTCGGCGACGTCGCCCCGCTCCGCTTCCGCCGCCGCCGCGTCCGCCAGCCGCCGCTGGTCGCGCTGTGCGACATCTCCGGCTCGATGGGCCGCTACTCCGAGATGCTGCTCGCCTTTCTCCACGCGGTCAGCGCCGCCCGCCCGCGGGTCCACACCTTCCTGTTCGGCACCCGCCTGTCGAGCGTCACCCGCACCCTCCGCCACCGCGACGTGGACGAGGCCCTGGCCCGGGTCGGCCGCGAGGTGGTCGACTGGGGCGGAGGAACCCGGCTGGGCGAGTGCCTCCACGAGTTCAACCGGGTCTGGTCCCGCCGCGTGCTCGGCCAGGGAGCCGTCGTACTGCTCATCACCGACGGCCTCGACTGCGGTCCGGGCGAGCGGCTGGCCGCCGAGGCCGAGCGCCTCCACAAGTCCTGCCGCCGCCTCATCTGGCTCAACCCGCTGCTGCGCTGGACCGGCTTCGAGCCGCGCGCCGAGGGCATCCGCGCGCTCCTCCCCCACGTCGACCAGCACCGCCCCATCCACAACCTCGACAGCCTCGAGGCCCTCGCCCGGGCCCTGGCCGCCGACGGACGCGAGGTAAGGGAGCTGCGCCGGGGCTGACCGGAGCGATGCGCGCGCGGTATCGGATCAGCGCGCGCGGTGCCGGGACAGCCACTTGCGGACCACGGCGGCGCGCGCGGCCTCGACCGGGCCCCCGGCGGCCAGCTCGGCGCGCGCGGCCCGGGCCAGGCCGATCGCGCGGGCGCGGTCGCCGCCGTCCCAGACCGCCTGAGCCAGGCCGAAGCGCGCCTCGGCCCGCGCGCTGACCACGCGCCGCGCGTCCGACTCGACCAGCGCGAGGGCGCGCTCGAAGGATGGCGTGGCGGCGCGGGCGCGGTGCAAGCCGAGCTGACTCTGACCCAGCCCGACCAGCGCGTCGGCGACGTCGGTCGGCAGCGCCGCCTTGTGCTTGTCCCAGAACGCGATCGTCTGCTCGAACGCCTTGGCCGCCGCGGCGTGGTGGCGCCAGCCCAGGTAGATCTCGGCCATGACCTGAAGCCCGTGTCCCTGGTGGACTGGATTGGCCGGCTCGCGCTGGTAGGCGGCGAGGGCCTGCCGCATGAGCCGGGCCCCGTCCGCGTGGCGGCGCTGACCGAGGCGGACCCGCGCCAGGCCCTCGAGGCTCTCGCCGCTGGCGGCGCCGTCCTTCTCATCCATCGCGCGGGCGCGCGCGTAGGCCTTCCACGCCGGGGCCAGGCGTCCCTCCTGCAGGAGGATGTCGCCGCGGACCCTGAGGTCGCCGGCCACGGCGGGGTGATTGGCGCCGAGCGTCTTGATCTCGATCGCCAGGGCCTGGTCGACCTGCCGCACCGCATCCTTGGTGCGCCCCATCGCGAGCAGGGTCAGGGCCATGTTGCCCCGGCTGACCGCGACCGAGGCGTCGTACGGTCCCAGCGCCTTAACGCGGCTCGCGATCGAGAGGCGCTCCTCGCGCTCCGACTCCTCGAGACGGCCCAGGCTTCGCAGCACGGTGGCGAGGCTGTTGCGAAGGCCCGCCACCTCGACGTTCTCCGGCCCGAGGATCGCGACCTGGATGGCCATCGCCTTCTCGATGCTCTCGCGCGCCTTCTCGTACTCACCGCTGAGGTCGTAGCTGAGGCCGACCGTGTGATACGCCTGCGACACCACCGGGTGGTTGGGTCCGAAGGTCGCGAGCGCGCTCTTGAGGGCGCGCTCGGCGTTCGCCGCCGACTCGTCGTACCGGCCCAGCATGCCGAGCACGGCCGCGAGGTTGTTCAGCGCCTTCCGCACGTCCGGGTGATCCGGGCCGAGCACGCGCTCCCAGTGCTCGAGCGCGCTGACGAACTTCGCGCGGGCCTCCTCGTAGCGCTGGAGCTGGTAGAGCACGATGCCGGTGTTGTTCTCCAGCTGCCCGACCAGCACGTCGGTGCCGCCGGCCCGGCTGACCGCGGCGCTCGCGAAGTCGGCCAGCGACAGCGCCTCCTCGGATCGCGGCAACACCGCCCCGACCACGTAGACCAGCAGGGTGGCCACCCTGGCCGACATGAGGTCGTCCTGGGCCTCGGCGGCGCGCTGGACCGCGCGGCGGAGCGCCGCCTCCGAGCCCTTTCCGTCGCCCATCTGGCGCAGGAGCGAGCCGCGCTGGTAGAGCGCCTCGGCCTCGATCGGCGCGTAGCCGAGCGACGCGGCCTGGGCGGCGGCACTGGCGGCCTGCTCGGCGCCCACGTCGTAGCGGCCGGCGCGCTCGAGCGCGTCGATCCGGTCGAGCAGCGGCCGCATCTGCGCGACCCGGGCCGCGACCTTGGCGTCCTCCGGCGGCGGCACCACCCGGACCAGGGCGGCGCGGTCGGCGCACGCGCCGAGCTCCGGCAGCGACCGGGCCGCCTGGACCGAGCGGTCGATCAGCGCGGCGTCCGGCGCCTCACGGATCACCCGGACCAGCGCGGCGAGCTGGTCGAGGCGCCGATCGAGGCACTGCATCCGCAGGTCGAGCATGGACTCCGATTGCTCGCCGTTCACCCGGGTGGCCCGGCACGCCTCGACCCGCATCGCCGCCCACGAGGTGCCGTACCGGTCGAGCGCCGCTCTCACCCGGCTGCCGGCCTCGCGACCGGCCGGGCCGCCGACCGCGGCAAAGGCTCGCTCGACCGAGACGCCCACCTCGGGGCTCCACACCTCGGGCAGCTTGCGGGCCGCGCCGCTGCAGATGGCCGCCGCGCTGCGCGCGCCATCGCTGTCGTCGGCGCCGACCTGGCCCACGATCAGCGGACCGGCGACCGCGAGCACCGCCATCCCGACCGCCAGCACCACCCATCGCCGCTGGCGGGCCGGCGGCGGAGCAATGTCGGCGAGCAGCGCGTCCATCGAGGGATAGCGGTCCGCCGGATCGATGGCGAGCCCGCGCTCGACCGCCCGGCGCACCCGGACCGGCATTCGCCGCCCGCTCGGAGACTGGCGGATCCAGGTCGGCAGATCGGGGCAGCCCGACGGCGGTCGGGCACCGCACAGCGCCTCGCACAGCGCCACGCAGAAGCTGAACTGATCGGCGCGCGCGTCGACCGCGGAGCCGACCAGCTGCTCCGGCGCCATGTAGGTCGGCGTGCCGAGGATCGTGCCGGCCCGGGTGAGCGGCATCTGCAGCAGCCGGGCGCTGGCCCCGTCCTCGCTCGACTCGGGCAGCGATCCGGGAGAGAGGGCCGCGGCGCCGGCCACGGTGTCGCCGGAGGCCGGCGGCGCCTCCTCGGTCGCCGCGTCGATGTCGACCGGATCGTCGTCCTCCAAGGACGAGCCCGGCGTGGCCGCGGCGCCCGGCGTGGCCGCGGCGCCCGGCGTGGCCGCGGCGCCCGGCGTGGCCGCGGCGCCCGGCACCGGCGACCGCTCCGACGGCCCCGACGCGGCCCGGGCCAGGCCGAAGTCGAGCACGCGCACCCGACCGTCATGACCGACGACCACGTTGTCCGGCTTGAAGTCGCGGTGGATGAGGCCGACCGCGTGTGCCGCGGCCAGCCCGCGGCCGGCGGCCAGGAACAGATCGAGCACCTCGTCCGGATCGACGCCGCCCTCGAGCCGCTGGGCCAGAGTGCCGCCCTCGACCAGCTCCATCGCGATGAAGACGTCGTCCTCGAAGGTGCCGACGTCGTGCACCGCGATCACGTTCGGGTGCGACAGTTGGGCCAGCGCCTGGGCCTCGCGCAGGAGGCGGATCCGGTGCCGCTCGCGCTCGCTCTCCTGGCGCGAGCGGATGCGGACCAGCTTGAGCGCGATGCGTCGATCGAGCTCCGGGTCGTACGCCTTGAACACCACCCCCATGCCGCCCTCGCCCAGCTGCTCGAGCAGGATGTAGCGCCCGACGCAGGCGCCGCGGATCAGCGCCGTCCGGCGCCGCCCAAGCACCGGCTCGGGCGCGACCGGGTTGACCTGCGACGCGGTCAGCGTGGCGGCCCGTCCGTCCTGGCTCTCGGGGCTCCCCGGCATGGCGGGGCATTGTCCCATCCTTTGTCCACCGCGGTCGAGGTGGCTCGTGGTGGGCCTCGCTCAGGTGCCGGGGGTGCGGCCGAACCGGGCGACGACCAGCTGATACACCCCGTACGCGGCGAGCCCGGCCGCGACCAGGCCCAGGAGCAGGCGACCGTGCGGCTGGCTGGCGACGTCGCGGAGCGCGCCGCCGATGTCGCGGGTGTGGCGTGAGCTGTCGGCGAAGCCGGCCTGGACCAGGCGCGCGCCGATGATGCCGAACACCACGCCGCGGGCGGTGAGGCCGATCCGGGCCACCGCCGTCACCCACCGGCGCGAGCCGGCGGCCGCGTCGAACCGCTCGGGAAAGTGGCTGGCCGCGGCGCAGTAGAGCTGGTAGATGGCGAAGCCGCACAGGGCCAGGCCGACGATCGCGATCAGCGCCTCGCCGAACGGCGCCGACAGGACGTTCCCCACCCACAGGCGCGACTCCTTCTGGTGGCTCGCCGCGACCTGGCCGAGGCCGAGCTGGAAGGCGGTGACCGCGAGCGCGCCGTGGGTGAGCCCGCCGATCAGGCGGCCGATCCGCAGACCGGCTCCCGCCACGCCGCGCTTCTTCTCCGGGTTGAAGACGGCCTGGAACAGTCGCCAAACCGCGTAACAGAGGAGGCCGAGCCCGGCGCCGATCAGCAGGAACCGGCCAAACGGCTGCTCGCCGATCGACCTGACCGCGCCCTCCTCGCCCGACACCTTGCCGCCCTTGCCGGCCGAGGAGAGGACCGCCAGGCCGCCGACGAGGAGGTAGACGATTCCCTTGGCGACGTGGCCGACCACGAAGAGACGGCGGACCCAGGGACGCGCGGCCGAAGGAAGAGCGGGTTCCACATCGCCAGCGTCACCCACCTCCCCTGCCTGTCAAGCTGTACTCGAGCGCGGCCGGTGGCGGCGACCGCTCGGTGTGCCTCACCAGGTGCAACCCACGTGAGGTGAGCGCGTCGCCGTCGCCGTCGCCGATCGCCGATCGCCGTCACCGTCGACCGCGGCGCGTCGGGCCTCTTTTCCGCCTCGTGCTAGCTTCACGCCATGCGCGCTCTCCTGTGGGTGTCCATCGGCATGACTCTCCTGGCCTGCGGCGGCGGCGGCGGCACCGCGGCGTCTCCCGCGGCCGAGCCGGCCGGGCCGCCCGCCGCGAACCAGCCGAGCGGGCCGGCGCCGGCCGCGTACCCGGCGAGCAGGCGCGAGGAGGTGGTCGATCAGATCCACGGCGTGGCGGTCGCCGACCCGTACCGCTGGCTCGAGGACGCCTCCAGGCCGGAGGTGCAGGCGTGGATGAAGACCCAGCACGACGCGGCCCGCGCCGCGCTCGACCACCTGCCGCGCCGCGACCAGATCGCCGCGCGCCTGGCCGAGCTGTCCTACTTCGACGCGCCCGGGGTACCGATCCGGCGCAAGGGCCGCCTGTTCTGGCGGCGCAAGCACAAGGACCGCGAGAAGGCGGTCCTCTACTGGAAGCAGGGCGACAAGGGCACCGACAAGCAGCTCCTCGATCCGAACACGTGGAGCGCGGACGGCTCGAGCACCCTGGGCGAGTGGGAGCCCAGCCCCGACGGCCGTCACGTCGCCTTCCAGCGCAAGGTCAACAACTCCGAAGAGGCGGTGCTCCACATCATCGACGTCTCGAGCGGCCGCGAGTTGCCCGACACGATCCCCGGCGCCAAGTACGCCGACGTGAAGTGGACGCCGGACGGCAAGGGCTTCTACTACACGTGGGTCCCGCCGGTGTCCGACAAGGTCCCGGTCGCCGACCGGCCCGGCTTCGCCGAGCTGCGCTACCACCGTCTCGGCGGCGACCCGACGGCCGACGAGGTCGCCTACCCCGCCACCGGCAACCCGCAGAGCTTCCTCTCGGGCGAGGTCACCGACGACGGCCGCTGGCTGGTGGCCAGCGTGCAGCACGGCTGGAACTCGACCGACCTCTACCTCAAGGATCGCACCCGCAAGCGCGCCGGGTGGCAGCCCATCGCGGTCGGCGTGAAGGCGGTGTTCGAGGTCGTGGCCGGCGGCCCGCGCCTCTACGTCCGCACCAACGAGTCGGCGCCGCGCTTCCGGATCATGGCAATCGACCCGAGGAAGCCGGCTCGCTCCGCCTGGAAGGAGATCGTCCCCGAGAGCGAGGGGACGATCGAGGGCATGGAGGTGGCCGGCGGCCACCTGGTCGTGAGCTACCTGCGCGACGCGGCCAGCACGGTCCAGGTCCGCCGCAAGGACGGCGCGCTGGCCCACGAGCTGGCCATCCCGCCGCTCGGCCGTGTGTCCGACGTGAGCGGGTCCTTCGACGACGGCTCCGTCTACTTCCAGTACTCGTCGTTCACCGAGCGCGCCATCGTGTTCAAGGCGTCGATCGCGCGCGGCTCGGTCGAGGAGTGGGCTCGCGCGGTGCTGCCGCTCGACGCGTCGCAGATCCAGGCCGAGCAGGTGCGCTATCGCTCGAAGGACGGGACCGAGATCACCATGTTCCTGGTCCACAAGAAGGGCGCCGCGCGCAACGGGGCCAACCCGACCATCCTCTACGGCTACGGCGGCTTCAGCCAGCCGATGCTGCCGACCCCGGTGGCCGGCTCATGGGGCTGGCCGTGGGCGGTGTGGATCGAGATGGGCGGCATGCTCGCCATCCCGAACCTGCGCGGAGGCAACGAGCTGGGCGAGGCGTGGCACGAGGCCGGCATGCTCCTCGTGAAGCAGAACGTCTTCGACGACTACATCGCGGCCGCGCGCTACCTCATCGAGCAGAAGTGGACCTCGACCGCGCACCTGGCCGCGATGGGCCGCTCCAACGGCGGCCTCCTGGTCGGCGCCGCCATGACCCAGGCCCCCGAGCTGTTCCAGGCCATCGTGTGCGGCGTCCCCCTCCTCGACATGGTCCGCTACCACCTCTTCGGCTCCGGCAAGACCTGGATCCCCGAGTACGGCTCCGCCGAGGACGCCCGCCAGTTCCAGGCCCTCTACGCCTACTCCCCCTACCACCGCCTCAGGCAGGGAACCGCCTACCCCGCCGTCCTCCTCCTCTCCGCCGACAGCGACGACCTCGTCGACCCCCTGCACGCCCGCAAGTTCACCGCCGCCCTCCAGCACGACAGCACCTCGGGCGCCCCGGTCCTCCTGCGAATCGAGCGCCACGCCGGCCACGGCGGCGCCGACCTGGTCAAGCAGACCGTCGAGGGCGGGACGGACACGTTCGCGTTCCTCTGGCAGCAGATCGGATCCTGATCGAGTCAGGACGCCGAGGTCGCGCGGAGGAGCGCGGCCTCGCGCTCGGTCGCCTCGTCGACCGGGAAGAAGCACTCGACCCGCAGCTCCTGCAGGGTGACGTCCTGCGGCGTGCCCAGGGTCGTCACCGTCGAGAAGTAGTGGAACGTGCGGCCGTCCCTGGCGAAGGAGACCGGGATGAACGGCGAGGGCGGGGCCGATGGGTCGAGCGCTCGCCAGCGCCGGGGCACGGCCGGATAGGCGAGCACGGCGTCGAGGAGCTGCCGGGTCGCCTCGTCGGTGACGCCGCCGACCGCCTCGCGGTGGACGCGCTGGATCAGTGATTCGGCCACGCTCTCCCAGTTCGTGACCCACGGGCGGAGGCCGCCGGGATCGAACATGAGGCGGACCACGTTCGGCCGCGCGCTCGCCGGGGCGCCGGCCGCCGCGCCGCCACCGAGCAGAAACGAGAAGAACGCGCCGGCGGCGTCGTTGCTCCTGACGATGTCCCAGTGGCGGTTCATCACCACCGCCGGGTACGGCTCCTGGTGGCGGAGGATCAGATCGAGCGCGCGGCGGGCCGGAACCAGCTCCGGGGCGTCGAGGCTCGCTTCCCGGTACACCGGCGCGTAGCCGGCGGCGAGGAGCAAGGCGTTCTGCTCGCGCAGCGGGACGTGGAGCGCGGACGCGAGGGTGAGCACCATCTCCCGGCTCGGGGTGGAGCGCCCGGTCTCGACGAAGCTCACGTGACGCGGAGAGACCTCCGCCTCGACCGCGAGGTCGAGCTGGCTCTTGCCGCGGACACGCCGCCACTGCTGGAGGAGCCTGCCGAACGCCGGCTCCGGCGTCTGCATCGGACCGGTCATCGACGACGTCGTACCACGCGCGTCGCGGCGGTTCACTTACCTCGCGGGTAAGGGCCCGCGCATGAACAAGTCGATCGTTCTCGTGGCCGATCCATCCCGGCTGGCGGCGTCGCGGCTCCGCTTCCGGTGCTCAAGTACGTCGAGTACGTTCCGCGCCGGTTCTCGCCGCTCCTTGCCATCCGGGCGGCTCGACCACGAGAATCGACCGACTTGTTCATGCGCGGGCCCTGAGCGCCGCGCTGGCCACGGCGCCGTCGGTGTGGCCCGGCAGGTCCCAGTCGCGGCTGCCCAGCACGAGACCGTCGCGCCGCGCCGCCGCGGTCACCTCGAGGTCGAGGTCGGCCACGACCCAGCCGGGCTCGCAGTACGGGCCGATCGCCACGACGCCGTCTTCGGGCAGGTCGCGATCGGACGGCGCGTACACGCCGGCCGAGCCGACGTTGGTGTCGACCGCGATCGACCAGGGCGCGGTCCCGACGGTGGGCGTCTGGATCACGTAGCACTGGTTCTCGAGAGCGCGCGCCTGGCAGGCGATCCGGACCCGGTGATACCCGGCCGCGGCGTCGGTGCAGCTCGGCACGGCGATGAGGTCGGCGCCGGCCGCGGTGAGGCGACGCACGAGCAGCGGGAACTCGCTGTCGTAACAGATCGCCACGCCGAGCCGAGCGCCGGCGAACCGGGCGCCGAGCGGCTCGAGGTCGACCACGGTCTGCCCGGCGCCGGGCGCCACACCCCAGCTCTCGTGCTCGAACCGCGTCATCTGCAGCTTGTCGACCGCAATCGCGTCGCCGCCGGGGCCGTGGATGCGGGCGCGGTTGCGGAGCTCGCCCGTGGCGATGCGCTCCGGGAAGCTACCACCCACGATCACGACGCCGTGCTGCCGGGCGAGCGCCGCGTAGGCCTCGAGGTAGCCGGCCAGCATCGGCTGCAGCCCGGCCATCTGACCCTCCAGCGTCGCCTGCGCCGCGTC